>CAINDG010000018.1 GCA_903847315.1 uncultured Planctomycetota bacterium
ACGAAACTTTTTACTACAGGCAGCAAGAATATATTTTTTAGGGTTTGGATATGACGAGACCAATATGAATCGCCTTTTTCTTGAGGGTGGAGCAAATTTATTAAAAGAAAATAACACTGGGGGAAAATGTTTTGGAACAGCATTAGATTTATCACCACATCATAGACAATTTCTGGCTACATTTGGTTTGAAAAATATGGAAAGAGATATTGCTGATTCAAGATGGGATAGTATACGCAGACCGCTTTTTTTTCCAAATAATACAATTTATGATTTCCTTCATTATAATCCTTATTCAAAATTAGATTAACTAAACTAGGCCCAGTGGGTCTTTTGAAAAATCACTTTGATTTTTTATTTTTGATATTTGATTTTCTTACCACGTTGCTGCAAAATCAACCTGAAACGAGATTCTTCCCCTGCAGTTTCCTTCGCTGCGGCAAGAAAACTAAACGCTGGGGTCTGCGCTTCGGCTCCGACACTCCGTTCAGAATGACAGAGGGCGGACTCCGCCGAGCTTACGATTTGGGCCTACAGCATAAAGGCGCTCTTTTGATTCGCTGTTTACGTGGCAGGCAACGACTCGGCCTACGAAAATTATATGGTCGCCGGCTGTATGCTCGCTTTCGAGAGTACATTCGAAATTAGCAACCGCATCGTCAATAATCATCGAGTCTATTTTTTCAGCAGGGCTGTATTTGGTGCCGGTTTCGGCGAATTTATCGGTATTTATCCCGCTGTGCGTACCGAAAAACATAACCTCTTTCGACATCTCCTGATTTGGATACGCTATCGTAAAGCACTTGATTTGCCTTATGGCCTCCGTCGAATATCTTTCGGGCTTAAGTGCGATTGCCATCATAGGCGGCTCGCCGCTTGCGGTCATACTCCAGCCGATAGTTACGGGGTTGGCTTTGCCTTTGGCGTCCTTTACAACCGCTATTACTATTGGTTCGGGGTATTTGGTCTTGATTGCCTGGACATAATCGGCTTTTTTCTGCATTTTTTATCCTTTCTTATACATTTGCAAACTGGTAATTTTTCAGTTAAAATTATAAGGAAATTCAAACATATGAAAAAGAAATTTTTATTATTTATAACGAGATTCTTCACTGCGCCTCTAAGGGGCTCCGTTCAGAATGACAGAGCGTATTTATAGCAAGGAGTTATATATGGCGAAGATTGGTTTTATAGGCGCCGGCAATATGGCCGAGGCGATAATCAAAGGTATTATTGACGCCAAAGTTTACAAATCTAAAGATATACTTATCAGCGATGTTCGGCCAAAGCAGGTCAAATCTGTCTGTAAAAAATATAAAGTCAAATCCGCCGATAACTGTAAACTCGCAAAGATGGTTGGCATACTCGTTTTGAGTATTAAGCCTCAGAATATGCGGGATGTTCTAAACGAAATAAAAGATGCCGTTGGTAAAAATCTTTTAATCGTTTCCATTGCCGCGGGCATCACAACAAAGCGGATTCAAAAAATTCTCGATAGTGTCGCTGTCGTCCGGGTAATGCCTAATACACCTGCCTTAATCGGTCAGGGCGCAGCAGCGATATACGCGACTAAAAAAGCAAAGAGCAAACTGGGACAGGTTGTGCGAATATTTTCCGCTGTCGGTCTTGCTGTAATGGTTGATAACGAAAAACTCATTGATGCGGTAACGGCAGTCAGCGGGTCAGGGCCTGCGTATTTCTTTTTGCTGATGGAGGAGATGATAAAAGCGGCTCAAAAACTTGGGCTTAAGAAAGAACTTGCCGAAAAACTTGTTTTGCAGACCGCCAAAGGGGCGGGATTGCTTGCCGTTGAAGCTTTAAAAAATGGACAAACGCCGGATATTCTAAGAAAGAATGTTACATCCCCCGGCGGCACAACTGAGGCTGCGATGAAAGTTTTTTCAAAACGAAATTTTGAAAAAACGGTGCAAGAGGCTTTAACCGCCGCTGCAAAACGAAGCAAAGAACTTTCCGGCAATTAACCGCTCTCGTTAAGTGTTTGACGATACTTGTGTTATGGACATTTCCTGAAAAATGACAAGATTTATGGGAACTTTTGCAGTCGGCAATTGTATAACCTGCCGTAAAGCAATTACAAATCCTGGATAACCGGATGATTGACGAACAAACGATTATTAAAAATGTTGTCAATGGCGACACCGAGTCTTTTAGATTGCTCGTAGAGGAGCATCAAAAGCCGGTGATAAGAATGATAGGGAATATTATCAGCGACAGACATATTTGCGAGGATATCGCACAGGAAGTGTTTTTCGCGGCTTTTAAAAAATTAAAAACCTTTGATAGTGCACAAAGCAAATTTTCAACCTGGCTGTTCACTATAGCCCGGAATAAAAGTTTGAACGCGATTAAAAAGAAGAAGGTGCAGTTGATAGATGAACTATCGGAGGTTGCCGGCGAAAAAAAGGCTCCTGATATACTTGAGCAATAGGAATTTTTCAGCCAACTTGACAGATGTTTAAATGCTTTGCCGCGCAATCAAAAAACCGCCTTTGTTCTCGCTGAATTTGAAAAATTGCCATACGAAGAAATATCGCAGATTGAGAATATCGGAGTCAGCACTGTCAAAACAAGATTGCACAGGGCCAAAAAGAAACTTGCAAAAGCTTTAGGTTTGGATTGGGAAATTTAATGGATAAGAAAAAACTTTACGAAATCTGGTTAGAGAAAAAAAGTCAGGTCCAAATCAGCGGTTCTTTTCCCGACAAGGTTATGAATCAAATATATCAATACAAGCAGCGGCCGCGATGGTTCGATATACAGCAGCTTATAGATATCATCTCTGCTCACAGTATTATGAAAAATGGTTTAATAGCTATTGGCGCATTAATCGGGTTAGTCAGAGTAATGTATATGGTTTTTATGATTTTAGCTTAAGAGGTGACAAATGGCTGAGACAATTACAAATACCAAAAATAAAAGGCATACCTGGATAGCTGTAATGCTTTCATTAATTTTACCCGGACTTGGACAGGTATATTGCGGGAAATTAATCAGGGGATTGCTTTTGAGCATCTTGAATACCCTGCCTATATCTTTAATAGTTATGGTGCTCATGTTTAAAAACTCGCTTGCTTTAATATTGACTGCAATAGGTTTGATTGTGTTTGGCGGAATTATACAGCTTATCGCCATCATTGATTCGATATACCTGGTAAAACACGTCGGCTGCAATTACGAACTCAAGGAGTATAACAGGTGGTATGTTTATTTGCTTTTGATTCTTATGGGCGGCGGCAGCGGTACTATTGGGAGCGCTTCTTATATCAAAAGTAATATTATGGAGGCATTCATAGTACCCACAGCCTCAAATTATCCTGCGATTATTCCAGGCGACAGAATTTTAGCTAATAAGACAGCATACCGAACAACTGAGCCGAAGAGAGGAGATATTGCAGTTTTCGTTAATCCTGAAAAGAGGGGACAGAATTATATAAAGAGAATCGTTGCAATTGCCGGCGATACTGTAGAGATGAAAGATAATCAGCTTTACATAAACGGCCAAATGCTCCAGTGCCAGCCTTTGCCGCAATCGGAATTTGACAGCATAAAGATAAAGATTAAAGGCGAAGATTTACGCGGAGATTTATTTTACGAAATAAATAACGGAGTTAAATATAAAATCTTCTTAGCCAAACCTTCCAATGACCAGACGCCGCATAGCTTTGCCCAGATTACAGTCCCGAAATACAATTGTTTCGTTCTTGGCGACAATAGGAATTCCAGTAAAGACAGCAGAGCCTTTGGTCCTGTTCCTGTAGCTACGATAAAAGGCCGTGCCGACTGGCACTACTGGTCTGCTAAAGACTGGGTGCATTTCCGCAGGTTGAATGTCGAGTAAGGGTACCGGTCTGTAGAAAACTACTCAACCGCGATAGACTCTACGGGACATTCATCGGCTGCCTGCTGGGCGGCCTCTTCGAATTGCGGCGGCACCTGTTCGACGATAACTTCAGCAACAGTGTCTCCCATCCGGAAAACTTCCGGGCAGGTATCCACGCACAATCCGCAGGCTGTACAACTATCATCAATTTTTACTTTCATAATACATCCCCTGCACTATTAATTTTCGCTGCTAACCCAAATAAGGCCAGGGTTTGCCAGTCACATCAAAACGACCGCTTATGGCTGCTCGCTTCCGCGCCTGACCAGATTCGTGGGTTCGGATAGCCTGGGCCCCGGCCGAGTTTATTGTATCGTTTGTCCCAAAAATAACAAGCTTAAAGAGTCTAAAACAATTCAATTTGACTAATCGGGTTTTTGGCTTTATGATGGTTTTGGCAGGTTTTTTTCGGAGAAAAAATGGCTTATACAGTGCTGGCAAGAAGGTACCGCTCGCAAAGGTTCGACGACGTAGTCGGCCAGAACGCCATTTCGCAGACACTCAAAAACGCTATAAACTCCGGCCGAGTAGCTCACGCGTATCTATTCACCGGAACCCGAGGAGTCGGCAAAACCACAATGGCGAGAATCCTCGCCAAATCGCTTAACTGCCTTGCGTCCGACAAGCCGACAACCGAACCCTGCCTTAAATGCGATAGCTGCTCCGCTGTAAACAGCGGCGAAGATATCGACGTTATCGAAATCGACGGCGCATCCAATCGCGGCATAGAAAATATCCGCGAACTTCGGCAAAACGCAATTTACAGGCCTGCACGGGCGAGATTCAAGATTTATATCATCGACGAAGTGCATATGCTCACAACCGAGGCGTTTAATGCCCTGCTGAAAATACTCGAAGAGCCGCCTTCGCACGTCAAATTCATCTTCGCGACGACCGAGCCGAATAAAGTCCTTGCGACAATCCAGTCCCGCTGCCAGAGATTCGATTTTTCCAATATCAGCCCTGCCGATATTATCGCTCAGCTTAAAAAAATACTCGCGGAAGAAAAAATAGGTTTCGAGGACGATTGCATTATCGCCCTTGCTCGCCTCGCCAACGGCTCGATGCGCGATGCGCTAAGCCTTGTTGACAGACTCATAAGCGCCGGCACGGGAAAACTGACCGTCGCACTGCTCGAAGAATTCCTCGGGCAGGCCAACAAGGACAAAATTTACGGGCTTGTTGAAAAAATCGGATTAGCAGATGCCGGTGCGACATTGGCAGATGTCGATTCGCTGCTCAATTCGGGCCTAAGTTGTATAGGCGTTCTCGATAATCTGATTGAGGCGTTTCGAGATATGATGGTTCTAAAAGCCTGTACATCCGGCAGTCAATCTCTCGTTATACTTACGCAGGCTGAAAAAGATTCGCTTTTGAAAATCGCTCCGTCTTTCGATATTCCCGCTATCGTTTATAATATTTCGCTTCTCGAAAAACTCCGCTGGCCGGTTAAGAACAGCGATAATTCCCGCGCTCTGCTCGAGGCGGCACTGTTAAGAGTCGCACTGGCCGGACATTTTATGAGTATTCCAGACCTTCTCGGCGCCAAAGCAGGCGGCCCAGCCGATAACTTAAAAAAAAACACTCCCAGCCTCGCTGATGCGAGTCGAGGCAAGCCAATAATTGAAAAACCTGCGATTGAACAGTCTGAATCAATTCCTGTTTCCGAAAAACCGGCCGATAAGCCTGTTCTCGATGCGGTTTCAGATATCGAGCAGATAAAACAGAACTGGGACAAAATCATAGATTTTGTAAAATCAAACGCAAACGTCAAAATCGCGGAACTCCTCAAAAAAACCGTCCCTTTACGGCTGAACGGTACTGTGCTTGCGCTTGGTTTCGACGCGAGCGATGAATTTTCAATGAAACTCTGTCAGAGCAACGGCAGAATGGAGACAATTCAGCAGGTTTTGGGGCAGGCGACAGGATTGAAACTGAGAGTAAGTTTTGAACTCATTAATAAAACTTCGGAAAATCATTCAAAGCCCAAACCCCGCGGCGCAAAGGCAAGCTCGAAAACCATCGATGAGGCCGCCAATAGTCCTGTCATAAAAAATATGCTTACCGAACTTGAGGCTAATATAATTGACGTTGAGGAAAACAGTCAATAGCCACTAAGACACGAATTATATTTAATATTTAAAATTTAAGATTTAAAATTGAACGTTCAACCCCGATGAGATAGCTGCGGGCATCTCACAGGGCAGGCATTGAACACCGAACATTCAACGTCCAATGAGGAACCGCCGATGGCGGGATTTTTTCAACAGCCCCAACGGCCCCTATTTAATTATAGCTATCTCTTGTTCGGCTCATTTACTACATCCCCAATCCCAATCAATTGTGGTTTCTGAACTTTAGCTGGCTCTTGTATTGTCTGGGTCGGCTTTACGCTCTTGTGGGGTGTTTGCGGTATTCTAGATGCTTGTATTTTCGGGTTGCCGCGCTGTTGTACAAGATTAGTTTTGAAATAGTAATAGCTGAGAAGCCAGCCAATGACCGATATAAAAATCAAAGCAGCAACACTTATTAGAGCACTTTGAATAGTCCTGTTGTGATACCACTTCTCTGGTTTTTTGTCTGTTGCCAGCTGCTTGTGAATTGACGAAGAGTCTCCAGTCTGCACATTTTCGGCTTGGACATCTCCTAATATGCCTTTAAAGTTTTTTATGTTAATAACTTTCGCAGGAGCAACATTCTGTTTTGTTTCTGCTGGATTTTCTGTCTTGCCATCGCATTCTGCGCATAGTTGCTGAAGCTGAGCTAATGCCGAAAGCGAGTCGGATGTGTCAATTTGAGGCAAGGGCAACTTCGGATATGACTTGCGTATCCTGTTGTACTGGCTCAGAGCGATTCCATAGAGCCTTCGAGTTTCAAAGTCATCATAAACAGTTTTCTTTAAGACTCCCTGTTCGTATATGTCACGGCGCATTCCACCTTGTTTGAGGCGGTTGTCGATGGCTTCAGCTAACTCCTCCGGTGTTTGACAACTGTCACTAAGATTTGGTGGTACTTTTATTTTCTCTGCCTTTTCGCCGCCGGCCTTATCAAGTAGATATTCCAACTTTGCTTTAATGCGATCAAACTCATTTACTATTATCTCTTTTTGTGTGTTCAAGCTGCTTGCTGATGTACCGATGTTGGTATTTATAAAGGATTCGACCAATTCCCGACTAAACTGCTTTTGCGTACGGAGCTGCAATATCTCTGACCATCGTGGTGTTAGGAAAAGGTCGAGATCTTTTTGCAGCGGTTTAATAGTGGATTCGATATATTCCTGTTTTGCCTTCCATAATTTGTTTTTCAAGGCCGCCAATACGTCTTTATCATAGCTAACCTTCTTGCGACGTTGTTCGTCCTCTTTTTCATCGAACGGCCTGACGCCGAGCCTGCTGTTTTGCAATTCTATTTTCCGCCAGAGCTCGTACTGGTTGTATTTGTTTAATTGCTCCTGTTCTTCCGGGGATAGAAAATCGGTCTTACTCAGTGCTTCTGTTATTTGTGTTAGCAACTGGATTATATTGTCAATATCTGCGGGTTTTAAACTCATATTTCACCTGTCTTTTCCGGGTCGGTTCAAGTAGCGGCAGGTTATGACCTGCCGTCCCGATATATCTTAGCTTTTACGCTATTTTACCACACAAACCCGTATATTAAAAAACTGTTTTTTATTGATTCTTAGTAGGAAATGGCTATTGTTAGCAAGGAGAATTTATATGGCAACGATGACAATCTCGGAAGCAGAACACATTATCAATATAACGGTCGCAGCTTTACTAGAAGAGCAAACTTCCAGCAACGGTGAGGACCAGAAAAACCACTTCTTGGAATACTACTGCCACAAACCCATTTCTACTCTTCAAGGATATGATGTATTTCAAATTGATATCGCACTGAAATTGCGACTTGCCAACATGTTTTTGTTTTTAGCGGAAAAGAATGGTTTTAAAGAACGGTTCGCAGAAGAAATAAAAATCTGTACACTTCCTCGCCTACCACTCCGCAAGTTTATCCCGGATGATTTAATGGCCAAGTTGGAGCAATTGAATGAATTATCCAAGACGCTCCCGCAAGATTCTCCAGAGTTCCTGAAACGCAACCTTCCTGTTACAGGAGAACTGTTAGCCTTCAAGGAACGCAAAGACAAAAAATTACTTTCTCTCGAAACGGCATCATCGTTTGGAGAGTATTGTAGATGTGTTGGAGCGAATGACCCTATCTACTGGCAGAAGATATACACTCGTATCGGGATTGAATACACATCTACATCACCAAAGGGGAATACTCCGGTGTACACCGAAACAAATTAAGAGACTACGAACCCCGTTTTAGTTTTGTCTTTAAATCTAACAGGATAGATATTATAATACAGCTTGTACCATTATTTAATGGAGTTTAAAATTTGAGTTCTGCATATACGCAAAGTCTTAATAAACTGATAGACGAGCTTGCCAAACTGCCCGGCATAGGCACAAAAACAGCCGAGCGGCTGGCTTTTCATATCTTAAAAACGGAAAAAAGCGAGGCTCTTGCCCTTGCCGATGCGATAGGCAAACTGAAAAGCAGTATCCGGCAATGCAAACAATGTCATAATCTTTCCGAGGGCGATTTATGCTCGGTTTGCTCCGATGCGAAACGCGATAAAAGTATTATTTGCGTCGTCGAGCAATTCAGAGACCTTATCTCGCTGGAAAAGACAGGCCTTTGCAAATGGATTTATCACGTACTCGGCGGACATATCGCTCCGCTTGAAGGAGTCGAGCCGCAGGATTTGACGATTGAGCATTTACTAACCCGGCTGCGAGCCGGAAAAGTCAGCGAAGTGGTTATGGCGACTAATCCCACCGTCGAGGGCGACGGCACAGCTTTATATCTCAGCTCGCTGATAAAGCCGATGGGCGTTAAGGTTACAAGACTCGCCAGAGGGCTGCCCGGCGGAAGCCAGATTGAATTTGCCAGCGGCGCAATCCTTACAGACGCTATTCTCGGCAGGAGCGAGCTGGAATAAAAACCATTTACAAATCGCTGTTATTTCACAAATTACAGCACTATTTCCCACTTCTTTAGACACATCAAATTGCTTTTTTTGCCTAAATTTGGTATATTTGTACTTAGCCCCCACACCAATTCGCGTTATGGTTGGGTGGATAAATGCTGAATAGAAGCAAATTTACCGATAACCCCTAATTGCTTTAAAGTTCGCAAATTGGTGTGGGGGTAAATTGGAACGGAGTTTGCATATTAGGCACAATTTTTTCTCGGAAGCGGTATGAAGATGGACATGACAAATCAGATGCGCATGGAGCAGCGGATGAAAATGGCTCCGCGGATGATTCAGTCGATGGAAATCCTGCAGCTTTCCACATTCGCGCTTCTTGAAAAAATTGAAACCGAGCTCAACAGTAATCCCGTCCTCGAAGTAGAGGAAGAGACTTCAGAAACAAATTCTTCTCCCGACCCGGACAGAAGCGAAGCCAGTCCCGTCCAGCTGCCGAGTCAGAGCGATTCTCAACAGCAGGATTTCAGAACCGGCGGCGATGAAGGCAAGCAAGAGGATTTTCGGAAGGTGGACGATTTCGCCGAGCAGTCTGACGATTATATGTATCGCACGGAAACATCACACAGGGCTGGAAACGACGATGAGTTCGATGGAAAACTCGAGGCGATTAATAACGCTCCCGATTTAGGCGTTTCCTTAAACGATTATCTCAACGACCAATGGCGGCTTGTCGATACGGACGAAAAAACCAAAAAGGCCGGCGAGCAAATCATCGATTACATCGACGAGAAGGGCTACCTGAAAGTCCGGCTCGAACAGCTTCATAATAAGGATAAAAATGATTTCGGTATCGAGCACCTTGAAAAAGCATTGAAGCTCGTCCAGCAGCTTGAGCCAGCGGGCGTCGGCGCACGCGACGTTAAAGAATGCCTGCTGATTCAGATGGCTCAATCTTCCGAAGATACGAGTCTCGAAAGAGAGATTGTATCGAAATATCTCGATAAACTTCTCGAGAACAAGCTGCCGGAAATCGCAAAGAAGATGAACTGCGATGTCGAGCGCATCAACGAGGCGATTTTGCGTATGCGAAAATTCGATACGTCGCCGGGGCTTCAGATAAGCAGGGTTAAAAATCATCCCATAAAGGCCGACGTAATAGTCGAGCCTGTCGAGGCCGGCGGATTTAAGGTTTACCTGGCGGACAAAAACGTTCCATCGCTTCGGATAAACGAATATTACGCAAATATGGCAAGGGACAGAAAATTTGACGCAAAGGCGCGTCAGTTTCTTAACGATAACATCCGCTCGGCGAAATGGCTTATGGACGCAATCGCGCAGAGAAAGCAGACTCTTTTGAAAGTCAGCCAGGCAATCGTTGACAATCAGAGCGAATTTTTCGAAAAGGGCAGGATGCATTTAAAGCCCCTGCCGATGTCGCAAATCGCTGACAAGGTCGGCGTTCACGTTGCTACCGTTTCGCGGGCGGTGGCGGGCAAGTACATACAATCTCCGCAGGGACTTATGCCGCTGCGTGAGCTTTTCGGCGGCGGAATGGAAACCGACAGCGGCGAAAATGAAAGTTTCGAGGCGATTCGCGCAAAGATGCAGCAGGTTATCGATTCCGAAGACAAATCAAAACCTCTCAGCGACGACGCGATAAAAAAGAGGCTCGAACAGATGGGGGTAAAAGATATTGCCAGAAGAACTGTCGCGAAATACCGCAAACTGATGAATATACCCACGGCGAGATTCAGAAAACGATTCTGATTTTCCCCTCTTTGTGAATGCTTAGCCTACAATTACCTTCATAACTGCGTAAATAATTACCGCTGTCAAAACCATAAAGGCAACAATCGAGCCGAATAAAATAGACGACTCACGAACAAACGTAATAACTTCAAGCTTTTCCAGCTTTATCGCTTTATACGCAACCGCAATAACGGCTATGAGCGGCAGCGCAAGCAGAAACGCCGCCGGCGTTGTGCCGATATATACAGGCGCCAAAAATCCCGCAAGACAACAGTTCATCATTCGTTTTGCTCTTTTATATTAATACAGTGAGCCATATATACTGCATTGACAACGCATAAAAGATTCAGCATCCCGGCGATAGCCGTATAGATTTCGCCTATTTCTCTCGGTCTGCCGAAAGAATCCAGATGATAGACCGAGCCGCTCAGATGAGCAATATATACCGTCGCAGGCGAATAGAGAATCTGCGCCCAGAACCAGGGTGTTTTCAAGTCGATTACAGCAATTGAGCCGATATAAATACCCAGCACAAAAGCGAATGTCAGCGAAATAAATATTATCGCCGCCCTTTTCGGCTGACCGATTACCCAATGACCTGCCCCGGGTATCCACCAGCCGAGAACGCCAGCAAGAAAAAGAAATCCCAGATGGGGCAGTTTCAATTTTTCCGCTGTTTGCCGCATCAGCGATTTACTCCGTTGGCGTCTTTTAAATCGCCCGACTTGGCGGGTTTATTCGGCTCCTGCATAGCCCTGAGGTTTAATCGCTTCGTGATATTGTCCGGCATAAAATGCTCTATTGCCGTACTCTGGGAACTGATATAATCCTGCTGGAAAGCCAATTGCTGCCGCATTTTTGCAAAATCCTCAATCGTACCGGGGTCGCGAGTCAGACTTTTTACCACATAACAGGAAAGCTGAGACTCAAAATTAATAATCGTCGGCGGAGTTTCATTCTTCGCCTGCATTTCTTCATACCGCTGGTAAAACGTGTCAACAAGTTTGCCGTAGATTATCGTCTGATTGACAATATCGTTCGCGATCACCAGACCGGACGTTCTCATTTTTGTAAACTCTATATCCATTTGCGAAATCCTGCTGCTGCCGTTCCACGTTCGAATTGCGAATGTCTTATCGTTCGGTTCGGTCTTGTCTTTTTTGCCGTAGGAAGCATTGACTTTCGCCAGTGCAGCATCCCAGGATTGTTTCCTGACCGTTTCCATAAATTCTTTCGCAGCTGTTTTGGCAATTTCAAATCCCTGTAGTCTTTTACAGTCTTTTATTATGTTATCCTTCAAATCAAAGGTTTTATCTTTCGTATCGGAAGATTCAGAAATCTCCGGAAGGTTTTTTTGATAGCTTAGTCCGATATCCGCAGGTACAGCGGAACCGGCTATTTCAACAACGCGCACTATTGCCATTATGCTGCCCGCCGTATCCGTAAGCGGCCCGATGCTTACATACATCTTCGGCGCAGAAGGTTCGAACGGTCCGAGTTTGCTTGCCTCGCTGCCGAGCTGCGATACGGCAAAAACGAGCTTGGTCAGTCTTGTCGGCGTCCGGCCCTGACCTGCCATCAGCAAAGTCCCTATATGCCGATCAACCTGCATTTCCTCGCCGCTGAGCAGTGCCGTCCTGCCGGTATATATTGTTACATTATGCTCTTTCGATACACCCTCTGCTGCGGCTTTGTAATCTCCCGCTTTGGATTTGAAGTCTTCAACGCTCGCTTTTTCAAAATCAAGCGGCTCAAAACCGGCTTCGACCTGCCCGACGGCCTGGGCAAGAATTTTCCTGCCCTGCGAACCTGTTTTTTGGGTGTACAGCGCTTCTTTTATAATATCAGCTACTTCAGCATAGCTTTTTTGCCTTTCCTCGGCTTTACTGTTCGGGTCGTTCGCATCTACCGGCAGCTTTTCGGTAAAACGCGCAAGATTGCGCTGGTAGAAATCTTCGGCTTCTTCTTCGGTAGGCGCAGCAACCAGCTTCTTTATATCATCAAGTTTCACTATCATATAATCCAACGCGACTCGCGGCATCAGCTTGTACCCGAAACCGCATGGATTATCATTCGTAATTGTCCCGGAAAAATAATTTTTGTATTTCTCGAACTGCGCTGCAATCTGCGATTCGCTCGGCTGAGACGTTTTGTCCAGAAAATCTTCAGCCCTGAATGGTACACCCTCAAAATTGATTTTTTCCTTCACTTTTGCGAACAGATTTTCGAGCTGTGCCTCGGTAACGTCCTCGCTGTCGCTTACAATTCTCGAGTATGTTATAATTGCCAGAACATCCGCAAAAGCCGTCATCGCCTCCGACTCGGCTATATTATTGACTACACATGCTCTTTTGACGACCTCTGCGGCGCCAACCTGGCTTCCCGTCACTTGCGGAATAACAATATTAAGGATTTCGCCCGCCCGTTCCGGAGGTACAACACAGCCGGCCTGCCTGGCTTCGTCTTTAAGTATTATCAGGAATAGTTCCGGCCTGCTGCGGGCCTGCGAGAAAAAGTCGTCTATTTCGGAAAGATTTATGCAAAACCGGCTTTGCATGGAAAACCGTTTAATTTCGTCGTTCAGTACGGCTGACGAGCCGACATCCGGAAACAGCAGATGTCCCAGAAGCAGCGACCTCAAATCCTGTTGAGCCATAAGAAATCTGTCTGCGAACAAACTGCGAAGTACTGAGAGTTCCGTTGTGGCCGTTCGCAGGTCGTTGATAGTGATTTTTTTGTCCTTGCCGTACTGCCACATCACGTTTTCAAGCCCGTGCGTTCTCGGCTTGGAAAGCTGATTCAGAAGGGTCGGCATAATAAAGGCGAACATAATTAGTATTACAAACACCGCCATTAGTTTGGTCATATTCTTACGAAACCATTTAACCAGATGCATATTGCTCTCCAAAAAAGGTCAAAGAATTTACTTCCCTAACTGCAAGTACTTTAATAAAAACGGGTTACACGCATAAGCCGTGTTTATTTTAAGAAAAACAGAGTATAAGCATTCCGCCGCGGTTTGCAATAAAAAAACAAAACGCCGCCTGCCGCAACTATTTGCACTTTTGGCACTTAACGATTATAGTGAGAAAATGAAATCCCGTAAGCAATTTAGCAAAGCCTGCCGTTTTATGCCCGGCGGCGTCAATTCTCCCGTCAGAGCTTTCGGCTCTGTCGATAGACAACCTATATTTATCGCAAAAGGCAATGGCTCGAAAATCTGCGATATCGACGGCAATGAATATATAGATTATGTCTGCTCCTGGGGCGCTTTAATACTCGGCCATTCTCATCCGGCAGTTGTCAAAGCCGTACAGGCCGCTGCGAAAAAAGGAACTTCTTTCGGCGCACCTACCATTGCCGAGACGGCTCTTTGCGAAATGATTTGCGGCGCTTTTGATTCTATCGACAAACTTCGCCTCGTCAGCAGCGGAACGGAAGCGGTTATGACGGCGGTTCGTCTTGCCCACGCTTTTACCGGCAGAGATTACATTCTGAAAATGTCCGGCTGCTATCATGGCCACAGCGATTCGATGCTCGTCAGTGCCGGCTCAGGCTCCGCTCAGTTTTCAAAGCCTTTATGTCCGGGCGTGCCGAAATCGCTTTCATCGCTTACATTGGTTGCAGATTTTAATGATATCGATTCAGCGGCAAGGGCTTTTAAAAAATACAAAAAAAAAATTGCCGGCTGCATAATCGAGCCCGTAGCCGCGAATATGGGTGTTGTCCTTCCAAAACCCGGCTATCTGCGGTCTTTACGAAAACTCTGCGATGAAAACAAAGCCCTTTTGGTTTTTGATGAGGTAATCACGGGTTTTCGTTTATGTTTTGGGGGCGCACAGAAAATCTTTAAAGTAAGACCTGACCTGACCTGTCTGGGAAAAATCATCGGAGGCGGAGTCCCCTGCGCAGCCGTCGGCGGAAGAGAAGATATTATGAATATGCTCGCCCCGGCAGGGGCCGTTTATCAGGCCGGTACTTTAAGCGGAAATCCGCTCGCGACCGCCGCAGCAATCGCAACTCTGAATATTATAAAAGATAAAAGATTCTATGCCGGTCTTGAGGAAAAATCGCAAATGCTTCATACCGGCCTTCTCGATGCCGCAAAAAAAGCGTCTGTTCCCCTGACGATAAACCGCATCGGGTCGCTTTTGAGCTACTTTTTTACCAAAAAACAGGTTGGAAACTTCGACGACGCGAAATCAGCCAACGCAAAATTGTTTAAGGCGTTCTTCGCCGGAATGCTCAAAAACGGGATTTATCTCGCTCCCAGCCCCTTTGAGGCGATGTTTATTTCCGCCGCCCATTCAAAAAAGGATATTGCAAAAACTGTTTTTGCTGCACAAAATACCTTCAAACGGTTAGAATACCCATAAAACAAATACCTTAATTACAGTTAAGGAGAACGAAAAATGACCGACGACTCGAAAAAACAGGATGTGCTTCTGGAAACAACGGATTGTTTAGAGGCTATCGGAACGCTCAAGAGCAATAAGAACTTTTTCTTTTTTATATGTTTATTCTGCCTGATTTTGCTGCAGGGCTGCTTCTGGCTTATGGCCACCAAACATGTGGACATCGGCACAGAGGGTCCGTCTATTGAAAAATCAACAGTGCTTGTCGCCGTTCAGCAGCAAACACCGGCTGAAGCCTCATCGGACAAAATTGAAAAAGTTACTCAGACTGTCGTCGGCGAACCAAATGTTGCCAAGTCCGACCCGAATGCCGTCTGGCAAAAATACGCCGGCCAGCTCGCTGAAACCGAAATCAAGTTCAGCCAGCTCGTCTGGGTAATTAGAATCTGTAATTATCTGCTTATCATTTGCTCGATAATGTATTCGCTGACTTTGCTGTTCGGATTGATGATATCGCTCGTCGGCAGGCTTGGCGGTATAAGTCACGTTACAAGAGCATTTTTTACTTCTCTTCTCATAATTATTATCCTGCTCCCCTGGCAGATAATATTTAAGAGTGTTTGCATCAGCCCGATTTACACACCATCCGAGCTGCTTGCAAGCTGGAAGGCTTATCCGGACGCGGACGTAATCGCAAAAACCGTTATGTTCCTGCGATATGCCGGCCTCGCGGCGGTTATATTCATCCTTCTTATCTGGGCGCAGTTGAAAAGTATGCGATGGGCGAGAAATACTTTGAAGCGTCTCGGCATCGTCGGCTAATAAAATGAAGCCTCGCATTGCTTTTATCGGCACAGGTATAATGGGCAGGCCAATGGCACTCAATCTGCTCAAGGCAGGTTTCCCGCTCACTGTATATTCACGGACAAAATCGAAAGCCGATGACGTTATAAAAGCAGGCGCCGTCTGGGGGGACAATCCCGCTCTGGCGGCAAAAAACGCCGACGTTGTCATCACCTGCGTTACCGACACGCCTGACGTAAGAGAAGTTTTGCTCGGCAAAAACGGCGTAATCGAATCGGTACGTCCCGGCCTTATCTGTATAGATATGTCAACTATTTCCCCCGACCAAACGCAGGAAATGGCAAAACTTCTTTTAAATAAAGGGGTTATATTAATCGACGCACCAATTAGCGGCGGGCAAATCGGCGCAATAGAAGGCAAACTTTCCATAATGGCAGGCGGGCCGAAAGATTCTTTCGAAAAAATTCGTCCGATTCTTGAAGCGATGGGAAGAACTATTACTTATTGCGGCCCTTCGGGTTTCGGCCAGATAACAAAACTTGCCAACCAGGTTATGGTCATTCACAACATTATGAGTATTTCTGAAGGTCTCGCCTTTGCGCAAAAGGCAGGACTTAATTTGCAAACCACTTTGGCGGCAACAAGCGCAGGCGCCGCGGGAAGTCCGGCACTGAAAGTGCTCGGCCCGAAAATTATCGCGGGCGATTTTAAGCCGGCGTTTATGGTTGATTTGCAGGTCAAGGACTTAAGACTGGTTCTCGAATACGCGGAAAAAATCGGCCAGCCTCTGCCGGGCACGACTTTAGTAAAAGAATTATTCACTGTCCTGCAGAAGCAGGGAAGAGGAAAAGACGGAACTCACGCGCTATTTGATGTGATTAGACAACTGGCTGAGAAAAAGATTAAAAAATAAGGTTTGTGTTCTATAACTACCAACCGGCGGGACAACTGATATTGCCCCGCTCGACGTGAAATTTTCTGGCAAGCGAATCTATCAATTCCTGTGTCCGGCTTATCTGGTAATCCGACACCGGTGTTCTCTGTCCTTCCCCAACTACGCAGATGCGGATGGTTTTTCTGCCGCCGTACCAGGCCTTGCCGGGTATTGCCGACCATTGATTGAGCCATTTTTCAGTGGATTGTATCTGGCCGTCGAGTGCGCCGAGACTATTGCAGATGAGGAAATGAAAATTAAGGTCTTCCGGACTTGTCAGGCCGGTCAGTGAAGCGATTTGCGCCAGGTCGCCGCCTTTGGTATTGCTGTAGAAGACTTCTATTTTGTTCCACCTGTCGGCAATTGTCGCCTGACGGGTTTCGATAACTGATGAAATTGAGCCGAGAGAGGAATAGCTTGCCAGACTGAACGCACCTGCTGATATCGATTGATTATTGCTCAATGCCATCAGGAGTGCAGCGCCTGCCGTCATAGAAACTACGAGGCTTATTAGAATCTTTGCTTCCCGGGGCTGACTAGGCACGTTTTTAATCCGTTAAAAATTGTTTTTAGGACCATCCATTGGCTACACTGCCAATATAATTGCTATCGGCCAATCGGTAAAGATTTTATAAACAATTTTTGAAAAAATTATCGCGAAAGAGAAGATTTATCCGTTTCAGATTTACTCTGCCGGACAATAACTGTCTTATCGGTAGGATTTGTGTACTTTGAACTCCATTTTACTAACGATTATCCTGTTAGTTTTGCTTTGAAATGTCCGAATTTTGGCAAACTTTGCCGAATTGCTTAATCATTTATCAGACTACAGGCTATAAGGCAGAATCTTATGACAGGTTTCGGTTTGTCCGAGCAAAACATCATCTTGCCTGTTATGGGCAGGCCTTCCAGCGGAAAATTAGCCGTATTTGGAGCTATACAGACGAATTGTCCCGGCCAAACAGGCACATTTATCGCCGTTGAGCCGAAAATAAACTCCCAGCCGAAGCTTTCTTGTTCTTTTCGGTTCTTGTCCGAAATCATCCTGGCTTTGTAAATCGGCGTGATATCGAGACCACAGATTTGTTTAAGACCGATAAGCGATTTGGCATTTATGCGCAGCCAGACCGTTCCGGCCGGAAAACCAATCTCCGCGGAAGTATCTTTGCCGGAGCGGTAGCAGACGTTACCGGGTTCTTCCATATCGATAATCGCAACATCGTTGTCGATGTTTTGATTCATATAAAGATTTACTCTTTTTATCATCCTTGCCTGTGCATCGGTCAGAATTTGTGCGAATTTCCTCCAGGTATCTCTGTCTCCACCGCCGCTGACGAGTCCATTACCGAAAAAACTGCCGGAATCTTCGTATTTGACCGATAAATCGTTCGCCTCGCCCAATCCCGCAAGTACCGATGGATATTGGTCCCTGTCGAGCTCAAATACATAAACACACACGTTGACAATGGAATTCTTCGCATCGCCGGAGTGGTCTTTCGGGGCAAGGTCCGAAATCTTGACTTTATTAAATGGCTTTTTCCAGCCGATTCCTTCTGCGCTGCCCGGCAACAATACCGCAAGGAGCAGAAGAATCGAACAATATCGCAAAATTTTCATAGCTATTGATATTAACCAGCCGTTTTGATATGTCAACGATATCGGCTGTGATATGAGTTAAATGTCGAACTGCGGTCGGCTGCAGAATTGAAAGGCTATTTGTTTCTTGCCGGCCTTTTCATCGGCCTCAATAATCCTTACGACCTTCGCGTACGCTGAAACCTTGCCGCCAATCTGGTCTGCCCTGTCCAGACCGGGAACATCCATTTCGATATTGAATAGTTCGCCGGCATCCGCTGCAGGGGTTTGGCCGCTTTCAACAAGAAGACCATCCGGACTTATATTGATGCTTTTACCGACAAAAGCCTGGTCGTTCAATGAGCCGACCTTGCGACAAACCGTCCCCGTCCTGACGAGCAGGCGCCTGTGTTTTCTTCTCTCGCTATCTCCTCCCATCGCTTCCATGCCTTAAAAATAAAATAAAAAAAACATAATATTTCCGCTCTTATGGGACTATCGCAAATAATAGACCAAAAACACTATTTCAAAAACCCCCCAATTTAACTTGCTTAAACACCTTTGAAATATGGCTTTATAGATGCTGTGTTGTTATTTTTAAACTTGGGAACTTGTGAATTTGGTAAATATTGTTTAAAAACAACAACAAAGACAACTTTTCGATAAATAAAATTTAAAACCCAGCAACGCCTTTTTTAATCTCAAATGTGCCCAAAAACGTCGTAACCTATTTATTGTAAATATGTTATGACTAAAAACACCTGTAAATGAAGGATGTATGTTTCGTGCATTATTGTTGTTTTTTTGCAACATAGAACATTGACAAAAACACCTGAATTCTTTTATAATGTTATTTATGCCCAATGTCAGTAAGCAACATATTTCAGACAAAGAGGTTAAAGTCGCTTTTGCCCCGCTTGTTTTGCAATCGCTGCCGATTGGAGTTATCGTTTTCGACAGGGAGCTTAAAATAGTAAGTGCAAATCCGACTGCTTCCGGGCTTGTAGATATTAAAACAAGCGTTGATGTCACTCTTGTCGCCGGAACGAGCGAAAAAATCTGGGGAGACTGGCGAAAAATACTCCTCGAAGTTATAGAAACAGGAAAAATCTGCCGGTTAGATAATGTCAGTTATCGAATGGCAGACAAAGTATCGGTCCTGCAGATAACTTTTGCGCCGCTGACGGACAGTTTGAACGGAATTATACAGGGTGGACTTCTGCTGCTGGAGGATATAACCGAAAAAGCGAATGTCCAAAAGCAGATGGCAACCACAGAACGTTTCGCCGCGATGGGAAAACTTGCCAGCAAAGTCGCACACGAGCTTAACAACCCGATAGACGGCATAATGCGATACATAAATCTGGCGAAAAGAATCATCGGCGAACAAAACCTGCCAAAACCTGTTGAGTATCTCGAACACGCCAGCGACGGCCTTAAAAGAATGGTTCAGATTATTACCGAATTGCTCGAGTTTTCGCGGAGCAGATATTCTGCTCTTGAAGATACGCCCCTCGACAAAATTATGGATGATGCGATTAGGTTTATGGAGCCGGCGGTAAAAACAGCAGGCGTCGAAATCGAACGGCAGTATCAATCGCCGCTGCCGAAAGCAAAAAGTGGAAATCTGTTCCAGGTATTCTGTAACCTGCTGAAAAACGCGGTCGAGGCGATGCCCGGCGGCGGAAAGGTTACGATAAGCTGCAGCGTCTCCGAAGATAATATCGCGATTATAAAATTTAAAGATACCGGCGAAGGCTTTAGTCTTGAAAACAGCGACGCGATTTTCGAGCCTTTCTTTACGACAAAAACCGGCAAAGGAACAGGGCTCGGCCTTGCCATTTGCAGAGATATCATAGAAAAGTACGGCGGGAAAATCACCGCTCAAAACGCTCCGGAAGGCGGAAGTATTTTTACAGTATATTTACCGTTAAATGCGTAAATTATGAAACAAAACAACATCTTAATAGTTGACGACGACAAAATAATACTCGATTCGTTGTGTGAATTTCTAAAACTCGAAGGCTACAGCACTGCCGGGGCCGAATCATACAAGCAGGCTGTGAATATGGTGCAGAAACAGAAATTCGCGCTCGTCCTCACCGACGTTAATCTGCCGGACGGAGGCGGACTCGAACTGCTCAATCTCATCAGAAAAAATTATCCGCAAACTGTGGTAATTATCATTACAGGTTACGGCACTATCGAAAGCGCGGTTGAGGCGATTAAACTGGGCGCTTACGATTATCTTACAAAACCTATTATCGATGACGAACTGCGCCTGACTATCGAAAGAGCCCTTAAGCAGCAGTCGCTCATCAGCGAAAATGAAAATCTTAAAAGTCAGCTCGAACACAAGTACAGTCTTGATAACATAATCAGCCAGGATTACAAAATGGCGAAAATCTTCGACCTCGTCGAAGCCGTCGCCGACAGCAGGTCCAATATCCTTATGACAGGCCCCAGCGGCACCGGAAAAACAATGCTCGCAAGAGCAATCCACTGGCGCTCCGGCAGAAAAGACAAACCGTTTGTCGAGGTAAGCTGCGGCGCTCTGCCGGAAACTCTGCTCGAAAGCGAATTGTTCGGGCACGTCAAAGGCTCTTTTACCGGCGCTATCGGCGACAAACAGGGAAAATTTCTCGCCGCCGACGGCGGAACAATCTTTCTCGATGAAATCGCAAGCGCATCGGCGGCTATGCAGGTAAAACTTTTGCGCGTTATTCAGGAAAGGCAGTTCGAACCTGTCGGCAGCAATAAAACTATTACCGTTGATACCCGTCTGATAGTCGCTTCGAATAAAAATATGCCAGATGAAGTGAAAAACGGCAGGTTCAGGGAAGATTTGTATTACAGAATTAATGTAATAACGATAAATCTTCCTGCGCTTAACGAAAAGCCGGCGGATATTCCGCTGCTTGCCAATCATTTTATGAAAAATTTCTGCCTGATGCATAACCGCCAAAAGAAGGGAATTGCAGACCGTGCGATGGACGCCATCCAGAGATATAATTGGCCGGGAAATGTGCGCGAGCTCGAGAATATAATGGAAAGAGCGGTTCTGCTCAGCAAAACAGATTTCATTACGCTCGAAGATTTGCCTGTCAATATAACTTCTCACACGCCCGAATTTGCTCCTGCGGATTTCAATAAAATAAGTCTCAAAAACGCGATAGCCGAACCTGAAAGAAGAATCATCCGGGCGACTCTCGAAGCGAACAACTGGAACAGACAGCTTACCGCTCAGGCCCTTAAAATCAATAGAACAACTCTTTATAAGAAAATGAAAAAATACGGCCTCGAAGACGAAGCCGAAAGACTGGGAATTAGATAAGGTTTTGTTTTACATATTTTACCGCATTGTCAAAGATTGTCCTGCCGTCGGCGCGTGTCTTATCTTTTAATCTTGTCCAGTGCGGATGCTGAGTAAATCTTATAAATCTTTCCGGATGCGGCATAAGACCCATTACCCTGCCTGTTGAATCACATAGACCAGCGATTGAATCTGTCGAGCCGTTGGGGTTTATCGGGAATGGACCGAAGTTGCCGTTTTCGTCAACATATCGCAGCGTAATCCGGTCGTCCGCTTTTAGTTTTTCAAGCACATCATTATTTTCAAAGAGAATTTTCCCTTCGCCGTGCGCTACCGGCAGATAAATTCTTCTGCCCTGTTCGATGAAGACGCATTTTTTGCTCGAAGGCTCAAGATAAACCCACCTGTCTTCATATCTGCCGCTGTCGTTATTGGTAATTGTTATCTGCTGTTTGCCGCTCGGCTCGATTTTGCCGAGAATTCCCGTTTTGATAAGAACCTGAAAACCGTTGCAGATGCCCAGAACGATTTTGCCTGCTTCTATAAAGGCGTTGAGCCTGTCGGAAAAATGATGAATAATCTGATTTGCGAGGATTTTGCCCGCCGCAACGTCGTCGCCGTAACTGAAACCGCCCGGAACAACAAGAATTTGAAACTCATCGAGTAAATCAGGATTTTCAATAATCCTGTTTACGTGAACTCTCTGCGCCTCTGCGCCTGAAAGCTCGAGTGCGTATTGCGTCTCGACATCGCAATTTATTCCTGCCGCTCTTAATACTATTGCTTTTACTTTTGTCATATTCTGTCTTTTTTGATAGTTGTCATTTTCGTAAAAGTTTTGTCTAATTCTTCATTATAACTCATAACTCATACTCTGTTTATACCTGCAGGAGTCAATGCCATTATGGTATCGACGGCACTCGTTCCCGCTGGGGCTATGTGATTAGTGCGAATCAGCTTCACGTTCAAATATCCAACCGGATTCTCATCCCAACTATCATCTTTTTTCCTTTGGTAAAGATACAGCCTTTCCCCATCTGTGAGAAGGATTCTCTTGCAGTTATCCAGTTTAAGCCGTTTAATGTAATTTGTAGCCTGAGAGAAAGTCTTATTCTGTAGTCCGTGCCCATACTCCTTTGCTTCGCACAACAGGCACACATTTTCCTTTTTCCTAGGTGTGCGCGAGAAGGCAGCAAGGTCTATCCGATTCCACTCGACGGCGAGAAGTTGTTCAGACCACCCCAGAGCGAGCATAAATGGCAATATCATATGAGCCACAACCTCGTGCTCTGCGGGCTTTTTAGATTGCGCTCTATACCATTTCGCCAACCGTCTTTGCCTTTGTATAGCCAATATGAACTTATCTACATCTTCATTTGGCAAACCTTTTGAGAATAACTCGGTGCCAAGCTCTTCCAACGTTAACGGTTCGGGCAAAGAAGGCAAAGGTTTCAAGTCTCGAGGTTTACATTGCTTGAACAGTTCCAGTATCTGGCCTTCTAATCTATTAACTTTGCTGAAAGCAGAACCACGATAATAGAACAGCCCTTTACTCTTTTGTATTTTTTGCAAATCATCCGTCAAATGATGCTGCCAGATAACTCTGCGAGTGTGCTGCAAATCCCAGCCAAAAACATCATCAAAAGTTGACATCCAACGGTACTCTCCCGGTGCCCTCCATGGCCTAATCCAGCCAATTGCCTTCGCTTGCGACCCCAAACGAAGCAAAACAATGTCGTTACCATTAATTTCCGTGCAGAATTGACGTAGTTGTGTCGCAATACCTTTTTTAACCAAACCCTGCTCAACTAAGGCATCATAACTATGTTTATAATAAGCACCTGGATTACCGGGCCCCATAAACATCAAGTCGTAATCGAGGAATAGTTTTGTATAATCTCTTCCTGTCTCACCGGCTGCTATTTGCCAAACCTGAGGCATTTATTACCTTTCATTTTTGCGATAGTGTTTTTTCGATGGTTAATTACCAACGCTACCACTTCAACGGTTTCTGCCAGGCGTTTTTCAGATTGTTAATCGCGACATCCACGATTGTTTTGCCCAGGCTGTCTTTTATAATTATATTTTTATCTTCGATTACTTTCCCAATCTGCCCGAACGCAGCGCCGAGCATAAGTTTGGCGAAAGCATTAAACTTCTCCGGCTCAACTTCGACAATATACCGCGAGCACGATTCACCGAAAAGCTGCGAGGCTAAATTCGTGCAGTCATCGGTTCTCGGCAGACCCTTCAGGTCGGCAAGTATTCCCAGTCCGCCCGAAAAGGCCATTTCCGCAAGCGCAACCGCAAGGCCGCCTTCACTGCAATCGTGACAGCTTGCGATAAGTCCTGCGTCGATTGCCTTGTGAATTTTTTCCGCGTTTAATTTCGCCATTCTCAAATCGGTTTTCGGAACGTTCGCTCCAAGCTGATTTTTAATCTTATAATAATGTGAAGCGCCAAGCTCGTTTCTCGTAAGGCCGACCATAAATAATAAATTGCCCGCCGATTTCAAGTCCGCTGTTACGCATTTCTTGACATCATCGACGATGCCGATTGCGCTTATCAGCAGCGTCGCTGGTATGGAAATTTCTCTGCCGTCGTCGCAGATAAAATTATTATTCAGCGAATCTTTGCCTGATATGAAAGGCGTTCCGAACGCGATAGCCCCATCGAAACACGCCTGCGCCGCCCTGACAAGTGAGCCTAACGTTTCTTCTTTTTTGCAGTCTGCCCAGCAGAAATTGTCGAGCAGTGCGATTCTGTCCGGCCTTGCCCCGACGCAAACAACGTTTCTTATCGCCTCATCGATTCCCGCAAGAGCCATCCAGTACGGGTCGATATCGCCGTACAAAGGATTCATTCCGCAGCCGATTACAATACCTTTGTCGCTGTCGAATTTCGGCTGAACCACCGCCGCATCGTTCGGCCCATCATTTGTAATTCCGCCGAGCGGTTTTATAACCGAGCCGGCCTGAACTTCGTGGTCATACTGGCGGATAACCCACTCTTTGCTTGCGACATTATACGTCGAAAGAATTTTTAAAAGGTCTTCACCATAATTTTCTTTTGTCTCAGAAACAGGTTCCGACAGATTTTTTGAACTCCATCGTGCCTTTCTCGAATATTTTGGCAGGCCGTCGTGCAGAAAATCCATATCAATCTGACCGACCTGCGTACCCTGATATTTCAGTGTAAGTTTTTTATCATTTGTAAATCTGCCGATGATGGTCGCCTCGACATTTTCATCGGCGAATATTTTACTTATCCGTTCAAGGTTTTCAGGTTTTACCGCGACAACCATTCTCTCCTGCGCCTCGCTAATCCATATTTCGGTATAGGAAAGGCCCGCGTATTTGAGCGGAATTTTTTCAAGGTCAACTTCCGCGCCCAAATCAGCGCCCATTTCGCCGACCGCGCTGCTCAGTCCGCCCGCCCCGCAGTCGGTAATCGCGCTGTAAAGACCCTGCTCTCTCGCCTGCAGGAGTGTATCGAGCATTTTCTTTTCGGTAATGGCGTTTCCAATCTGAACAGCGTGCGAGAAAACCGTTTCGTGTTCGTGCGTCATCGCGCCGCTCGAAAAAGTCGCGCCGTGTATGCCGTCCCTGCCGGTCTTTCCGCCGACGACCATAACAAGCTCGCCCGTTTCAGCTTTTCCGAAACATTTGTCCCTCGGCATAATTCCGATATTGCCGCAGAACACCAGTGGATTGCCGAGATAGCGGTCGTCGAAAAATATCGCGCCGTTAACGGTCGGTATTCCCATCCTGTTGCCGTAATCTCTTACGCCCGCGACAACGCCTTTGGCGATTCGTTTGGGATGCAGAATGCCATGCGGAATTTCGTCGAAACTTTTGTCCGGCTCCGCGAAACAGAAAATATCCGTATTGGCAATCGGCTTTGCTCCCAGTCCCGTACCCATCGGGTCCCGCAGAACCCCGCCGATTCCCGTCGCCGCCCCGCCGTAAGGGTCGAGCGCGGATGGATGATTATGCGTCTCGACTTTGAAGCAGACCGCGTCGGTATCATCGAATTCTATTACGCCCGCGTTATCTTTAAAAACGCTTATACACCAGTCTTTGTTGAGCTGTTTCGTGGCGCCAAAAATCGTATCTTTTATAAGATTATCGAAATGAATCTTTTGGCCTTCAAAATCGAAGTCAACGCTGCTCTTTAAAGTTTTGTGAACGCAGTGTTCGCTCCAGGTCTGGGCAAGCGCCTCAAGTTCGATATCCGTAGGTTCTCTGTTCTGTGTCTTGAAATAATTCTGAATAGTTTTCATCTCAACGACATTGAGAAACAAATCCATTTTCTTGCTAATCTCTAAAAGCTGCTGCTCGTTGAGCTTTGTCATATCGACAGTTTTAAGTTTTAGTTTATATGGAGCAAGATGCGGACTTGGCGGCTCTGCGTTTGCGCCGATAACAACCACCTCGATGCAGTCGTTCGAAAGTCTGCGGACGATTTTTTTTAGCTGCTTTTCGGAAATCTCGCCGAACAGAACATATTTTCTCGCGGTTCTGACCGTCTGGCATTTTTTGCCCATATCGTCAACAGCCGTCATAACCGACTCAGCGACAGGGTCCGTAACGCCGCTCTTGAGATGAATTTCTATAATGGTTGCTTTCGCCAGACCTGCCGGCGCCGCGCTTTTGCCGATGTAAAAATCTTCGCAGACCGGGTCCGCGAGCATCTCGCCGGCGATTCGCTTCGCAAAGTTGTCGTCAAAATCCCCTTCAATCAGAAAAACTCTCGCCGACTGGACTTCCTGGACAGTATCGATGCCGAGTTCTTTTACATCCCCGAGAACTTCCCTGCCGTGTACGTCGTCGCTGCCGGGCCTGTTGAAAACTTCAAAACGCCATTGTTTCACTGTATTTCCTTCTTCGACACCTTATATTCGATGAGTCTCGCCCGTTTTTCTCGAGCCTGCTCAAGCAATTTTTCAATTTGTCTTTTATTTTTTAGTTTCGCCGCCTTTTTAAGTTTGACCAGCTCTTTAATTGTCCCATCGATGCCCTTGCAGATATTCGCAGAATTCGTATGAAATATATCCGCCCAGATATTTGCCGGCCCCGATGCGATTCTCGACGTATCCATAAAACCTTTGCCGCAGAATTTCAATTGTTTCAAATCAGATGCGTTCAGCATCGCCGCCGCCAGCGCGTGCGGCAGATGACTTACATTGCCGAGAATTTCATCGTGCTGCTGCGGGCTCATTTCACTAACCCGGCAGCCCAGCGATGACCAGAATTTTTTCAGCGTCTGCACCGCCGACAAATTTGTAGAAATATCCTTCGTTATGATACAGGCGGCCCCGTCAAACAAATCGTCTCTTCCGAATTCAACGCCCCGCTGCTCCGAACCCGCAATCGGATGAGAGCCGACATAATTTACATATTTCGGAAGTGTTTTCTTCGCCCACTTATGAGGCAATAATTTTGTCGAGCCGACATCGGTAACTATGCAGCCCTTTTTCAAAGCAGGCCCAATCGTTTTAAATGTGTCTTCAAATGTGCAAATCGGCGTTGCGAGAATTACAATATCGGCATCGGCGACGCTTCTTCGAATATCGTCAAAAATCACATCGGCAACGCCCAGCCGTCTCGCCCGTCTGCGGGTCTCTGCGCGATGGCTGTATCCCGCTGTTTTCACACCGGAACTATTTCGGCTTATAGTCAGGGTAACCGAAGAGCCCAAAAGGCCCAGGCCTATCACCGTAACTTGTCGTAACTTCTTCAAAATAAACGCCTTATATAAACATTACCGTCTTTGTCAGGTTTGTAAAAAGTATCGACAAATACCCCCAATGTCAATTTTTTTCTTTGTTAAAGGGCTCAAATTTGGTATAATGTCGCACTACTTAAAAACGTTTCACCCACTAAATATCAGCGATTAATTTAATGGCACATACAAAAACGAAAAATAAAGGTGATTATCTTGCGTTTGAAGACACGATAGCCGATATCGACTGTCAGACAGCCGAGCTTACAAGGCTAAGTTCGGTCAAGGGCATAGACTATTCATCTGAAATCCGCAAGCTTCAGCAGCAGCAGGTCGCAGAATTTCGCCGGATTTATTCAAACCTCAGCGCATGGCAGACCGTTCAGGTCGCAAGACATCCGAAAAGACCGCTGCTCGGCGAATATCTCAATCTTATGGTCAAGGATTTCCGCCAGCTCCACGGCGACAGATGTTTCGGCGACGATAGCGCGATGGTTTGCGGCATAGGCCACATCGGCAGGGAAAAAGTCCTCGTCGTCGGCCAGAACAAAGGCCGCGATACGAAAGAAAAAATAAAATGCAATTTCGGCTGCGCAAATCCAGAGGGATACCGCAAGGCACTTGCCAAAATGAAATTCGCCGAAAAATTCAATATCCCAGTCGTAACTTTTATTGATACTCCCGGCGCATATCCAGGCATCGGCGCCGAAGAACGGGGCCAGGCCCAGGCGATTGCCGTAAACCTTATGGAAATGTCCCGCCTGCGTGTCCCGATTATCTGCATCGTCATCGGCGAAGGCGGCTCAGGCGGCGCTCTGGGCATCGGCGTTGGCGATAGATTAGCAATTCTCGAATACGCTTATTATTCCGTTATTTCGCCCGAAGGCTGTGCCGCGATTCTCTGGCGCGACGGCTCGAAAGCACAGCAGGCCGCCGAAGCTTTGAAACTCACCAGCAAAGAACTGCACAGACTGGGAATCGCAGATTCGATAATCGCCGAACCTCTCGGCGGGGCGCACAGGAACATCCACGACGCTGTTTATAATGTCGAGCAATACATCGTCAGAACTCTGCGTGAATTGAAAAGAATGAGCGTTGAAACCCTTCTCGAAACCAGGTACCAAAAACTTCGCGCCCTCGGCAACACCGCTATAATGTTTGAACCTGAGGACCAGTTACAGAAACAAGTAAAAATCGCCGCCGAAAAAATAGTCGAGTCCGGCAAAATAAAAACACCACAACCCGCTCCTATCGAAGTTTAAAATATCTTATCTCTGTGAACTCTGTGGCTAAATAAATCCGTGCCATCCGTGTAATCCGTGGTTAATTTTCTTCGTGTCTTAGTGCCTTTGTGGCTATTTTTATTTTTTCACAAAATAATTACCGGGCAACTGTTTGATTATTCCTTTAAGCCGCAATGAAACCAAAGCAGCATTGACCTTGCCCGCCGCTATATCCGTCTGGCTTATTATCTGCTCGATATGAACCGGCTCGCTATCTAAGCAATCGAAAATCTTTCTCTCAATATCTGTTAAATTTAATTTCGATATATCAAACAACGGCATCTCTGCTTTTTGGATAGCTTGTTTTGCAGTTTCTGTTAAATGTTCCGCAAAATCTTTTTGCAGAAATTCAAGCGTCTCAATCACATCTTCAACCGACTCGACTAACTTCGCCCCCTGTTTTATCAAACTGTGCGGCCCTTTCGACAGTGGCGAATCGGCTCTGCCCGGCACAGCCAAAACTTCCCTGCTGTTTTCCAAAGCGGCTCTGGCCGTAATAAGAGCGCCAGACCTCGGCATCGCTTCGACAACTATCGTCGCAAGAGACAAGCCTGCGATTATCCTATTGCGAGGCGGAAAATTTTCCGCCAATGGCTCGTATTCCATAGGCAGTTCGCTGATACACGCGCCGCTTGCGCAGATTTTCTCGAAAAGCAGTTTATTCTCAGGCGGGAAAATTTTCGATAGCCCGCATCCTTGCACAGCGATTGTCCGTCCGTTTGCGCTCAGTGCTCCGCTGTGAGCAGCCGAGTCGATGCCTCTTGCCATACCCGATACGATTGTGAAACCTGCCGAGGCGAGCAGATGCGCAAATCGCGCAGCCTGTTCGCTTCCATAATTACTGCACCGCCGGGCTCCGACAATTGCGACGGCCAGACTATCGCTTTGTTCGAAACCGCCTTTGACATAAAGTATCGGCGGAGGGTCGTAAATTTTTTTCAGCAGCGCAGGATATCTGTCATCCGAAATGTTGATAATGCACACACCCTGCTTGTCAGCCAGCGAGATTTCCTTCTCGGCACTAAAATTATCTCTGCCATGACAAATTTGTTCTGCTGTTTTGTCTTTAATACCTCTGATTTTGGTAAGCGTGCTGACATTGGCACCGAGAATTGCCTCTACAGAGCCGAAATGTTCTATGAGACGACCGAAAGTAGCAGGTCCGACCTCTTCTGCTAGAACTATCTGCAGCCATTTACCTATATTTTCTGAATGTTTTTCCAATTCTCTCTTTCCTTCGTAGGTTTAATCCGCTTAAAATTTCCGCCTCCGCAATCCGCACTGCCTGACTCATTGCCTTGTCTAATCCCGACAACATTCCATTAAATTTTCAATTTTCAATCCCTGCCCTGTGAGATGCCGCTTCGGCTATCTCACCGGGGTTAAATCTTCAATTTCTGTCGCCTCTACGGAGCCGAAGCGTTCCAGAAGACGGCCGAAAATAACTGGCCCTACTCCTTCTGAATGAACAATACCGAGCCAATTCCGTATATCTGATGAGTGTCCTTCCAAATTTCCTCCTTAAGGTTGGAAGATTTTCTAATATTTTTATCCGATTTTGGACCAAAAACAATAATGAATTCGCCGGATTTCCAGAAAAAACTAACAGAAACTCAGTAAAAATGGACTTGGGCAGTCTTAAAATACTTAAGGAAAATTCGCAGAATTATATGCGGAAATATAGTCGTAACTGTATATTATATAATAAGTTACAAAACAATGGTAACAAGACAAACTATTCTGTTATATGACGTAAGTGGTTATAAATTGACTTTATGATTTTTTATTGCTATTCTAAAGGGCTATGGCTACCCAAATAAGCACAAGTAAGAAGGCAGCTAATAAGGATAAGGTTGCCGCTGTGAAGCCTGACCGGCAGTTCCGCACCATTAAACAGGGGCTTGAGTACCTGTTTACGCGGACGGACTACGAGAAGCAGGGTCGGCTGCGCTATAATGTTACCACGTTCAGTCTTGAACGGATGGAAAAGCTCCTTTCGCTCGTAGCCAATCCGCACAAAAAGCTCGCAACTGCTCATATCGCCGGCACCAAGGGAAAAGGCTCGACGGCGACGATGCTGGCAAGAATGCTTCAGGCGAATGACTACTCGGTCGGTCTTTATACATCGCCTCACGTAGTCAATCTGCACGAAAGAATCGAAATCAACGGCAAAAAAATATCCGATTCCGAGCTTCTCGGTCTGGTTAACCGCATATACGCTCCCGTCGAGAAAATGGCCAAAATCGACCCGCCAACTTTCTTTGAGATTTTCACTACGATGGCATTTTTATACTTCGTGGACAAAAAAGTTGATATCGCGGTTATCGAGACGGGTCTGGGCGGAAGATTGGACAGCACAAACGTCATCAATCCTGTCGTTGTCGGAATAACAAATATAAGCATCGACCATCAGAATTTGCTCGGCAAAACCATCGACAGCATTGCAAAGGAAAAAGCCGGCATCATAAAGAAGGGTATCCCTGTAATAAGTGTGCCTCAGGACCCGCTGGCGATGCGCGAAATTAAGAAACAGGCACTGGCCGTCAAAGCGCCGCTTTCGGTTACTGGCAAGGATATAGATTTTTCATATAGATTCGAATCGTCGCGAGAGCACGGCCCTCACACTCGAATATGCCTGACTACCCCGACCAGCAAATTCGAACATCTTAGGGTTCCTCTGCCCGGCGAACATCAGGCGATCAACTGCGGTCTTGCGATAGCAATGCTCGATGTTCTCAAAGCCGGCGGATATAAAATAGACGATGCAAAGGCCATCGAGGGACTCAAAGATATAAAGATGCCCGGCCGGATGGAAATAATACACAACGACCCGCGCATCCTGATTGATGGCGCTCACAACGCCGCCAGTATCCGTGCGCTTGTCCAGGCTATTGGCCAGCATGTACCGTATGATTCGATGATTGTCATCTTCGGCTGCGGCCAGGACAAAGACATAAGAGGAATGCTCGAGCAGCTCCAGTATGGCGCCGACAAAGTGATATTCACACGCAGCAATTCGCCCAAGGCCATCTATCCGCAGGAACTTGCTGATATGTACACCGAAATTTGCGGCAAGATGTGCCAGACCGCGATGAGCCTTAAAGAAGCTCTGCGAATTGCTTCTGCCGCTATCGGCAGAGAAGACCTCATTTGTATCACCGGCAGTTTTTATCTCGTCGGCCAGGCCCGGACTATGTACATACCGGAATAAATCCTATTCTCCCTTTCGCAGCCTGTTCGCTACTTTTACCACATCGACCATTTGCGCAACATCGTGAACTCTTACTATCGAAACTCTCGCCGCTGCCGCAAGTGCAACTGTCGCCGCCGTACCAAAAATTCTCTCCTTCGGTATTTCCCTGCCTGTTAATGTGCCGATAAATCTCTTTCTGCTTGTACCAAGCAGAACTTTATATCCGCTGTTTACAAAAACATCTATGTTTCGCAAAAGTTCTAAATTATGTTCCAGCGTCTTGCCGAAACCAATTCCGGGGTCGATAAATATTTTTTCCTTCTCAATTCCCGCCTCTTGAACGACTTTGGCTCTTTTTAGTAAATAGTCGAGCACCTCTTTAACAACATTTTTATATTTCGGCTCAACTTGCATCGTCGCAGGCGTGTTTTGAATATGCATTAGTATTACAGGAACTTTTTTCTCTGCCGCGAGATGTGCCGTCTTTTCATCGCTCAGCGCGGTTATATCATTTATTATCGAAGCGCCGCTATTAATAGCCGCTTTTGCAACTTCATAATCTTTGCTGTCGATGCTGATGAGAATTTTAATTTTCGCCGCAAGTTTTTCAATCACAGGCAAGACTCTTTTTATCTGCTCATCACTGCTTACCGGTTTCGAACCGGGGCGGGTGGACTCTGCGCCGATGTCGATTATCGCTGCGCCTTCGTCGGCCATTTTAATTCCCTGCTCGATTGCTTTTTGAGTATCGAGAAAATCCCCGCCGTCGCTGAACGAATCGGGCGTTATATTCAAAACACCCATCACGATACAACCGGCAGAAAAATCCAGCTTCCCGCCCGGCCAGGATAAAATATTTTGGTTTTTATTTGCCATCGCTATTCTGTTTTAAAACCCAATCCTTCCAAAATTTTTTGAAGATGTTTATCTCCTGTAGAAATTACCGTATTCTGAAATTCTCTGCGGATATGATAATTTTTGCGAAGCGAATCAAAATATGCACCCTGTTTTTCAGCATTTTTCTCAATTATCTGCCGCAGTTTCGCGTCATCCTTTTTTATATCATACAGCGTATTGATGATTGTCAGCAGCGGCTTAGGGTCGTTTTTGTTAATGTCAATTTTCTCAACCTGCGGCTTAGGCAAAAAATCTTTTGCGCCGAATTTTGGTTTAATACCGAAAAATCTGCAGAACGCCTCATAAATCATAATCATTCCGACAATTTTCCCATCGTAGGAATAACCCGCGATGTGCGGCGTTCCGAAATCGACTATTTTCACAAGTTCAATATCGATATTCGGCTCGTTCTCCCAGACATCAAGCACGCAAGCCTTTGTTTTTCCGGAAGTTATGGCGTTTTTCAAGGCCACCGTCTCGTGTACTTTGCCCCGGCAGGTATTGAAAAAAATCACGTCTTTTTTTAAGGCTTTGAAAAATTTCTCATCGGCTAAATGGAAAGTTTTGTCTATTCCCTCGAGCGTCAGCGGCGTATGAAGCGTTACGATATCGCAGCCGAAAATTTCCTCTATCGGTCTGTATTTTTCGTCGCCGCTTTGTCTTTTCAGCGGCGGGTCGTTTAAAATAACTTTCATTCCCATCGCTTTGGTCTTTTTTTCCACCCTGCCTCCGACATTGCCGACGCCGACGATGCCGATTGATTTTTTGGTAATATCTAATTTATATTTCTCGGCGAGATTTAAAATTGCCGAGGTTATATACTCCGCCACAGAATTTGCGTTCGAGCCCGGCGCCGATGCAAAACCGATTTTATTCGCTGAAAGATAATCAAGGTTTATATGCTCGAAACCGATTGTCGCCGTCCCGACAAATTTCACTTTTGAACCTTCGAGCAAATCTTTGCCGACTTTCGTTATACTGCGGACAAGTAATGCGTCTGCGTCTTTCAAAATATCAGGCGTAATCTTCCTGCCGTGAATTGTTACAACATCTCCCGCCGAGCTGAAGCATTCTTTTACAAACGGTATATTTTCATCCGCGATAATTTTCATCCCGCACCTTCTTTTTATTCAATTTTCTTGTGGATATATCCAATATGCAAGTTATTTTTTAGGTTCTCCGAAAAATTTACATAATACACTAGAATATTTAGAAGGTGCGGGATTCATTCGCAGTTAATTTAATTATGTCAGCTCAAATCCTGCAATTTTTTCATTACAGCCGGGACAGCAGCCGTTCTTTACGATATTTTTCATTACATAAAACCCTTCGCGCTCAATCAGCAGGCTCTCGCATTTCGGGCAGTAGGTGTTTTCGCCTTTCAGCGAGCGAAGGTTTCCTATATAAACGTAATGCAAACCCGCCGCTTTTGCAATATCATAAGCCCTCTGCAAAGCCCCCACTGGTGTCGGCGGCGATTCCGTATATTTATATTGAGGATAAAACCTGCTTATATGCCAGGGCATATCAGGCCCGCAGGTCTTAATCAGAAAATCCGCGATTTGTTTCAGCTCTTCGTCCGAATCGTTCTGGCCCGGCACAACAAGCGTCGTTATCTCCATCCATATCTTCGTATGATTGGCGATATAATCTATTGTTTCGAGCACAGGTTCTAATTTCGCCTTGCAGAAATTTTTATAATAATCTTCGCTGAACGCTTTCAAATCGACATTTATTCCATCGAGCCATTCGGATGCGAAATCAATCGCTTCTTTCGTCATATAGCCGTTGGAAACAAAAACATTGGCAAGACCTTTTTGCTTCGCGATTTTCCCGCAGTCCGCCGCGAGCTCCATAAAAACCGTTGGCTCGGTATAGGTATATGCTATATTTTTACAGCCGCTCGATAGCGCGAACTCGATAACTCTTTTCGGTTCAAGTTTATGCCCGTCGATTTTCTTTTCTTCGATTGCCATTTGACTTATCTGCCAGTTCTGGCAAAAGACACACTGAAAATTGCATCCCGGCGCAGCGATTGAAAAACTCTTGCTCGCAGGTTGGAAATGAAACAATGGCTTTTTCTCTATCGGGTCCGGATTAGCGGAACAGAGTTTGTGATAATTGAGCGAATATAATTTCCCGCCGATATTTTCGCGAACCTGGCAATGCCCCGCTTTGCCCTCGTCTATCAGGCATCGCCAATTGCACAGATTACATCGGACTTTCGCGTTCTCGAGCGGCTCATACAGAACGGCTTCTTTTAACGTATTCTCAGCCATATCATTATTATAACAGGCCGAACGCCTGTGCCAAAACTTTAATCGGATGAATTGCTTTTTTGCCCGTCAGGTGTTCTATCTGCATTTGGCAGGTCGAGCACTCGGTCAGAACAGTATCGGCTCCTGATTTTTCTATTTTTTCGGCAAGATTTTTACCGATTTGCGTCGAAAGCTCGTAATTTTTTTTCTGCATCCCGAACGTCCCCGCTATTCCGCAGCATCCGCCGTCAAGTTCTTTCACATCAATCCCTGCAAGTTGCTTCAAAACATCTATCGACGCGGGCTTTTTCCCCAGTGCGATAAGATGGCAAGGCGTATGATGAACAAAATTCCCTTTAATGTTGCTCGTCATTGCGAGGCCGCCGGTAGCGGCCGCGGCAATCTTGCCCGTTCGCATAAGATTTTTTAAATAATCAAAAAGCTCAAATGTATTATTCGAAACAATTATCGCATCGGGACTATCGACAAAAAATCTCAAATCTTCCTTAAGGCACAGCGCCGCGCTCGGCTCCGAACAGATAATTGCATACCCTTTTTTTACTGCTTGGCTTAGATGTTTGACGTTGTACTCTAAATCTTTCCTGCTGGTACTTACATCGCCGTAAACAACCGCAGGCAGCGGCGCAGGTCTCTGTTTGGGAACAATTACATCTATATTATTATGTCTTAAAAATTTTATAACCGCAAAACCGAGTTCGTGGTCGTTGTAATTGACGAATGTATCCGTAAAATACGCAACCTTATCAATCGGATTTTCCAGTTTCGGCTGTGAAGCTAAATATTTATTCGCTTTCCTGATAAAACTCGAAAAGCCGAACTTCGGCATTGCCCTTCGTTCATCGATGCCTGTAAGAGTTTGCATAATCCTTTTAACGGGCGCGATACTCATAAAAATATTGCTGATTGGCGCAAACGTCGAAGCCAGAATACTCATATATCGGTTCAACGCCAAAACTTTAGCGCTGCGGCTCATCCCGCGTTTTTTCGCAAGTCTCGCCCGCACCTCCATTATCATTCTCGAAACATCCACTCCCGATGGACAATCAATCACGCACGCCTTGCAGTTCAGGCACGTCGCCAGAAGTTCCCTGAAAGCCTCCGATTCAAAATCCTGCTCTGTCAGCAGTCCTTTCGCCCACGCCGCAAGCAGATTCGCCCTTGCCCGCGAAGAATACATCTCATCGCCTTTGGCACGAAACACAGGACACATCCGCAGAGCGGAATCGGTACTTCGGCATACCCCGCATCCGCTGCACTGAATAAGTTCGAATTTAAACTCGTCAGGCTTGAAATTCAGCTCGGTTTTTAGCCTGTCGTTAATAATTTTATTTCCGCCGCGAAGGTTCTGCGTCATTATATCGGCGTTGTCGCTGACGATTTTGCCGGGATTGAGAATATTTTTCGGGTCGAATATCTGCTTGAGCTTTTTGAGGATATCGCAATATTCCTGGCCGAAATGTTTTTCCATAAACGCCGCGTGAATCAAACCGTCCGCATGCTCTCCGCTCAGCGACCCGCCGTAAGACAGCGCCAGCGAGAAAACCTCTTCCGCGATATCGGTCATTTTTTTCACATCCGCCGGGTCGGACAAATCCAAATAAGGCCGAACATGAATCTCCCCGTCGCCCGCATGTCCGTAATAAACCATATCGACCTTATACTTTTCGCCGATTTTCTGCAAACCAGCCAGATACTCCGCCAGTTTTCTGCTATCGACCGAAACATCTTCGATAAACGGTATCGGCTGCTTTAAACCCTTTATCCTCGTCAATAGCGGAACCGCGTCTTTGCGGCATTTAAATAATCTCTTCTGCACCGCCGGGTCAAAAACAATTTTCTTATCGAAACACAACCCGCCTACCGCTGCAATCGTCTTTTCTATTTTTATCTTAATTTCCGCATCCGTATCGCCGCTATGCTCAACCAAAAGACTCGCGACAGAATTCGGATTGAGAATATCGTGGTACTGCTCGAATGCGTCTCTTGCGATTTTTATTAAATCTTTGCCCATCAATTCGCACGCCGCCGCCCCGCAATCGACTATCGATGGCACCGCTCGCGCCATTTTATCCAGCGAATCGAATTCTAATTGTACAACCGCAGTAATTTTCGGTATTGCGACCGTTCGCAGCGTCACTTCCGTAAAAACGGCCAGCGTCCCTTCTGAACCGGACAAAAGTTTGGCCATATCTATCCTGCCGCTATGCACGACGTTTGCGATGTTGTATCCGCTGTGGTTTCTCTTTGTCGAAGGCTGGGCTTTTGCGATAAGCTCGGCGTTTGCATTGAGCAATTGGAAGCAGTCTCTTGAAATCTTTTTCTCGCCACTGCCGACATCATTTACAAATTCAACGACTCTTCCATCCGCCAGAACCGCTTTTATTTTTTCGACATAATTTGCGATATATCCGTACTTGAGCGAATGGGCGCCGGTCGAATTATTCGCGACCACTCCGCCGATTACCGCGCGGTTTCCGCTCGAAGGGTCCGGCCCGATTTTCCTGCCGTACCCGGCTAAATGTTTATTCACATCGTCAAGCACAACCCCGACCTCGCAGGTAATTGTGCTGGCATCTGCGCTTGTGCTGATAATTTTGGTCATAAACCGTGTCGTATCGAGCATAATCCCGCTCGTCAGCGATTCGCCCCCAAGTCCGCTTCCGGCGCCGCGGGCGACGAGCGGTATATTATTTTCGCCGACGTATTTTATAACAGCGACGATATCGTCTGTATTTTTCGGCGCGACAACGCACTGCGGAATTATCTGATAAATGCTCGCATCCGTACTATATACAACGCGGGTAAAAATATCAGCCATACATTCGCCCGATATTAGTTGCGAAAGCTCATCTGCTATCTGTTGTGAATTTTTATTTGCCATTTTTGTTTTTGATATTTGATTTTTGGTTTATTCCGCTTCACACTTCACGAGATACGAAACCGATACGAGCCTCGCAACCGCAACCGTTTGACGGGTCGTCACTGGATCCCGTCGATTTTTATATCTTCAAACGAAACCTGCAGCGACTTCAAATCTTTTTCGCTCACCTTCCCCCTGATAAACCCCTGAACAATCGGCAGAGTGCTGTTTTTGAAAGTCTCGGCGTTGCCGTCGATGAGTATTTTGCCGTTATGCAGCATTATTATCCGGTCGCCGATTTTATACGCGCTGTTCATATCGTGTGTCACGACAATGCTCGTAACGCCCAGTTCTTTTTGCGTCTTCAAAATCAATTCGTTGATTATATCCGCCCTGATAGGGTCCAGTCCCGTTGTCGGCTCGTCATAAAGAATCACTTCCGGATTAAGTGCGACCGCCCTTGCCAGCGCGACCCTTTTCTTCTGCCCGCCGGAAAGTCTCGCCGGATAATAATTCTGAAATCCGTCCATCCCCACCATCGCGAGTTTCATTTTCACAATTTCATCGAGTTTCCGCGTATCTTTTGTCTGCGTATGCTGTTTTACCGGAAATAATATATTCTCATAGACGGTCAAACTGTCGAAAAGCGCCCCGCCCTGAAACAAAAATCCCATTTGCGCCCGCACTTTCCCCAGTTCTCTCTCGTCCAGATTATCGATTCTCTGATTATGAAAATAAATTTCCCCGGAGCTCGGCCGCAGAAGGACTATTATATGTTTTATCAAAACCGTTTTGCCGCATCCGCTCGGCCCGATTATTACCGTCGTTTTGCCCTTCTCGAAGGTAAGCGAAATATCGTTAAGCACGACTATTTCGCCGAACCTTTTAGTCAGCCCTTTCAGCTCGATTATTCCATCACCGTTTTTGACTTGCTCTTGCACTTTTCAACTTTCTTTAAAGCAGAATTTTAATCGGCCAGATTGACGCGTAAATCGCCTTGAACACAACCACCAGAACGAAGTCGATAGCGAGAATTATAATAAAGCTTCCGACAAACGCCTCCGTGCACGCCTCGCCTACTCCTTGCGCGCCTTCTTTGCAGTGAAATCCCTTATAGCAGCTGACGCCCGCGATTGCCGCGCCGAAGAAAAATCCCTTTGCGATTCCAACCGTAATATCGAACATCTCGACGCCCGCCGCACTTAGGCTCCAGTACGCCCTGCTGTTTATTCCGAGGTATGGCACGCTGATTAAATACCCGCCTATCATTCCCAGAAAATCCGCGTAGATAATCAAAAATGGCGTCAGGAACAAACACGCTATTAATCGCGGCGCGACAAGGTATCGTATCGGGTCGGTCCCCATACTGCGTACCGCGAGTATTTGCTCCGTCACATTCATTGTCCCCAGTTCAGCCGTCAGTGCCCCGCCCACTCTGCCTGCAAGCATCACCGCCGCCAGCACAGGCCCCAATTCCTTAACCACCGACAGGTTTATCAGCACCCCCAGATGTTCTTCAATCCCCAGCCCCGCCAACTGGTCATACGCCTGAATCGCCAGCACCATTCCCACAAATGCTCCGGTTATCATTACGACCGGAACGCTGCGGACGCCGATGGCGAGCATCTGGTTCCAAATCAAAGGATAAGTTGCCGGCCGGAAACACGCCGCGAAAGAGGCTACCAGCGAGTCAGCCTGAAATCTTGAGAATCTGCCGCAATTGCCGACCATTCTGACAGTCGCCCCGCCGAGCTGCTCTACCATCGAACCTTTCTGTTGTTTCAATTCTGCCATAAATTGCCTGTTTGATTGTTTTATCCCCAATCACCCTGTTTGTCAACAATTTAGAAGTATCAGCTTTCGGCTTTGGCGACACCCAATCCTCGACCCTGACGAGGGTTAGCCTGAATATGTGCGGCAGAAGGTGTTTCCGGCCTTGATGAACCCACTTCTTTATACCGCCTTGCACGTAAAAATTTTATAATGCAGATATGCGCGGAAACCGTCTTCAGTTAATTCCGCGACATCTTTAATTTGTCCATAATGCTTAACGATACTTCGCCTGATTGCTATAATAATCCGCGGTTTAAGATTATACCGTTTTGCCAAATCTTCGCAGGTCAGCGTCAGCTTCGGCGCATCTGAAACAGACTCGATTTTCCAGCCGGTGTTTTCCAGTAATTGGCGTAATTGTTCAACTGTCGGATACCATTTGCCCGTATTCATCATTTTATAAATCATATTTGCGCAATCGCAGTTCCTTTGATTTTCGAAACAGGCTGTCTGATGAACGAAGTATTCGCCCGTGTTCATTTGCGGGCGCAGATGTTTTAATAAAGGCTCCAAGCCATCCTGCCCGAAATAGTGAAACGCGGAGCGCATTATAAAAAGGAATTTATCCTCATTTCCAATCTCGTCTCTTTCAAAATCCGATAAATTTTCGCATAGATTTTTAATACGCAGGCCTGTCTGATGACTTTCCAATTGCTTATTCGAAACATCGATATCAACCAGCCTGATATCAGGAGTGACTATTTTTTCAATCAGGGAAAGTATAAATCCGGTCCCGCCGGCAAGGTCGACAACAGCCTTTGGCTGGGAAATAGAGATTGCTGATTTTATTTTTTCAATGAACGGCGAAGCGACTTGTGCATCGGCGAAATAGCCGTTATGCAATTTGCCCCAGTTGGCACCGTGCTGATTCATTTCCCTGTAAATTACATTATCCATAGACGAATAATAACTGTGATTTATATTTCAGACAATACTAATTTTTGCGGTTAGGTTCGTTTAGTGTGGTTTTATTTCCCTTCTTTTCTTTCTTTTTTTTGTTATAATATTGTTATTAAAGGATTTTATAAATGGCGTATAAAAGCATAATTTCTTATTCAGATATCGTAAGACGAGAAGATATTATGCTCCAGCGGGGGATGAATTTCTGAATCAAACACGGGTACTCAATAATCCTAATGAGCGTAAGGCGCGGCGCCCCATATAAAGACCGCTGGCATCCAGACACCGGCCTACTCGAATATGAGGGTCACGATGAGCCAAGACAGGCAGGCATCGACCCTAAAAAGAAAGACCAACCACTTAAGACGGCCGCTGGTACTTTGACCGAAAACGGAAAATTTTCCCAAGCTGCCACTGACTACAAAGAGAAAAAACGAAAACCTGAATTAGTTCAAGTATATGAAAAAATCTCATCGGGCATATGGTGCGATAGAGGAAAATATGAACTGATTGACGCTAAAGTTTTATCCGATGACGGCCGAAAAGTTTGCAGGTTTTTCTTAAGACCTGCAAAAGCTCTTTTTAAGAGTGAACCATTTCTTAAAGTAACTCGTGCAATTCCAACACACGTTAAAGTTGAGGTCTGGAAGCGCGACCAAGGTAAATGTGTTATTTGCGGCAAAAAAGATAATCTTCATTTTGACCACGATGTGCCCTATTCAAAAGGCGGCAGTAGTATTACGGCCAAAAACGTTAAACTTCTTTGTGCCAGACATAACTTAGAAAAATCAGATAAGATAATGGGGTATATACCTTGGATTACAACTGTAGGATCGGTTATAGCAATGAAGATTGCGTAATAACCCGAAATTATCGTTACGACAACAATAATTCCGGAGGTTTTCCCTTTGCCTTTTCCCCCTTTCCCCCACTATAATTACCCTGATTCCTTGAGGAAACAACTGAGGATCGAAAATTGTTATAAAAAGGAGATACAATGCCTAAACAAGCTACTTATTATCTCGGCAGGATATCAAAGATAAATTTAACAAGCGAAAAGTTTTTACAGGCACTTTCCTCTCCATCTAAAGTGGAAGCAAGAGATTATCTTTGGACTTTCATAAATCATAAGGCTTTCAAAGAAAAAAATAATATCAAATTTGTTTATGCTGAACTGGCAAAGTATGTCCCCAGTGGCGATGTGGAACAGGTTGACGAGAAGCAACATGAAAGCCGAAATGTAGAAGTTGATCACCAACTTATTGCGTCAAGTCCTTTTGTGTACATACCAGAATGTTCAGGAATTGCATATCAGCATGTATGGAATAAAATCGAGCAGAAGGCATTTGTTCAGAATTTTAGTAAGATCGTTTCAGAGACCTTTGGGAAGTTTTTTGCGGAATGTCAAATCGAATCAATTGCAGAGTATCTCCAATTTATTCGAAAACTCAAAACAGTCAAACGCATAAGTAAGTTGGATGCATCGGTTCATCCACCAAACCCTCTTTTTGGCCGACTATGGGATAGCTTGCGCAAATATCTTAAGGAAAGGGAACTTCAAGAATTATCTTTGAAAGAGCAGGCCGGCCGAGACGGCCGCATCAAAAGCAATCTTTTAGAAATTTTAAAAGGCGTTACCCAGGAAAAACTAGCAGAAGAACTCTTGCCCTTGCAAGAGATTCCAATTGGGGATGCTGTGATATTAATGGCCGCTGATGGTTATGGTAAGGCGAAAGTCGAAGGGCACGATGGAAAGCGTATAATAACTATACGAACATCAGATGTAATCAAAAGCTTCAAATATGATGCAAAACCTGATCCTGAGCAACTTTACGACATAGCGAAAGGACTCTTTGAGGATATCTCTAAACAGAGATATATGGGGCATGGGAAAGATTTACACGATTAAACAAATATTGATTGCCATTTTGATAGAGCTTGCCGCAATATTATTTGCCATAGGTCTTGCTTTGTTGTTTCCTCAATTCGTTATAAAAATTGGCGACCTATTCACACAGGGATGGAAAATGTACTGCGTCTTAGTTGGATTGCCTTTAGGCGGATTGGCCTTTGGAGCGGGGACTTTGCATTCCCTTCTCCATCCAAAATACGCAAAACAAAAAGGATTTTACAAGTGGCCTGATTACCCTCTTTTAAGATATTATGGGTATATTCCCATTCTTCTATGTCTAATAGGAGCAGCTACGGCTTTTGTGTTTCTCGTAACACCTCAATCGCTCACTAAGTTACTAATTGGAACCGTTTATCTGGCCATTACCTTTGCTTGGATAGTTTCAATAATCACCTTGAAAATGGCTCAACTTCGGATAGACGCCATACTTGGAGGAGCGGATTGAGTTAATGAATAATATGGAACGTTTATCTATTTTTACGCCTTGCCTGACAAATTTTTTACGCTATAATTTGTGAAAATATTTGAGAAGCAACTGCAAGCCACAATAAAAAAGAAAATAGGTGATTGTCCTTAATTTTTTAAGCAGGATGTTTAATTATATATGACAACGGTACCAGCTAATCCCAAGATATATCATATTACCCATATTGATAATTTTGACAATATCTTAAGGGACAAAGTATTGTGGTCGGATGCTAAACGGATTGAACGTGGAATGCCATGTGAAATTATAGGAATGTCAGAGATTAAGAGACGAAGACTTGTTCTGCCAGTTGATTGTCATCTCAATACAACAGTAGGCCAATATGTCCCATTTTACTTTTGCTCTCGCTCGATAATGTTATTTATTCTACATAAAGGTAATCATCCAGATATTACTTATCATGGTGGACAGGAGCCTATTTTACATCTGGAAGTAGATTTAAAAGCCGCAATTCGTTGGGCAGAGAACAACAACGTTCGTTGGGCTTTTTCAGACAGAAATGCAGGTGGATATTTAGCGAAATTTTATAAAAGCGTTGACGATCTTGATAAAATTAATTGGCCAGCAGTGGAATCAACCGTTTTTCGTGATATGCTTATTAAAGAGGGTAAACAGGCAGAGTTTTTGACGTACGAGTCATTTCCTTTGAACCTTATAGAAAAGATAGGAGTATGCAATAGCAGAGTCAGAGACCAAGTTATTCAAAAATTGGGAAATGTAAGAATACTTGTAACCGTTGAAGGAACATGGTATTATTAAGCAACAAGGACTAAAATTATGTTAAAGCTAATAAAAGGCGATATACTTAAAGCTGATACTGAAGCCCTTGTTAACACCGTTAATTGCATGGGCATAATGGGTAGAGGAATTGCTCTGCAATTTCGAAAAGCTTTCCCTGATAATTTCAAGGTATATGAATCCGCTTGCGATAAAAAGCAACTCCATCCGGGAAAGATGTTAGTTTGTGATTTGAATCGCTTTGAAAATCCAAGATACGTGATTAATTTCCCTACAAAAAGGCATTGGAAAGGTAAGAGTAAAATTGAAGATATAGAGTCCGGGCTTAAAGCATTAATAGAAGAAGTTAGCAAACGCAATATTAGATCTATTGCAATTCCTCCATTGGGGTGTGGTCTTGGTGGTTTGAATTGGCAAAAAGTTAAAGCGATGATCGAAAAAACATTTGAAGCTTTGCCTCAAGTGCAAGTATTGCTTTATGAGCCTGCTGGTGCGCCAGAGGCCGAAGTTATGGTCAAAGAAAAGAAATTGCCGAAGATGACTATCGGACGAGCGGCATTATTAGGGTTAATGAATCGCTACCTGGAAGCAGTAATGGATCCTTTTATAAGCTTACTCGAAATACACAAACTTATGTATTTTATGCAGGAGGCCGGTGAAAAACTCAAGCTGAAATATTCTAAAGCTCCTTATGGTCCCTATGCTCAGAATCTGCGACATGTTCTTAATGTTATCGAAGGACATTTCATTCGTGGTTTTGCGGATGGGGAAGACAGACCAGACATACAAATTGAATTACTGCCTGAAGTTGCTAAACAAGCCAACCTTTCTCTGAAGAATAATACAGAAACTCAAGAACGATTTGAACGTGTTGTAAATTTGATCAAAGGATTCGAAACTCCGTTTGGCATGGAATTATTATCTACGGTGCATTGGGTAACTACTCGAGAAAACGCAACAACTGTAGATGAAGCTATCGAAAAAACCTATGCTTGGAATGATCGAAAACGAATGTTTCAGGAAGAACATATACGAATTGCATGGAAGGTTCTTGAAGAAAAAGGCTGGCTGACAAAACTGCTTAAAGCAAATAATTAAAATTCGTGTCTTTTCGTGTCTAAATATTGCGTTTTTTGTATTTTCGCAAATTCTCCTGCAATAAGAAACTCCTGAACGGCTCATTCTTAAAACACGGGAAATTCAAAGGTGCGTAATCCTCCTCGCCCGCCTGTAAAACAAATCTATCACGCGCAAAGGCGGCGATAATCCGATTTTCAGGGTTGTCAGGCAATTGAAACGAAAGTTCCTTACCATCGGCGGCTTGGAACTTTGCAGCGCAATAACATCTTCCTTTTTTGTGCTTGATGCAAACGCCGATAAAACCAGAGGAGTTTTTACATTTTTTGTTAAGACTATTTTGCCTTTTATTTACGATTCGAAGATTACATCTGCGATTGTCCAAGGGGTTCCTGTTTATATGGTCAACTATCTGGCCTTGCTGGGCATTCATAACAAAACGAGAAAGCAAAAGATGACGGCTGGGGGGCTTGCCAAAGACAATTACCGGATAACCTTCGCTGGTAATACGCATCGAAGTAATGCTGCCATTGTATTTTCTGTACGGCTGTTCGTGCCGAGGATTTATGATTTTATAGAAAATGTCCGGGTCGACTTTGACTATCCGGCCACGTATTTTAAACATCAAATAATTAATTTTACATTTAGTTGGCATAATAGGACTCCGGGAATGAAGTAAGGAAGTAAGATGTAAGGAAATAAGGAAAGCGTTAATCGGTTGCGGTGCTTGTCCGCCACTAAACTATTAGATAATTGGTTAATTTTATAGGTATTATACCATATTTTTAACAGAATTCAAGGGAAAACTGTGTTTTTTAAAAAAAAATACGTATTGCATCATATCACCAAAAAATGTTTACTTCTTTTTGCAATTTTACCTATTTTGACTAAAGAAATTGAAAGCACTACCCCGATACATTATATATCTTGCCTAACTTAACAAGTTAACAGGGAAAAGTGGGAACTAAACCACGGATTACACGGATTACGCAGATGTTAAGGTAAATTGGGGCATATTAGAGTTTAATTTGGGTAATCCTTCGACCCGGCTCAGGACAAGTTTTCGGTTCAGAATGAGTTTGCGATTTAAAAAGTGCATACTGCAATTTATGAAACTTTGATTTGGAGATACTGGTATGTTGGATGAAATTTTTCTGAAGCGTTATCTGGAAGCGTTACTTATAGGCGACCGCAGAAGCTGCCGGGATGTTATCGAGGATGTTCTGCATAATAATAACGCATCCATTGTCGGAGTTTACAGCGATGTTATTTGGCCGATGATGCTCGAGATTGATAAGCTCTTTCGGGCGGAGAAGATAACATCCGTTCAGGAGCATCTGGCGACGAGGATAAATCGTACGATTATCGACCAGCTTCAGAACAAGCTGCCCAAACAGGCGCAGTGTGAGAAAAAAGTTGTCGTGTGCAGTTCGATTAAGGAAATAAGCGAGCTTGGCGGGCAGATGATTTCGGATATGTTTGAGAGCGCGGGCTGGAATGTGAGATTTACCGGAGGGGGACTGAGCAACGACGATATTCTGGAATATATACATGAATTCTGTCCGGATGTGCTGATAATCTACGGGACAGACCCGACGGAAACGCCTTCCGTCCGCAATATAATAGACAGGATACGAGAGATAAACGCCTGGCCGAATATGAAAATAATGCTATGCGGCGGAGTGTTCGGCAGAGCTGAGGGGCTTTGGGAAGAAATAGGGGCAGACCTTTACGCGGCCACGCCTGCAGAGGCGGTTGAATCGGCTACGAGCGGGAAGCCTGTCAGCGAACCTGTAAGAACCATCAACCGCAGGAAACGGAAATACCAGCAGCTTGTTAAGGCCGGCGGGCGGAAAAAATAAACTTTCTTTTTTGCGTTAATTTGAGATGAGGGGAAAATCCGCTGTACAACAGCGGATTTTTTTTGCGCCTTTGGGAGCGGGATTGACCTTTGCCGGCGAGAAAGTATAATTAAGAACCTTCAAAAGGAATGAAAAATGTTTTTTCTCGGTTATGACGTCGGCAGTTCTTCAATAAAAGCGTCACTTCTCGAAGCACAGAGCGGAAAGACGGCTGCCTCGGCGGCGAGTCCTGAAAAAGAACTTGAAATAAACGCGCCGAAAACCGGCTGGGCGGAGCAAAATCCTCAGGTATGGTGGGAAAATTTAAAGAAGGCGACGGCGGAAATACTGGCGGCTTCAAAAGTCAATCCGGCGGATATAAAGGCTATCGGCATTTCGTATCAAATGCACGGGCTTGTGCTGATTGATAAAAATAAACAACTGCTAAGAGACGCGATTATCTGGTGCGACAGCAGAGCGGTGGCAATCGGGGAAAAAGCGGCGAAGGAAATCGGGGCGAAGAAATGCCTGCAAACGCTTTTAAATCTGCCGGGGAATTTTACGGCGACGAGACTTAAATGGGTGAAAGACAATCAGCCGGAGATTTATAAAAAAATATTCAAGGTGATTCTGCCCGGCGAATATATCGCGATGAAAATGACCGACAGAATCGCAACTACGCCATCGGGACTATCCGAACATATTCTATGGGATTACAACAAGGGCGGGCTGGCGGATATTATGCTGGACTATTTCGGGTTCGAGAAAGATTTTTACGCTGACGTTGTGCCGAGTTTTTCCGAGCAGGGTGAACTGACAATAAAAGCCGCCAGCGAATTAGGTTTGAAAGCGGGGACAAAAATTACATATCGCGCGGGCGACCAGCCGAACAATGCACTTTCGCTGAATGTTCTTAATCCCGGCGAAATCGCAGCGACGGCAGGAACCAGCGGCGTCGTTTACGGCATTACAGATAAGGCATCTTTCGACGCTAAATCGCGCATCAATAGTTTTGTACACGTAAATTACAGCGAGCAACGCCCGCGATACGGAGTAATGCTGTGCGTAAATGGAACGGGAATCCTGAACAGCTGGCTGCGAAAGAATGTCGCGGGCAATATCGATTATCACGAGATGAACGAACTTGCTCAAAAGGCGCCAATCGGCAGCGAGGGGCTGGCGATACTGCCTTTCGGTAATGGGGCTGAAAGGATGCTTGAGAATAAAGATGTCGGCGCGCAAATCAGCGGATTGAGATTCAATACGCATACAAAACAGCATTTACTGCGGGCGGGGCAGGAAGGCATTGTCTTTGCGCTGAACTACGGCTTAAAAATAATGCACGATATCGGCGTTAAGGTCAGCAAGGTGCGGGCGGGAGATGCGAATATGTTTTTGAGTCCGCTGTTCGGTCAGGCATTCGCGTGCGTTACGGACGCGGTGGTTGAACTTTATAATACCGACGGCTCGGCGGGAGCGGCGAGAGGGGCGGGAATCGGACTTGGTTTCTATAAGGATTTCTCGGAGGCTTTCGCGGGACTGAAGAGCACAAGAAAAATCGAGCCTGACAAGAAACTTGCTCCGCAATACAAAGACGCTTACGAACACTGGTTCGGTGTTTTGAATCGTACAATAATATAAAAACCGGCAAAAATTTTTAAGGAGACTGTATGCACAAGCTGATTTCTGTTATTATCGCGGTTTGTATCGCGGCAGTACTCTGCGGCGGCTGCGGAAAAAAAGAAGGAAAAGAAGGCGATGAGCCGACAAAGACAGCCGACCAATCCCAATTGGCAAAAATGCAACCACAGCAGAGTCAATCGTCGAAAAAAGCGAGCGGTCAGCATCAGACGACGATAAAAGATATCTCCGATAATCCGGCGTTTTACAGCGCGGCCGAACAGTCACCTGCCAGCGATACAACAAAAAATTTGGACAGCGTTATATCGCCGGTGCTGAAAAAAGTTTTTGGGGACGCGAAATTTATCGCTGAATCAAAATCGGCAGAAACAAAATTAGATGGCGAAGTCGTTGAAAACAGTATTACATACGTGGTAAAGCGGCTTATGGTTCCACAAGACGGCGTGGAGCTGCATACGACGCTGCATAGCACCGGTTTCGGATTAAGCCCAAGACTGGGGGCAAAGCCGACTATATGGAGCGGAGGGGCAGCTATGTCTTTATTTAAAAATACTTCCCATGGGTCATATTCGCTGGTTATAAATGTGGATACTAAAAAGCAGCAGATAGTAGTGGAGTCTTATAAGCTCGGCTCGAAATACGACCGGTTAATGTAATAAAAAGGAGATGGTTATGGAAAACCAAACAAAGTCCCTGGGCGTTTTTATCCTCATCAGTATTTTTATAGGCGGCGCTTTTTGCCGGGCTGTGGAAGTTTCGCACGAGTACGGTCCGATCGAATGGAGCTTTCAGGGCAAACCCGTTCCTGAAACGCAATGGTCGCCGTGGCTTCCGCCAGTCCAGACGGGATTTCGCTTCAAGATGGGGTTTTTGATTTCCGACGGAACAATTACCATAAAGACGCCGATAAAATTTACCTTCAGCTATGACGCAGATGCTGTGCGTTCAGGGCAGGATTTTGTTTTGGGAGTCAAAGCTGAACCGGCCGGCGCAGGATACAATACCTTTCAGTCGGCGTTCGGTATTTCGCTTCCCAATAAAATACAACTCGGATTTGTGGGAGTGGCCGGCTGCCCAATTGATTTGCCGTGGTTTGACGTGCCATACGATTTCTGGGAATTAGTCGCGAAAATTCCAAAAGTCGGCGATTCTATCGCCAGCGCCGTCAGCAATATCGGCGTCAATACTTCAACTCAAAACGCACTTCCGCTGGGCAAAACGGATTCATATCATAATGAGCGAGATTTAATCACCGTTGAAATTTCAAAATATAAAGTTGAAGATTTGGCGCCGGATGTATTAGGGAAAATTCCCGAGAGCGCAAGGACTAACGCTGTGCGATTGATTAAGGTCGCCAATTACTGCTCGGATTCCGAGGCGCTTAAGAAACTGCAGGATTATACGGAAAAAGCGCTGTCGGTTTTGTATGACGCTCCGACACTGACGTTAAAAGGAGACCCGTATTTTAAACTGGAGGGAGTGAGATTGCGCGCAAATGTCCGCGTTTACATTCCCGGCGGAAAAGGCAGCGGATTGTACACGCTGTATTTCGACAAGATGAATCAACAGCAAACAATAACGTTCCGCGATATTACTCCATTTATTTCCGAAGGCGATAAACTGACTGTCGAAGTTCAGGATATAGCATACGAATTCAGATTAGTACAAGGCCTGACGGCAAGCGTTCAGATATCGGTAATACCGCTGAATTTAGATAATGTGGAAAAGACAGTTACATATACTACCGCGGTAAAAGACACATCTGGTGATGCATTTAAAATTGAAATCCCAATCCTGCAATCTGACGCGTTAGTGCAAGGCCTGCGCGCTCATCCGGGATGCACATCTGTATCTGTTAATTGGGCAAGTCCATCGGTGCCGCTCAAAGGCACAGTCAAGGCTTTTGACGGCGGTACACTCGCGACAACTGTGGCTGAAAGCTCTTTTAAAACTGCGCATAATGTAATTGTGCCGAATCTCCAGCGGGGAACGACGTATCGTTTTACGGTCGATTGTCTTAACCAGGGCGGCCAGGCAGTTCCCGGCGGGGAAGTAACCGCGACTACTGCCGCAGGCGCCTGTCCGGAAAGGAACGAATCGGCTACCTGCAATACGCTTACCCTGAGCAATCCGAGCGCGACGGCAGGTTCCGATTATATTGATTTTTCCTGGGCAACAAATGTGCTCGCTTCCACCGAAGTGATGTTTTCTCCATCTCCGGACCTTTCGCTTAATTATGTTATGGCAGTGAAAAAAATCGGCGATGTCGTTACGCAGGGCTGGATAACTCGCGAAGGCCCGCGACAATTTGAGACCAGCCACGGGATAAGACTTGCGGGATTAGAGCCGAGCACGAAATATTATTACAATATCCGCTCGTGGACGTTTGTGAACAACGACGAGACGGCGAATCCGCAGGATAAAGTAGGCTATACAGGCAACATCACAACTCTGCCGGGTATGCCGCCTCCGACTGTTAAAATTTCCGTGCATTCTCCTTCAGAAGGAAATAAAGCCATTCCCGATATGCCGGTAATCATAAAGAAAGATACCGATGTAGATTTTGGTATATCGGTCAGCACAGGTCAAAGCGGCGTCAGCAACGACGTTGTGCTCGAACGCGGAACAAGTTATACCTTCGAAGTGCAGGGCAACGCCTGCTATGAACCCGGCTCGGCGCAACTCAATGTTGCCGCCAACGCCCAGGGCGCTTTGCCGGAAGTAGTGATTAATATTAATAAGATTGCGCCCAAGAAAGGCTTTATTCTGGCCAACCAAAGTACCGGCAGCGGCATTGCAGGCGCAACCGTTTCCGGCAAAAATTCCGCGGGCGCTTCTGTAAGCGTGCAAACAGCCGCCAACGGCTCATGGGTTATCGATTCAGGATTAAACCCCGGTTCTTACACATTTACAGTTACCAAAGACGGATATAAAACGACAACGGCCAACGCCACTGTAAGTTCGTGCGGGCGATTTATAGGATTGCTGGTAACAATGGTTCCGCGCGATTACACTTTGAACATCGTCGTTAAAAATCAGGCAAATCAGGCGGTCAAGAACGCAACGGTCCTGGTTAAGGAAGGCGACGCGACAATCGCTACGCTTACCACAGACCTTCAAGGCAAAGCGACGAAAGCGGGAACTTTCAATGATGACAACGAACATACCTTTACAATTGCTGTTACTCCGCCGGCAACAAATACGGCAAATATTTTGCCGACGCAGGATTTTGTTTCGATTACCAGCGCTTCGATACGCAATGCAACTATCATATGTCCTGCGGACAAAAAGCCGCCTGTGCCGTCTCAGATAAAAATTTCACAGGTCGGCCAACACAATCTCCAGGTAAACTTTAAACTTGACGATGAAAATGGAAACAGCGGCGTAGAGTGTCAGAGCCCGCAAGGTCAGATTACCACGACTCCATGGAAGGCGGGTATGTATTCGCAGGGAAGCGGTGTGTCAGACCATACGGCAGTTGTTCAGGGAGCCGCGATGAAAGCGGGCGTCTATAAAATTAAAGTTAAGACAAAAGACAAATGGAATAACGCCGGCGAAAGCGCCGTCAGCGAATTTACGCTCTTCGGCGAAAGCCTCTGGGACTTCAAGGCTGTGCAGGCGGCTTCCACAGTTACGTTTACGTGGAAGAAATATCCATATTCCGAAAATTTCGGAAAATATACCATTACCATCGGCACAGGGGCACCTATTGAAATTACAAGCATAGACACAACTACCTATACGCTTTCCAATTACACTTCCGCAACGGCGAGACAGGCCAGTTTGACCGCGCGTGCTTCGGATAACAGTATTCTTACGCTGCCGGCTACTGCTTCGTTACAGGCTACTACCCAAACTACCTCAAGCGGAGGAACGCAGCCGCAGCAAACGCAAACCAACACAACTCAAACAAATCAAACCGGAACAACAAGTTCGTCAAACCAGACGGGTCAGGGGCAGCAGGAAGAAAAAACACTGCTTAAATTTGTCGGCAAGCCGACAAAGGCCTATGTGAATAAGGAAATATCTCTTAAAACGGCAGTGCAGACTCTCAAGGCCAAGAAACTTGCGGCTGACTGCAATATAGTATGGGGCGATGGGAGCGTGGACAAGGCCGCTGCGGATACTTCTCTTAAGCATACTTACAAACAGGCCGGCAAATTTACGATTAGCGCAACGGCATCCATTAAAGAAAGCGGAGCGTATTCTTTGCCGCTGCCGGTAAGCAGCGATATTACGGTTACTGTCGACCCGCCGGACATCAGTTTGTCCAAGAGCACGGTAACAGGCGGTACGCGAGGATATAACTTTACGATAAAGGCGGATGAAGGTTCGTATCCAATCGGAAACTGGACGCTTTCTTTCGGCGACGGCAGCAAAAGCGAGTCGGGACAGGGAAAAGTTTCCAAAACTATTAATCATGTTTATCAAAAGGATGGAAGCTATAAAGTTGAGTTTTCAGTAGCCGATTCCACCGGAGCGGAAACAAAGAAAGCTTTAAATTTTAATATTGTGCCGAAAAACTAAACTATAAAGGAGTGCTTATGGAACCAAATGATTTAGGCAAGACTTCAACAGGTATGCAGGCCAACGTCGCGGCGCTGCTGAGTTATGTATTGGGACCGATTACCGGCCTTATTTTCTTTCTCATCGAGAAGGAAAATAAATTCGTCCGCTTTCACGCTATGCAGTCAATTATTGTTTTTGGCGCGTTGTTCGTATTGCAGATTGTGATAGGGATTTTTGTGAGAATATTTATCGTGATACACTTATACTTTTTCCTTCCTGTTTTTACTTTGCTTTATCCTCTTGTAGGCTTAGTAGCTCTGGTTCTTTGGATATTGCTCATGGTCAAGGCTTATCAGGGCGAAAAGTTTAAGCTGCCAATTGCCGGCGATATCGCGGAAAAAAATTCCTGAAAACCGTTTGTGTTTACTCGCCGATGATTTTAACCAAAAGGCGTTTTTTGCGTTTGCCGTCGAATTCGCCGTAGAAAATCTGCTCCCATGGGCCGAAATCGAGTTTGCCGTCTGTCACAGCAATAACAACTTCTCTGCCCATAATGGTTCTTTTTAAATGCGCATCGGCGTTGTCTTCGGCGCCGTTGTGATGATATTGCGAATACGGTTTTTCGGGGGCGAGTTTTTCAAGCCAAGTTTCAAAATCCTGATGAAGGCCTTGCTCGTCATCATTAATAAAGACGCTTGCCGTTATATGCATCGCATTGACAAGACAGAGGCCTTCTTTTATGCCGCTTTCAGAGAGACAATCTTCAACTTGAGATGTGATATTAACGAATTGGCGCCTTGTCGGTGTATTAAAAAATAATTCCTTTTTGTAACTTTTCATAGTAATTTTTTGTAAACCTCTTCGATTTTATCGACCATAGTCTTTGGCGAGAATTTTTCTTTGACAAATTCTCTGCCATTTTTGCCAAGTTTTATCCGCAAGGTTTCATTTGCAATCAATTCCGCACAAGAATCCGTCAACTGCTCTACATTTTCAGGCTCGATGAGCCTGCCGGTGTCAGGAGTTACAACTTCGCCGGCGCCATCGATATCGAAACTTATCGCGGGTTTGCCGCAAATAAGCGTCTGCGGCAGAACTCTTGCCAAACCTTCGCGCAGCGAACAATGAACAAGAATATCCGACGATTGAAGTACAAGCGGCATTTGCTCGACGGGCAAAAGGCCGGTGAATCTGAATTTATCAGTTAGTCCGCAAGAGGCAATCTGGTTTTGAAGCTGGTCTTTCAAAATCCCGTCGCCGACAAAGAGCCAAATGCAGTTATCAAATCGTTTCGCAAGTTCTTTGGCCGATTCAATTATGTATTTATGCCCTTTTAAATGAAACAGTCTTGCGATTGTTACAAGGACAACCGCATTTTGGGGAATATTATATTTTTTGCGGAAATCGTTTCGCGCCTGAATTGTAATCGGATTTAAAAATTGTTCTTCCTCAATGGCAGAATAGGCGGTTGTATATTGGTCGGCCCTGCCAATTCCGGCGGCAAGAGATTTTTGCGTCATCGCGTCAGCGACACAAATAAAAGCATCTGTTTTTTTTGCAGCGGCTCTTTCAACTGCGATATAAAACTTGTTCAGCAACTGGTTCTGGTATTCGTGAAAAGAAAGGCCATGGACGGAATGAACGATTTTAGGGCGATTTTCTAAACTATAAGCAGCAAAGCGCCCTAATATTCCTGCTTTGGCTGAATGTGTATGAACAATGTCCGGGCGGATTTCTTCCAGCAGCTTCTTTATCTGGTTATATGCGGGGATATCGTAAATCGGGTTTATCTGACGGCGTAATGAATCTATTACAATAGTTTTGAATTTTTGGTTTTTAGTTTGCTCGAAAAGTTCGCCTTCAGGGCCGAGAGCAGGGCCTGTGATTAAAGTTACATCGTGGCCGCGGGCGGCAAGGCCCTTACAAGTGATAAGGGTGTTCTCTTGTGCGCCGCCGAGAATTAAACGAGTTATTATGTGAACGATCTTCATTGGCTAGAATATAATCAGCAATAATAATGCTTTATTATCCCCATATCCGAGGTTTTTTGCAAGAAGGAGATTGTAATGACATTCTTCAAGAGAACCTTGAACTATATTCATATTCACTGTGCGGTTGTTGCTCATTCTGACTTTCTAACATTGATTTAACCTGCGAGCGGCTTGTCTGCGATGTCAGGTTGGAATAGTTATTAAAGCTCTTTCTTATTTATATATTTTCACTTAATAACATCTTTATAATTTCTTCTTTAGTTATTTTTGTCTTTTTATAGCCTAAATCTTTTCTTATAAGCAGCAGTATATCTTGATATATTATATTTAAATCTGCTTTTGACGGATCACCAGATTTTGCCTTCTCCCAAAATTCTAAATATTTTTTTACTATTTCATCAGGCGCATACTTTATTAAATCAGTTACCAAGTCAATCCTTAATTTTGCGTCCCACATATTGCTTTTTGTTTTTGTTAATACTGCATTAAATATTTCAAATATCTTTTTGTAAGTTTGTACTTTGTATTCGGTTTTTATTTTATTTTCTTCCAATACTTTTGAAGTCCTTGAATTTAAATAAATCAAAATTAATGGCATAATTATTAAACTGATAATTGAAACAATAAATGTTGCTAATTCCATTTTTTATCCTCTGTGTTTAGGTTTTAATTTAATTGTTTTGTATTTTATTTCCTTATCTTTGTTTAGCATAAATCATCTAACTACTGTTTATATGATTTCCAGATAATACGCTTCGTCATTTTATTCTTCAATCAATATTTAATCCACATTAAACAAAGTCCCTGAGCCGGGGCGATAGGGCCGGCGGCAGTGCGGGTTTTGGCTTCGATAATTTTTTCTATTTTGTCCGGCGGCCAATGGCCTCGGCCGATTTCAACGAGAGTGCCGACAATATTTCTTACCATATTATATAAAAAACCGTCCGCTTCGACATCTATATATATCCATTGGTCGTCCTGAACACAATCGCAGTGCAAAATCGTCCTGACCGAGCTTGAACGCTTATCGCCGGCAGTCGCAAAGGATTTGAAATCCTTTTCGCCGACGAATTTTTTCGCCGCCTGGCGCATCAGTTCGACATCCAACTGTCCCGGCCTGTGCCAGCAGTGATTTACCTGCATAACGGGACGGGTCCTGCCGGTATAAATCGAATAACGGTAGAGTTTGCTTTTGGTATTCCTGATTGCGTCAAATTCGTCCGGCACATCGACCGCTTCGACAATAACAATCTGGGGAGGAAGATACTGGCTTATCGCTTTGGCGAGACGGTTGGTGGGAATCGGGGTATCGAGTTTTACATTGGCGACCTGGCCGAGAGCGCTTACGCCTGCGTCGGTTCGGCTTGAGCCATTGACTTCAATATTATCGCAGCAGATGAGGTTTTCAATCGCTGTTCTTATCTCGTCCTCAATGGTTTTTTTGTCAGGCTGTTTCTGCCAGCCGGAATATCTGCTGCCGTCGTATTGGATAACGAGTTTTATATTTCTTTCCGTCATAAATAAAAAGGCCCTGAATTTCAGGGCCCATTGTAATCGTAGAAACACTAATATGCAAACAATAGAAGAACTCTAAAGATTGAGATTGCTTCGCTGCGCTCGCAATGACATTCCTTAGAGAAGTTTCTCTGCTATTTGAATAGCGTTTAGAGCCGCGCCTTTGCGAATCTGGTCGCCGGAGACCCACAGGTTAATGCCCTTGTTGTCCGGCAGGGATTCGTCCTGACGGATTCTGCCGACATAAACATCGTCATTGTCGGCAGCGTCAATCGGCATCGGGAAACGGTTGTTTGCCCGGTCGTCTATCAGTGATACGCCCGGGGCGTGCTCGAGCAATTTGCGAACTTCGTCAGGCGTCATCGAGTCCTTGAACTCAAGGTTGATGCTTTCGCAATGACAACGCGGAACCGGTATTCTTATGCAGGTACAGGTAATCGCCATATCGGGACAATGAAAAATCTTCCTTGTCTCTTTAACCATCTTTATCTCTTCCTCGTTATAGCCGTTGGGGCCGATAGCTGAATCGTGACTGAAGATGTTAAAGGCAATCTGGTATTTGAATTTTTTCATAGTCGGATTTTTGCCGTCGAGAATTTCCCTTGCCTGATTGAAAAGCTCGGTCATGCCGGCCTGGCCGGCGCCGCTGACGGCCTGATAGGTGCTGACAACCATTCTTTTAATAGGGTTGGCTTTGTGCAGCGGCCAAATCGGAACGTTGGCGATTATCGTCGAGCAGTTCGGGTTGGCGATTATGCCGTTGTGTTTTTTTATGTCTTCAGGATTGACTTCCGGAACGACAAGCGGAATATCGGGGTCCATTCTGAACGCACTGGAATTATCAATAACTACAGCGCCTGCCTTTACCGCGGCGGAGGCGAATTGCCTGCTGCGTGCGGCGCCTGCGCTGAAAAGGGCAATCTCAACGCCAGTGAAACTGCTCTCGGTCAATTCTTCAACGGGGTAATCTTTGCCTTTGAATTTTTGTGTTTTGCCGACAGAACGTGCGGAAGCAAGCATCTTTATGGACTTGACAGGGAAATCCCGCTGCTCGAGGATTTTAATAAATTCCTGCCCTACGGCACCGGTAACTCCGGCGATTGCTACATTTTTTGCCACGTGTATTAACTCCTTAAATCGTTTAAAAGCCGAAACATAGTAATAAGTACGCACGAAAAAGTCAAGAAATAGGCAAAAAAACGGAAAAAATCGGTTTTTCTAATTGTATTCTATTAAATTTAGTTATATAATTGTAAGTCTATGAATAAACAGACAAATAAGGTCGCTTTCAATTCAGCAATTATTAATCTGCTGGCTCTCCTATTGCGCCAGTAGGCGCAAAAAATTCCTTTCCAAAATCCCCCATATTGTTTTTGTTTGTAGTAGAAATTAAAGCCTATTTATTGCATAATTTCTGTTTCAGAATGATAAAAGGAGACAAGTTATGTCTACTGAAGAAAAAGTGATAGTTTTTGATACGACATTAAGAGATGGCGAACAGGCCGCCGGCACCAGACTCGGTGTCAGAGAAAAACTTGAGCTGGCTATGCAGCTCGCCAGGCTCGGCGTCGATGTTATCGAGGCCGGCTTTCCGATTTCCTCTCCGCAGGATTTCGAGGCGGTGCAGTTGATAGCGCAGCAGGTTGCCGGGCCGACTATCTGCGGACTTTCCAGGGCGGTTGATAAAGATATCGACTCTGCCGGTGCGGCTCTGAAAAAAGCAAAGAAAGCAAGGATACATACCGGCCTTGGAATCAGCGATATCCATATCGCAAGCAAGTTCAAAGATGAAAAGTACGGCAAGACGCTTAAAGATAAAAAAGAAAAAGCGATGGATATGGGCATCAAGGCTGTCAAAAGAGCGAAGCGATATACGGATGATGTCGAATTTTACTGCGAAGATTCAGGCAGGGCCGACAAAGAATATCTGTATAAAGTTATCGAAGCAGTTATCGATGCCGGCGCTACTACGGTAAATATTCCGGATACGACCGGATATTCGATACCGGAACAGTTCGGACAGTTAATCGCTGATATTTTTAAGAGAGTGCCGAACGCCAGAAAAGCGATAATCAGCGTGCATTGCCACGATGACCTTGGAATGTCGGTGGCAAATACGCTAGCCGGAGTAAGAAACGGCGCACGGCAAATCGAGTGCACCATTAACGGCGTCGGAGAACGTGCCGGCAACGCTTCGCTCGAAGAATCTGTGATGGCGATAAGAACTCGAAAGGATTTCTTCGGGCTCGATACAAAAATAAATACAAAAGAGCTGTACAAAACCAGCAGGATGGTTTCCGAGATGCTCGGAATACTTGTTCCGCCGAACAAGGCGATCATCGGAGCAAACGCGTTCGCGCACAGCAGCGGAATTCACGTTGACGGTTTCCTGAAAAATCCGCTGACTTATGAAATAATCCGGCCGGAAGATGTCGGCTCGCCGAAAAGCGTTGTCGTGCTTACCGCAAGAACCGGAAGACACGGGCTTAAACACCGGCTCGCTGAACTCGGATACAAAGTATCGGAAGCAGAGCTTGAGCCGCTGTACCAAAGGTTCCTTGATATCGCGGACAAGAAGACGGAAGTCTTCGATGAAGATATCGCGGCTCTTGTCGGCGACGAAAGAAGAACAATCGAACATGTGTACGAACTTGTGTATCTTCACGTCGCCTGCGGAACTGGAACTCTGCCGACAGCGAGCGTAAAAATTAAAACAAAAGGAAAAGATGCGCCGACAACGGCAGCGGCCTGCGGAGACGGGCCGGTCGATGCGGCTTATGAAGCAATAAGAATCGCAACGGGGCAGTCGCCGAAATTAGACCTTTATACGATAAAGGCCGTTACGGGCGGAAAAGAAGCCCTGGGCGAAGCGAACGTAAAAGTAATCGATAAAAACGGCGTAAGATTTACCGGCAGAGGCATCTCGACCGATATTATCGAGGCCTCGGCGAAAGCTTATGTCGATGCGATAAATAGAATGGTAGCAGAAAAATAGGATTTACTATGTCAATGACAATAACAGAAAAGATACTTGCCGCGGCGGCAGGTAAAAAAAATGTCGAACCCGGCGATATAATCGACGCGAAAATCGACTGCATAATGTGCCACGATGTAACGACGCCGGCGGCGATTTCGATGCTGAAGGAAAAAGGAATCGATAAGGTTTTCGATACTGAAAAAATTGTCGTTACTCCAGACCATTTTCAGCCGGCAAAAGATATCAAAAGCGCAGAACTGCACAAAAGACTCGATAGCTGGGCAAGGGAAAAGAAAATAAAATTCTATTACCCACTCGGCAAGGCAGGCGTTTGCCACGCATTACTTCCTGAACAGGGGCATATCAGGCCCGGCGAAGTAATTATCGGCGGCGACAGTCATACGTGCACATACGGTGCATTTGCGGCATTTTCAACGGGCATCGGCTCGACAGATTTAGCGGCCGCTATCGCTACGGGAACACTGTGGTTTAGAGTTCCCGCATCGATGAAGTTTGTACTTAACGGTAAACTTTCAAAAGGCGTTTACAGCAAGGATGTGATTTTAGCTTGTATAGCAAAAATCGGCACGGACGGTGCGCTTTATAAGGCGATGGAATTTACAGGCCCGACCCTTAAAGAGATGTCGATGGAAGCGCGAATGACCATTACGAATATGGCAATCGAAGCGGGCGCTAAGAACGGCATTATCGGCTTTGACGAGATAACGAAAAAATATCTCGATGAACATCTGAAAGATAAAAAACAATATAAAGTTTATCAATCGGATGCGGATGCCAAGTACGAACAGACCATCGAAATAGATTGTTCTAAGCTTGAGCCGATAGTCGCAATGCCTCATCTGCCCAGCGGCGGAAAACCGATAAGCCAGTGCGCGGGAATGAAGATGGACCAGTCTTATATCGGAAGCTGCACTAACGGCAGAATTGAAGATTTAAGAATTGCCGCGGCGATAATGAAAGGTAAAAAGGTCGCGATACGGACGATTATCGTACCTGCAACGCCTGAAATATGGAAACAAGCGATGGATGAAAAATTGTTCGATATCTTCTATGCGGCAGGATGCGTAATTTCCGCACCGACCTGCGGGGCGTGTCTCGGCGGATTTATGGGAATACTCGCCGCAGGCGAAAAATGCGTAAGCACAACGAATCGTAACTTTGTCGGCAGAATGGGAAGCCCAAAGAGTGAAGTCTATCTTGCTTCTCCGGCTACTGCTGCGGCAAGTGCAGTCGAAGGAAAATTAGTTGATCCAAGAAAGTATATGTGAGGTAATAATGTCAAAGGCACATGTATATAAACGAGATCATATAAATACGGACGAGATAATACCGGCAAGGTATCTTAATACGGACAATACGGCTGAATTGGCAACGCATTGTATGGAAGACCTTGATACGGATTTTGTCAAAAAATGCAAAGCCGGCGATTGTATAGTTGCCGGCGACGATTTCGGCTGCGGTTCAAGCAGAGAACACGCTGTCTGGGCTCTTCAGGGAGCAAAAGTCGGCGCGGTTATCGCAAAAAGCTTTGCGCGGATTTTCTACCGCAACTGCATCAACTGCGGTTTTTACCCGATCGAACTTGCGGACGCCGCGGAAAAAATCAACAATGGCGATGAAATTGAAATAGATTACAAAAAAGGCGTTATAAAAAACAAAACGCAGAAGAAAGAATTTACGTTTAAACCGCTTCCGGATTTCGCGATTGAGATTATCAACGACGGCGGATTATTAGAACATATAAAAAAATAAAAATAAAAAAATTAAGGAAAGGGACAAATGAAGACGTACAAGATTGCTGTAATGGGCGGCGACGGGACAGGGCCGGAAGTAACGGCTGAGGCTGTAAAGGTTTTAAAGGCTGCTGCCGCGAAGATTGGGTTTAAAGCCGATTTGACTGAATTCGATTTCGGCGGCGAAAGATACAAAAGAACAGGCGAGACTCTGCCGGACAGCGCGGTCGAAGAACTGCGCAAGTTCGACGCGATTCTGCTTGGCGCTATCGGCCATCCGGACGTAAAGCCGGGCATTCTGGAAAAAGGGATTCTGCTCAAGGCCCGCTTTGAGCTTGACCAGTATATAAATCTTCGGCCTGTAAGATTGTTTCCCGGCGTCGAGACGCCGTTGAAAGGCAAAGGGCCCAAAGAGATAGACTATGTTGTCATCCGTGAAAATACCGGCGACGCATATACCGGCACAGGCGGCTTTACTATGAAAGGTACGCCTAACGAAGTTGCTGTGCAATCGGCAGTTTATACCAGATTCCAGGTTGACAGATGCCTGAAGTACGCCTTTGAGTACACGAAAAAATACGGCAAAAAAGCTCGCGGCGTCGGGCCGGAAAATACACTTGCTCTTGTCGGCAAGACAAACGTCCTTACGTTTATTTATGACCTTTGGGAAAGAGCGTTTCACGAGATGGGAAAGAAATATTATCCCGATATCCGCAGAGATTATTATCACGTTGACGCGACCTGTATGTGGATGGTTAAGAGTCCTGAGTGGTTCGACGTGCTGGTAACCGGCAATATGTTCGGCGACATTATTACCGACCTCGGCGCGATAACACAGGGCGGAATGGGCATCGCGGCAGGCGGAAACCTCAATCCACAGGGCGTTTCGATGTTCGAGCCTATCGGCGGAAGCGCACCGAAATATACAGGCATGGGCGTTATCAATCCGCTGGCGGCAATCTGTGCGGCTCAAATGATGCTCGAGACGCTGGGCGAAGAAAAAGCAGCGAAAAAAATCGAAGACGCTGTCAAATTCGTAACCGCCAACAAGATGAAGAGTATGGCGGCCGGCAAAATGGGATATTCAACTTCCCAGGTCGGCGATCTTGTAGCAACAAAAGTTGCAGAATAATTAAAAATAATCCCGCACCTGTTCGTTCAGGTGCGGGATTTTACAGTTTTAATTTTTTATTTCAGATGCTATGCCTGCAAATCTGACACCAGCTTATTTAAAGGCTGACAAGTGGTTCAGGGAAGCAACCACTGATGAGGAGAAAATTCTTGCGCTCCAGGAGATGATGAGAGTCATCCCCAAGCACAAAGGCACAGAGCATATCCAGGCAGACCTGCGAAAAAAAATGAGCGCTCTGAAGGAATCTGCCGAAAAAAAGAAAAAGGCTTCGCACGGCTTTGATATTTTTCATATTCCCAAAACCGGGGCTGGACAAGTGACACTTTTGGGACTGCCCAACAGCGGAAAAAGCGCAATTGTTTCGGGCACTACTCACGCAAAGGCACATGTGGCCGACTTTCCTTTTACGACAAGCATTCCACTGCCCGGAATAGCGCTATTCGAAGACATAAAAATCGAGATAGTCGATATACCGCCGATAACGGCGGACTTTGCACCATCGGGTATAATCAATGCGTTTCGCAATTGCGACCTTATCGGTGTCGTAATAGATTTAAGCGGCAATATACAAGAGCAGGTTAAAGTCTGCTTTGATTTTCTCGAATCAAGAAGACTTTTGCCTGACCCTAATAGTCCCATTCTGGATGAAGACGGTAAATCTCTGGCGAGAAAATGTTTTATCATCGCGACAAAACAAGATTCGGCGCCGCCGGACGCCATTGATAATTTAAAAAAGCAGTTAACAAGGCCGATTGAAATTTCCATAATATCCGTCAATGATAAAACGAGCCTCGATAAAATGCTCGCGGATATTTTCAAATTGCTGGATATCGTCAGGATATACGCGAAAAAGCCCGGCCATGAACCAGATATGAAGGACCCTTTTGTTTTGCCCAGAGGTTCAACTGTTATGGATTTGGCACAGTCGATTCACAAGGAATTGGCAGAAAAACTGAAAACGGCCCGTTGCTGGGGCAGCACCGTTCATAACGGCCAGAACGTACATAAAACGCATATTCTGTGCGATAAAGATATTATAGAATTGCATTTCTTATAAGAAACTGAATGGATAAAAAGATGGAATGTAAGAAAAAAGAGAATCTGAAATTTTGCAGTTGTTCATATCCAGGCTGCGACAATAAAGGTATCTGCTGCCAGTGTCTTCAATATCATTTAGAGTCGAAACAATTGCCCGGCTGCTGTTTCCCGGGCGATGTCGAAAAAACTTTTGACCGAAGTTTTAAATCCTTTGCAAGAGCCTGGAAATTATAAAAAAGTTTTGAGCCGCTCAATAATTTCTCCGACAACTTGTTCGTGAGTCAGGCTGCGGCAATCAATTGTGATATCCGCCCATTTTTCATAAAGAGGCGTTCGTCTTTTATATAAATCGTCGAGGGTTTGTCCTTTACTCATCACAACGCCGCGGATGTTTAAATCCGTCAGGCGTTTTTTTATCATCTCAAGCGGCAAATCAAGATAAATAACCGTTCCGTTTGCCTTAAGACAGCTCATCGCCGAATCGCTGTAAACGACACTTCCGCCGGTCGCAATCACGCAATTTGTCTTATCTATACAGCAAATATGCTCAGCCTCGAGTTTGCAAAATTTATCCAGACCGTCAGAATTAATAATCTCCTGCAGTGTTCTGCCAACAAGGGCCTGAATAAAAACATCCGTATCGAGAAAATATCTACCCAGTCTTTTTGCCAGCAGAACGCCGATAGTGCTTTTGCCGACCGCGGGCATGCCGATAAGAATGATATTTTTATTTTGGTCCATTTTGCCGGTCTTTTTGCTCTTTTAGGGCATCTTCAAAAAATTGCTTCGACACCGCATCATTCGGGTCGATTCGAGAAGCTGTGCGATATTCTTCTACCGCCTTGGCGATGTCGCCTTTTCTCTCGAAAAGAATTCCCAGGTTGCGGTGCATCTCGGCGTCATTTGGTCGGACGGCCAGAACGAGACTGATTTCTTTTATCGCCTCATCGGTTTTACCGATGGCAGCCAGTGCCATACCACGGTTGCCATGAGCAAGCACATTGCCCGGAGAAATCTTGAACGCTTTATCACAAAATTCAATAGTCCGGTCAAATTCTTTCAGTTCGTAAAAAATTACGGCAATATCCAAACAGGTCTCGATATCGTTCGGCCTGATTTTCAGCACCTGCTTATAATAAAAAACAGCGTCCTGTGGCTTGCCCTGTTTTTTCAGAGCAGAGGCAAGATTAAAAATTGCCTGCGGAAAGTCGGGGTTATATTTTACAGCCAGCTTAAGATGCTCAACTGCTTCGTCGGCCCTGCCTGCCCGCAGCAGGATGTTGCCGAGATTATTCTGGGCTTCGGCTGTATTCGGCCTCATCTTCAGAAATTTATTGGATTGTTCGATGGCTTCGTCAAACCTGCCATGCTCGCTCAGATAGGTCGCGTAGTTGGCGAGAATAAGGATGTTCTTTTCGGTGACCTGCAGAGTGTGTTCGAACAGCGTTAAACTGTTCTTCCAATATCTTATCTGCTGCCGGGCAATTACAGCCCAGGCCGACAGTGTCGCAACAGCCAATAAAGCCAATACGATATTTCTATAACGCCATTTCGGAATAAATTCTTTTGCGCTCCAGGCGATGATAATAAACAAACCTGTCAGCGTTATATACGTATACCTGTCGGCCATGGCCTGTACGCCAACTTGGACAAAACCAATCACCGGAACAAGCGTACCCAGATACCACAGCCACCCAACCGCGAAAAATCTTCGGCGCCTCGCCAGATAAATAAAATATATCGAAATCAACACAAGCAATAATCCGCTGATTACGGCCGTTGTCATTGATAAGTCGTCGCCGTGATGGGGATAAAGCACCGCCAGCCGGCTGGGCCAAATCATTTTTACAATATACGCAAGGTAAGAAATAATCGCATTGCCAACTCTGATTTTCAGCTTCAGAACATCGGCGGCAATCATCGCGCCGCTGCCCTGCTGGATAAAAAACGTTATCACAGAGGAAATAAGCGAGAAGATAAAAAATGGTATCTTTTCAACCAGCAGTTTATATGAGATTTTTCGTTCAAGCGGCCAGAAATCAAGAAGCAGCAGCACGAATGGAAGCGTAACAAGCATCGGTTTCGCCATAAGGCCGAGCACAAATAAAAAAAGTGCCGCCGGATACCAGTTAAGCTTCGGGTTTTTAACATAACGAATATACGCCCACATCGTCAGGAGCCAAAAGAAAGTGCTCAGCAGGTCTTTTCGCTCGGCAATCCAGGCGACCGATTCGATATGCAGCGGATGCAGCGCAAAAGCCGCGGCGACAAACGCGCTTGGCCATATCGCCCCGGTCATTTGCATTAAAACGTAGAACAAAATAAGAGTATTCAGAATATGAAACAGAATGTTTGTCAGGTGATATCCGCCGGCCCAATCATTAAAAAGCTCGCGGTCAAGCGCGAGGGAAATCCAGGTAAGGGGATGCCAGTTGCCGGCGTAATCCGTGGTAAAAGCCCAGCCAATACTTTGCCAAGTCAGGCCCGGCTGTATATTTATATTGTTGGTTACATAAGTGTCGTCGTCATATTTGACGAAATCGTAGCTGTAAACCGGCCAATATACCGCGATAATTCCCACGATAAGACAAAGGCATATCAGAAAACTATAACGACCGGATGTTTTTTCGTTTGTTTTAATATTCAGTTCCATATTAGTTAATTTACCGATTGTTTTTTCAAAGCTTTTTCGAGTAACCTGCGAAAATCGGGATTATTGGGTTCGATTTGCAGTGCCGAACGATATATTTTTATCGATTCATCAGTTTTGCCTAAAGCTGTAAGTGCCGCTGCCAAATAATAATGGGCTTTTATATTATTTGGTTCATATTCAATCGCTTTATTACAAGATTCAACAACCTGGTCATATTTACCCATTTCATTATAGATTATAGCAAGACAAAGATAAACTTCGACATAATCCGGTTTGATTTTCAATGCATCCCGACAGCTTACAATAGCCAGGTCATATTTTTTCTGCTCAGTAAGAGCGAAAGCAAGGTTATAATGTGCCTGCGAAAGGGCAGGCTTATATTCTATGGCTAATTTTAAATGCTCTATCGCTTCCTGTGTTCTGCCGGCTTCGAGCAAGGCGCAACCAAGATTGCATTGAGTTTCGCCGAAACCGGGCTTCCTCTTTAGTATCAGATTTGACTGTTTAACCGCATCATCAAGCCTGCCGGCGTCCATCAAGCAATCAACATAGTTGTTGAGAATATGATAATTATCTTTAGTAACCGCAAGTGTATGCTCAAAGAGCGTAATACTATTTTCCCAATATCTCAACTGCGCGTGAGCAGCAGCGGCCAATATTATTAAAACGGCGGCAACAGGCAATATAAGCATTTTATATCGCTGCGGAGGCACAAACTCTTTTGCGCTCCAGGCAATAATAATAAACAAACCTGTTAATGTCATATAAGTATATCTATCGGCCATAGCCTGAACGCTGACCTGAACCAGACCGATTACCGGAACCAAAGTGCCGATATACCAAAGCCAGCCGACAACAAAAAATTTATGGCGGCGAGCCGTATAAATAAAAAATATAGAAATCAGAACAAGCAATAAAACGCTGAGCGCAACTTTGATTATTGAAATTTCATCGCCGGGATGCGGATAAAGCACTGCCAGTCCGTCGGGCCAAATCATTTTTGCAATATACGTAATATAAGAAACAATACCATTATAGACTCTGGCCTTTAGCCCTAAAAATTCGCCGGCAATTATAGCGCCGCCATGCCGCTGGACAAAAAATGTTACTGCGCAGGAGGCCAGCGAGAAAATTAAAAATGGTATTTTTTCAATCAGCAACTGCCGCGAAAATTTTCTCTCGAGCGGCCAATAATCGAGCAAAAGCAGGACAAACGGAAGAGTAACCAGCATAGGTTTGGACATAAGTCCCAACACAAACAAAACGATTGCCGCCAAATACCATTTAAGCTTTTTATTTTCAACATAGTTAACATACGCCAGTATTGTCAAAAGCCCAAAAAAAGTACTGAGCAAATCTTTTCGTTCCGATATCCAGGCGACAGATTCAATATGAAGCGGATGCAGCGCAAAAACAGCAGCGACAAATGCGCTCGGCCACATTGCCCTGGTCATTCGCATCAAAATATAGAATAGCAGCAATGTATTTAAGATATGAAAACCAACATTTACGAGATGGCCGCCCCCTGCCCAACCTTTAAAAAGCTGATAATCAAGAATATGTGAAATCCAGGTAAGCGGATGCCAGTTTGCCGCATGTCCGGATACAAACGCCCAGCGGATACTTTGCCAGTTGAAACCCGATTTTATATGCGTATTACCGGTTATGTAGATATTGTCATCATATTTGACAAAATTATATTTATAAACAGGCCAATATACCGCGATAATTGCCGCGACAAGACAGATACTTATCACTAAGGGATTGTATCCGCGAGATTTTTCATCCATTTTCTAACTCTTAAATGAAAATTTTTTGCCTGTAAGCCGCTCGTAAGCCTCAATGTATTTTGCGCTCGTTTTTTCGCAGGTCTCTTCCGGTAGTTTTATGCCTTTGCCGGACTTGTCGAAGTTTATGCTTTCAAGATAGTTTCTGACAAACTGTTTGTCATAACTTTCCTGGTCGCGGCCCGGCTGATATTTGTCCGCAGGCCAAAATCTCGACGAATCTGGCGTAAGCACTTCGTCAATCAAAATGATTTTGCCGTTAATCTGGCCCCATTCAAATTTCGTATCCGCCAAAATTATGCCCCTCTTCTCGGCGTACTCTCCGGCCTTTTTGAATATTTCAATACTTTTATCTCGGACATATTCGGCATTTTTTTTGCCTATCACCTTAACGCATCTGTCGAAGTCGATATTTTCATCGTGCGTACCGAGTTCTTCCTTTGTCGCCGGCGTGAAAATCGGCTCTGCTAATTTAGCGCACTGTTTCAGGCCCGCAGGCAGTTTATGTCCGCAGACTGTTTGTGACTGTTGATATTCCTTCCAACCGGAACCTGCCAGATAGCCCCGCACGACACACTCGACCGGCAGCACCTTTGTCTTTTTAACCAGCATACTTCTGCCGGCGAGCTGCTCCGGATAATCACAGAAAGGCTTTGGAAAATCGCCTACCTTGTCGCTTATCAAATGGCTTTCAACAACTCCCGCAAGAAAATCGAACCAGAATTTAGAAATCTGAGTAAGGACGATGCCCTTGTACGGGATACCGTTAGTCATAATGACGTCAAACGCGCTTATCCTGTCGGATGCGGCTATAAGCAGTTTGTCACCAAGGTCGTAAATATCCCGAACTTTACCGTGCTTGGCTTTTGCGCCCGGAATACCGGTTTGAAGGATAACTTCAGTCATTTTGCGCCTTTCGTAAATTTTTGCTGGGACTATAGTAAGGACTCAAAACGACATTGTCAAGGCCGGGATTTCAGCGGTTTTGGGTCGGTAACAATTTCAGGAATTTTGCTTTTATCTTTTACTTTTAACCCATAGCAGATATACTGTTGCGCCTATTAAACTTATGTAAAAACACTTTTAAGAAAGGAAATATATGAATAGTTTCAAAAGTATTTTGATAACAGTAACTGTTATTTTTTTAATTGCCGGTATTGCCGACGCTGCGAAGAAAAAACAGGCCGCTGAAAAACCCAAAAAAGCCGTTGCGGAATCTAACGTCCCCGCCGTGAAACCTAATCCCCCGACTGCGGAGCCGAACGCTCCCGCCGCTGATGCGAATCTGTCCTCTGCCGTTACGGTAACCGTCAACGGTGTGAAAATCACCGAAGGACAGATTAATAAAGTATTACAGGCAAAAATGGAACAGCTTGCAAGCAGGATTCCGCCGAATATGAAAGACCAATACCGCCAGCAAGTGAGAAAACGCATCGTAGAGGTAATGACAATCGAAGAACTCCTGGCCCAGAAGGAAAAAGAGAAAAATATCGTCGCAAGTCCGGCAGAAGTAAACGAACAAATCAGCAAGCAGATGACGAAAGATAATTTAACAATTGACGATTTCAAGTCGCTGCTTAAGGCCTACGGCACGGATTTCAGCGAATATCAGAAAGATATGCGCAAAAAGATTATGTTTGAAAATCTGATGGAAGACCAATTTAACAGCAAGGTGGTCAAGCCTACGGACGAGCAAGTCAAGACATATTACGACCAGAATATTCAGCAGTTCCAGGAACCTGAAAAAATTCACACAAAACATATACTCATAAGGCCGGAAGATTCAAACGACCCCAACCAGGCCAAAGCAAAAGCTAAGGCCAAGGCAAAGGCAGAGGATATTCTGAAAAAACTCAAGGCCGGTGCAGATTTTAATGATATGGCAAAACAGTACTCGGCTTGTCCGTCAAGCAAACAAGGCGGCGACCTCGGTACGCAGCCAAAAGGCACCTTTGTGCCGGAGTTCGAAAAAGCCGCTTATGCTCTCAAGCCCGGCCAAATGACTGACGTTGTAGAGACTCAGTTCGGCTTCCATATCATAAAGCTCATTGAGCATGCCAATGCCAATACCGTAAGTTTTGCACAATCAAAAGACATGATTGCACAACTTTTGACCAATGAACAAAAGAAAACGATTGTTGAAAATTATATAGAACAAATAAAGAAAACGGCCGACATAAAGTTTACCAATCCGGCAGATGGCTTCGCGGATGTCCCTAAAGCAGTTGCTCCGGTCCGGCCAAGCTCCGATAAAACCGAGCCTAATAGTAAAAAATAAGGCTTTTTGACAATAAAAACCCCTCAATAAATTGTGTTGAGGGGTTTTTTTATGCGCATTATTATATCAAAAACAGCCGGCGAATTTGGCCGGCTTGCCATAAATTTGAGGTTTGCAAGCCTACGGCGGTTTGTATATAATGTTGGGCTATGAATTGGAGCACAAAAATGCACAGAAAAAGTCCACACAAAGCAGTTATTTTGTTTGCCGTATTGGGGTTAACTGTGGTTTGCATCGGCGAAACCTGGCGACTGGGAAGCGACCAGAACTGGCAAAAAGTTACCGAAGAAGGTAACAACGCCCTTATGTCGGCAGCGACTGAGGCAAAACAGTTCGTCTCGAGCGGTAAAGTCGCCAAGGCGAAAAAGGCTTATGAAAAGCTTCGTACGCAATTTCCGGAACTTGCCGGCAAAGATTTTGACGCCTATGTAAAAGCTGAACTGCTGTACGCCAGGCACAAATTCCCGGAGGCGGTCAGGGCTTACGATAATTTTATTGACCAATTCCCCCGCAGCGGCCTTGTTCCGTCGGCGATGGAAAGACTATATCAGATAGGTACCGCTTTCCTTACGGGCCAGAAAAGAACTGCACTGAAAGTATTCAAGCTAAGCGCGTATGAGGACGGCACTGAAATAATGAACAAAATAGCCGACAGAGCAGGCAACGCTCCGGTCGCCAAAAGAGCGCTTTTGACTCTGGCCAGAACCAGAGAAAAAAGAGGAGCTTACGACGAAGCTTATAAAGCATGGTCGGATGTTGCTAGCCGCTGGCCGACCGGAGAAATCGGCAAAGAATCCCTGATGGGAATGGCAAGAAGCCTTGAAATGGATTACAAGGGCCCGAAATTCGACGGCAAAGTTCTGATAAGCTCAAAAAGTTATTATGCTGAATATCTCAAAAGATACCCTGACTCGGAACAACAGTTTAAACTGACGGAAAAACTGGGTGAACTGGACGAGAAAATTTCTAAAAAGGAATTGTTAATCGCCGACTATTACGCACGAACCGGCAGTTACAACGCGGCTGATTTATCTTATCAGCGAATAGCGGACGAATGGCCCGCCTGCAGCGCAGCGAAAACCGCCGAGCAGAAACTGCCTGAAATCAAAAAAGAAATGGAAAAAATAGCTCAGGCGCAATCGGCTAAAAAGAAAAAAATAAACTGGAAAGGTTTGCTGTTATGAAAACGACAGGCTTGATATACGCGTTTTCGCTGGCGGCGGTTTTTTTCGCCGGCTGCAGCGGATACACCAACCAGTCTTTATACACAGATAAGGTAACAAGCATTTATGTCGAAATGTTTGATAACACAACCTTTCAAAGAGACCTCGAGTACGACCTTACAAACGCTGTCGCAAAACGAATCGACACGGAAACACCGTACAGGATAGTTTCAGATAGAAATAGGGCCGATACGGTATTGAGCGGTAAAATAACGGCGATAAACAGCTCGGCGCTAACAATCGAACGTGAAACGGGCAGAGCGCTGGAGGACCAGGCCGAAATTACCGCCCAGTTCAGCTGGAAAAATCTTAAAACAGGCGAATATCTTCTCGAAAATGTTACCGCTTCGGCGACGGCAAGTTATTCGCAATTTCAGCAGCAAGGATTTAACTATGCCTCAAAGGCGGCTGCAAACAAACTTGCCGAAAGAATCGTAGAACAGATGCAGGTAAAATGGTAGCTGTTTTGAGTTTTTAATGGGACGAATCCAAATTAAAATAACAAAGAAAGATTTCTAACGGGATGAATCAGAAAAAAAGACAAAATATAAAAAAACCGCTGGGCCTGTCGGACGAGCCCCCTTCTCGTCAGCAAAACAGGTCTCTAAACTGGATTTTTTTAGTTCTCGCATTCATTACTTTTATAATGATGTTCGACCGCTATCAGGGACGGGACGAAATCAGCAACGATGATTTTGAAAAATATCTGTCTGAAGGCAAAATAGAAAGCGTTGAAATCGGGGACAGCGCGATAACCGGCAAGTTCAACGCCGCAGGCGTAAGCTCGCGGCAGCAAAGGGCGCCAAAATCTTTCAGCGTGGGATATCGGCCGGAAATGCTCTCTGATGTTACCGCTAAGCTCCAGGTCGCACAGGTCAAGTGGACTGTCTCCCAGCCGCAGATATGGATGTCGCTTTTGGTCTGGCTGCCGTTTGTACTGTTTGGAATATTTATCTATTTCGTCTTTGTACGAAACGTCCGCAACGGTCCCGGCGGAATGCTTATGAGTTTCGGCAGAAGCAAACACAAAATGCACGGCAAGGAGCAGATGAAGATTACGTTTGACGACGTGGCCGGCATAGACGAAGCGAAAGAGGAAGTCGCGGAGATTATCGAATTTTTAAAACATCCGAAAAAATTCCAGAAAATCGGCGGCAGGATTCCGCGAGGAATACTGCTCGTAGGCCCGCCCGGCTGCGGAAAAACGCTGCTGGCAAAGGCAATCGCCGGTCAGGCAAACGTGCCGTTCTTTAGTATATCGGGCAGCGATTTCGTAGAGATGTTCGTCGGCGTTGGTGCATCGCGGGTAAGAGACCTGTTTAAATCCGCCAAAGAGAATTCGCCCTGCATTATATTTCTCGATGAAATAGACGCTATCGGCAAAAAACGAGGCCCCGGCTTTGTGAGCGGAGGACACGACGAAAGAGAGCAAACCTTAAACGCCATTCTTGTTGAAATGGACGGCTTCGATACGAACGACCAGGTTATCGTAATGGCGGCCACGAACCGCGGTGATATTCTCGATAAAGCACTGACCCGGCCGGGCAGATTCGACAGGCAGGTTTATATTCCTCTGCCGGACGTAAAAGGCAGAACCGAGATACTCAAAATTCACTCCAGAAAAATCAGGATGGGGCCGGATGTCGAACTTGAGAGACTTGCCCGCGGCACACCGATGTATAGCGGTGCAGATCTTGAAGCTATAATAAATGAAGCCGCGATATCCGCAACGATGAATAATAAGGATTTTGTCGAGATGGAAGACCTCGAAGAAGCCAGGGACAAAGTCCGCTGGGGCAGAAAGAGTCGCAGCAGGGCCGTTGACCAGGCTGACAGAAAATTAACCGCATATCACGAAGCGGGCCATACTCTTGTACAGTCTCTGCTCAAGGATGCCGACCCTCTGCACAAGGTAAGCATTATTCCGCGAGGACCAATGGGCGGTGCGACTTTCTCGCTGCCGGAAAAAGACAGGACGCACTACACGAAAAAATATTGTATGGCGGAATTGCAGGTGTGTTTTGGCGGACGCATAGCTGAAGCGATGTTCTGCGACGATATCTCAAGCGGAGCGCAGGCTGATATCAAGATGGCAACCTCGCTGGCAAGGGAAATGGTGCAGACCTGGGGAATGAGCGAAATTCTTGGCCCTATCGACTACAGCATACAGGCACAGGATTTCTATTTCGGACTGCCGGGACAGGAACATTCACAGAAAACCTCTGAGATTATCGATGCCGAGGTCAAAAGACTTATAGACCGTGCCTTTGAAGACGCTAAAAAAATAATCGATACAAATCGCGATAAGCTTCAGGCGATAGCCGACGCCCTGTTGAAATACGAAACGCTCGATGCCGCTGAGGTAAAAATTATCCTTGAAGGCGGCACTTTAACCAAGCCGACCGTAGGCGATTTGCTCAAAACGGAACAGGAAAAAAAACCTGATTAACCCAACCTCTTTTTCTGAAGAGGGAAAATGTGCAATAGATTGCTTTTGTTATCAATTATCACTGCGGTAGCGGCTCTGTTCCCGTTTTCTGCCGCGGCATCCGACCAAATCAAGGATGATTTCACCGAAATAAAACTCGTCTTCCAATACGAGTCGGTTGCGCCGAAGTCAGAAAATCTCTTAAAGATAACATTCAATCTGGTCAAAGGCTGGCATTTCTATGCAGATGAAAAAACCGCTCCGCAGGGCATGAGTTTAAAAATAACCACTCAGGGGCAGGGATTTCTTTTTTCCACGCCAATTATGCCCGCAAGCAGTTTATACTTTGACAAAGTAACAAACGCCAAACTTAAAGTTTACAGTGGCGATTTCAGCGTTCTTGTTCCTTTTGCTACAGATGCAAACGCTCAAAGCAGCGAGGTAAAAGTCGCGATAAACGGTCTGGCCTGTTCAGAACAACTGTGCAGAAAGGCATCTTACGACCTTTCAAAAAAACTTGAAATTTCGACCTCTGCGACAAGACACTCAACTCCTGTGCATATTATTATAAAGGAAGACCCCGTATGGCTGCATACATCTGCTGCTGCGCTATCTCTTGCAATAGTCGCGGGGCTACTGCTTAATGTTATGCCGTGCGTCTGGCCGGTTCTGCCGATTATCGTGATGAGACTTGTAGGGCAGGCGGAAAAAAATAAGGCGAAAAGTATTATGTTTGGTTTCGCTTTTGCCATAGGCATTATCCTTTTCTTCGCCGTCCTTGCAACGGTCAATATAATCCTGAAACTTGGTTTTGGTATGGTTTTTCAGTGGGGCGACCAGTTTAGAAATCCCGCGTTCGTTACTGGTATGGCATTATTGATGGTTGTACTTGCGTTGTATATGTTCAACGTATTCACATTCAGCATTCCTGTATCTGTCGGCGGCGGCAAGCAAAGTTCCGGCTTTGCGGGTTCTGTCGGAATGGGATTTTTAGCGGCCGTTTTGAGTACGCCCTGCAGTTTTGCGATTCTGACGTTTGTTCTTGCCTGGGCGCAAACTCAGCCGATACCACTTGCTACAATTACAATCCTGCTGATTGGTGTCGGTATGGCTGCACCCTATGTGATACTGACCTGTATCCCCGGCCTTCTCGAAAAAATCCCAAAGCCCGGCAGGTGGATGGAACTTTTCAAACACGCTACTGGATTTATACTGCTCGCAATCGGCGTAAAACTGCTCGAAGCGGTGCAGTTGGATAAAATTATAGATATTCTTTATTACACAATTGTGCTTGCGGTTTGCGTCTGGATGTGGGGCGTATGCGTTAATTATAATACCCCTGCCGTAAAAAAACTGATAATCAGATTAACAGCGATTATTCTGGCAGTTGGCCTTGGTTTTATGCTTCTGAGCGAACCCCAAAAGGCAATTGTAAACTGGCAACCGTACGACGCGAATATTATCGCAGCGGCGCAAAAAAATAACCAGCCGGTTCTTATTGATTTTACCGCTGACTGGTGCCTGTCCTGTAAAATTCTCGATAAGACGGTTTATTCAAATAAACAAGTTGCTGATTTGATAAAGCAAAAAGGCGTCCTGGCAATAAAGGCAGACACAACAGGCTACAATTATTCAGCGACAACCGCCCTGAGAGAAATTTATAACGAGCCTGCTGTGCCGGTAACGGTATTGCTCCTGCCGGGGAAAGATACGTCGATTAAACTCCGCGGCAACCTGATAAAAAATGAACTGATAAAAAATTTACAAAGTCTTGAGGGTGCAAAACAATAATGGCAAAAAAAGCTGCCATTAAAATCGACAGGGAAAAGGCGAAAGAAAGAGTCGCGGCCGTTTGGCCGATATTGAAAAAAACCTATCCGCAGGCCAAATGCGCTTTGGAACATACTAATCCTCTTGAGCTTCTTATCGCGACGATTCTCTCGGCACAGTGTACTGATGTGAGAGTAAATATCGTTACGAAAACTCTCTTTAAAAAATATAAAACTGTCACCGACTGGGCAAACATTCCTCTTGAACAAATCGAACAGGATATAAAAAGTACGGGCTTTTACCATAACAAAGCTTTTAATATAAAAAACGCCTGTCAAAAAATAATTACCGATTACAACAGCAATGTGCCGGACACAATGGATGAATTGCTCAAACTCAACGGTGTCGGCAGAAAAACGGCAAATGTCGTTCTTGGCAACGCGTTTGGTGTGCCCGGTGTTGTATGCGACACGCACGTTTTGAGACTCAGCAGAAGACTTGAGCTTTCGGCAAATACCGATGATGCGGTCAAGCTCGAATTTGACCTGATGGAAATTGTACCGAAGAAAAACTGGACTCTTTTTAGCCATTTGATAGTCTTTCATGGCAGGAATATCTGCCAGGCGCGAAAACCGAAATGCGATGCCTGTCCGATTGCAAAATACTGCCCGGCAGCGGATAATCCGAAACTCTGGTAAAGGAGAAGCAATAAAATGAGCGAAAAAATAGCAAGATTTGGCGTAGCGACCGAAGAGACCTGGCGGGTGTTCAGGATTATGGCCGAATTTGTCGAAGGTTTTGAGGAACTTGCAACAATCGGACCGGCAGTTTCAATCTTCGGCTCGGCAAGGACTAAACCAGACGAAAAATATTATAGGCTCGCAGAAGAAACAGCGGCAATTTTGGCCGGGGCAGGTTTTGCGATTATCACCGGCGGAGGCAGCGGAATTATGGCGGCTGCAAACAAAGGCGCAACTCAAGTCGGCGGCAAAAGTATCGGTCTTAACATCGACTTGTCCCACGAGCAGATGCCAAACGAATATCAGAACCTCTCACTGCATTTCAGGTATTTCTTCTGCAGGAAAGTAATGTTCTTAAAATATGCTAATGGCTTTATCGTTTTCCCCGGCGGATATGGCACGATGGATGAATTTACAGAAGCTCTTGTCCTGATTCAGACTTTTAAGCAGGCATATTTCCCTGTGATTCTTATGGGAAGCGATTACTGGTCGGGTCTTATCGACTGGATGAAAAAGGATATGCTTGGCAAACATAATTACATCGACCGGCAGGATTTGAATGTCTTTACCGTTTGCGATGACCCCCAAAAGGCTGCTAAGGTGATTATTGATTTTAAGAAATCAGGTAAGAAAAGCGGATTGCAGGAGCCGAGCGGCCTGAAAAAAACACAGTCTCCCTCCAGGCGATAAACTTTTTCTTATCAGATAAGGAAGCAATACAATCCCGCTGATTGTTATACTTGCTGTGATATGACTGCTGTTTAATTTTAAGGAACAATTATGCACGCGTTAACTCTTGTAATCGTAAGCCTGCTTGTATTTGCCCTGGCTTATAGATATTACTCGAAATTTATCATCACAAAGGTGCTTGTTTTAAATGATGCTATTCCAACGCCGGCTCATACCCTCCGCGATGGGAAAGATTACCATCCCACAAATAAATATGTGCTGTTCGGTCATCACTTCGCCGCGATATCTGGCGCCGGCCCGCTGGTGGGTCCTGTCCTGGCTGCCCAGTTCGGATTTTTGCCGGGCTATTTGTGGATACTAATTGGTGCCGTCCTCGGCGGCGCGGTGCACGATATTGTTATTCTTTTCGCCTCCGTCAGAATGAATGGATTATCTCTGACTCAATTGGCCAAGGAGCATATAAGCGGGCTGGCCGGTGTCGCTACCGGTTTTGCGATACTATTTATTATTATAACCGCTTTAGCAGGTCTGGCTCTTGTAGTTGTCAATGCCCTGAACGAAAGTATCTGGGCGACATTCACCATAGCAGTAACTATCCCGGCCGCTTTGTTTGTCGGATTATATATGTACAAGATAAGACCCGGAAAACTTATTGAGGCATCGCTGATTGGAGTTTCAATTGTAATACTTGGCGTGATATTCGGCGAACCTTTATCAAAAACAAGTATAGGTTCGATTTTTCTCCTCTCTAAACCAGCACTGTCCATTATATTGCCGCTGTATGGTCTGATCGCATCTATACTTCCTGTCTGGCTGCTCCTGTGCCCGCGGGATTATTTAAGTTCCTATATGAAACTGGGGACAATCGCTCTTTTGGTAATCGGTATCTGTATTGCGAACCCGAAAATTCATATGCCGGCGGTAACCCAATATATTCACGGCGGAGGCCCTATAATTCCCGGAAAGGTCTGGCCTTTTGTCTGTATCACAATTGCCTGCGGTGCAATCAGCGGCTTTCACAGTTTGATAGGTTCAGGCACCACTCCGAAGATGATTAACAAGGAATCCGATATTCGCTTTATAGGCTATGGCGCAATGCTTGCAGAGGCCCTCGTATCAGTTATGGCTCTTATTGCCGCGACGGTAATGCTGCCCGGAGATTATTTTGCGATAAATTTGTCGCCCGCGGCTTTTGCCAAACTTGGTTTGGGTACCACCCAACTTGCGGAAATTGAAAGGATGACCGGCGAAACCCTGACCGGCAGAGCAGGCGGGGCCGTTTCGCTGGCCGCAGGAATGTCGCTGATACTGTCGGCTATAAAAGGTATGAAATACCTGATGGGCTACTGGTACCATTTCGCTATTATGTTTGAAGCGCTTTTTATTTTAACAACCGTTGATACCGGCACACGTGTCGCCCGCTATATCCTTCAGGAAATACTCAGACCCATCCATCCGAAACTGGCAAGCGGTACCTGGCTGCCGGGCGTGATTCTTACCGGCACTATAATCAGTTTTCTCTGGGGTTATCTTGTTTACTTCGGCGAAATCTCTACTATCTGGCCTATGTTCGGCGTAGCCAATCAGCTTCTTGCGACGCTTGCTCTTTGTATTGGAACCATTTTCATTCTGCGGCATTCGCAAAAATGGTATTACTGCCTTATAACATTTATTCCTGCCATATTTATGTTTGTCACAACTTTTGCCGCGGGTATCGACAATATATTTAGTAATTACCTGCCGAAACATAACTTCCAGGGAAATCTGAATATAATCCTTTCGGTTGTTATGCTGCTGCTGGTGCTTATAATATTCATCGAATCGATAAGGAAATCCGTTGCCATCCTTGTCCCGATATTTACCAGGACGTAATGCTTTAAACGTGAACAATAGAGGGCGTTTGACTATTTGTCCTCTGCACTTTGCAGATGTTTGAGCAGATATTGTTTGTCCGGGCCGCCGAGATGCTCCCACGGCAGGATTTCATCCATCTCAAACTTTCTCGCCGCGAGTTTGTTTAAATCAAGGCCGAATTTTTCAAATGCCTTTTGCCATGTTTCAAAATTAAAAAATTCGTCCCACAAATCAAATCTCGCCCCGCTTTTATAAGCGTATTCAATTACATCGGTCAGTTTCCTGTCGCCCCTGCCGATGACTGATTCCAAAAGACTTCTTCGAATATTATGAAATTTGAAATTTATGAATCTTGCGCCCCGCTTTTGTTTCTCGGCAAGGATTATTTCTTTGGCGTTTCTAAAATATTCTTCGCTTTGCTGCCCGGCCCAGCCGAAAGGTGTATGGGCCTTGGGCACAAACCAACTCACAGCGGCGGTTATATTGGCGACTCTGCTGCAGACCTTCTTCCGCAATACCGCAAGTTCACAGGAAAGTTTTACGATATTTTTTATGTCTTCTTCCGTCTCGCCGGGCAGTCCCGCCATAAAATAAAGCTTTATGCTTTCAAAGCCCTGCTTATACGCCTCTTCGACCGCCGCAAAAAGATTTTCATCTGTTATAGGTTTATTGACAATCCTGCGAAGTCTTTCACTTGCCGCTTCTACCGCTATCGTAAGCCCGCTTTTGCGAACAGAAGACGCCAGTTTAGGCAAAAGTTTTAATTGTACATCTACTCTCAGGCTCGGCAGCGAAATCCCGACCCTTCGAGGCTCAAAATATTCATTTAGCGAAGTTATTACTTCTTCCAGATACGGATAATCAGCAGTGGAAAGGCTTAAAAGGCTAATCGTATCGAAACCCGTTGCTTCATAAGCTTTCTTCGCGATTTCAAAAATTCTTTGCGGACTTCTGTATCGCACAGGCCTTCTGCAAAAACTTGCCTGGCAGAAATTACACCTGCCAGGGCAACCCCGCATAACCTCAACACTTATCCGTTCGTGAATAGCCTGCGTAAACGGTACGATTGGTTTTTCCGGCACAACGGATTTATCAAGGTCATCGACAACAGCATCGGCAAGCCGCCGCGTGCCATTGTAAAGCGACGGCACATAAATATAAGGAAATTTCTCAGCGACTTTTGCTAAAACGGTTTTTCTTTCCGTGTTTTTATTTTTGTGCTCAATCAAAAATTGCGAAAGCTCAACGGCCGCTTCCTCGGCCTGCCCCAGCAGGAACATATCGAAAAAGTCCGCGACAGGTTCGCAGCAATTCGCCATTCCCGCCCCGCCTAAAATCAACGGGCATTCTTCGCCTCTGTCTTTACTTCTAAAAGGAATGTCTGCAAGGTCAAGAATATTTAAAACACCGGTATAGCAAAGCTCATTTGTAAGGCTGAATCCCAGAATATCGAAATCTTTGACTGCCGCTTTTGATTCAAGTGTATAAAGCGGGATGTTTTTTTGTTTCATTACTTCCTGTGCGTCAAGCCAGGGCAGAAAGACCCGCTCGGCGGCGACGTTCGGCAGGCGATTTAACACCTCATAGATAATTGCCATGCCTGTATGGCTCATTCCGATTTCATAAACATCGGGAAAACACAGGGCGACTTTCAAATCGCAGGTATCAAGATTCTTTTTTGTCTGATTGATTTCCCCGCCGATATAGCGCGAAGGCGTTCTGACAAACGGCAAAAACTGCTGTTCGATTCTATCTGCCAAAATTGTAATCTTTTTGTTTTTCAAGGCAGGCATTATAGCATTATAATGAATAATAATGAAGGGTCAGAAATTTAAATTTGTATCAGCCATCCTTGCCGCGATTCTCATTCTCTACCTGCTGATAAACAGGTTTGAACATAAAAGACCTGCTTATGTAGAAAGTCCGAACAAAATCGTGATGAACACCATCGCGAAAATCATCGCGGTCGGGCCCGACGAAAAAACCGCACAGTTGGGCATTGACGCCGCTTTTAAAGAAATATATCGTCTTGAAAAACTAATGAACAGGTACGACCCGAATTCGCAGCTTTCGCAGGTCAATCGCCTGGCGGCGAAAGAACCTGTAAAAATCGATAAAGACCTTTTCGAAATCCTGCGGCAATCTGTTTATTACAACAGGCAAACCGGCGGCGCTTTCGACATTACCGTTGGGCCTTTGGTGGATTTGTGGAGAAAATGTGCGGAAGCAAATTCTATGCCGACAGAACAGCATCTTGCGGAAATTAAAAAAACAATCGGTTGCGATAAAATTGTCCTCGATTCGAACGATTTTTCGATTCGTTTCACAACGCAAGGTATTAGTCTGGATTTGGGCGCGATAGCCAAGGGCTTTGCGGCTGACAAGGCCGTGGAAGAAATGAAAAAATGCGGGGTAACTGGCGGATTAATCAGTATAGGTGGTCAAATCGGCTGTTTCGGCACAACAGAAAAAAGTGGAAAATGGATTATCGGCGTCCGCAGCCCTGAAAAAACGGAAGATAATCGGATTATCGCAAAACTTATCCTTTCCGATATGGCAGTTGCCACCAGCGGCAATTATGAAAGATTTTATAAAATCGGCGGCAAACGTTTTAGTCATATATTCAATCCCGCAACAGAAGAAAATGTAGATTTATTGAGCAGCGTTACGATTATTGCTGAAAACGGAACTACTGCGGACGCTCTTTCCACTGCCGTAAGTGTGCTTGGGGCGCGAAAGGGGCTTGAACTCATCGAAAAAATAAATAATACCGAAGCAATACTAATTCCCGCTGGCGATAAAAACGTGATAATAAAGAGCAAAGGGGCAGAGAGATTTATTTTTAATTACTAATGCGGATTGATTATAAACCATAAATGAATATAATCTAAATGAGCACAGATTCTGCAATAATGAATTTAAGAAATGGATTTTTGGAGAGCCAATCATGAAGAGATTTGTTGCCAAATTATTACCTGCATTAATAATCGTAATCCTTTTTATTTCCATGTCGGCAAAAGCATTTTTATTTGACGATAGCAAGGAAAATGATTCCAAAACAGTTGCAGTAACTGTTAATGGGGCGAAAATATACGAAGATAAAGTAGCAAAAATCGCAAAATACCGATACGAAGAAACAGTAAAACGAAAACCATCGTATACCCTGAAAGACGCAAGAGAAGATGTTACAGGAGACTTGGTTCTTACAGAAATCTTTCTTCAAGAAGGAAGAAAAAAAATCGTTTGGGTCGATAATGATGAGGTTCAAGATTTTATCAGCGAAAACGAAAAGAGGCCGTATGATGAACTGAAAAATATTAAAGACTATAAAGGCGATTTCGATGAATTTGAAAGGAACATAAAAGCAGGGATGCTTCACCTAAAATTAGCTAAGAAAGAATGTACTAAGAATATTAAGCCGACAGAAGAACAGATGAAAAAATACTATAAAGAAAATATTCGTGATTTCCAAATAGAAACGGAATATCGTATTATATCGATAGATTTTGGGCCTGATAAAGAAAGCAATGACCCGAATCTAACGAAAGATAAATGCAGAGAAAGAGCGGAAAATGTTTTGAAAAAAATTCGTAATGGCGCCGATTTCAACGAAATGTTGGTTAAGGAAGCCGAACCGCAGGTAAGAAGGCTTTTGGCTAAGGCAAGGATTAAACCGCACGATCCAAATCACATTCTCCGCCAAAATTTCGTAGACACGCTGAGGGATTGGAATTTATCTCATGATCCGGAAATGAAGGCCGCTCTTTTATCTCTTCAACCTGGCCAAATTAGTAATGTTATAACCCGCAAAGACTATAAAGGCGCGATATTTTTTAGCATTGTAAAATTTATTGGAAAGAAGGATGGCCGTACCAAAAGTTATGAGGAAGTAAAAGAAGAATTACGCGAACGCGTATCTAGTCAATTAGTAGAAAATGCAGTAAACAATTATAATCAAAGACTTATCGAGGAAGCAGATATAAAATTTACAAATCCGGCAGACGACTGGAGGCTACAGAATAAAAAGGAAGTTAATGAGCCGAGGAAGAAGGAATAATCACGGTAAATAAAAAGCAGCGGTGCTGAAAAATTTGTCTTAAAATAAACTCCCGCTGTTATTGGGTCTCTGAGAGGGGAATATTCAGTTTTTCCAGGAGGCGATTAAGCTTTCGTCTTTCCAGGCCGAGGATTTTCGCGGCTGCCAGTTTTTTGCCGCCTGTTGCGCCAAGGGCCTGAATAATTACTTTTCGCTGCGCTTCGTTAAGCGTCGGCAGACGGGCTTTGCCGGCCTCCATTGGGCCGGCTACAAGAATCTCCGTCGGAAGCGAAGCGGGCGTTATCAGTTCCATTTCTGTTAAGACGTACGCCCTTTCCATTACATTGGCAAGTTCACGCACATTGCCCGGCCAATGATAATCGGCGAGCAGCTTTTTAACGTCGTCGCTTAAAATTTTGTACGGTTCGCCGTATAATTCGGCCTGGCGGGCAAGGAAATATTCGGCAAGACAAAGAACGTCCTGCGGCCTTTCTCTAAGCGGCGGCACATGAACGGTTATGACATTAAGCCGATAATACAAATCGGCACGGAATTTACTTTCATCGACTAAGTGTTTTAGGTTCCGGTTTGTCGCACAGATTACCCGCACGTTTATCGGGTACGACCTGACAGAGCCGACAGGTGTAACGGTTGACTCCTGCAGAACGCGCAGAAGTTTTGCCTGCAGGTCGAGCGGTATTTCGCTGATTTCATCGAGGAATATTGTTCCTTTGTCGGCGGCCCTGAAAAATCCTATCGTGTCGCTCACGGCGCCGGTAAATGCTCCACGGACGTGACCGAATAATTGGCTTTCAAATAATTGTCCTGTTAATGTTGTGCAGTCAACGGGGACAAACACTTCTTTTGCCCTGTCGCTGCAGGAATGTATCCGGCGGGCAACCATTTCTTTACCTGCGCCGGTCTCGCCGCTGATTATCATCGAACATTGTCTCGAGGCGACGGTATTAATTGTTTCAAGAATAGACCCGAAAGCAGGTGAGGTACCGATGACAAATTCACTGCGCACAATCTGAGACCGGGAGGCAGCTAAGGCATCACCCATGACAGAATCGTTCCCTCGCGTAATTTTTCCTTTTGCTTTTTCCACTATACGCGCAGAAAAAAACTCTTAAATTTTTCACAGCGTACTTAGGATTATCACTGCTCGGTACGCTATGCACTGTTTACGGGGAGTTCGGGCAGACATACCTTGTCTTCTCCGTCCCCCAAAACTCCTATTTACACAAACTTCGCATATTTTACCTCGTCCCATAATGTAAATCAAGGCAAAAGTGGGGTTTTGGGGAAGATTGGCAAATAATGGCCTTTGTATAATAAACAGTTATATTATAGGACTTAAAATTTTTAGAACATAACTGCCTATATAAAAAGAAGTTATGAAAATGTTCCAGAAAATAGAAGATCCTCTAAAATTGGTTATGGGACGTTGTGTTTTAGGGGATTAATTGAGATATCCCCAAAGAAATTTTAACAGATGGCCTGAGAGCAAATATTGATAAAATTAAACCTAATCCGTTAACAACTGCTATCGCAACAAAATCTCAACGTCTCAATTCGCCTTGAGCAAATTATAAGAACAAAGACTCTTTACTTCATCTCCCCTTGATTGTCTTGTCCTTGTCCTTTCTCATCTTTCATCTTTTCGAGTTTGTTGAGGTCTTTGGGCTGTTTTTTGGGAATCTGCACCTGTACGCCGAGTTTGCCGAGTTCGCCGGCAATTTCAGGCTGATACGGGTCAAGTTCAAATGCTCTTCTAAGGTAAACCTCAGCGTTTGCATTGTCTTTCTTCAGCAGATAAAAATAGCCGAGTTGTTTGTTAATCACGACAGAGTTTGGAGCCAGATTGTGTGCCTGCAAATAGCTTGAAAGGGCATATTCGTCCAAACCTCTTTCCTGAAATGCCCGCCCCAGCAAAAGTGAGTGTTTGGCGCTTATGCTGGCCTGGCTTATATACATATCCGCAAGTACACTGCTTCTTGTCTTGTCGCCTTTGTCCACAAGAAGTTTTACTATAGATGCCTGGGCATCGTGGTGAACAGGGTCAAGCGCAAGAGCCTTGTTGTACTCCCATTCGGCTTTGTCCCACAAACCTTCGCTGTGATAAAGTCTGCCCAGTTCATAGTGCGCCTTGGGATTCTCGTATTTTCTGTCGATATCTTTAAGCAGCACCTGTTTCTGACGGTCAGACTGGCTGGTAAGTTCTTTATCGTTAATTTTTTCGCCCGTTGCAGTTTTCTGCTGGTCCTGGCAACCGCTGATAATTACATAAACCAACGCTATCATCAGGACTTTGAAAATAATTTTCATCTCTCAATCCTTTCCATTTATAATTTCCCTGACATAATACCAGTATGAGTACTATGTCAGATATTTTCAAGTATTAATTTAATTAAAGTTTTTATATATCAAGATTCTGGACTTCAAGGGCATGTTCCTGTATGTAGTTCCGGCGTTTTTCAACGTCGTCTCCCATCAGGATACTAAAGAGCCTGTCTGCTTCGCCGGCGTCGTCAAGAGTAACTTTCAGCAGTGTTCTTCGCTGGGGATCCATCGTTGTTTCCCATAACTGCTCCGCGTTCATTTCTCCCAGGCCTTTAAACCGCTTAATTTCTATGCCTTTGCCGCCTATTTGCCTTATGCCGGAACATATCTGGTCTATCGAGGCAATTTCATACTCGTCCGGCCCGTTTATCAGTTTGAATTTTGTCGGAATAGCCTCGCCGGAAACCTTGCGCTCGGCCTTTAGTAAATAATCCTTAAAATCGAGTCCAAATTTCTCCTTTAACTTTACGTTAATCTCGTTTGCTCGTGTTACTTCATGCAGCTCTTCGGCAAATACTCTTTCGGACGACTCCGTCTGTTCCTGACCTGTTATGTTCTCGATTGCGGCGCGTCTTTTTTCGTATTCGCTTTTTTCGTGATAAAATTCCGACAAGCCTTCAAAACGGATATGATATTCCGGCAGTTTTTTGCCGTTGTACTGCGTTTCAATAAAAGGTTTAAATGTAACGCCTCTTCGTTCGAGAACCGAAACGTTGCGTTCAAGGTCGCTAAGTAATTTAACTAATTCTTTTAATTCTGCTCCGCTTATTTTTCTTGCCCCGGCCGGGTCGTTTATTGTCAGCACTGTATCGTCAACTCCGCGGGACACCATACGCTTCCGCATTTCCTGTTCCGTCAGCACATACTCGGGGGCCTTTCGTCCTTTTGTGGAAAGCTCATAAAGCGGAGGTTGAGCGATATAAACCGCATCGTGTTCGAAAAGAAGCGGCATCTGCCTGAAAAGGAATGTCAGCAGCAGTGTTCTTATATGGGCGCCATCCACATCGGCATCGGTCATCAGAACAATTTTGCCGTACCGGCATTTGCTGTAATCGAAATCGTCGGTGCCAATACCTGTGCCAAGAGCGCTTATGATTGTCCGTATTTCTTCATGGGCAAGCATTTTGTCGATTCTTGCTTTTTCAACATTAAGAATTTTGCCTCGCAGCGGCAAAATTGCCTGGATATTTCTGTCTCTTCCGCCCTTTGCACTCCCGCCGGCAGAATCGCCCTCGACAAGGAAAAGTTCCGTCGATTCTATTTCTTTACTGGAGCAGTCCCACAGTTTGCCCGGCAGGCCTCCGCTGCTCAACGCTCCTTTTCTGCGTGTAAGCTCACGGGCTTTTCTTGCGGCCTCTCTGGCTGCCGCAGCCTGAATCGCTTTCATAAGAACTCTTTTGGCTTGCGAAGGATTTTCCTCGAGATAGTTTCCAAGCTGTTCATTAACGGTTGTTTCCACGAAAGTGCCCGCTTCCGGATTACTCAGCCTTACTTTGGTCTGGGCCTCGAAGTGCGGGTCCGGCAGCTTAATAGATATAACAGCAGTAAGACCCTCGCGAATATCCTCGCCGGTAGGCGGCTGGCCGTTCTTGAGCAGGTTTTCTTTCCTGGCGTAAGTATTCATTGTGCGGGTAAGTGCTGTTTTAAAGCCGCTCATATGCGTCCCGCCGTCGATGTTCCTGATATTATTGGCGAAAGCCAGTACGTTTTCCACATAGCTCGTGTTGTACTGCATCGCTATTTCGCAAACCATTCTGGTTTGCGGGTCTTCTTTTGAAAAATATATAACATCCGAATGAATCGCTTCTTTACCTTCGTTGAGATGCTTGACGAATTCTTTTAGGCCGTCTTCAAAATGAAAAGTTTCTTTTTTATTATTCCTGTCGTCCTGAAAAGTTATTTTAACGCCGGCATTAAGATAAGCGACTTCACGAATTCTTTTTTGAAGCGTTTCATAATCGAATGTTATATCGCCGAATATTTGTTCGTCCGGCAGAAACCTGACCAGCGTTCCCCGTTTATTTATCGGCCCGATTTCTTCTACCTGTCCTTTTGCGTTTCCTCTTTCGCACTCGAAATGGTAATGCTTGCCGTCACGAAAGACTTCGGCTTCAAGCCATTCGCTCAAGGCGTTAACAACGCTGACGCCTACTCCGTGCAGTCCGCCGGATACTTTATAAGCCTCGTGGTCAAACTTGCCGCCGGCGTGAAGTGTCGTAAGCACAACTTCCAGCGCGCTTTTGCCAGCTTCTTTGTGCATATCTACCGGTATGCCGCCGCCGTTATCTTCGACCGAGCAGCTTCCGTCAACGTGAACACGAACGATTATCGTATCACATCGCCCCGCCATCGCCTCGTCGATGGAATTATCTATTACCTCATAAACCAAATGATGAAGTCCGCCCTGCTGGCGGTTGCCTATATACATCTCCGGCCGTTTTCTCACTGCCTCCAGGCCTGAGAGAATTTTTATACTACTGGCGTCGTAACTATGGTCTTTCATATCTTTGTTTGAGTCCTTCTACTAAACTTGCCCGCTGATGGCGGGTATGGCCTTAAAGCCGTTATTTTGCACATAAAAGCCTGATTTCCCTTATGTTTGCCGATGGGCAGGCTGCTTGTAATTGCTTTAATATTTCGCCGGTTCGGTTTCGCAGATGAAACATATACGGCCCCGGTTGAACTTTTATCTTCAGCACGCCCGCGCCGATAGAATCCGGCCGGCAGTGTGCCGCAATGTCATCGCCCGCGATTTGCTCAAACAGGTCTAATACTTCTGTATTTTTCCTCGTACTCTTCGCGAGCCCGCTAAGACAATTATACATATCCTGCCCAAGCGTTAAATCCGCCGGCAGTTTCCGTGCGACGATTTTCCTATTTGCCTGTTCGAGTATAAATTCGCCATCCATAGCCAATGTCCTTTAGGACAAACTTACCGGCATAACGATATACACGTAATTTGCGCCGCTCTTTATCAGCCCCGGGCGGTCCGATTGGCCAAGCTGGAGCTCAAAAGAATCTTCGTGTATTACTCTAAGCACATCCACAAGGAACTGCGGATTAAATCCTATTTCCATCGGCTCGCCTTTATAATCGACTTCCATCGCGATTTCGGCGTCGCCCATTTCCGGCGCCCTGCTGGTAAAGACGAGAGACTTCTTGCTAAGAGCGAGTTTGACTCCCTTTGAGTCTTCATTTGTAAGCAGCGCAGCTCTTTTTACAGCACTTAGCGTTGCCGCTGTATTAAGTTGTATCTTATTTTTGTAGTCGGCTGGAATAATATCTTCGTATTTCGGGAAAGTTCCTTCGACTAAATTAGAACTAATTACCACCTTGCCGCAGGCAAATACTGCCTTGCCGTCGACAAACCTAACTTCGACTTTATCTTTTTCGCCTGCTCCAACTTTATCTAAAAGCGCCATTGTCTTGGCTGGCACAATAAATTTCTCAGCCTCGATTTTTTTATCTGTTTCTGAATTCAGATTTAATTTATACTTCGCCAGCCGCCGTCCATCTGTTCCAACTAGTGTAAGTTTTTTGCCGGACGGTTCCCAAAGGATGCCGCTTAAAGCGTATCGCGTGTTCTCTTTAGCTGTTGCGAAAAGACAATGTTTAACTGCCTCCTGCAGCTTTACAAGATCGGCCTCAATCTGTGCGTTTCCATCGAAGCCGGGAATATCCGGATACTGTTCGGGTTGATGACCATAAACAGTAAAATTGCTGTCGTTGCCCTTTATGTGACAAGTGGCTTCTGTCACTTCCATTGCGAGCACTTCGTCCACGCTCTCGCGCACAATCGCAGCGAGCCGTTCCGCTGGAATAACCGCTTGTCCTTCTTTTTCAATCTCCGCTTGCGGGACGAGACAGGTTATCCCAATTTCAAAGTCCGTCGCACTAATATAAACACTGTCTTTTTCCGCTCGAATCTTTAGCCCCTGCAAAATCGGCTTCGTGGTTCGCACAGGAACTACGGTTGTTACAAGACTCAGCGCCTCAGAAAGTGCCGCCCTATTAAACTTTATTTTCATATTCCTTCCCTCTGCATATTCCTGATAAATTTCATTGTTTTTCAGCCCGATAGTTTACACTAAAAACCGGCGTTTAGCAAAGGAGTTTTATAATACTCTACTCCTCGTTATGGGCAGACATTTGCTGGTAGGCGTTATTACTATTAGTATTAATAAATTATACTTATTATTAGTAGTAATATAGTGTGTTAAACAGCGAGAGAAACAGAGACGGCGGCCCATAACTATTGGGAAACAAAAGGATTATGCTTAAACAACATAGTAGTTTTTATGTGGACAACCTGTTAGATTTCCAAGAGAACGTAATTATTAAAGAGGGCTCTCAACGGGGCTGTAAGAGTAAATAGGCGTAGCAGTCAAAAATCCCACCAGAACCAAACAGGCAATTAACATGTTTTACACAGCTTGTTATATAGGTTTAGCTTATAATTTTTTATGAATTTCGATGAAATTTAGCGCCTTTTCCAGCAGTTTTTTTCGCAGTGCCGCCGGCGCGAGCACCTGTACCTGGTCGCCATATCCCAATATCCACCACCCGATTTCTCCTAGTCCATCAACACGGAAGCTTAAAATCACAAACCCGTCTTTTTCCCATTGTGCCTGTTGTGTACTGTGCCACATAACCTCCGCGACGTTGCGGGCAACCAGTGGTGAAAACTTTAACTTAATATCATAGAGTTTGCCTTCAGGTATAAGACACCACGCCCTGCCGAGATATTCCTGAACGTCAAAATTGTCCCCATCAGCAAAATATTTATCAAGCGTTTCAGCTTTCTGGATTCTCCCAACATTAAATGTCCTGACGGAGTTATGAAGGCTGGAATGACCGATAGCGTACCACGCCCGCTTTTTATATAACAGGTGATACGGATGCAGTGTCGTGTCTATATCGCTGTTTTCATACAGGGATGAATATGAAATGTGCAGCATCAGTTTTTTTCTGATAGCCCGCTGTATAGTGTTATAGATGTCGTCGAGCAGTTTTATCGTTGCGTGCTGGTCGACAGCGACAGTTATTTTTGCCAGCGAACTTTGGCAATACTGGCGAATCTCAATAGGCAGATTATTTTCCAGTTTCAAACCTGCCAGCAGCGCCGAATTTTTATAGGGCATCGGTAAATGATTTCGCATCTTGTGTACAAGCATTAAAAGACTTAACGCCTCGTGCAGATTAAGGTCGATAGGCGGCAGGAAAAATTTCGGGTCGATGCTATAACTGCCCGACTTGGCCTCGTATTTGTAAGGAACCCCGATACTCTGCAGCTCTTTTAAGTCTCTGAAAACAGTGCGCCTGCTGACACTAAGGACTTTCTCAAGGTCGCCTGGCGAATACTTCCGCCCGGACTGCAGCGTGGTTAGGATATTTACTATTCTGCTGACTCTACTGTGCTTCATTATTTTCCTCATAAAAAATTGAAGCTGCGATTTATCCAGCTGTATTATACCAAAAAAAGCCATTTTTCAAAAACAATGAAAATTGTGGAATCTGCTTTTGCCTTTTACCGCCTTATAGGTATAATTTCTCAATTCCCAATGGTTATATTTTAGAAAGGTTTAAGGCAAGTTATGAAAAAAGCATTACTTATTCTCGAATTAGCGTTAATAGCCTTGTTTTCCGCAAGCTGCCAGAAGCCTCGAAGAATTGAGCCTGCCAAAGAGCAGCTTCAATACGATAAACCTCTGCCGCCGGGCCAGCTTGCTCTTCGCAAGATAACAAATCCTGCGGATATTCCAGATTTTACATTTGCCTGTTACGACCTGTCAAATCTCAGGGACGCGATAGCCAATAGTCTTAATTACCTCAAAAAGCCGTCCAGCAAACAGTATTATCCTTATGGCGACATAACTCACGAACAGGCCGTTAATAGTCTAAAGGCGTTTGACGATTTATTAAAATCCAAAACGACTGCCGCCCAGCTAAACGAAGCGATACGTCAGAAATTTGATGTTTACATTTCTGTCGGCTGCGACGACCGAGGCACTGTCTTATTTACAGGTTATTACACCCCGATATTTGACGGCTCTCTTACCAAAACCGAGCGATTCAAATATCCTCTTTACAAACAGCCTTCCGACCTCGTAAAAGGCCCGAAAGGCGAAATACTCGGCAGAAAAGCCAATACGGGTGTTTCGCCGTACCCGGCAAGAGGCGAAATTGAAAGCTCGAATATGCTTGCCGGCACGGAGCTGATTTGGCTTGGCGACCCGTTTGAAGTTTATATTGCTCACGTTCAGGGCTCAGCCAAGATAAGGCTGCCCAACGGCAAACTTACAGGCGTAGGCTATACCGCCAGCAACGGCCAGGAATACAAAAGTCTTTCCAAGGCAATGGTCGAGCAGGGCAAGATTGACGGCAAGCAGATGAGTTTGTCTGCGATGATAGATTACTTTAAGAAAAATCCGAATGATGTGTCGAATTACACCAAAATGAATCCTCGTTTTGTATTTTTCGAGATAGAAAAAGGCGAACCTCGCGGCAGTTTGAATGAGGAAGTAACGCCTTATAGAAGTATCGCGACGGACAAGACGATTTTCCCGCCGGCCTGCCTGGCGTTTATTTCAACGAAACTCCCATTTGAAAAAGGCGGCACAATTTCAGACAGACCTTACACAGGTTTTACTCTTGACCAGGACACGGGCGGAGCAATCAGAGCCGCCGGCAGGTGTGACATATATATGGGTCAGGGCGACAAGGCCGGCACCCTCGCAGGCCGAACTTATCAGGAAGGCCGATTGTATTATCTGTTCGTTAAGTAGAAATTAATCACAAATTTTAAAGCACTCAACCCCGGCCAAAAGCCGGGGTTTTTGTTTATCGAACATCAATAGTGGAAAATTTTGGTTTTTTTTGTCCTTGAATTTTGCAACACTTTTATTTATTAAGGACTTATGCAAGATTCCGACCGGACTTACCGTATTTTTTTAAGCGCCGCTGAGCCAAGCGGAGACAGACTTTGCGCTAAACTCATAACCGCCCTGAAGAAAACAAGCCGAAACTTCGAATTTGCCGGCTTTGGCGGCCCTAATATGGCCCAGGCAGGCTGTTCGATAATAATAGACACAACTCAAAGAGCAGCAATGACTTACAACGCTTTTGGCCAGGTCATTTTCTTTTTCAAAGCGATAAAAAAAGTCCAGAAACACTTTGCCGCGACCAAGCCCGACCTTGTAGTGGTTTGCGATTCGCCGAGTTTCAATTTTCACATCGCAAAAGCCGCTAAAAACGCCGGCACAAAAACCCTTTTTTACGTTGCCCCGCAGTTGTGGGCCTGGGCGCCATGGCGAATTAAGAAGCTCAAAAAACTTTGTACAGCGGGGTTGGCGGCAATTCTGCCATTCGAGCCGGACTGGTTCAGTCAAAGAGGCCTTGAATGTCAATTTGTCGGCAGCCCGATGCTTGAAGAGATTAGTCCCAGGCAGATAACGCCAAAGGACTACAGTCATTTTTCCGTTTCGCGAGCCCATATAGCGCTGATGCCCGGTTCGAGAGAAGCAGAAATAAAAACACTGTGGCCTGCTATGCAGCAGATAGCAAGAAGACTGAAGGCTCGCCGGCCTGCGATAAAATTTACCGCAGTCGCCGCTGACAATGCGATACTGGAACTGCTGAAGCAAACTGAACTTAAAAGACTGCAATTGGATTTTGCCGTTGATGCGGTTTACGAAACGGCCAAGTCTGTGGATTTTTCCCTCGTCGCCAGCGGCAGCGCTACTCTGCAAGTCGCGGCAGCGGCTTGTCCAATGGCGATAATGTATCAGTCCAATAAATATCTGTGGCATCTTGTCGGCAAAAGACTGGTAAAAACAAAATACCTTTCGCTGGTTAATATCCTTTCGCAGAGGGAACTTGTTCCGGAGTTTATGCCATACTTTTCATCGGTAGCGCCTATTGTGGCGGCCAGCGAGAACCTTTTAAACAGTGCCGAGAAACTGACCAGCCTCAGCAAAGAACTTGCCGAACTTGCAAAACCTTTGGCCGCCGGCAGCGCATCACAAAACGTCGCAAAGATGATTTTGGAGCAGTTTAAATAGCCGGCGAGACAAGAAATTCCTATTTGATTTTCATCAACTCTTTGAAATAGCTCGGCAATTTTGTTTCAAAAGTCACTTGCCGGCCGGTTGCGGGATGTTTGAAAGAAATAGATTTGGAATGAAGCGCCAGTCGCTTGTAATCATCGTTGGCCTTTCCGTATTTTCTGTCGCCTACAATGGGATGCCCCTTATCAGCCAAATGGACACGTATCTGGTTTTTCCTGCCGGTCAGAAGGTCGATTTCCAGCAGACTGAAATGCTCAGTTTCTTTAAGTACCTTGTAAGCGGTTTTTGACAGTTTACCTTTCGCGGCATCAGTTGTGGAATAGACGACAAACGCCTTGTTCTCAGCCAGGTATGAAGTAATAACGCCCTCTTTTTGCGCCAGTTGGCCGTGAACTGCCGCGATGTATTTCTTTTTCGTCTCGTTCCAATGGGATTGCAAAAGCAATTTGATTTTTTCGCTTTTTGCGAAAATCAGCACGCCGCTCGTCCACTGGTCCAATCTATGAACGGTGAAAATCCGATTTCGCGATTTGAAGCAGCCTTTTCGCACATAGTCGGTTAAAATATAATGAGCCGTTCTGGTCTTGTCGGTCTCTGTCCTGACGGTCAACAGCCCTGCCGGCTTGTCAATGACGAGGATATCGGAATCTTCATAGAGTATTTCCAACCCCTTTGGCAGATGTCTATTGGCAGAATGTTTTTTATTGGGCATATTGAGCATTTTTCTGTCTTGTGCAGGTTATAGCGGATTGCTATATCGCTATCAAATTAAAAAACACACATATTACGATATTGCACATCTTTTTTGAAACGGGGCTATTTGATACTGGAACAACAAGACTTTTTCTGGTATAAATACCGCCTCTGTTTGTGATAAGTTTGTTCGTTAAACCGGGAAAACGGCATGTTTGTGATAATAAGCGATATACATTCGAATATTGAAGCATTGACAGTGGTACTTGCTGATATTGAAAATCGAGGCATAAAAACGATTTACTGCCTCGGCGACATAATCGGCTACGGTCCCAACCCCAAGGAATGTCTGGATCTGGTTATCGAAAAAACTCAGGCCTGTGTTATCGGCAATCACGACTACGCTATTTTGTATGAGCCGACGAATTTCAACGTCGGTGCTGAACGGGCAAGCTTCTGGACAAGAAACCAGCTTGAAATCGAGCAAGGCATTAAAGAAAGACATAATCGCTGGACCTACCTGGGCACTCAGCAGATGAGATGGACTCTTTCTATAAATCTCGACGGAGTAAATGCAATGCTCGATTTTGTTCACGCCTCGCCGAGAAGGCCTATTAACGAATATCTTTTCCCCGACGATGTTTATACGACGCCTGCGAAAATAGCCAGCCAGTTCGACCGCGTTAAACACATCTGCTTCATCGGACATACCCATCTGCCGGGTGTCTTTCTTAACGACCCGGATTTTTATACGCCGGAAGAGCTCGATCATGTTTACCCCATAACGTCTGAAGAGAGGGCAATCATAAATGTCGGCTCCGTCGGCCAGCCGCGGGACAAAGACCCCAGGGCCGGATATGTTTATATCGAGGACAACAACGTTCATTTCGTCCGTTGCGAGTACGATTACAAGACCACCGCTAAAAAAATCTACGATATTCCGGAACTCGACAACTTCGAGGCCGACAGGCTAAGCGAGGGACGATAAAAATAATGAGCGCAAAAAGAATTTTTATACCGTTTATTTGTGTCTATCTGATTATATGCACTGTTTTGGTATTTAACTCTGGCATTTTTTCGCAGCAGCCAAACACTGGCGGGAAAATTTTCAGTCTTGCCGCCGAAGCTAATCAGTCCGCGCAAAAAAACCTGCCCCAAATCACTTCTCTGCCCGACAAGCCGGTCGACACTTCTCAGATTACCGCTGTAAGCGCGGAGGAAAAAACATTTACGCTCGGTTCCGTCTCGAAAAAAGATAATCCTTACAATCTCGAACTTTCGCTTACGACAAAAGGCGCTGCCGTGATTTCGGCCAGACTTCGCGACTACGACAACAGAGACCGTAAAAATCCGCAGCCGTTTAAGATATTATCTTCTGTCGCCAACACAAATACTCTTGCAAGCACAAAGCTGCTGCTGCCGGAGACAGGCAAAGCGTTTCCGCTCGAGAGGCTCAACTGGCAAAGTTCCGGCGTAAATAAAAACGCCAAGGGCTCGGAAGCAATAAGTTTTTACGCGATTATTCTGAAAGACGGCGGCGAATATGTCAAACTAACGAAAACCTATACGCTTCGGCCGGAAGATTATCTGTTGGACTGTAGCGTTACCCTTGTCAATTTAAGCGGAGCCGAAATTAAAACTGCACTCAATATGTTCGGCCCTGTCGGAATAACTAAAGAAGACCAGAGAATTGATACAAGGACGGCAACGACGGGTTTCCTTAACCCCCAAGACAATGTTGAAGCAACGAAGATAAATATTAAAAAAATAGAGAAAGATTTCGGCGGCAAAGCGCCGCTGTTTCATAAGAACGCCGAATACAAGTTCCTCTGGACTTCCATATCGGACAAGTATTTTTCCGTTATTATTCGACCCGTGCCGATGGGCCCAAACAGTCTTTACAGCGACTGGATAGATGCAAAATACGCGATATATCTCGACCCCGATACCGCTGTGGAAGGCGATGAGAACATCGGTATTCAGCTCCAGACTCAAACCGCATCAATTACACCGCAGCAGAAGCTTACGTATGATTTTCAGGTCTATATCGGCCCGAAAGACAGACATCTGTTTGATAATACGCCGCTTTATCAAAAACTGGGCTTTAGAGAGACTATCGATTTCCAGGCCTGCTTCGGCGATACTTTCAAGCCTTTGAGCTTTTTTATTCTTACCGCGATGGACTGGATTTATAAATTTATCCCCAACTATGGAGTTGTTATCATAATCGTTGTCTTTGTGGTTCGAGTACTGCTGCATCCAATCACAAAGAGAAGCCAGGTCTCGATGATGAAGATGACCAAGCTAGGGCCGAAGTCCGAGGAGATAAAACAAAAATACGCCGACAACAAGGCGGAGATGAACAAACAAATGATGGCTCTTTATAAAGAGCATGGAGCCTCGCCTATACTGGGCTGTCTGCCGATGTTTCTTCAGATGCCCATCTGGATAGCGCTGTACAGCGCAATTTATGCCGGCATCGAATTTAGAGGAGCGGCATTTTTGCCGTTCTGGATAACCGACCTTTCGAGCGTTGACGCACTGTTTTATTTTCCAGCCGGTATCGAAAAAATTCCGTTTGTTGGCTCGTTTCTCGGCACGAGTTTCAATCCGCTGCCGATACTGCTGGCTGTAGCAATGTTCGCGCAGCAGAAACTTACGCCGACATCTGCCCCATCGACAAATCCGCAGGCGGCTCAGCAGCAGAAAATGATGCTGTGGATGATGCCCATAATGATGCTGATGTTCCTCTATAGGATGCCGTCAGGCCTAAACCTTTATATTATGGCCAGCACAACCGCCGGCGTTGTTGAGCAGTATGTAATCAGAAAACACATTCGGGAAAAAGAAGCGGCCGAAGAATCTTCCTTTGTGCCGACAACAAGTAAACTTGGCGGAAAATTAAAAAAGAAAAAACCAAAACCGCCGTATAAATTTTCCTGAGAAATATAACTGTAACGCGACTATGTATAATATGAATGACACAATAGTTGCAGTAGCCAGCGGACCGGGGCCATCAGCAAAGAAAATCATACGCATCAGCGGCGACAAAACCTTCGGTCTCCTGAAAAATCTTACCGAAGATAATAACATTTCCAAGCAGAGAAGAATCATTCAAACACCGATAAAAATTACGGAAGATTTTACTGTTGCTGACGGGCTTTATGTTTTTCCTTCTCCAAATTCATACACAGGCGAGGACCTTGCCGAAATCCATATTTTCGGATGTGATGAAATTGTCGAAATTATTTTTTCTAAACTTTTAAGTATGGACTGCCGAAATGCCGAGCCCGGCGAATTTACATACAGAGCGTATGTTAACGGCAAAATGGATTTATCGAAAGCTGAAGCAGTTGCGCAATTAATACAAAGCTCAAATCAATATCAGTTAGCCGCCGCTCAGCGGCTTTTTGGCGGCTCAATCGAGCAAAAGGTCAGCCAAATCAGGCAGGAGATACTCGACCTGTTGAGTCTAATTGAGGCAGGTCTTGATTTTGGTGCCGAAGACATAGAGTTAATCACCGCGAAAAAGGCAATCGAAACAACAGAAAAAATTCACAGCGGCCTTGATGAGCTTCTTTCAGGCTCAATAATTTATGAGCAAATTACTCAGGCGCCATCGGTAGTAATTGCCGGTGTCGCTAATGCGGGCAAAAGCAGTCTTGTCAATGCACTTGTCGGCGCAAAAAGGAGTATTACCTCCGACCAGAGCGGCACAACCCGTGATGTGCTTGAGCATTGGCTGAAATTGGACAATTGTGATTGTGTCCTGTTCGATTGCGCAGGCCTCGTTAGCGAGCCTGTTGATATTATTCAATCGCTTGCCAACGCTGCTGCACTAAAAGCGATTAACGATGCCGCAGCGGTAATCTTTTGTGCGGATATTACGAAACAGGACTATTCGGCGGACACCGAAGCATTGAAGCGTCTTTCAAAAAAACCCGCGATTTGCGCAGCGGCGAAATGCGATTTATTAAGTAATGAAGAATCCGTAAAAAAACTTGCGAAATTAAAAGATCTTTTTGGTTATGTTTTTTGGGTGACAAGTGCTAAAAAACTTTCAGGCCTTGAAAAACTCAAAGAACTTATCCAACAAAACATTATCATTCAGACTTCAGACACATCGGAAGCCGCCGAAAAGACGGCGCTTACAGAAAGATACAGACAAACTGTAATTGAAGCGGCTAAAAACATCGAACAGGTTCGCGTCGAATTGGAAAAAGGCAGCGAGGAAATCGCCGCTATGTTTTTGCGTTCTGCTTCGCAGAATTTGTCAGGTTTTGAAGCGGAACATATTGACGAAGCAATTCTCGAAACAATCTTTTCCCGATTCTGTATCGGCAAATAAAAACGGCTCCTGTTTTATCAGGAGCCGTTTATGGAAACACATCTGAAAATCGATGATTTTATTTGTCTTTTGCTTCAAACTCAGCATCGATTACATCATCGCCGCCGCCTTTGCGATGGACTTCGCCTTCGCCGCCTTGTGGCGGCTCTGTTGGTTGCTGACCGGCTGGACCACCGCCCTGGGCGGCCTGTTTTTTCGCCGCTTCTTCGTACAAAATCTTGCCAAGCTCCTGAGCGGTACTGCTGAGATTTTCCATTGCGTTCTTTATGGCCTGGCCATCTTCACCCTTGGCAGCCTCTTTAAGATTATTAACCGCAGCCTCTATTTTGCCGCGGGTATCGGCTGAAACCTTAGCGCCGTGCTCCTTAAGCGTCTTTTCGGTCGAGTAAACAAGCTGGTCAGCCTGATTCTTCAGGTCAACTACTTCCCTGCGTTTTTTATCTTCTGCCGCGTGAGATTCGGCGTCTCTTTGCATCTTTTTGACATCCTCATCGCTCAGGCCGGAGCTGGATTTAATCTGAATCGATTGCTGTTTGCTGGTGCCGAGGTCTTTTGCCGAGACGTTCAATATGCCGTTGGCGTCAATATCAAAGGCGACCTCAATTTGCGGAATGCCGCGAGGAGAAGGCGGAATATCGGAAAGCTGAAATCTGCCCAGCGTCCTGTTGTCCCTCGCGAATTCGCGCTCGCCCTGCAGGACGTGAATATCCACGGTTGTCTGACTATCCGCAGCGGTCGAGAAAACTTCTTTTTTACTGGTCGGTATTGTTGTGTTGCGGTCAATCAGTTTTGTCATAACACCGCCGAGTGTTTCAACGCCTAAAGACAACGGTGTAACGTCCAGCAGTAAAATATCTTTTACGCCCGCGTCGCCGGCAAGCACCGCACCCTGAACGGCTGCGCCGATTGCCACGACCTCATCGGGATTAAGACTTTTGTTCGGTTCTTTCTTAAATAAATCCTTTACTATCTGCTGAACTTTCGGAATTCTTGTCGAACCGCCGACAAGCAAAACTTCCGCTATTTCAGAGGGATTCAATTTTGCGTCGCTCATCGCCCGAACACAAGGATTCTTGAGTCTTTCAAATACCGGCTCTGCCATCGCTTCAAATTTACTGCGGGTGATAGTTAGCTGAAGATGTTTTGGCCCCGAAGCGTCGGCTGTGATGAACGGCAGATTTACCGTCGCTTCAACCTGACTGGACAATTCGCATTTAGCCTTTTCGGCAGCTTCTTTGAGCCGCTGATGTGCCATCGGGTCTTTGCGAAGGTCGATACCTTCGGTTTTTTTGAACTCATCAGCGAGATAATTTATTAATATTTCGTCGATATCGTCGCCACCGAGGTGGGTGTCGCCGTTTGTGCTTAGCACTTCAAAGACGTTATCGCCGATATCAAGAACTGAAATATCGAATGTACCGCCTCCGAAATCGAAGACGGCCACTTTTTCATTTCTTTTCTTTTCGAGACCATAGGCAAGAGCCGCAGCGGTTGGCTCATTGATAATCCGTTCAACTTTTAGCCCCGCTATTATGCCGGCATCCTTGGTCGCCTGACGCTGAGCGTCGTTGAAATAAGCCGGAACGGTGATAACCGCCCTTTCCACTTTCTCGCCCAGATAATCTTCAGCTGTTTTTTTCAAATCCTGAAGAATCATTGCCGAGATTTCCGGTGGAGTATACTCTTTGCCTCTTACGTCTACCTTGACAAGATCGTTTGAGCCGCCGATGACCTTATATGGAACCATTTTTTCCTCGGTAGCGACTTCGCTATGCCGTCTGCCCATAAACCGCTTGATGGAGAAAACAGTGTTTTCCGGGTTAGTTACCTGCTGATGCTTGGCAATCTGGCCGACAAGACGCTCGCCTTTGTCTGTAAAGCCCACAACTGACGGAGTGAGTCTGCCGCCGGATGAATTAACAAGCACCTTCGGCGCCGTGCCTTCCATTACAGAAACAACTGAATTTGTCGTTCCCAGGTCTATTCCAATAATTTTTGCCATAGTTTATGTCTCCTTTTATCAGAAAACTTCTGTCAGATAGTCTTAAATGCAAAGTATGTGCCAGCGACGCACAAAAACTTAACTCATTATCTATAAACGACTTAAAAATAGTCGCCCTGCCTGACAAAGTGCCATTTTGGCAGACTTTCCAAAAAGTGCATCCCTGTCTAAGCATACACAAAGTAACACGAGTTGATTTTCGGCGATAGAAAATATCTTCTAAGGGCGAAAATTTTTTTTATTTTTTATTTTTTACATTTTATTTTCAAATGTAATATAATCGCAACATCAATCGTGTCCAGCTTCAGATGCTTTTGTTTTTGGTTTAAAATTTGAAAGGAATTTAGAGAAATGCCAAACATTTCGGCTGATTGTCTTGTAGCGAAAAGAATTTTTTTAACAAAAGGTGTCGGAAGACACAGGTACCAGTTGAAATCATTTGAGGAGGCGCTGCGGGATGCGGGTGTAGCAAATCAGAACCTCGTGCAGGTTTCATCAATTTTACCCCCCAACTGCAAAATCATCAGTAAGGACAACGGCTTGAAAGAGCTTGTGCCGGGCTCCATCGCTTTTTGTGTTATGGCAAGATGCGACACAAACGAGCACGGCAGACTCATTGCGTCCTCTGTTGGAATGGCGCTTCCGAAAGACAAAAATAACTGGGGCTACCTGAGCGAAGTGCACGGCCATGGAATGAATGAGCAGCAGGCCGGCGATTTAGCTGAAGACCTTGCCGCTGAAATGCTCGGAACAACGATTGGCTTGGAAGTCGACCCCAACACAGCCTGGAGCGAAAAAGAACAGGCCTATAAATCCAGCGGCCTTATCATCAGAACTTCAAACTGCACACAAGCCGCGAGAGGCCAAAAGGGTATGTGGACTACCACCGTTGCAATCGCAATGTTTTTGTTTGACTGATACAAGGGGAATAGATGAAACGGGAAGTTAATTTTGGCGACCTGCCGCAGAAATACTGTGCTTACGATAAGGCGAAAATAGTTATCCTGCCGGCACCGTTCGACGCCACAAGCACCTGGATAAAAGGCGCAGATAAAGGACCTGCCGCAATTCTTCAGGCCTCGGCAAATATGGAAACCTACGATATAGAAACCGATTCAGAGGTTTACAAACAAGGCATATTCACAGATAAGCCGACAAAAGAAAAAAAATCGCCTGAAAAAATGGTTGTCGAACTAAGAACAAGGGTTCTTAAACATATCAAAAACAAAAAATATGTCGTAACACTCGGCGGCGAACATTCTATCAGCGCAGCGACAATACAGGCGCATGTGGAATCTTTTAATAATGTTTCTGTTCTGCAATTAGATGCGCACGCAGACCTGAGAGAAGAATATCACGGCACAAAGTTTAATCACGCCTGCGTTATGGCACGCGCAAGAGAAATTGCGCCGATTGTACAAGTGGGAATCAGAAGCGCGGACATCACAGAAAGAGATTCGATACAAAGAGCCGGAAATGTTTTTCTCGCTCAGGACATTTACAATAACAATAACTGGTTTGGCAAATGCCTCAGAAAACTTACCAAAAACGTCTATCTGACAATTGACCTTGATGTTTTTGATCCAGCCATACTCCCCTCGACCGGCACACCCGAACCGGGCGGTCTTGACTGGTATCAGGTTCTGGATTTTCTCAGGTTATTAATGAAAAAGAAAAACGTTATCGGTTTCGATATTGTCGAACTATGCCCAAATCCCGCAAATAAAGCATCGGATTTTCTGGCGGCAAAATTAGTTTACAAACTCTTAAGTTACAGATTCTGCCTGAAATAGCCGATAATTATAAAATAGATATAATTTTATGAAAGGATATGGTTATGTGTTCAACATGTGGTTGTAAAGCCGGCAAAAAGAAAGCGAAAAAAGCTAAGGTGAAAAAAGGCAAAAAGAAATAACGCCTGACGTAGAAACAAAAAGGCCTTTGGAAGTTTTCCAAAGGCCTTTTTTTGTGCTGTAAGTCTGCTTATTTAACCAGTTCGATAACCACATTGCCTGTCATTGTCATCGGCATTGTCATTACATGGTTAGGGTCTGTTTCCATTTTCGTTATGCCCGAAAAGCTCATCGTCATATTGCCTTTACGGACAAGGCCGGTTTTTTCATCGACTTGGTTCGTCGCATTTATTGTGCCGGCCAACTGCATCGACATTTTGTTCGAACCCATATCGATGGTTTTTGAGTTATCGCCCATATCCATCTTGGCCACAGCATCAATATATGCGATGCCGTCTTTACGGTCCTTTAGCATATAAGTCGTACTGATATCTATCGGCACAATGAAATTCATACTTATTGTGTCATACCAGGTATCGCCGATAGCTACAGGTCCTGCGGGGAACACCACCATCATATTGCCGACCAGTTCTTTGAGTTGTTTTTCATCGAACATTTTGTCGAGAAATTCACCCGCTCCCTGCATCTCAGGGTTATTTCCCATCGCCCCTTTTGCTTTTACAATCATTTCCCTGGTGCCGCGGATATCGTAAGTTTCACCTGTGGGCTTAACTTTCATCTGGAATTTACAGCCTACCATTGCGGAAAAAATAGAAGCCATTATTTTTTCCTGGGGTTTGTTAGGGTCAGCCGATTTGGGATTTGCCGAATCGAATTCCGTATGTCCCATTGGGCCATCCATAACCATTTTCATAGACTTATAAGTCATCGCAACATCCATTACGCCATTGGCGTCGATGCCCAGGCAATCCAGACCCATAACCATCTCATGTGTTTGTTTCATTTTCATTTCCTGACCATTCATTGTCTGGACTATATCTTGAGTCTGCGTTGTCTTTATTTCGTGAGACTCACCTGCCTTAAGGCGCAGTTTCAGGTCGACTTTATCCTGAGCAGCCGAACAAACAACCGCCGCCAGGAAAACCACGCACATAAAAACCGAAATCATTCTTTTAACCTTCATTTTATTAATTCTCCTTAAAAAATTGTTTTGTTAATATAACATCATCAGCCTGCTATTTGTACTGCATTTTTAATCGTTTTTCTATTTCGTTATCTTCCTTGCCTGTCACAGTAGATTGAGATGGTATCGAAAATCCTTCAACTGTAAAATCAATTTGTTCCGTTCCTGTTTTCACGGCGTCAAGCCTTACAAGTTCAGCGTCTGCCAGCCATTCTTTATTGATTTCAGGAAGAGGTTCACCTCTGTTGTTTAAATTTGTGAAGTCAAACTTTTTTGCCATAGTCTTAAGACGTGTCGGACTATAAAGTTCCATCACACCTGAAAACAAATTAACTCCTGCTTCCGGCAAAAAGGCTTCATGGCGATTTGTATTCACTATCAAATAAATATGGTTATATTCTGAATACATATCCTGGGCGAAGTCGTTCATTGACCTTTTTTTAACGCTCCTGTCGAACAATAAATTTATTTTCTTTTCATTAATAATTACTGATATCGCATTTGCGTTTTCAAGGATATCGTATATTACCACTTGCTCGGCACCAAACGAATTTTTTGCACCCAGTTTCAATGGTATCCGTGAAACGATTTCATATTTATAAATGTCGAAACCGGCATGAGCTGAATAATCGCCTTTTATGTTTTTAAACTGATGAAAGGCGGATTCGTCCAAACTAAAAATTTTCGTGTAATAAAAGTCTTCTTTGTAAGGATTAAGCAATTTAACATCTTTTAGAGCGGCTTGTATTGGCTGCATAAACTGTTCATTGGAATATGTCTTAATATTGTTTGTGAGAATAAACTCAGATTTAAAAGAGTTTCCATCGGGGTATTTCATTTGCACATCTTTTGTTTCCTTTAAAATCGCAAATTCCCCAACAGGCAGCCCTTCCACGGTTTCCTTAACACTTACAGATTTTATCCTGGTATCTTTTTTTCCAAATCGCGGTTCATCGGATATGGAAATATATTTAGTATCAAAACCCACAGACAGGGGACCAGAGATTGCCGGGGTGCCTTTAACGACAGGAATCTCTTTTAAAAAGTCCCAATTCCATATTCTCGTAAAACAAATCATAATCAGAACAGCAACAACCAGCCACTTTATCGTTCTTGCGGTATATCCGGTCAAAAACTGATAAGCTATGAGAATCGAACCGATTGAAATCATATAAATATTTTCGGCAATCCTGCCGGACGCTTCCAGCGACGGATTTTTATATTTGTTAGCGCCACAAAGGAATTTTACAAAAATTGGGAAATATTTTACAAGAAGCATCGTAGTCACAGACCAAATAATTGAAATAATTATAAGGACGGTGAAGACAATGATTCCGACAAGAGCGTATCGGCTGAACTTTGGTGTTATAGTGGCTAAAATTACAAAGGGAACGATAAAAACCAGCTTTTCTATAAGTATTTCCGGTGCTGCGAGTAATAGATGCCAGGCAGTTGCGCCATTTGCTGCTAAAACAAACATTTCGGCAATCAGCGGAGTTATAACTAAAAGGATTAATATCATACAAGATTTCGTGAATAGCAATCCTTTTTTGGAGATTGGGCGGGTAAACCAAAAGGCAGTCGTTCCAACCAATGAGTCATCTTGAATAATTAAGGGAATAATAACAATCGCCATCATTCCCTGTAAAAATCCAACTAACCTCGAACACAAAGGCAGGAACATTTGAAATTGTAAATATTCGGCGATTAACTTATTGCCGCCTATGCCTAAAGCCAATTGAGCAAGAATAAGCAGTACCCAGGCAAAAAATATAATTTTAAGGCGAGCTAAATCTTTCTTAAACAAATATGGCATAAAAATCATAAATCTGTCCTCTATAATTCAGAAATCCTAAATTTCTTGGCAAACGCCACAAATATCTCACGCAAAGACATTCCAGATGCTTCTATGTTGGAACAATTCGGGAAAATGTTACGAATTTTATCTTCACTCTTGCGGTCTTCATACTGACTATCAACAAAATGAACGGTTCGGCCCTGTTGTTCCGGCAGATACCAGTTTTCGGGTAAATTATGCTTAATATCGATCGGCTCCTTTAGGGTCAGCTCAATCCGTCTAAATCTATTCTGCAATACTTCCGCCTGTTCGAAAATTTTTAACACTCCTTTATCGATAATACCTACCCAGTCAGCCAGTCTTTCGACCTCATCAATATCATGAGAAGATATAAATATTGTCCAATTGTCATTTTCCGTAATATTTAATAATCCGGAAACAAATTCATCGCGAACCAAAGGATCTAATCCGCTAAAAGGCTCATCGCATATTAACAATTTGGGCCTGTATGCCAGCGAGGAGACCAGTGCCGCTTTCATTTTCATGCCTCGTGATACACTCTTCAATTTTTGTTTCAAAGGCAGGCTAAATTGTTCTATTAATTGATGACAGAATTTATCGTCCCATGTCGAATACATCTTCTTACAATAATTCAAGAATTGACTTACAGTCATCCACTCCGGCATTTCCTGATTCTCAGATACGTATCCGATTTGGGCGAATTCTTTGGGGCCAAGTCTGCTCGAATCGGTCCCTAATACCGTCGCAGAACCCTGCGTGGGTTTTATAATATTCATCAGAGTTTTGATTGTCGTTGTTTTACCTGCGCCATTTGGGCCTAAAAACGCAAAAATACTCCCTGCCGGCACGGTTAAATTTAAATCCTGAACAGCCGTATTTTTTCCAAATCGTTTGGTTAAATCTCTTGTCTCTATGATATTATTCATTCCTCGCCTTTCTCATTATCTAATTTCCAATTACGATTAACCGCGTCTATAAATTCTTTTTTTGTAATGGATAATCGTTTGCATTCGACAACCAGTTTTTCTACCTCATCTTTAAAAATTTTATCGCGTTGAGCATTAGTTGCTATGCCTAATTCGGAAACAACGCTCCCGATACCGGGTTTTATTTCCAACAACCCCTCCCTGACTAAATGAGCTATTACTTTTTGAGCGGTATTGGGATTTATCCGTAACTCCCTGGCTATCTCTCTTACGGATGGGAATTGATCGCCCGGCTTCAATTGTTCCGACACTATAGCTTTTTTCACAGCGTAAACTATCTGTTCATAAAGCGGAATGCCGTATTGAAATTTTATTGTAAAATTTATCATATTTAAAACTACCGTTTATTTACAGCTTTAAGCCAAACCTAACTGTAATATATCACATAGTACACCTTTGTCAAACAAATCTTGCATTTTTCTAAAAATCCTTCAAAAACCTCATTTTTTACCCCAAAAACCAGTTTTCATCCTCAAAAAATTATCTTTCATATCAGGGTTTTGTATTATCTGTTGGCTCGTCAGGCACTTTTCGTCCCTGGGCCTCGATTGCTTTGCGGAGGATAAATTCAATTTGACCGTTAACGCTCCGCAATTCATCGGCAGCCCAGGCCTGCAATTGGTTCCATAGTGCAGGGTCAATACGTAACAAAAAATCCTTTTTCTGAGCCATAGGATAAAACGATAAACATTAAATCTTATTCATTTTCGTATCAGTTTTAAATCTGCCTGATTACCGATAAAGCGTTCCTACATTGATTACTGGTTCTGACTGACCTTCGCCGCAGAGTACAACCAGAAGATTTCCGACCATTGTGGCTTTATGCTCTTCGTCGAGCTTGACAATTTCTTTAGCCGACAATTCGGACAGTGCCATCTCTACCATACTTACTGCACCGTGGACAATTTTCTTTCTGGCGGCGATTATCGCCTCTGCCTGCTGGCGACGCAACATCACACCTGCAATCTCAGGCGCATATGCCAAATGAGTCAGCCGGGCTTCTGCGACTACTACACCGGCCTTTGCTAATCTGCTCTCCAATTCACTTTTAAGAGCGTTATTGATGGTTTCACTGCTGCCCCGCAAAGTCAGTTCGGCTTCCTCGTTATCATCTCCCTGGTCATAAGGATATATATTTGCCAGATGCCTTATCGCTGTTTCGCTCTGTACTTTGATATATTGCTCGTAATCGTCCACATCAAACAGGGCTTTAACCGTATCAGCGACTTGCCACACAACTACTGCTCCAATTTCTATAGGGTTTCCTCTCTGGTCGTTGACCTTGAGCATATCGGTTTGAAAATTGCGTGCCCGCAGGGAAACACGATATTTGTTTGAGCCAAACTGAGCGCCGCCCGCAACAAAACTGATACGAATGACTGTAAAAGGATTGGTCCAATGAAATCCGTCTTTTTTAACAGTGCCGACATATTTGCCAAAAAGAATTAATACCCTCGCCTCGTTTGGCTGCAGCGTGAAAAATCCCTTAGACAAAAATATCCCCAGCAGAACATTACATATTAATGTCAAAACGAGTAAAAAGCCGGGCTGTCCGTGCTTTTTGGCATAGGCGGCAATCACCGGCACAAGCAGCCATACCGCTATCGTTACCGGCAGAACCAGCCAACCGCTCAATCTATTTACCTGACGCTCTTGCATAATTATTCTCCTTAAATTTTAAATATCATTATGATATCATTGTAATATCAAAAAACATTTATACAATAAAAAAAGCGAAATTTATTGAGAAATTTTTGAAAACCCCAATTTTTAGCTCAAAAACCAATAAAAAAGGCCGGAGCTAAATCAGCCCAGCCTTTGCACGGTCTTTTAGACAAAATCAGTTGTTACAAATAACCCGTTTATTTTGGCAAAGGCTCTCTTGTAATCTCAAAGGTAACGATTTGTTCGGCTCGCTTTACAGTAAGAACTGCCTTTTCTCCAACCTTTCCGAGCAAGAGATTCTGAGCGTCGGCTGAAGATTTAATATTAAAAATGTCCTGGCCATTGACTTTCAGGACGACATCTCCATCTTTGATTCCCGCTTTTTCTGCTGCCATGCCTGGATTAACCTTCAGCGTCGGCCAATTCTCAAGACTGATCCCTATAAAACCACGCTGTTGGGGTTCTACGTAATCAGCAGGTATCTTCGGCTCAAAAAAATCGGGTTCAAGCTCAACATCCCACTGGGGGTCATACATAACCACATTAACTTTTGAGTCATTAATCAGAACGCCGTCTGATTCAACACGAACCAGCAAATTAGTATTTACATCGACCCAAAGACGCATAACAATAGTTTTGATCTTATCTTTATCCATTTTGAGCACTGCTCTTTTGTCGTTAAATTCAAAGCCTTCTGAAAGAACTCCATTTACTGTTTTTCTGCCCAGTTTTTTATATTCTCCTTTTGACAGAATGAAATTGGCAATGTCCTGGGGGCTTGTCGTCGGAGGCAGGTCTTTAATATCATCATCTGCCAGGTTCATTTTCCTGAACACTTTCATTTTATGATCTATGCCGACAATAATTCCTTCCGGGAAATTCACATATACCTGCTGAGTTATCTTCTCACCGTCATAGATATCCGCTCTTACGGCGCCTTTTGTATAATACGACAATGACTCAGATGTATTAACGGCGTTATCAGAGGATATTGTTGTAGTCTTTTTAAAGACGCAATTTTTCATTTGTTCGATTTTTTTGGCCACATCCGCCAATGCCACGCTTGCTCCGTCTATAGTGCTGCCAAAACGATATATGCCGGTAAATGCCGCGATAACTATCATCGCAGCAACTGTAAATTTTGTTATTTTACTTTTCATAATTATTCTCCATATATGAAGCTGACGATTAATCCCGTCAGTCTGTTTTAATTTTTTGTTTTGCTCACGAATAATCCGATTAAATACGGCATTTTCAAAATCGTTCGATTGCTTGTTTTCCGAATCGGAAGTTAATCTTTTCCCCAGAGAGGTTAACTGGTCTAATTCAGCCTGACACTGATCACAATTTTTAAGATGCGATTCAAGTTGCTGTTTCTGCTGGTCAGACAAAAGCCCTTCGATATATTCAACAAATTTTTCTCTAATTTCTGTGCAATTCATCCTTGCACCTCTTTTCCATCACTTTTTTGTTTTTCAAGCAATTGACGTAATTGAGAATAAGCTCTTGAGAGTGTTTTTGTAACTGTGCCAAGCGGCATATCAAGATTTTCCGCAATTTGCTGACAGGATTGGCTGGCATAGAATCTCAAAAGAATTATTTCCCTGTAAGAATCGGGAAGCTTCGCAAATGCCTGCTGTAATTCGAAATCATCTGTACTTTTTTGCTCCCGGCTCTGCTGCTGGGCCAAGGCATCCATATCAGCAAGCTGAATTTTATTTCTCAATTGTTCTTTCGCTACCCGGCCAGCAATACCCAGCAGCCAGGAAGAGAAGGAATCACGTTTTTTTAAATCTTTCAGGCCGAAATACGCTCGAACAAAGGTTTCCTGGGCCGCTTCCTCGGCATTGGTTTTGTTGCCTAATTTACTTGTCAAATACGCTGTTACGGCCGTTTGATAACGCCTGACGAGCTGGCGGAACTCATCCGGCCTGCCGTCTAAACACTGCTCAATAAAGTATTTATCGCTTTCAGCCATTAACGCCTCAAAAAGCCATTATAAAACTCGAGTTTTCATTATATAGTGCAGAACCCCCCCCTTTTTGCGACAAAAAAATAAAAAAGGCCGGAGCTAAACCAGCCCGGCCTATAGGTTCTCATTATAGTTAATCTATAATTTTAAAAAGCAGCTTACTCAATATTTTTTATAGGTTCAGTTCTGTGTTCGTGTATCGAAATCACCTTGTTATCCATGAATAAGAGTTTGATTCTTTTTCCTTTGCTGACGGTTCCATAGAAGCAGAGCCCTTTGGTTTTTCTAAAATCCTTATAGAGAACATTATCATCGAAATATAATTTGATTTCCTTTCCATTGCTGTCGTACCGATAGAAACAGAATCCCTTTCTTTCATTGATATTCATGTTGGCATAGCTAATATTATCCTCGTACATGATTTTATTGTCCTCTCCACCGAATCCCTCAATAACTTTTGCAGGAGTCTCCAGCTTTTTGAAAACCTCATCGAGGGTTGTGCCAATTTGGATCGAATCGGAAAATACATACCCTGGGATTTCATGCCCTGGAATTTGTTGACAGCCCCATAGCATCACCTGATTTTTATAAATACTGACTATGAAGCCGCCCGGATAATCCATAGTGTAGTTCTCCAGCAGATTATTCTTTTCCAAATCCTTATTTTGAAATCTGTAAGCCCATGGCTCACCAAGTACGGCAATAACATCGGCTGCTGTAGATTTATTTATATCCAGCGAGGCAAGTTTGATATTAATGTCCTTCATAAATGTTGCCGTGGTATCGGTAGGATCTGCTGTTATTACCATCCGTTCTTTATAGATACCATTGCAGTCAACAACCCACCTGTTCGGATCAGCAATATATGGTTCAACGCTGATATTAGTTCGCATAACTAACACCGTGCCCTTGCAGTTAGCTGCGACCACACAGGGAACATTAAATGCATTAGTGGAACTATTGGCATCTTTTGCGGGTTGTTCAATGCGAAGAATCCTCTTATAGGTTCTGTTTTCGACCAACTGTTCCAGTTTTTCAGCATTATCAGCGGGTATGCCTCCGCATAATTTTCCTGCTTTATCATAGTCTTTGTCGATCAGCGCCTGGACAAACTGCCGAGCCAGCTCAACAGCGATTTCGTTGTCTCCAAGTTTATCTTGGACTAATCCAATTTCTGTCTGGTCGTATCTTGCTTCCCGATCGTATTTTACTACTCTTAGTCTTTCTGCATTTTCAGGAACCTCACTTAACGTAAAGAAACTCTCGTCGACCGCGATATTGTAATCCGAAAATTCCCATGAATGCTGATATCCGCTTTTGGGCTTGTTGATGACGGCACGAGTAACCAGTTTTGTATTCTGATCGACAAACAAAACTATTTGCTCCACATCATTGCTTTGCGGAAGAGATTTCGCCGTTATAACAATTGGTTCAGATTTTAATTCAGGTTTACTTGTTTTAATTTCTACTTTTCCTTCGACTTCGAGTTGACGTAACTCCTTAACCACAGATATTGGATCACACTTTTTGACAAGTTCCAGCATTTCTAAACCAAAAGACTCGGCATGTTTTGTCACAAGTAAGTTCTCTTTTTCTACCCATATATGGAATTTGCCATCGTTCCATACCGCAACCATGGGACCTTCTCGTTCAGCCCAGACAGGAAGAGATGCGCGAACCCTTTTTACTTGTTCTTGCTCATCAAGTTCCACCCAGAATTCTGTTGGCTCACTCTCACCATCTTTGAAGTCTTTGATGTGGACAAAACGAAGACCTTCATAAGCCTTCATAGTCTGTTCTAAAGCGTAGGCTGAAAGCGTCGATTTGTCCAAAACGGTTACTAACAATACTGCCACAATAATCATCACCGCCGCCACAGCGAATTTTGTTATTTTACTTTTCATAATTATTCTCCATATACCCGGCCACAAATCAGCCGGCGTATTTATTTTAGATTTTTCATAAATTGTAAAAACATCGCTTAGAATTTTGTCATCAAATTCTGAATTGACTTTGACTTTTGACTTAGCAAAAAACGTTTTTATTTTTTCTGTCGGCCTCATTTTTGCACCTCGCTGTCTAATATAGACCGCAGTTTGTCTATTCCATACCGATATCTGCCTTTGGCGGTATTGACAGAGATATTCAGCGATTTGGCAATAATTCCAAAACGCATCTGTCCGTAAATACGCAGCACAATTACTTCTCTCTGTTCATCAGGCAGCTTTGCCAATATCGAACTTAACCGCTGTAATTCTTCGTTGCATATTATTGTTCGGCTAGGCTCATCTGTTTCTGATGTTAGCGGACAATCTTCTTCCAAAGAAACTGTTTTGCTTTGCCGATTTTTCATCAGGTCACGAATACGGTTTGCTACGCATATTGCCAGATAAGCCTTCAGGCTGCCGGTTAATTTGAAATTTGGTAATCTCTGAACAAAACCGACAAAAGTATCATGCAGCGCATCTTCCGCAAAATCCGCGTTATGACAAAGAGCAACCGCCACAATAAGCAGGTAATCCCGATACTTTTCGTAGATTCGGTGCAGCGCATCTCTGCTGCCGTTTTTACACCGAAACACAAGTATCTTGTCTTCCATCAGGCCGACCCTTTTGCAACAAACGTTCGTCGCTTATATAACGATTATGATAGCTTCTGGGGTATGAAAAAATTTAAAACATGTGCAATTTTTACTTTTTTAGCCCGAAAAACAAGAAAAAGCCCCCCTTTTGCGACAAAAAAATAAAAAAGGCCGAGCGGATGAGTGCCCGGCCTTTTCTTTATTTCTCAAAACATTTTAATTCTGGGGCCTCAACTGCCCGCCGGCTTGGATGCCCCAAAACCTTACCAGACTTTAAGGTAAATTCCCGTTCTATTGTTTTGCCGTCTTTCTCAATCATAACTTTAACCGGCACCATCCAGAACATATATTGATCCATTTTTGGCTCACCTATCGAAATTACCTTTAAAATATGGAGATTTTCATATTTTTGTCTTATCTGCTGTTCTGTCATTTCCTCGCTTACAAGTTTGCCCGCCAAAGCATAATCTTTATCAACCAGCGCATCCAAAAATTGCGAGGCTGTTTCTACAGTAATTGCACTATCGCTTAAATCGCCTTGTTCAATTCCGATATCCATAGCCATCATATCAATCCGATTAACATCGGAAGGCGCTTCCTTATTAAGGTCAAGAAGCTCGGGCGCAAACGGCTGATTATAATCGCAGTATTGCCATTCTGCCAAGAGTTCGGTGCTGTTCGGCTTTAAGTGAAATGCTTCCACGGCTTTAACAAGTCTGCTAACATTATCAATATGATAAACATCTTTAATGGCCGGCATCTGACGCTGTAACAAATATGTGTTCGGTTTATATATCGCTGTCACTAAAATATCGTCATGACTTGCTGTCGGTTCTTCTATTTGGATTTTAACTTTGCCCTCTTTCTCCAGACTGTCCATGTATTCCAACGCGCCTTTGGGATTGTATCGCGATGCAAAAAACAAAATTTTTGCCGTATAATCTGCGTCTTCAAAAAATATTAACGCTTGACCCACTTTCCAGCATTCTGTTTTGCCCTCCTTCCAGACAACTGACTGTGAGATTTTGCCCTTATTATTACTATTATCACAAACATCATAAACATCAAATCTCACATTCTTTACCTTGCCGGTTAGGCCGTATTCAACCCAGGCCTCTTTACCAAGACATCTATCTGGTTGGTAGACGAATTGTTTAAAATGAAAATACCGCATACCATTAACTGCCGTCATAGTCTGTTCAAATGCATAAGCGAGCGAGGCTGATTTATCTATAAAAGTAATTGTTACTACAGCAGCAATTAGTAAAGCCGCAGCGATTGTTAATTTTGTTATTCTGCTTTTCATAATTATTCTCCATACACTCGGCTGTAATTGAGCCGGCGTGTTTATTTTAGATTTCTCAAACGCCGTCAATGCATCATTAAGAATTTGTTTATCTTTCTCAATAGGCATCACAGCAGATGATTTTTTTGTTTTAAAAAACGCTTTGATTAACTTTTCTATATTTTCTGCAGCTTTCATTTTTACACCTCACCATCCAAAATTGACCGCAGTTTGTCTATTCCGTACCGATATCGGCTTTGAATCGTATTAACCGAAACACTCTGCGATTCGGCTATTTCTTTAAACGTTAACCTGCTCTGGAAATACAGGATTATCACCTCCCGCTGCTCGTAAGATAGTTGCGTCAGGGCGGAGTTGATTTTCCTAACGCGCTCATTTGACATTGCCAATCTCTCCGGCTGATTTGAAGCCGGCCCTGCGATTTCCATTTCTTCAACGTCTAATGCGGATTTGATTTTATCCCTGCCTGAATTTCGTACACGATTTGCGATAGAGGTTAACAAATAGCTTTTTAAACTATCTCTCAATTGAAGCTTGTTTGCCGATTGCGCAAATGAAACAAAACAATCGTGTACGATGTCTTCTGCGACAGTCTTATTATTTGAAAGAGCAACGGCCAAAGCCAGCATATTATTTTTGTACTTTTTATATATCCGGCAAAGGGCATCACTGCTGCCGTTCTTGAGTTTCCAAAGTAGCCATTTATCTTCAAACATTAGTAATTACCTGTAAGTTTCGCGAAACCGACGACCGTCACCAATAAGACACATAATCAGCCTTTTTAGTCTAAAGAAAAATATATTTTAACTCAAAACCAATAAAAAAGGCCGATTTTTCAACCAGCCCTTGAAGTTTCAGTCCAGCCTAAAATCCTCAGCAGCTACTTATGATTCATCGTGATAGTTATGTTGTACTCGTCTATGGTTGCAGCATCCATTTCTTTCGAAACGCCATCGTTGTAAGCTCCCCCGCCGTAACATACGACCTTATAATAGTACTTGATTTGTTCCCGTCTTTCGGACACTTCAGATTTGTGTACTGGAGCCTTCCAGTCCACGCTGCCACTGCTATTGGCGGCTCTGCCTTTACGTTTCACTATCTGTTCGTCAATTATGGCGGTACTGCCGTTAGGATCTTCTGCCGTTGTTTTCATAATGAGTTGTAATTCTGTAGTCCAATTGGTATCAAGTGAACCAATCTGGTTTTGGGGCGGGAAAATTAGAACATGAATAATTATCATATCGTTTTCGCTAGCAGTTGTCTGGTAGCCAAAAATAACCAGCAGTGCCATGCAAAATAAAACAGTTACTTTTCCTTTCATTTTTAGCGTCCTTTCAAACTCATTTAATTTCGCATATTCCCGCGATATCATTTTTTTAAATATATTCGTTCAGCAAATTCTCCAGCAGTTCCTGCCTGCCGCTTTGCAGTTTTGGCTCTCCGTTTTTAGTTGCATATTTTTGCAGCTGCTCAAAATCGGTTTTACCCTTTTCGATTTTTCTGCCGATACCTTTATCCCAGCCCGCGTATCGGGTCTTTATCATCTTTTTGAATTTGCCGTCTTTAATCATTTTTGCTGCGATTTTAAGTCCCCTTGCAAACGCGTCCATCGCCCCGATATGGGCGTAGAACAAATCCTCCGGCGCAATAGACTGCCGGCGAACGTGAGCGTCAAAATTCAATCCGCCTGTTGTAAACCCCCCGCCGCTTAAAATTATATACATTACCAGCGTCGTATCATAAATATCTGTCGGGAACTGGTCGGTGTCCCAGCCGAGAAGCAAATCGCCTCTGTTGGCATCGACCGAGCCGAGGATATTATTGTCAACGCAAAACTGGAGCTCGTGCTGAAAGCTGTGCCCGGCAAGAGTTGCATGGTTGGCTTCGATGTTCAGTTTGAAATGTTTTAAAAGGTCGTACTTCTGCAAAAACGCCAAACAGTTTCCCGCATCGAAATCATATTGATGTTTTGTCGGCTCTTTCGGCTTCGGCTCGATACAAAATTGCCCTCTGAATCCGATTTTTTTCTTGTAATCGACCGCCAGATGCATAAATTTCGCCAGATGGTCTATTTCGCGCTTCATATCCGTATTAAGCAGCATATCGTAGCCTTCTCTGCCGCCCCAGAAGACATAACCCCCTCCGCCCAGCTCTTTTGTAACCTCCATTGCCTTTTTAATTTGAGCTGCGGCATAAGCGAAAACATCAGGCGAAGGATTTGTCGCCGCCCCTGCCATAAATCGTTTATGACTGAATAAATTTGCCGTACCCCAAATCGTCTTTACGCCGGTCTCTTTCTGAAGTTTCTTAGCCAAGGCGACAATCTTATCAAGATTTTTATTTGTCTCGGCTATATCGTCCCCTTCCGGAGCGATATCTCTGTCATGAAAACACCAGAACTTTACGCCCAATTTCGTAAAGAATTCAAAAGCCGCCCGCATTGTCATTTCAGCAATTTCCATTGGGCTGCTGCCCTGGTTGTAATTGCGTGTGATGGTGCTCAGGCCAAACTGGTCGTTGCCGAGCCCTTTGAATGTATGCCAGTAGCAAACGGCGAAGCGAAGATGCTGCTCCATAGTTTTTCCGAGTATTTTTTCGCCGGCGTTATAATGTTTGAACGAAAGCGGATTCTTTGATTTGAGGCCTTCGTATTTTATCTTTTTAACTTTCGGAAAAAACTCTTTCATAAAAAACACCTTTTTAAAAAGCATTCTATGGGCTCTATAACGTCAGTATAATCCATTCCTAACGTTTTATAAACTTTAAAACCCGATTAGACTAATCGGAATTTACGCCGAGCATTTGTGCGATGTTGTCGAATTCGTCGAGCGAATAAAATTCGATAATTATTTTTCCGCGCTGGCCATTCTTCCTCGCTTGAATATTTACCTTAGTGCCAAGCCTGCTTCTGATTTTTTCTTCAAGGTCGCGTATGTGCGCAGGTTTTTCAAAAATCAATTTTTGTTTCTTCTCATCTTTTTCACTCAGAGCAAGTCTGACAAGTCTCTCAACTTCCCTGACACTTAGCCGCCCTGCCAGTGCGCGGTTGGCTAATCTTCTTCTCAAATCATCCGTCGGCAGCGCAAGTATCGCCCTTGCGTGTCCCATATCCAAAGAACCATCGACAAGCATCTGTTTTACTTCCGCGGGAAGATTTAATAATCGAATATAATTCGCGACTACCGAACGGTCTTGTCCGAGTTTCTGTGCAGCCTGTTCCTGGGTCAGGCCGAACGTCTCCATAAAATTCTGATATGCCTTTGCCTTTTCAATCGGATTCAAATCCGCCCGATGAATATTTTCTATCAGTGCAAGAGCGAGCATTTCAGAGTCTGCGGTCTGTCTAACCATTGCGGGAATCTTTTGAAGCCCTGCTATCTCAGCAGCCCTAAATCGCCTTTCTCCAGCCACAATCTCGTATTTACTGCCCTTTTGCCTTACGAGTATTGGCTGAATTACGCCGTTCTCTTTAATAGAGTTAGCAAGCTCCTGAAGCTGCTGGTCGTTCCAAGTCTGTCTTGGCTGATATGGGTTCGGTGCTATGTCGTCAAGGCTTAATTCCATAGAATTTTTATGTAACTCCTTATCTTGCACATAGTTAGGAACTTCCTGAGACATGGGAATGTCCATATTTTCCTGTGCCGAATTAGTTATAGGACCTAAAAGAGATTCGAGTCCCCTGCCGAGATGTTTTGGCTTTTCCTTGCTTTTGGGCGTCATATTTCGCTCCTTCTTTTAATGGCGTAGTATTTATATGCAATAGTTATACAAGGTTTTTTAACAGGTATGCAGCCGTTTTTCCATATAAAAATTTGAAATTTATCGTAATTTATCCGCTTAAACGCTATGTTCCACGTGAAACACCGCCAAAGAAATTTTTAAAATGGTCGGCAGGGGGGATGAAAGCAGTCGGAAGAAACCAGCGAAATGTTCCACGTGGAACTTGTTGCGGTTGTTAGTAGATGATAGTTGTCAATGAAAAAATGCATAGAGATTTTCATATTATTTTTTAGGCTCAGAAAAATTTAGGCCAACATAATTTTCAATTTGAATTCTTAATATTTCAATATTTTATTTAGTTGTTTTTTCAACAAACAAAATCAGTACAAACTACAGCAGGGCAGTTGAGCAAAAATTATTAGACCTTAATCGAATGTTCTGTTAAACTCCTCGGCGTATTATTTCTTTTATTGAAATGGAGCAAAATATGATAACCGCACTTGAACAATATGACCCGCAAATGTACGAACTGCTACGTCAGGAAGGCGCAAGACAAAGTGCCTGCATTCGTCTTATCCCGTCGGAAAACTATGTCTCTAAAGCAGTTATGGCGGCAACCGGAAGCTGCCTGACAAATAAATATGCCGAAGGTTATCCCGGCAAACGATATTACGAAGGCCAGCAGATAACAGACCTTGTAGAGTCAATCGCCATCGAAAGGGCGAAGAAACTTTTCAAGGCCGACCACGTAAATGTTCAGTCTCATTCCGGTGCTGTTGCCAATCTCGCGGCATATAATGCGGTTGCTGCCGTAGGTGACACAATTATGGGCCTTGCGCTTCCATATGGCGGACATTTGAGCCACGGCTGGAAGGTAAGCTTCACAAGTAAAGCCTTTAATTCGGTAAGTTATGAAGTTGACCCCGAAACAGGAATGTTCGACTTCAATAAAATTGAAGAGCTTGCGAAAAAACACAAACCAAAAGTTATTATCACCGGTGCAAGCGCATATCCGCGAAAAATTGATTTTAAAACATTCGGCGAAATCGCGAAAAGTGTTGGCGCATATCACTTAAGCGACATCGCACATATCAGCGGTCTTGTGGTGGCAGGTCTTCATCAAAGTCCTGTGCCGTATGCCGACATCGTTTCAACAACAACGCACAAAACTCTTCGCGGCCCGCGAGGCGGAATGTTGATGTGCACGGCTGCACTTGCTGAAGCGGTTGACAAAGCGGTATTTCCCGGACTGCAGGGCGGCCCCCATATGCATACAATAAGCGCTCTTGCGGTTGCGCTCCACGAAGCAGACACTCCTGAGTTTGTCGCTTACGCAAAACAGATTGTCAAAAACGCGAAAGTTCTTTCAGAAACTCTTATGGAAAAAGGTTTCAAACTTTTCAGCGGCGGCACCGATAATCATCTTATGCTTATCGACCTTCGCAGCAAAGGTATCCCCGGCAAAAAACTCGCAAAGGCTCTCGACAGGGCACGGATTGAAACAAATTACAACACAATCCCCGGCGACCCGGCAAAGCCCTTTAACCCTAACGGACTGCGTATAGGCACACCTGCCGTTACGACAAGGGGAATGAAAGAAGAGCAAATGAAGATTATCGCTTCGCTGATAACCAAAGTTGCCGAGAACATCGATAACGAAGAAATTATCGCGCAGGTCGGCAGAGAATCGCTGCTTTTGTGTTCGCAATTTCCCGTGCCGGAACATTTCATAATACCGGTAAAAAGATTTTCGCTGATTTAAATAACGCTTTGTGGAATTTCGTTGATGGAACGGCAAAATGAGCATCGGCAAACTTAAAACCGCTTGTCTCGGTCTTAACACAAGGACGTCCGGTCTGCTGGAGCTTGCCTGTTCAACGGGACTTTACGAAATCGTTTCAGTAGCCGACAGCAGTTTGGCAAACGCCGAGCAAACCGCACAGAACTACAAGTGTACAGCCTTTGACGACTACAGACAGTTTATCCTGCAGAACCAGCCTGATGTTCTTATTGTCGCCGAACCTTTGTATAAATGCGCCGAGTTTGTCAAAACCGCCATAAACAAAAAATGCCATATCCTGAAACTTGTCCCGGCTGCGGCGAATTTCGACCAGGCTGCGGAGCTTATAAATCTCGCCGAAAAAAATAATGTAAAATATGTTACCGCAATACCGTCGCGGTTTGCGCCCGGGTTTGAACGGCTCGGCGATTATCTGCATACAATCGACCGGAAACAGTATTACTTTATCAATGTCTGCGCATCGTTTGGCGCTGATTTTTTTCAGCCCATAGCCTCATACACGCAGGCCGACCGGAAATTGTCCGGCGGGGGGGTACTGCTTAACGACTGCTTCGATCTGCTCAGTCTTATTATTGAAAAATTTTCTCTGCCCAGTCAGGTTTACGCTATGATAACAAATCAAAGCCCCGACAAAAAAGCGAAACAGTATTTTGGAGAAGATACCGTAACCGCTTCACTTGCTTTCAGAGATGGCCTGATAGGTACTTTTCTTGCCGCAAAACAGATAGGCAATAATCCCGCGGCGCCGATAAGAATTTACGGTGCCCAGCAGAATATTGTTGCGACGCCAAATCGGCTTGCGGTTTATGATAGCAGTGATTCTTTGGTTGCGGAGCATAAATACCCGCTCAAAGGCGAAAAGTGTATAGCGGAAATGTTTATTGATTTCGGCAGGGCACTGCTTGAGCCGGACAAATATAAATTACGGAGCAGTTCCCGTCTCGACCTTGCGACAATGGCGTTTATTGAGGCAGCTTACTTAAGCGCAAAGACAGGTACGCCCGAGTCGCCCTCAAGATTTTTTGAAATTTCTGAAAAAGAAAAATTCCCCTTCGCCTGACATTTATGAAAATCAACGCAAAAATTTTTCTCTTATTAGTTACAATGCTTTTCATCGGCGGCTGCGCCTCTGTCGGGCCTCAAGCGGGAAAGTTGACGGCAAAATGTTTCGTGCCTGTCGATACATATATTGCCGGAGCTTCCGTTAAAAATAAAACAATTAAATATACAAAATTCGGCGATGGCCCGAACAGCACGCTCTTAATCGCATCTATTCACGGCGACGAACAGGCAGGGGCTTCATTGCTCAATCAATTCTGCGGCTATCTCAAAGAAAACAGGAATTTACTTTGCGGCAAAGCTGTTGTTATTGTTCCCGTTGTCAATCCTGACGGTTTTGCCCGAAAAACCCGTTTCAACGCAGAGAAAATCGACCTTAACAGAAATTTTCCGGCAGACAACAGAGTCAACGATGAGCACAACGGCAGCTTTGCCCTTAGCGGACCTGAAGCGTATGCCCTCTATAGAATAATTAACACGTTCAAGCCGGGCAAAATCCTCACATTCCACGAATCGCTTGGCTGTATTGATTACGACGGCCCCGCGGAGAATATCGCGGAACGTTTGGCCGCGAAATGCAAATTGCCTGTTCGCAAATTAGGTGCCAGACCCGGTTCACTCGGCTCTTACGTTGGCTTAACGCTTAACACGCCGATAATCACTATTGAGCTTACCGAGGAAGATTCAAAAAAATCCGCCAAAAAATTGTGGGACGATTATAAGGATATGCTCATCGAGGCTGTTAGTTTTTGAGTATTCTGCCATTGAGCTGTTTATGTAGATGCTCCGCAACTTTGCGAATATCTTCAGTGTCCGGCAGAAAAGCTATCATTTGTTCAAGCAGTTTTCGTTTTTTTATTTCTTTAAGCACGGCCGCAAAATTTATATCCGTTACCCAGCCCAGCATCGCAATAACCATATCATTAAGCGACTTCAATTCGCCGTAATCAATGGTTTGATTCTTAAGAACAGCATCAATAATATTTTTTGAACACTTATTTTTTGCCTGATAGCCAAAGGTTGGAAAATATTTTTCAGGATTGTTCCGCAAATCATCGAATCTGCTGGCCATCACATAATAAATATCGAGTTTGTCAATATCGCGAATCAGCTTAGAGAACAATTCTATTTCTCCGCTTAGTCCGGCCGGCAAATTTTTATCGCCGTGAAACCTGATTGCTGTTTCGACAATTTCCTTTTCTTCTTTACTGAGACAATCGAGAATTCTTTTTTCAGCGAGAACTTTCAGGCCTATCAGGCTGTGATTTTCAGTGCCGACGTCATTGTAAGAGTGATACTTCATAAATTGCTCGAATCTGCCGACATCGTGAAACAACGCTATTGTTTCAGCGAGCATTTTTTGATTATTATTCAAACCAAGTTCGTCTGCTATCTGCTGAATATCGACACACATCCTGCGGGTGTGGTCTTCCTTGAGTTTAATATTGTCGTTTGTCAGTTCATCATTGCCGTAAAAAGTTGCCACATAACCGTAAAACCATTTCTTAAATTGTTCGAGTTGTTGTTTCGTCATAATTTCTTTCTTCAGCAAAACCGTTAATCTACCGTAAAAATACATTTTTCTCCACAGTTTTTAACCTGAAAAATCTTGCACTTGCCGTTCAATTTACTTAAACTGCTGCGAAATAAATAAAGAGTTAAGGAATTTCAAATGCCGACCATTAAAGATGTTATCGTCAGAAAACCTACCGAAACGGAAATAAAGGAATGTAAAACCTGGCCTATTTGGACCTGTGAAAAAAGTACATTCGACTGGGATTATACCCAGAAAGAAACTTGTCTGATTTTACAGGGCAAAGTTACCGTAAAGGACAGGCCCGGCAACGGAACTGTTTCGTTCAATGCAGGCGATTTGGTTATCTTCCCCAATGGTCTGAAATGCACCTGGCAGGTCGCTCAGGCGGTGAAAAAACACTATAATTTTGAGTAAAAAAAGTCGCTTATGGCCGGATTGGACTCGGTCACAGCGCCGTTGCCCACCTAGGGCAAACCCTGCCAAAAGCGACTGCAAAAAGTATCCAATTTAACAATCGCCAGATACAAGGAATCTAACCACCATTATCCGCTCCCAGTGCCAACTGTATGTCAGTGCGATGGAATTTATTTGTCCGGAATGAACTTTGTATATGCCTTTGTTTCCCCGCCGCCCCTTACTTTTGCGTATGGTCTATTGCAACTATTCTGTTGTCCTTTATATTTTTAGCTTTTGGAAAGGTAAACGCGGGTTTTTGCTTCAATATCGCATAACCATAGTTGAGCATTGTGTCATTGCCGAGTTTATCCACCTCCAGCGGCTTTATAAGGAAATTGGCTATTAACCCCTTGATATTACTCCAGAAGTTCTCATTCTCGGTCGTCTTATGGATAGATGCTATTGATATTCCCATTCTGGGGTTCTTTCCGCTCTTCCTGAATGTAAGCGTGTTGACCCTGGCAATTAACTCATTATATCTATTTTTGTACTTATATTGTCCGCCCTCAGGCATAACACTGTAAAGCCCGATGGTTACAGGGCTTTTTTGGTCCCTTGCGTTGAAACATACATCCACCTCGGTAACGGTCTGCGTAGAACCGCTAATCGTTCCTTTAACCTTAATAAAACCAACCCCATCTCCTTCAAATTTAATATAATCGAGTATATTTATCAGCGGCTCTCCTTTTTCTACATCATCGATATTTCTCGCTATCATCCCTTCATGGTCAAATGTGTTCTTGTGAAAGCCCTTTCCCGATAGTTCAAATTCACAGACCGCATAAAAGGAGTTTGAAGTAAACGTTCTTTCATACGAGACAATACCTTCCTGCTGCTCATTATTGACATTGATTTCCCTGTCAACAAGTGACGGAGATATCAGCGGAATAAAATACGCGAAAGCTAAAATAGGATTTTTTTTGAACGTCTCTTTAGTATAATTTAATATAAGCGTTGGGCCATTTGAATCCGTGCTGTCGTTTATACTATCTTCTTGTTTTGATGGCGCTTCTGATGGTGGGTTACTGTAGCAGCGGCCTGCCATCGCAATGCAAAAACATAAAAACATACATACTATTTTCAGATTAAACTTCAATTTAAACCCTAATAACTGTTAATTGGTTTTTGAAATTTTGCGATATGCATCCCGAAGACATCGCCTTCTGGATCGCTACAGCCTCGCTGTCTTTTATTTCTTGCCCTCTACCCTTAAATTCTTTGCCTTTGGAAATGTGAATGTCTCTTTTTCTCCGAATAATGCACAACCAAAATCGAGCATCGTATCATTGCCTAATTTGTCTATCTCTAAGGGCTTTATAATTAAATTAGCCAAAGCTCCTTTTAGATTTCCCCAAAAACCGGGCTTGCCGCCTTCGGCGTAGACCGAAGATACTATAATACCCATCAGAGGATTGTCTGTACTTTTATTGAACGTAAGGGTGTTAACTCTGGCAACTATCTCATCATATTTATTTTCATATTTATACTCTCCATTTACAGATTTAACACTGTAAAGCCCCACTGTAACCGGACTGGTTTTGCCTCTGCCGTTAAAATGAACTTTTACCTCTGTCGCGGTTGCTTTTTTGCCATTAAGCTTGCCCTTAATCTCGATCCACCCGTATCCTTCTCCTTCAAACTTAATATAACCAAGTATATTCTTAAGGGGCTTGCCCTGTTTTAATCCTTTTGTATTTCTTGCAATCATTCCAGCTGAATCAAATTTGTTGTTATGAAAACCGCTTCCCTGCATCTGGAATTCGCCGGAAGCATAAAAAGATTTTGAAGTTGGTTTTCTGACGCAGGAAATCAGGCCGGACTTCTGCCCGTTACCTTTACTCGTCTCGCTGAAAACCAGTGTCGGCGATATCAGTGGAACAAAATACATAAAATCAGGGGTAGGATTTTTCAGAACCTTATCACATTTCAATATAACCGTTGGACCGCTCGAAGCCGTGCTTTTGCTTATACCGGCTTCTTGTTTTGACGGCTTTTCTGATGGGGTTTTACTGTAGCAGCTGCCTGCCGTCACGATGGAAAAAAGCAAAAACATATATATCATTTTCATGTTACATATCCT
>CAINDG010000019.1 GCA_903847315.1 uncultured Planctomycetota bacterium
AGCTAAATAACCTGGCAGCAGGCATGGAAAGCATAAAAGTAGTCCACCCTGATTATACGCCTTCGACAATTGACAACATAGAGGTCAAAGAAAGCAAAACAACGAAAGATATAAAGGCCGTATTGCATAAAGGCGGAACGGCAGAGGGTTATGTTTATGATCCCGCCGGCCAGCCGCAGCCGGATATTACACTGATTTTCCAAAATTCTCCGGGTTACGGCATAGTGGGAGAAAAGACGGAACAAATAGCCATTGCTACAACAGATGCAACCGGACATTATCGTGTCGATAATCTGCCCGAACAAATCTGTTATGTGCGGAAACAACAAACGGAAGGCAACTCGCAAGGTGTTGTCCGACGGGCGTTTGTACCCGCCCAGGGTAAAGTGTCACGTTATGATTTTGGCGGACAGCCCGTCATTAAAGGCACGGCCGTTTGGGACGGACAACCTCTTGCCAATTGCTCACTTTTTCTGATGACACCTGAAACGCCGTATTCATCTGTTTTTCAGTGCAATATCAAAACAGGCCTTGCTGGAGAATTTGCATTTGGCGGCGTTCCAAAGGGTAAATGGACAATCTGTCGTCTGGACACTGAAAACAACAATAATCCGCTCAGGATGGCGACCATTAACGCTGCAGGTCAGGATATGGACATAGGCGTGATACCAAATAATTTATTAGCCCTTAGTGTTTCAATTGAATATGAACAAAGCGGGTCTAACTGGGATGTTACGGATGTGTATTTGCAGCATGAAAATATCTTCTGTGGCCCGCCTGTAGTTATACTGGAAAGACCGACCAGTAATAATGAACCGTTTATCGCCAGAAACATTCTGCCGGGCAAATATCGCCTTGTTGTAAACCGGGGCTATGTGACCCAGCAACGCACAATTGACATTACCGAAGGCAATGCGAATATAACTGCCCAAATACCGAAAGGCACCGCCGGTATTCAAGGTCATCTCACATGTAAAGCTGATGACTGGCAGGTGCTATGGAAAGAAAGCAAGGAAGTCGTTTGTTATATAAGGCCAGACGCAAATGGTAATTACGAGTTTAATAATTTGCCGGCCGGTAAATACCATCTCAGCGTTGATATGTTCACAAATTCCGAGACACTGTTTGAATTTGAACTAGCAGAAGGCGAGCAGAAAGTCTTAGATATAGATGCCGCGAATATGAGGAAAAGCAAGAACGGTATTCTCCTGGCAATAGTTCTCGATGAATATGGCATCCCGATAACGGGAGCAGACGTTCGGCTGGAAAACAATAAAGGCACGATTGAACCTGTAATCGACTCGACCCCCGGATTCTATTTTACTGCGGAACCGGGAACATATACACTGCAGGTAAAATTAGACGGTTATAAAGAAACAAGTCAGTCCGTAACGGTAAAAAAATGGGATATTCAAACAATGAAACGCCCTCCCGACCCTGTTTTTGTCCGGCTGGAAAAATAGGAACCCTGGCAGATATCGAGATATGAGGCGTTCTTCGGGTGGTCTTTAATAAAACTCGTATTTCATATTCGGCACATCGGATTGGATTTTTCCGGCAATTCTGCTATAATACCTCGTGGAGTCAAGGGTGATAAATTATGGTAACTGCAATGGGCAA
>CAINDG010000020.1 GCA_903847315.1 uncultured Planctomycetota bacterium
AACAATACATGTACAGTCTTTGATGATGCCGAATCGCTCATCATAAAAGCTGCGTCAATTTTCCCCTCAAGCAGAGCAGCTTGTGCCTCTTCATCGTCTATTTCCAGGAGAGTCGTCGAACCGCCCGGCTTAATGCCATTCAGGGCCAAAAGTTCTAATGCGAGCACTTGAGTTCCCGTGCCTTTTTCACCGATGGCTAATTTTTTGTCCGCAAATTGAGAGAGCAAATCAAGAGGTTTCTCACTGCGGTAGAATATAAGCAACGGCTCATAGGCAATGCTGCCCAGTGATATCAATTTGCTGATATTTTGTCCTTTGGCCACTCCTGTTTGTACAAAACCGACATCAACCTTAAATGAAGGATTGTTCAGCCTTTCGAGATTTTCCAACGATCCCTCGGACTTCAGTATCTTTAGCTGAATACCATTGCGTGCCAGTATTTCGGCATACTTTTCAGCATATCTTTTAAAGCTGGTTCCGTCATCGCCACTGGAAAAGATAATAGTCTTTGGCGGAGCTGAACGAAAAAACCAGAACAAGGCAATGATTATAACGAGACCCATAAAAATTATGGCACTTAGCGATGCTACGGGGCCAATGCCAAAAGTCTCGTTAAACATTTGCTGAATTCGTGAAAAACCAGCAGAATTGATTTTATTGTTTTCCGTCATAATATTGATCCCTCATGGGGGTTAAGCATTATTTTACGCAGGCGTTGCGAATTGCCTCTATTGCTTTCGCTCTATCTGGTTTTCCGAAAATCGCATTTCCCGCCACGAGCGTATCTGCTCCTAATTCGGTTACAATAGACGCGGTTTTGGAATCTATTCCTCCATCGACTTCAATCCTTATATCCGGCCCGACGATTTGCCGAATCGGCTTGATTTTATTAGCGGCCGCCTGAATGAAACTCTGGCCGCCAAAGCCCGGATGAACCGTCATAACGAGAATCATATCCGCCAGATGCGCGTATTTTTCTATTTTTGATACAGGCGTTTCAGGATTTAAACACAGACCCGCCGAAATGCCCGCATCGTGTATTTTTTTTATAAGGTCAGCCGGATTGGGAGCAACTTCGATATGGAATGTGATATTATCGACACCCGCCTTAATAAAGGCCTCTGCGTATTTGGCCGGTTCCATTATCATCAGGTGGCTGTCGAAAAATAGATTCGAATATTTTCGCAGTTTCTCGATGACAGGGGGGCCGAAGGTTATATTCGGCACGAAATGCCCGTCCATAACGTCGAGGTGTACCATTTTCAGACCTGCTTTTTCGACCTGTCCGATTTCATCGGCAAGTTTGGCGAAGTCCGCACTCAATATCGATGGCGCGATTTCAATTGTTCCGACTTTTGGTAGTTTTCCAATCATTAAGTTTCCTTATTTTCCTTACTTCTTTGCTTCTTTACTTCCTTATTTCTTTACTTCCCTTTAACATAGATTATATTAAAATTTCATCACAGGACAAAGAGGATAATTACAAAAAATACAATCATTATGACCATTCCTAACGGAACGCCGTACACTGCCCATTCTTTACTCTTTATGGATAGTTTATTTGCGCAAATGATATTTGGAATATTGCCCGGAATCAGCATTCCGCCCGCGATTAAAAGTCCCAGCAGTATGCACTCGATTGTCGCCGCCGGCATATTTGGCGATAGTTCTGCCGCCGTAAGCGTGGCGTTATCCAGAATCGCAGAGATTATATTGACCCAGAAAAGAGCTTTTGCCGAGGCATTGACTAAGTACCGCTCCACCAGCGGAGTAAAACCTGTGCCGAGAAGGACAAGTGCGAAGACGAAGATATAAACTTTCAAAGTTCTGGAGAGAATATCTTTGATATATTCGGGTTTGTCTTCCTTTAACTCCGTATGCTTGATAATCTTTTTCTCTAAAAATGTCGCGAGGATTCCAAGAGCGAAAACCGGCGGAATTACCCATACGCCGAGCATTCGAAGCAGAAAAAAGAAATCGGCGTTGTGCGGCGGGCCTTTCAGCTTTGCGACGGCGATTGTAGCGAGCGGTTCACCCAGCGGGGTAAGAACTGCGCCAAGGCCGATAGCGAAACAGGCGATAACAACAATTCTGACTTCGGTTTTTCTGTGGAGCTTCATTGCGCTGACGATTTCGACGAGAATTAAAGCCGCGATGATGGCGGTAATAACACTGCTAAGCAGTCCCAGCACAACGACTATCAGGAACATCAGCGTTCCATATCCGAACCGCTTTGCTATCGCCAATGTCCATTTGTGCAGTTTCGGCCGAATTATCTCAAACAGAAAGCCGGCAATCAGAACCGCAAGCGTAATTTTAATCGGGTCGAGAATCGCTTCGTGCAATAAATGCCACGACCACAGCCGCGATACGCTTACGGAAAGAACGCCCATTATCAGCAGGAACGCTTCAAGGTCTTCTTCCACTCTTTTGGACAGAAAAGGCAGCAGCAGAACCATTCCCATAATGGTTCCTAATCCGCCAATCAGCCATAAATCATTGTGCATAAACATTCTCACTGAAAACCGTGATTAATCCCGGCTTTTATAATAATAGATTTTCGCTCGTTTGCAACAATATCTTATGTGTGGGTTGTGTGGGGGCGGGGTTGATTATTGCGAAGATATCGCAGGTAAAACAAAAAATGCTGCCAGTTTTTTCCTTTTACCTTTTTCCTGACCTGATTATAATAGGAGCAGTATCTTTCAACATACCTGATGAGCCAACTGTTAACGTAGCGTTAATTGAAAGGGGCAAGTATGTCGTTAACGGAAAGAGAACTGTGGGCGGTGCTTCACGGCATGTGCCTTGGGGCGGTATTTCTATTAGCATTTAGCGGCGTGATGGTAGAACTGTGGGGTTTGCGAAAAGAGTTGGTAACCGAGGCCGGCATCCAAAAGTCCGTGCGGCGGCTGATAATCGGCACATGGACAATGGCAGTTGTGGCCTGGCTGACGGTCATAAGCGGCACATATATTGTTTACCCCTGGTATCGTGCCAAACCGCCCGTACAGCCCGCAGCGGCTGTATCAGCATCGGCCGTAGCAGCGGCGGAAAAAAACGATTTGACGCAATATCCCAAGGCGTATCTGATGGCCAGTCCAAACACCTCTCAATGGCACACGTTTGGTATGGAATGGAAAGAGCATGTTGCCTGGTTCAGCCCGATTCTGGTTACGGCGGTGGCATTTATTGTGAGCCGTTACCGCGGCCAGTTGGCGCAGGACAAAATGTTGCGATGGTCGGTAATGACGCTGTTTGTACTCAGCTTTGCTGCAGCGGCAGTGGCGGGTTTATTTGGCGCCTTTATCACAAAAGCTGCGCCCCTGCATTGAAAGGATTAAACTATGGAAACAAAACAAACACTTAATAACGGCCCCGCGGCGGCGGCGATTCTGGCGGCGGGAATCGGAAGCTTTGCCTTTGGATTGGCGGTATGCCTTTCACAAGCCGTCAAAGCGGTAGCGAATTTCTTCACTTTCTCTGTGGCGGTTGGGCCTCTGGCCGGAAAGACCACTTCGTCAATTGTCGTTTGGCTGGTTAGCTGGATTATACTCAGCCTGATGTTGAAAAATCGGCAGGTAAGTCTTGCCAAAGTGTTCGCAGCGGCATTAGTGCTGATTGCGCTGGGACTGCTGGGTACATTTCCGCCATTTTACGACATGCTCTGAAAATAGACCTCACAAAGGCTGTATTTTTTTATTTTAAAAGAAACAAAAAAGGCCGCCGGATTTCCCAGCGGCCTTTTATTCTATTCCCTAAACCCTATCCCCTGTACCCTATACCCTATTTCTCGTCAAGTATCTCAAGGCATTTGAATTTTTTACCTTCCATAAACTCAAGGCTTGCTCCGCCGCCCGTGGAAACGTGACTTACTCGTTTATTGAGTCCCATTTTCTTTATGGCGCTTGCGCTGTCACCGCCGCCGATAACGCTTATCGCGCCTTCATCGGTTGCCTTGGCCACCGCGTTAGCGACTGCCTTTGTGCCTATATCGAAAGGCTGCATCTCGAATACGCCCATTGGTCCGTTCCATACGACCGTTTTCGCGCCTTCGAGTTTCTTAACGAACAGCTTTATAGTTTCCGGCCCGATATCTACGCCTTGCCAGCCGTCCGGAATATTTCCCGCGACGACTTTATTGGCTGCGTTGGCCTTTATTTCCTGAGAGATTACCGTATCGACCGGCAGCACTAATTCGCATCCGCCTTTTGCCGCCGTTGCCATTAATTCTTTTGCCTTATCGACGAATTCGTCTTCGCAAAGGCTTTTTCCGACCGACAGTCCCTTGGCCTTGAAGAATGTATAAGCCATTGCTCCGCCGATGAGTATTTTATCGACTTTTTTCATAAGGTTTTCGATGACTTTGAGTTTATCGGAAACTTTCGCTCCGCCCAGGATAGCGACGAATGGTTTTTTAGGCTTGTTTAGAGCATCGTCGAGGAATTTTAATTCTTTTTCGACGAGGAATCCGATAACCCTGTCTTTCCCCTTCATCATTTCCGGCACGGTGTACATCGATGCGTTATCGCGGTGAGCCGTTCCGAACGCGTCATCGACATATACATCGCCCAGCGCCGCGATTTGTTTTGCGAAATCGTCTTTTGCTTTTCGCAGTGCGGGGTCTTCTTTTGCATTTTTATCTTTTATTTCTTCAGCTTTATAGAAGCGCACATTTTCCAGCAGCATTACATCTCCCGGCTTTAAAGCCGCTGCCTTTTTCTTTACATCGTCCCCGATGCAGTCATTTGCGAATATAACGTTTTTCTTCAGCAGTTCGCCGAGTTTTTTAGCGACCGGTGCCATAGAAAATTCCGGTTTCTTCTCGCCGTCCGGCCTGCCCAGATGGCTCATCAATATTACAGAGCCGCCTTTATCGATAATTGTTTTGATAGTCGGCAGGGCAGCGACGATTCTCGAATCGCTGGTGATATTCTGGTTTGCATCGAGCGGCACGTTGAAATCAACTCGCATCAGGACTTTCTTGCCTTTAACGTCTATATCAGCAACTGTTTTCTTTGCCATAACTCATCATCCTTTAAAGTAGTGGTCATTTCGACCGAAATGAGTCCCGATTTATCGGGACGAATGTAGCGGAGAAATCCGGCGAAGCCTTCGCTCGAAATGACAAATGGTTTTTAAAAGAACATTAAAAAAAAGCCCCTGTCTTTCACGGCAGGGGCCATTAATTTTACATAGCTGCGATTTTCGCGATGATGTCAACAGTGCGGTTCGAATAGCCCCACTCGTTATCGTACCAGCTGACAACTTTAATGAAATTGCCCATTGCCATAGTGCAGAGCGAATCGAATACGCTCGAGCTTGGATTGCCGATAATGTCTGAGCTTACGATAGGCTCATCGCAATACTGCAGAATGCCTTTAAGATTGCCTTCCGCGGCTTTCTTAAGAGCGGCGTTAATTTCAGCGATGGTAACTTCTTTTTCCAGTTCTGCGGTCAAGTCAACGCAGCTTCCTACGATAACCGGCACGCGGAGCGCGAATCCATCGAGTTTGCCCTTCAGTGCTGGTATAACTTCGCCCAGTGCCTTTGCTGCGCCGGTGGTTGTCGGAATAATATTTTGTGCCGCTGCTCTTGCCCTGCGAAGGTCGCTGTGAATCATATCGGCGACGTTCTGGTCATTTGTATAGCCGTGAACGGTTGTCATCAGACCTTTCTTAATCCCGAATGCCTCCTGAAGAACCTTTGCCAGCGGGGCAAGACAGTTGGTCGTGCAGCTTGCGTTTGAGATGCAGTTCATAGCTTTAGTTACTGTATTATCATTTACGCCCATCACGCAGGTGCAGTCGATTTTGTCTTTTGCAGGAACGGTCAAAACAACTTTACGTGCTCCCGCCTTGATGTGGTCGCCGTATCCGCCTTTTGGCGATTCTTTGCTGCGGAAAATACCGGTCGATTCCACTACGACATCGATGCCCATTGCCTTCCAAGGCAGTTCTGCCGGATTTTTCACCGCCAGAACCTTAATGTTTTTGCCGTTAATTGTAATCGTATCGTCCTTGACGGCGACGGTGCCTTTCCATGGTCCCATTACGGTATCATATTTAAACAGGTGTGCCAAAGCCGCGGCGTTGGATAAATCGTTGATTGCCACCAGCTCCATATCTTTCCTGTTCATAATGATTCTTGCCACTGCTCTGCCGATTCGGCCGAAACCGTTAATACCTACTTTTGTCGCCATTTGAAAAACTCCTTTAAAAATAAAGATTTATGGTTTTATTTGCAGCCATAAGGTTTTTTGAGAAAATCGTCTCATTATCTCAAGTGTTTTTGTACCTTTGTGGCTATTAACAGGGTTTTATCCCGCCGCTGCTATAATTTTCGGAACGCCGATTTTAGGGATGGCGCCGGAAACTGTCAAGTAGATTATTTATCACGAATTAACACGAATTTTAATCACAGATTACACGGATTTACCGAAGGCGGATAAATTTTTCAACAGACACAACGTCTCTTATTTATTCTAATTTAGTTTGTTTGATAAATCTGAGGGTATAATTTCAATGGTTTCTAAAATACCTCTTTTGGATGCAGACTCCTCGTATTGATATAAATCGACAATCACAAAAAAAATAGTTTTGTTATTATGTGAATAATATGGTGTATGGTGAGCCTTGTCTTCTAAAGAAAAGCTTAAACTTTCTTTACAAGTTTTAAAAATTATAAGATATCCAACAGATTCATTGTAATCTACCGTATAAGTGTATAATTGATTAAAACCACTCAATATATAATCTTTTCCCTTCCCTTTTTGAGGATTGAATATTTTTGCATCAATTAACAAACGATCCTCTCCAATTTGTGATGATATTAAATCAATTTCCCCGGAAACTGAGCTAGGTTCTATATAATACTCTATGCCTTGATCGTATAAGTACTCGTAAAGATTTAATGCAAGGTTTTTTTCTCCTTTTTGAGTATCGTTCGTCCATAAATTAAAAAGGCTTTCACGTTTAAACCATTCTATCATTCTTTTATATTTTTGTATTACTGACAGAATGGCACGAGCGTCATCAAGATGTTCATCCAAATAGTCGTAGAATGGTTCCAGAAAAATATCTTTAAATGATTCAAGAATATTATTGAAGTTTGTCTCGTGACTATAGTGGTGGGCAATGTTCACCTCAATCATGTTGTCATCCGAATTGACACAGCGATTTAATACAAAGTAGCAAGCTGCTGCATTTTCCAATTCATTGTCAAACACAATAGCTTGTTCGGATGAAAATAGTTTTTCCACCTCTTTATCTATATGCCCCTTAGTCTTTTCTAATTCTTCTATGATACCAATAAATATTGGATAACTTTGTACAAATCCCCAGAATTGTTTTAAAGCATAATGAAATATTTGATAATCAGTGGAATTCAATCTTCGCACACGTTTTTGTAATTTATAACGAAGCTGTTGTAACTGGTCATTTTTCATATAATCCCTTTTAGATTTTTATATCAAATGATAAATCCCCTAAAGAATCTTCGAGTTTCTGTATAGCCTTCTTAATAGAACGAATTGCTTTTCTACATTCATTCATTTGGTCATCTAAGCAAATATTAATTTTGCATCCACGACAAATAATTACGTCCCGTAAACGTGCTTGTTTTAAGTTAATAATATTATAAAAACCACATGCCGGGCACGCAAAATCAATATTTTGTCTGTCAAAATTTAACATTACATAATCTTCCTCTTGTGCGATGTACTCAAATTTTTAAAGTTTTAATTTTTCTCCCATTTTCTTATGTCATTCGTCCATCCTTCAACCAAACTTCTCCATTCCGACCAATTATCTGCTTGTTTTGCCTGTGGTTCCATTTCCTTCTCTAAATCATTGATAATTTGCTGTTCTGTATACCCGTAATTTTTAAGAGCGATGACATACTCATTCAAAATTATAGATCCCTTTTTATGATCCCAAAAGTTGAATCTATTCCGGCATATACCTTTGATATACGCTAATTTTTGGTCGATGGGGGGTCTATTTTTTATGTTTAGAATTCCACCAATTTTTTTTATAAAATCTTCAACGCTATCTTTAATAAGGTTATCTGAAACGTCATATTTCAAATATTTTTTTGCTGAGATATCTATCGCCTCTAATATGTCTTGTAAATTAAATTTATTGATTAACTTTTCAATAGTTCTCTTTCCATTCTCATTTAAAGAAAATTTACCAATTTTATTATCGATGTATTCGACAACTTGAGTTAATGTATCTTTTTGCAAATCTGTTAACGACTCTTGCCATTTAAACATTAATTCTATTTGTTCTCGTCTCTCTTGAACTTCTTCCATTTGCTTTCTTTGTTTTTGTAAAGCACTTTGGTCGTCTAGTTGAATATTGCTCTTACCTCGATTACATTCGTAACAACTTGTTGTGAAATTCAATATTCCATCGGCTCCTCCTTTGGATTTTGGATGTATGTGATCAACTTCCAGAATAACATCTGGTGCTTTTTTGCCACAATACTGACAAGTAAACTTATCCCTCTTGAAAACCTCGAATCTTATCCTTTTGCTAATAGATTTTCGTTTGATTCCTTTCTTCATTGCCTATTACCATCCAAACGGAATTTCTCCTACGCCAGTTTGTAGGCGATTTGTTCGTCTAAAATATCTTTGACGGTAAGCACTGTTTCGGATTTTTACCATATCTCGACAAATTATACCCCAGTTTTTTTCGGTTTCAAACAAATTCTGGTTGTTTTTGTCCAGTTTATTGTAAAACCAACTGCTTTATAATCGTTTCGTGTCTTAGTGCCTTTGTGGCTACTTTTGTCGGGAATTTTTTGAAAAACGCGCAATTAATTTCCAGCGCTTTTTTAAAATCTCAAAAAATTTGCATCCTTTATTGACAAGGGTTTATGAAAAAAACGCCAAAATTTTTGACGAATTTTCGCAAATATCGCGCAAGTTCTCAGTAAGTATGGAGGGCTATATGTAGCCACCAAGACACGAAGTCACGAAGAAAAAAGATATATTTTAAAATTTGGTGTCTTGGTGCCTTTGTGGCTACGTCAATTTAACTATGTCAAAATTAAATCTACAAATCCCAATTCCGGCATTCATCGAAAGCATCGTTGTTTATTTTCTCCTTCGCTATCGCAAAAAACACTTCGGCTATGCCTTTCGAAAAATAAAACTTAACAAAGGCAAATATGCCATCGTTTCCCCCGAAGATTACGCCAAATTATCCGAATACGATTGGCAATATGTTGAAAACAAAAGTAAAAATCGTTACGGAGCCCGTATTGACGACGGAAAAATAATATATATGCACAGGCAGATTATGAATGCTCCTAAAGGCACTCCCATTGACCATAAAGACCACAACGGCCTGAACAACACAAGAGAAAACCTGAGATTGGCAACTATCTCGGAAAACGCCAGGAATTGCGAAAAAACAAAAAGGCCCACAAGCTCAAAATACAAAGGTGTCTGTTGGAATAAAAAAAGCAAAAAATGGCAGGCGCATATACACTATAACGGAATAAGTATACATCTGGGTCTTTTTGACAGCGAGGAAGATGCTGCAAAGGCGTATGACGAGGCCGCGAAAATTTATCACGGCGAGTTCGCCGTGCTGAACTTTCCCGAGGTTTTAGTGAAGGCGGGCGGCAAAAATACGCTCTTGCGGAAAATACTGGGCCGATGTAAACTGATATTATGAAGAATAAAAAGGAGAACTAATGGCAAATAAAACAGATTTAACTCGTCGGGACGTAGCCCAGCGAAGCCTGATCGCATACTGCGGACTTTATTGCGCAACCTGCCCGGGCTATACACAAGTCCCGGCCAATCTTGCCAAAGAACTGAAGGCGGAACTTAAAAAGGGAAAATTCGATACGGCCGCTGATTTTCTGGCGAAGATGCCGGGCTTCGGCGCGTTCAAGCACTATAAGCAGGGATTAGAATTATTAGGCACGATAGCAAAGATGCGATGCCCGGGCTGTAAGAAAGGCGGCGGCGGGCCGAAGTGCAAAATAAGAATATGCGCGAAACAAAAGAAATTCGAAGGCTGCTGGCAGTGCAATCAATTCGAGACCTGCAAAAAATTCGTATTTCTCATCCAAGGCAATGATGTAACGTATCTTAAAAATCTGCGGAAGATAAAAAAATCAGGTACTGCGGAGTTTATAAGGCAGAAAAAGAGCGGACATTAAGCGCCCTTGCGGAAATCATCTTTTTGAGATAAACTAATCTTATGGAAAACAGGATTATAGATTTTCATACCCACGCGTTCAGCGATGATTTGGCGCCCAAGGCGATGAAGGCCCTTGTCGAGCATCATCCTGATATCCCCTATTTTTTAGACGGCACAATCGCTTCTCTTTTAAAATCAATGGACGCCGTCGGCATCGAAAAAAGCGTTATCTGTTCGATTGCCACAAAGCCGAAGCAATACAAGCCAATTCTCGACTGGTCGAAACAGATTCAGTCCGACAGGATTATTCCGTTCGCATCGGTTCATCCGGCCGATGAGCAGAGAGATGAGCATATAAAGGAGATTAAGGAGTCGGGCTTTAAAGGCTTGAAGATGCATCCTTATTATCAGGATTTTTTTCTCGATGACGATTCGATGATGGCTTATTACGAGCAGGTTTGCAAATGTAACCTGATATTGGTTATGCATACGGGTTTTGATATTGCTTTTGAGCATATCAGAAGGGCGGACCCCGAGAGGATAGTAAACGTTATGAAAAAGTTCCCTCAGCTTAAGCTGATAACTACGCATTTCGGAGCCTGGCAGCAATGGGACGAGGTAGAGGCTCGGCTGATAGGCAAACAGATTTATATAGAGATTTCTTTCGCGCTGGATTATCTGGCGACGGATAAGGCCAAAAAGCTTTTCGAAAGCCATCCAGCCGATTACCTGCTCTTCGGTACAGACAGTCCATGGCGAGGGCAGCAAGACACACTTAATCTGTTAGAAAAGCTGAACTTAAATGCTAATTTAATGGAAAAAATCCTTCATAAAAACGCAAAAAGACTACTTGGTATATCCTGAATTCCAATATTTTTTAGCTTAAACACATAACTTATTGCAAAAAAAGAGGTTATATAAATTTATTTCATTTTTTCCCTTGTCTAAACGTCTGTTTTTTTGTGACGATTGGCATTTAAAAGTCGTTTTTTTAAGCAGCGGTATGTTTGAAAATTAGTTTTTACTGTGGTTTTTAACCCCTGTTGGCCGAAAATAGGATAAATAGGCTAAAAATGGCTATATCAGTATTGATACGGCCTGCACTGACCTTAATTAAAGGAGATTGCGGTATGTTGGGAATACAAGACAAATGGGTCCTACTTGCTTATGTTCTATGTATCGTCAGCACATTGTTGTGCGTGTTGTATGGATATTTTAATTGGAACAAAGGCGATACGGAAGTTAAGCCGGAGGATAAGCGATGGGCAAAAGAAGAAGATAAGGCTGATGAGAAGATGTAGGAGAAGCTGAGCTAAAGATACGGACGTGTAAATAGAGATAACTTATCCTGGAGAATATAAAAATGAATATATTAGCGAATACGACGATGGATGTGTGGACAATGATTTCAGTTGTGGCTTATATGCTGCTGATAGTGTACCTGGGCTATTTGGGCTACAAACGAACCAAGACCGCAACCGATTATCTAATTGCCGGCAGGCAGGCGCATCCGCTCATTATGGCGCTCAGCTATGGTGCGACATTTATATCGACATCCGCGATAGTAGGATTCGGCGGCGTGGCGGGTCTGTTTGGAATGAGCCTTCTTTGGCTTACGATGCTCAATATTTTTATGGGCATATTTGTAGCCTTTGTTTTTATCGGGGGACCGACCAGACGAATGGGACATCGCCTCGATGCACATACGTTCCCGGAACTGCTGGGCAGGAGATTCGACAGTAAATTTATTCAGATTTTCGCCGGACTTACGATTTTTATTTTTATGCCGTTGTATGCGGCGGCGGTATTAATCGGCGGCACAAAGTTTTTCGCGACGCAATTAGGCGTGGATTACAATATCGCGCTTTTTATCTTCAGCGTAATAACCGTAACTTATGTCTTTATGGGCGGCCTTAAAGGCGTTATGTACACCGATGCGGTGCAGGGCGCAATAATGTTCATTGGTATGGGAATACTGCTGGTGTGGACTTATAAAATAGTCGGCGGCATTGTGCCGAGCCATCAGTATCTTACGGATATGGCTCCGCTTGTGCCTGGAAAACTGGCGGCGATCGGACATCAGGGGTGGACTGCGATGCCCAAATTCGGCTGGGGCGATACTAAATATAATCTGTGGTGGATTGTGGTATCAACGATTGTTATGGGCGTCGGTATCGGCGTGCTTGCACAGCCTCAGCTTGCTTTGAGATTTATGACCGTCAAGAGCAAAAAAGAACTTAACAGGGCGGTGCCGACCGGCGGAATATTTATTCTGATGATGACAGGCGTTGCGTTTATAGTCGGCGCAGTTTCCAATGTCTATTTCAACCAGCATGGAGCGCCTCTGACCGGCAGAATAGTAAAAACGATTAATGCGGAGAAAGGATTTGCTGTTCTGCAGATTATGAAGAAAGACGACACAGGCGGATGGGTCGATGCTGTTGATGCTAAAGGCGCCGGGAAAATGGCGCCGGTAACGCTGATAAAATCCGAGCCTGTCGGCGCAAAGACAGTTGATGGCAAAGAAGTTTCCATTGTGCAGGGCAGGAGCATTTCAGTGGTCTATGCCGGCGGGGACCCGGAACAGATAATTCCGACATATATAACTACGGCGATGCCCAAGTGGTTCGGCATAGTATTTCTGCTTACGCTGCTTTCAGCGGCGATGAGTACGCTGTCAAGCCAGTTCCACGCGTTAGGGACCGGTATCGGCAGGGATGTGTTTGTACAGATTACCGGCAAAGAGGAATACACTTTGGGCGTAACGCGAATAGGAATTATCATCGGCTTTGTTATAGCGATGCTCTGGAGTTATTACTCGCAGCAAAGTTCTATTATCATCGCGAGAGCGACCGCGATATTTTTCGGTTTGTGCGCTTCGGCGTTTATGCCGACGTTTTTCGGCGGATTGTTTTTCAAACGTATGACAAAAGCAGGCGCCATTAGTTCGATGATTGTCGGCTTTGGCATAACGACTTTCTGGCTGCTTTTTGTCAAGGCGCAGGAAGCGGGCGCGGTCGGCCTTGTGCAGAGACTTACAGGCGGAAAAGACAGCCTTCTGGCAGACAAACCGAACTGGCCTGTGGTTGACCAGATTATAATTGCTCTGCCAATATCCATAATAGTCGCTATTGTGGTATCGATGTTTACGAAACCGCCGTCAAAAGAACATCTTGATAAGTGCTTTGGATAAAAGCAGTTATGACGGCTTAATTGCTGAATAAAAATAGCAAAATTTTATTAAAAATTATTGAAATATATCAGAGATAGCGTAGTATATTGCCAATTTGACGTAGCGTAAAAAGTATCAACTAACCGTTTTTTAGGGAGAAATAAATGAAAGGTGTATGGAAACTGTTGATAGTTTTTATCGTATTGACAGCGGCATTAACCACATTTGCTGCAGCACCAGCAGCACCGCAGCAATCAACTACTGTGGCGCCGCCGGCCGCGACTACTACCACCAGCAGCGGCAAAAGTATAGAGGATTCCAGGGACTGGTTCCATCATCCGACTGACTGGCTCACTATGGGTGCCGATGAAAGATTCCGTTGGGAATATGGATGGAACATCGATGACCTTAAGAGCGATGCAAAACACAGAGACACAAAATGGAATTTCCTGCGGCAAAGATTGCGTTGGTGGACTAAAACCAAAATCAACGATGATATGGACTTCAATATGCGATTGGCGTGGGAATTCAGAGAATGGGATACGCCTAATCGCAAATTAGGCAGCGGCTCATCTTTGGAAAAAAGAATACACGAACAGGATTTAAGCGAAATCATATTCGACCAGCTTAATTTGACCGTAAGAAATCTGGGCGGTGCTCCGCTGACAATGGTATTCGGCCGACAGGATATCTTTCTGGGCGACGGATGGCTTGTATGCGATGCCGGTCCTCTCGATGGTTCGAGATCGACTTATTTTGATGCGTTGAGATTCACTTATAAAATTGCAGACCAGCAAACCCTGGATGCAATTTTAATCGCAAACCGTGCAGCGGAAGACGCCTATATTGCTCCGATTAATAACCGGCACAGATTGAATACGCAGCAGGATGAATTAGGAGCAATACTGTATTACACAGATAAAACCCGGCCGAATCTGAGTTTTGACGCTTACTTTATGTTTAAAGGTGACAATCCGGTCAATCACCTTAATAATTTAATTGGTTCGGCAGGTTATGATGGTTTTCCGCCGTGGTGGACCAGGAAGGCTCAAATTTATACATTCGGCGGCGCACTATACGGCGCGATTAACGGCAGTGAGCATTGGAAATATAGAATGGAAGGCGCCGTTCAGACCGGCCGACAACAAGGGTTAGTTCCCTTAGGAACTAATAACACCTATAGTGTTACGCATAGTATGAAAAATATAATGGCATTCGGAACGATTAATAAAATTGAATATAATTTTAACGACGAGAAGAAAAACAAACTGCGATTGATGGCGGAATATATGTCCGGCGATGACCCAGGCGACGGCAAAATACAGCAGTTTAATACGCTCTGGGGCCAATGGCCGAGATTCAGCGAACTTCTCGCTTATGCTTATAACCTTGAAACAAGAGTCGGCGACATTACGAATCTCTACAGGCTTGGATTCGGACATAGTATTCAATTGACAGAAAAGCTATCGATGGATACCGACTATAATCTGTTATGGGCAGACGAGAATACTTTTAAAAACCAGACACACAGCAGCGGATTCGGATTTTCCGGTCGTGGGAAATTCAGAGGCCAGCTTGTTACCTGGATGCTCAAATATCAAATTACTAAAAATTTAAAGGCCCATATACTTTTGGAAGATTATTTGCCGGGTAATTACTATGCAAGCGGCAGCAGAGATAACGCATATTACGCAAGAGTAAATCTGGAATATACCTTCTAATTTCGGGAAAAACGGATAAGATAAAAGCCCGGCCGATTGGCCGGGCTTTTTTATTGAAAAATTTGCCATAAATGATATACTTAATTCTCCATTTTTTACCAGGGGATTTATTATGATTTGGAACGAAAAGTTCGAGTGTATGGCACCGGCTGAACTCAAGCAGGTGCAGTCGGAACGACTTAAAAAACTCGCCGCCTATGTCTATAAAAATTGTAAGGTTTATAAGGATAAATTCGACAAGGCGACGGTTAAACCGGATAAGATTAATTCCATTGACGATATAAAAAGGCTGCCGTTCACGACGAAGGTTGATATGCGGGACAACTATCCTTACGGCTTGTTCTGCATGGACCAAAAGGATGTTAAGGAAATTCACGTTTCCAGCGGCACGACAGGCAATCCGACGCTTGTCGGTTATACCAAAGACGATTTGAAATTATGGTCGGAAGTGATGGCTCGCTGCCTGGCCTGTGCGGGAGCAGAACCCGGCGACACTGTTCAGAATGCCTATGGCTACGGATTATTCACCGGCGGTCTTGGCGTTCATTACGGCGGCCTTGAGATGGGATTGAGAATTATTCCGATGTCCTCCGGTCAGACACAGAGACAATTAAAAATTATGCAGGACTTCAAACCGAAGATAATTACCTGTACGCCGAGCTATGCGTTGTATATGGCAGAAGAAGCCAAAGATATGGGCATCGACCCCAAAAATGGAAACTGGAAAATCGGCGTATTCGGCGCTGAACCGTGGACTGAAAAAATGCGGGACGAAATCGAAGCTGTCTGGAATATGCTTGCTACCGATATTTATGGCCTGTCTGAAATAATCGGGCCAGGCGTCGCACAGGAATGCCCTCATAAAAAAGGACTGCATCTTTTCAGCGACGTTTTTTATCCTGAGATTATAGACCCTGACACGGGTGAATCAGTGAAAGAAGGCCAGGATGGCGAACTGGTTATCACAACCCTGACGAAACAGGCGATTCCATTGATAAGATACAGGACAAGGGACTTAGTCAGCATCAACTGCGAAAAGTGCAAATGCGGCAGGACGAGTCCGCGAATCAGTAAAATCAAGGGCAGAACCGATGATATGATTGTTGTTCGCGGCATAAATGTATTTCCATCGCAGATTGAACACGTTATCCTCGGCATCGAGGGCACAGAGCCGCATTATCAGATTATCGTTGACAGACAACAGCACCATCTTGACGAGGTCGAAGTGCTCGTCGAGGTCAACAGCAAGATGTTTTCCGATGAAGTCAAAAAGCTCGAAGAACTCAGGAGAAAAATCAAGAAGGAAATCGAGACGGTGCTTTCAATCGGTGTAAAAGTTACGCTCGTTGAGCCCAAAACAATCGAGAGAAGTATGGGAAAAGCCAAGAGAGTTATCGACAAACGTCAAATATAAGGATTGACAAAATGAAGATAAAACAAATTTCAATATTTCTGGAAAATCGTAAAGGCAGACTTTATGATGTCTGCGCACTGCTGGGTAAAAACGATATCAACATTCGTGCGCTCAATGTCGCCGAGACGGAGGCTTTCGGCATCCTTCGGATTGTAGTCAACAAACCGGACGCTGCGGTAAAGGCTTTGAAAGATGCCGGCATAGTGGCAAAGATTACAGATGTTGTCGCTATCGAAGTTGACGACAGGCCCGGCGGTCTTACCGACATCCTGAAAGTTCTCGCCGATGAGGATGTCAATATCGAATATATGTACGGCTTCGTTGAAAAATCGTCCGACAGGGCGCTTATGGTCTTTCGTTTTGACGATGTTGACAAGGCAGTGAATATCCTGAAAAAGCATAGCATAAAAATTGTTACCGAACAGGGAGTTAGAGAACTTTAATGGAAATTCGGTACTGGAATAAAGAGATTGAAACTGCTGACAGGGAAAAACTTCGGCAGATTCAACTGCAGAGGCTCAAAAGCATAATAGCATCAGCTTTAAAGACGCCTTTTTATTCCAGGCGTCTGCCCTCGGTCGGGATACATTCGCCAGACGACATAAAAAGCCTCGATGATTTGCGGAAGATTCCATTTACCACCAAAGATGACCTTCGCCAGAATTATCCGAAGGGACTTTTGTCCGTTGATACTTCTGAAGTTGTCAGGATACACACCTCAAGCGGCACGACGGGAGTTCCGACGGTGATATACCTTTCCGCCAAGGACCTCGATGCCGCGACCGATATAATGGCAAGAAGCATTTACGCCACCGGCACTGACAAGACGGATATTTTGCAGAATATGATGAGCTACGGATTATTTACCGGTGGATTATGTATGCATTACGGGGCTGAGCGAGTCGGTCTAATGGTAATACCGGCAGCGGGCGGAAATACAAAAAGACAAATCCAATTGATGAAGGATTTTCGCACAACCGTTCTGCATATAACGCCCAGTTATCTGCTTCACGTTCATTCAAAGCTTGCTGAATACAGCGTCGCGGTCAGCGATTTGGCATTGAAGAAGGCTTTTGTCGGCGCCGAGCCTCATTCCGAAAATACCCGCAGAAAAATCGAAGACCTTTTCGATATCGACGCGTATAATTCTTACGGCCTTAGCGAAATGAACGGACCGGGAGTCGCTTTTGAATGTGTTTATAAGACCGACCTTCATTTGTGGGAAGACGCTTATATAGTTGAAATAATAAATCCGAAAACCGGCGAACTTGTTCCTGACGGCAAGGAAGGCGAAGTGATTCTGACAAATCTTATCCGTCACGCTATGCCGCTTATGCGGTACCGGACAAGAGACCTTGCCTTTCTGCACAAAGAGTCTTGCCCGTGCAAAAGAACGCACAGAAGGCTTTCGCGGATACTCGGCAGGACGGACGATATGCTGATAATCAATGGCGTCAATATTTTCCCGTCTCAGATTGAGGAAGTTATAATGAAAATTCCTGAGGTCGGCACGAATTATCAGATATGTGTTGAAAAACAGGGCGCTCTTGACAGACTGATTGTAAAAGTGGAATTGTATTCGAAGATATTTATGGGCGAGGCGAAACAGATTGACAATTTAAAGGCGAAAATTGCCGACGAATTAAAGGCCTCGATAACTTTAAAGCCCGCGGTAGAACTGCACGAACCCGGCGTTTTGCCTGTGTTTGAAGGCAAAGCAGTTCGTGTAGTCGATAGCCGTCCAAAGTTGTAAAGGAGTTACAAATGGCGAAACAGCTTCATATATTTGTCGAAAACAAACCCGGCAGATTAAAAACTATTACCGAGAGTCTCCAGAAAATCGGCATAAACATTCGTGCTTTTGCCATTCAGGACAGGGGCGATTACGGGCTGATGAAACTTATAGTCAGCGACCCCCGGCAGGCGCATTTATCGCTTGCCGATATGGGTTGCGCCTGTGCGCTGAAAGACGTTTTAGCGGTATCGATTCCAGACCGTCCGGGAAATCTTCACAGACTTTTAGGCGCATTGGCCGACGGCGGCATCAATATTATTGACGCCCATGGTTTTGTTCTCCAGCCCAACAAGCAGGGCATCTGCGTTATTGAAATTGAGAATCTGGCTCAGACAAATGCCGAGCAGGTGGTCAGGAAGGCCGGTTTTGACGTCCTCGACGACGACCAGCTTAATAACCTTTAAAAAATGCCTTCCAGATTTAAGATATTCAAAAGGCCGGTCAAGAAGGCACGGTATCTGTTCGACATAGCAAAATTTTGCCGCAGGATCACGCCTATATGGAATATAAATTATTTAACTGTTTTCCTGCGGTCTGTGCGATTGTGCGACGAGGGAAGATTTTTACCTGATGAGGCGTTTCGACTCGGTTTATTCCGTCCTAACCTCTCCACTGATGAACTTTCCAAATACATCAGCAGAAAAAAATTGACAAAGATACAAGAGTCGCTCAATCCTGTACAATGGGCTCCGCTTCTAAAAGACAAAAGTATTTTTTACCGGTATTGTATGACACTGGATGTTCCTATACCAAAACTATATGCTGTTTTTTTTAAAGGAGTTGCAGGATGGTCATACAGCGGTTCTGTTTTAAGTAACCGTAACGAATGGGAAAGATTCATTGATAGTCAGCTCCCCTCGGAATTCGTTATTAAGCCTGTCAGGTCAGCTTATGGCCGAGGAGTAAACATCTTCAGCAAAACAAAGGATGAATTTGTCGATGCATCGGCAAGGCTATATAAGGCGGTTGATATATACGACACGATGCTATCGAGTGCAGAAGAAGATGGTATTTTAATTCAGCAGCGGTTGAAGAATCATGCAGAATTGGTACGCCTCAGCAATACCGAATTTCTGCAGACAGTTAGGATTATTACTTTTGTTGACAGCGATTACAAAAGTAACATATTGCATGCGCACTTCAAACCAATAGTGGGCCGACATGTGGTTGATACTTTCCTGGACGGCCTGACAGGCAATATAGAAGCCCCTGTGTCTTTAGCCGACGGCATTTTGAAGCTGGCAAATCAAATCACCTCAAGCGGAGAGGGAATAAAAACAATATACAAACATCCCCAAACGGGTGTTTCTTTCGAGGGATTTAAGCTCCCGTTATGGACTGAGGCCTGTAAACTGGTTAAAGAAACCTCGCTGAAATTTCTGCCTGTTCGAACAATAGGATGGGATGTGGCTTTGACGCCGAATGGCCCCTGCATTGTGGAAGGAAATATTTGGTGGGACCCGCCTAACCAGCACCGGATTATGGATGTTCTTAAATATGATGTCTCTTTATCTAAAGGGGCAGCCCCGCAAGTGAAGATATCACGATAATCGGGGTTTGAGACGAAATATCAGGCTCATTTAAATATTTATTTTGCAAAAAGGTCCTCCGGATTGTAAAGTAATTGTGAATTTTAATGGAAATTATCAGGGCTCGTAGCTCAGTCCGGTAGAGCAGCGGACTCATAATCCGTCGGTCCAAGGTTCAAATCCTTGCGGGCCCAGTAAATGGTTATTGGGGAATAGTGTAACGGTAGCACGAGTGGCTCTGAACCATTTAGTCAAGGTTCGAATCCTTGTTCCCCAGGTTGGGCCCCGTCATCAGTCCTGAACGAGGTTGAAGGAATTGTGACGGGGTTTTTTAATGTTGATTATTTAATTTGTCATCTTTTCGCATACAATGGTTCGATATGACTGACGGCAATAAAACCAGAACAAACGAAGGTAAAAAATCTCAAGTCTGGGATTTTGATTATATTGGCTGTACCGCCGCGGTTCTTTTTGAAAAATTAAAAACCTCTGAAAACGGACTTAGCGAGGAAGAAGCGGAAAATCGCCTTTCAGATTATGGTTTTAATGAGCCGGCCAGAAAAAAGAAACGCACAATATTATTTCAGATTTTGTCCAAATTTGTAAATCCTCTCGTAATTGTGCTATTAATTATCGCTGCGTTTTCATTGTTTTTCGGGGAAAAAATGAGCGCGGTTCTGGTTATATTAATGGCGATTATGAGCGTGTTTTTGTCTTTTATACAGGAGTACCGCGCAGGCAAAGAGGCGGAAAGACTCAGTGAAATGGTGTCCGCCACCGCTACAATATGGCGTGACGGCAAATCCCGAGAAGTAAAAATCAAGGAAATTGTTCCCGGGGATATCGTCGATTTATTTGCGGGCGATATGATTCCGGCTGATTTGAGAATTATTTCATGTAAGGATTTATCGATAAATCAGGCTTCTCTGACCGGAGAATCTTTTCCCGTGGACAAGGTACCGGTTCCGATTCAGCCCAAAAACAATTCGGCATCGGAATTGACGAACATCGCTTTTATGGGCTCCAGCGTGGTGAGCGGGACAGGTTTAGGCGTAGTTATTAAAACAGGCCTTGCGACACAATTTGGCGCGATTTCAAAAAAGCTGGCGTCAATGCCGATTGAAACTGGTTTTGATAAGGGAATACGCCAGTTTACTTGGCTTATGATTCGCCTGATGATAATACTGGTCGTAATTATCTTTGCTATAAACGCAGAATCGAAACATAATTTTATTCAGGCGCTGCTTTTTTCGCTGGCGGTGGCGGTCGGGCTTACGCCGGAAATGCTGCCTATGCTGGTTGCGATAAATCTTTCCAAGGGGGCAATCGCTATGTCCAAGAAAAAGGTCATAGTCAAACGCCTCAACTCCATTCAGAATTTTGGCGCGATGGATGTGCTCTGCACTGATAAGACCGGTACTCTTACGCTGGATAAAATCGTCCTTGAGCAGCATTGCGATGTGGTAAGGCAGGAAGATGAGAATGTGCTGAGGCTCGCTTATATCAGCAGCTTTTATCAAACAGGCCTTAAAAATATTTTAGACAAGGCCATCCTGGAACACGAGGAATTGTATATAAAACAATATAAAAAAATCGATGAGATACCTTTTGATTTTTCCAGAAAAATGATGTCGGTGGTCGTCGGATCAGAAGGCAAACACACGATTATTACCAAAGGTGCTCCGGAAGAAATTTTTAAGAGATGTACAAAATATGAATTAGAAGGCGAAATATTTGATTCGAACGACCTGGTATTTACCGACCTGAAAGAAGAATATGACAGTTTAAGTATGGACGGCTTTCGCGTTTTGGCTGTCGCGTATAAGGATATAAAAAACAACAAAGAGGTATATTCGAGAGATGACGAATGCGAGCTGGTTCTTAAAGGATATATAGCTTTTCTCGACCCTCCCAAACCCTCTGCCAAGGAAACAATAGACGCCTTAAGGGCGCTAGGCATAGAATTTAAGGTTTTGACCGGCGACAACGAGCTGGTAGCCAGGAAAATTTGCGGTGACGTCGGCATTGATGTTACAGGTTTGATAACCGGCGAGGAAATAGAAAAGATGAGCAGCGGAGAGCTTAAAAAGGCTGTTAAGTCCACTTCCGTTTTCGCCCGGCTTTCACCTTTGCAAAAAGAGCGGGTGATTCATGCTTTGCATGAGAATAAGCATATTGTCGGTTACCTGGGTGACGGAATAAACGATGCGCCTGCGTTAAAAGCCTCAGATGTCGGGATATCAGTCAATAACGCGGTGGATATCGCCAAGGAATCCGCTGATGTAATTCTTTTACATAAGAGTCTTATGGTCCTCAGGGACGGCGTGCTGGAAGGAAGGAAAACTTTCGGCAATATTCTTAAATATATTAAAATGGGCGCAAGCTCGAACTTTGGCAATATGTTCAGTATGACGGGAGCGAGTCTATTTTTGCCGTTTTTGCCTATGCTGCCGATACAGATACTTTTGAATAATTTCCTTTATGACCTTTCGCAGATTGCCATTCCTTCAGATGAGGTTGATAAGGAGTATCTATTGAAAGCAAGACCATGGAACATCGACTATATCAGGAAATTCATTCTTTTCATCGGTCCAATAAGTTCCATATTTGATTTTATAACTTTTGCCGTACTGTGGTATGTTTTTCACGCATCTGAGGCGCTCTTCCATACCGGCTGGTTTTTGGAATCGCTTTGCACCCAGACGCTGGTTATACATATTATCCGCACAGGTAAAATTCCTTTTATTGAGAGCAAGCCCAGTCAGTTTTTATTATTTACTTCTATTTATATTGTTACAATAGGATTGCTGATACCTTTTACCATCGTGGGGAGATATTTCAAATTTGTTGCTCCGCCGCTTTCGTTTTTCCTGGCCCTTTTCATTATTGTTGTCGCTTATCTGTTTATGGTACAGATTGTCAAGAAGTGGTTTATGAAAAAATACGGATATGAATAGCGGATTTACCCCTGCCAATCCGTCCTGAATTTGTCCTTGCCCGTCTCTGCTTTTTATTGTATCATTTTAGTTTCTAACCATTTATTACCATTTTTCAGGAGTCTTATTGTGGCAGGAATTGACGATTTTCGTAACGTGGTATTACTTGGTCACGGCAGCGCCGGCAAGACCAGTCTTGCCGAGGCGATTCTCCATAAGACCGGCAAAACAAACAGGTTAGGGTCAGTCGAGGAGAAAAATACCGTTTCCGATTTTGACGATGAGGAAAAGGAACGGGGCCATTCGATTCACTCTGCGGTTATGCATACCACCTATAACGGCAAAATAATAAACCTTATAGACACCCCCGGCTATCCTGATTTTATCGGTGCGGCCTTGACCACGATACCGGCTGCCGACTGCTGTGCGATAGTTATAAATGCCGCGACCGGCATTGAAGTTAACACCAGAAAACTTTATCAGGCCGCCACTGAGTCTGAAAAGTCGAAGATAATAATCATCAATAAAATCGATGCCGAAACTGCCGACATTCCCGAACTGCTTAAAAATATTCAGCAGACTTTCGGTACGCAGTGCAGATGCGCGAACCTGCCGAGCGAGGACAAATCCGCCGTTATCGACTGCCTGAAAAATAATTCCGGCAAATCGCTGATTTTGGATGTCGCCCAGGCTCATACGGAACTTGTAGAAAGCGCAATCGAAGCCGATGACAAGCTTATGGAAGCGTATCTCGGCGGAGAGAAGGTATCGGACGACAAAATCGCAGCCGTTTTCGCAAAGGCGATTGCGGAAAATAAAATTGTTCCGATTATTTTTACCAATGTCCGAAAGGAAATCGGCACAACCGAACTTCTGGATTTGATAGTCAATTACGCTCCTTCGCCTGCGCAGGTAAAGCCGGTAAAGCTCGTCGATGGCGAAAAAGTAATCGAGCTCAAGGCCGATGCCGCAGGCCCATTAGCGGGACTTGTTTTCAGGGTTGGTCTTGACCCGCGTTCGAATATGAAATATGCCACGATGAGAATTTACAGCGGAACGCTCAAGAGCGATACCGCGATGCTTCGCAACACCGACAGAAAAGCCATTCGGCCCGGCCATGTCCTTAAGAATCAGGGCTCCGAAATCGGCGAAATTAGCGCCGGCGTCGCAGGAGATATTGTTACCCTTGCCAAGCTTGAAGAGCTCCAGATTGGCGACCTCATTCACGACGGCAAAGTATCAGGCAAATTCGAAATGCCGAAACTCCCGTCCCCGATGTTCAGTCTCGCCCTTGAGCCTACATCGAAAGGCGATGAGCAAAAATTGGGTTCTGCGATGGAAAAGCTCACCGAAGAAGACGTTTGCTTCAAGGTCAGCAGGGACCATCAGACGCGGGAACTTGTTATCAGCGGACTTGGCGATTTGCATTTGCGAGTAATGCTTTCCAAAATGGATAAGCGGTTCAAACTGTCTGTTACCACGAAGAAGCCCAAGATTCCGTATCGCGAAACGATTACCGCAAAGGCCGACGGCCATTATCGTCACAAGAAACAGACAGGCGGAGCCGGCCAGTTCGGCGAAGTCTATCTGCGTGTTGAGCCTGCTCCTCGCGGGTCGGACCCGCCTCTGCAATATAGTTGGGACGTTTTCGGCGGGTCGATTCCCGGCCAATACGAAGCCCCGATTGTCAAAGGCATTCAGGAAGTTATGGAAAGCGGCGCTGTCGCCGGTTTTCCGCTGAAGGACGTCAAGGTTTCCATTTATGACGGCAAGCATCATCCGGTTGACTCGAAAGAAGTCGCGTTCCGTGCCGCCGGCAAAGGCGCGTTTCTCGATGCCATACAAAAAGCAAGACCTTGTCTGCTTGAGCCGATAGTCAATATTGAAATTACAGTTCCAGCCGACCACGTCGGCAGCATCGCGGGCGACCTGTCCAGCAGACGCGGCAGGGTACAGGGTCAGGATATGCTGGCGGGCAATATGATGGTCATTAAGGCTCAGGTGCCTTTGGCTGAGGTGGCAAGTTATGACAGCCAGCTCAAGAGCGTTACCGGCGGGCAGGGCAGTTACTCGATGACATTAAGTCATTACGAAGTGGTGCCGCCGAACGTTCAGCAGGCGGTCATCGCCCAGTACGCAAAACAGAAACAGACTGAAGCAGAATAATAGCTGTTTTTGCTTTTTGAAAATATTTAACCCCCGATTCTATCGGGGGTTAAATATTTGTTCTTTAACGTCTCAATTGTCACTTTTCGCAGAACATCCATCGGACAATCCTTGTGTGTGAACAATTTGAATTGTTCCGCCGCTTGACCGATATACATTTCCGAGCCGTTTACGACTTTTGCACCGGCCTGTTTGGCTTGCCGTAACAGCAGTGTTTCCAAAGGGTTATAAACCGTATCAAAAACAACCATCGATGGTTTTATATATTCTTTCGGTATGGGACTTGCATCTGTTTTCGGAAACATACCTATACTGGTGCAGTTGACGAGGATTTCAGCTTCTATATTTTTTATTTCGTCAAGATTTGCCCAGTGGCACTCGAATTCTTTCGCGAGCTGTTGCGCCTTTAATATTGTGCGGTTGTATATGGTAACCTTTGCGCCTGCATCGACGAGACCTGCGATGATGGCTCTTGCCGCTCCGCCCGCTCCCAGACAGGCGACGATTTTATTATGCAGTTGTTTTCTTTTTATTCCCATCGCAATCGTCAGTGCGTCCATAGCTCCGCCGCAATCGGTATTAAAGCCGGTTAATCTTTCATTGGTGCCGATTACCAGTGTATTAACCGCGCCGATTTGTATCGCCGTCAGCTCGATATATTCTCCTTTTTTCTGTGCGTATTCCAGCGCACTGACCTTATGCGGAAGTGTTACGCTGAATCCCCTGAAATCCAGCCAGCCTCTTGCGGTAACATTGTCGAGAAATTCGTCGAATTCTATCTGCCCTCCGTTTACCAGCAGCGGCAGATAAATCTTATTCAATTTTTCCGCCGCGAAGCAGGCGTTATGAACAATAGGGCCTATAGAATGTTCCACCGGGTCGCCGATTAAACCGAAAAATTCGGTTTTATTGTTTATTTCGCCGAACCGGTATGTTTTTTTCATTTTTTCTATGGTTAGTTGCCCCTGTGCGGTGCTTTGGTCTTCTTCGACGCTTGCGAAAGTCAAAAACGCGTCCAGTTTTTTCGCGATAATCCTGCTGACAACGCCTGTTTGCCCCATACATATTGCGATTGCCTTGCTGCCGTACTTTTTCAGGATGTCAAAAGCTGCAAAACAATCGTTTATATGCTTTGCCAGGTATGCGGCCTTGGCGATTGCATCTGGAAAGTCTGTAAACATCTGTTCGTAAATACTATCTAAGTTTTCAAACGGCCCTTTAAAATTATGCGCCGAGAGAATGAGCCTTGTTTTTTTATTTTCAGCGAGAGCGTTTTTGATGGAATCGCCGAATTCTTGCTTTTTAAAATTTGCGTATTCGCAGTCGATTAAATCTGCGTCGAGTTTCACTGCTTCGATGAGTATTTGCTTGCGGACAAATGGATTGAGATTGTTCTGCCCGCCCTGGGCGGAATCTCTGCACGTAACAATTATCGGCAGGCCTGTTTCTTTGGCAGAGGCAATTAATTCCGCCAGTTTATCGCCGTCCAGTCCTTCGATGTAGTCGGTGCGCAGTTCGAGCATCTCGGCTCCTGCTTTGCAAGCCGCCGCTATCTGCTCTTTACAGCTTTTTAAATCTTTGCCCGATATTGGAACAGCAAGATACGTCATAAATTTAACTCAAACTATTCAAGTTGTTGGTTGATTCGGTCTAATACGATATTTATCGCCGTCAGATACGCCTTTGCGATTGCTTCGAGTATATCAATTGAGCAGGCGGTGGTTCTTACCTGTTGGTTATGGTATTCGGTAGTTGCGTTTACCTGCCCCAGCGAATTTAATCCGCCGATAATTGTGTGGAATTCGAAATCTTTCAGGAACACTGGGATTTGCGTAACCTCTGTGATAACCGAGCATATCGCGTCGGTCGAACTGTATCCACTGGCTTCGGAAGTAATTCTTTTTCCGTCAGGCGAATCCAGCACCGCCGTCACTGTCGGCAGGATATTTGGACCAATAGTGATTTTCAGCGATACGAGGTCCCATCCGATTTTGGGCTGGATATGTATTTCTTCCGCCATAGCCGCGATTTCCTCAGCGAAAATTTTTGCCTTTAATTCATAAAGGTCGCAAATACGCTGATACAGCTCTTTGAATTGTTTCGGTGTAAATTTCTGGCCTATAGCGGCAAGTTGTGCGTGCACGATTTCCGGGATTGGCGGGTTACTGCCGTCAAATAACGAGTTGTCCGGATTGGAAATAGCCATAAAAATAATTTATCAGAAAACCTTCGTAGTTGCGACAAAAAACTGCATTTTTTATCGTCTTTAAATTTCTTGCCCGAACCGTCCATTATCCGTAAAATAGGCGACTTATGCAGATAATAGATAAGCTTGAAAAGATTGATAAAAGTTTAAGAGGCTGCTGCCTGAGCATAGGCAATTTCGACGGCGTTCATCTCGGCCATCAGGAGATAATTCGTACCGCCCGCCGGACTGCCGCCGCCCTGGGCAATTGCCCCGTTGTCGCGGTTACTTTTGACCCTCACCCGGCTGCAATTCTTTATCCCGAACAGATGCCGCGTGTTTTAACGCCTTTATCTTTAAGGACGGCCCTGCTCGAAGCGGCAGGTGTCGATTATCTGGTTGTTTTAAAGGACAGTTATCAGATGCTGACGCTTTCGCCGCAGGATTTCGTCGAAAAGTTTTTGACAAAATCTCTTTCGCCGCGGGCAGTCGTGGAAGGCGAGGATTTTCATTTCGGCTACGGCCGCAGCGGCGACATTAAAGTTCTCGCTCAGCTCGGCAAAACCTATAACTTCGATGTTATTATTGTCGGACCGCAGCAGGTGCTTCTTGACGGAGTATCGGAGAGGGTTTCAAGCACGCTCATCCGTCATTTGCTTCATAAAGGCAGTATCGCCGGCGCCGCGAAAGCGCTCGGCAGGCCGTATCGTCTTATGGGAAAAATTGTCAAAGGCCGCGGCAAAGGCGCTGAGCTTGGCTTTCCGACCGCCAACATCGACTCGCACGACCAGATTCTCCCCGCCGAAGGCGTTTACGCGGGTTTTATTTCTGTTGCCGATACTCTTGGAGAACTTTGCGTTTCCAATCAGAAACTGCCCGGCGTTTTCAGTCTCGGCAGGGCAAAGACTTTTATTTCCGACCATCATTTACTCATCGAGGCTCACATTCTTGACAGCAAAGCCGGCGATTTGTACGGCAAATATCTCGCGATGGACTTTATTGATTTTATCCGCAGCCAGCAGAGATTCAAAACGCCGGAAAAACTGAAGGAGCAAATCGCAAAAGACTGCAAAACCGCAAAAAATATTTTGAAAAATTAACAAATTTAAGGATTTATATGTCGATAAAAAATGATTTCAAAAAGGCGATAGATTTAATTAACAAATCGAAAAGCTGGCTCGTTACTTCGCATACCCGTCCTGACGGCGATGCGGTCGGCTGTATGAAGGCTCTGTGCGAAATTGCCAAACAGCTTGGCAAAAAGGCCCAGCCGATTCTGCTTTCCCCGTCGGCGCAATGGTACGAATTTATTTTTGATGCGCCGGTTCCGGTGCTCGGCAACGATGTAAAATTAGACCAGCTCCAGGCCGGCTCGTTCGGCAAATTCGACCTTGCTGTGGTTGTCGATACCAACAGTTACATTCAGCTTCCTGAATTTGACAAATGGCTCAAACTTTCAAAAGTTCCTGTGCTTGTTATCGACCATCATCTTACAGGCGATGGCTTGGGCGATGTGGAAGTTGTCGATTCTACGGCGGCCGCTACCGGCGAAATCGTCTTTGACCTGCTCAAATTTGCCGATTGGAAAGTCACGCCTCAAATCGCCGAGGCACTTTATATCGCGCTTTCTACCGATACAGGCTGGTTCAGGTTTGACAATACCGACAGCAGGGTGATGCGAAACGCTTCATCGCTTATCGAACTCGGTGCCCGACCTTCTGTCGTTTATCACAAGTTGTACCAGAACTATTCGCCGGCAAGGCTCAAACTGCTCGGCAGAATGCTTGAGAATACTGAGCTTTATCACAATGATAAAATAGCTTTGCAGTTTATTATGCGTTCCGATTTTGACGCCACAGGTGCAAGGGGTGCCGATACCGAGGAATTTGTCAATGAATCGCAGCGTATCAATTCTGTGGAAGCTGCCGCGTTGTTTGTCGAGCTTAAAGACGGCGGTTTTCGCTGTTCGCTGCGGAGCAATGGCAGCGTAGATGTGCAGAAAATCGCAAAGGAGCTTGGCGGCGGGGGGCATAAAGTCGCCGCAGGCGTCAATCTAAAAGGCTCGCTTGCCCAGGTAAAGAAACTCATCCTCGACCGCTTCGAAAGGGAATTAAAAAATACTTAGTCTCCATTCCCGACCGGTACGATTGTTGGATAAATACCTTCTATAATCAGCTTTGCCTCTGCCCAGTCGGCATGGTCGCCTATACCACCGTCGTTGGCATCGCTAACTTTAAGTATCAGTTTTTTGATATTTTTTGTTTCTACTTTTACAGGCTTTGCCTGTTCGCCGCCTCTCATAATTCCGCTTTGCCAGAGGATTTTACCATCACCGGTTACGAAAAATTCCACACTCCCCCGGCCTTTCTCGACCTCATCGTCCACGCCGGCATAAGCCGAAAATTCTTCTATCGAATTATTCGTGTCAAATACACAAATGCTTTCGGAATGTGTGCCGATGCCCCGTTTGAATTTTTCGCCGCCGATTGAAATCGGCTTTCCTTCCACGCTTTGATTATTGTGCGGCGACCCCCAGCCTTGCCTTATATTGGAAAGATTAAGTTCGTCTATGTAAAGCACCTCTCTTCGAACCCTTCGGAATAATTTCTCTGCGTCTTTAGTCGTCTCTGAACCGGTCGTTTTTTTTATCAGCGGCAGCAATTCCAATGCCGCCTTGACGTGCTGGTTTTTATGATAAAAACATTTAGCTATTCTGTAATGGCACAAGTCTCCGTTTTTGTCCTGGTCGCAATTGGACAAGATAAGATAGCGGTATATCTGTAAAGCTCGGTTATAGTCTTTCTTATTAAAGCTTATATCGGCTTCTTCGTATATTTTTTTTACATTTGCCGGACTGCCTATTCTAGGCATATCCGGATAAGCGAAACTTTCAACGGAGAATTCCGTGTCGATGTGATTTCCTTCCGTTCCGCCGGCGAAGACAAACCACCAGTATCCCTGCTGTACGCAGCCGCTATCTTTACTTCCCTTGTTTTCGTTGACATTAAATTTCATATTGCCGGCCTTGACCAGCGGCAGATGGTTATTGCTCAAATGTCCAAAGCCTCCGGCGCCGCTGTGGTCAATAGGTATCCATCCGATACCGGGCACTAAAAATTCCGCCCAGCAATGCCATCCGTCTAAATTTCCTGCCCAGCAGCCTGCGACAAATCGTGTCGGGATGCCGGCCCGACGGCAAAAATCAACAAAGAGAGCCGCAATTACCCCGCAATCTCCTTTTCTCGCCCGCAGGCAGATTTTCAAATCCCCCGGTGGCGGGGTGACGTATTTAATATTTTTAGCAATCCAGTCATAAACAGCCTTTGCGTAAAGCACTGGATTGCCGTTGCTTTCTCGTTGAAATATTTTGAGAATTCTTTGAATTTGTGGTTCATCGGCTAAAATATTATTATCGGGCGGCAGTCGGGTACAATACTCATACTCAGAGTCTTTCTTATATTCCGGAAAGGTTTGTTTCGCCAGTTCAGCGAAATTGATATTGACTTCGTATAGTTGCACATCATATTCCACGCACACCAGAGCTATCGTACCTTTGTGGGGCAGGCCGTTTTTATATACTGTGCGGTAAATTTGGCCCGGCCCTTCTGTGTTATGAAGCAAAAAGGGCTCATCCCCGCTGATTTTAACATTTGAAACCTGACAATCCGGCCAGTTTTCCGGCAGCGATATATTCAGTTCCAGATGTGTCATTGTTGTGATATTTTTGTTGTAAGTGCAACCGGTGTGCCTTACGTGAAAAAGTCTCGGATTGGAATAGATAACTTCAGAAGCGGAGCCGATAGCTGAATTGAGGAAAACAATAATGAGCGTCAAACAGCAGATATTCTGCATTTTTTGTTTATGATAACTCATTTTTCTCTTTAACTATATCTTTTCCGTCTGCGCACTACTAAATTGCACTTCGGCCGCAATTTTATCGACAGTCGAGTCGATGATGCCACCTTTTCTGTAAGTGCCGACAATCGCAAGGATTTTTTTGTTCATTTTCAGGCTTTTTTACTTCGGACAGCCTCTTTAATTCGTTGGATATGTCCGCGGCCGAGAGCCTTGACTTCGCAGCCAAGCTCGAAATACCGTTTAATATTGTCATCGCTGAGAATACCAAAGCAGTCAACCACCGCCAGCGGTCCGCCGGCCCATTTAACAATATCATCAGGATTTAGTTTCAGATATGGCTCGTGCGGCACAGCCAGAATGACCACTTCTGCCCCTTTAATCGCTTTCGGCAGGTCGCTTTGAACACGGATATCCTTCAAATTTGCCTGGTTGCGGAAGAATCTCGCCCAGGAGTGCCCCGGAGACGGGTATGTATCCTGCTGTTCCAGTTCATACCAGTGTTCCAGATATGGATCGTGCACGGACAATTCCGCGCCCATTTCGGTTAATTTTCTTACAACGATTTCTGAACCGCTGTATCTCGTATCAGCCACATCCTGCCGGTAGCTTGCTCCGCAGAGCAGAACCTTTGCGCCGGCGATATATCGGCCCATATTTCGCAGAGCGTCCCGTGTCAGAGTCGCGACGTGCAGTCCTCTTGTGTCGTTAATATCAATGGCCATCGTCGAGAGTTTGAAGATATCATCATCGAATCCGAGAATGTGTTTGTATGCCCAGAAGCCCAGACCGCCATCCTTTGGCAGACAGTATCCGCCGATGCCGGGGCCGGGGAATATCATATTATTATGCGTAGGACGCATTTTGATTGCTTTAATAACCTTAATCAGGTCAACGCCGTTGCGTTCGGAAAAGAGCGACCATTCATTTAGAAACGCAAGGATAGTTGCGCGGTAAGAGTTTTCGACTATCTTGGTGGTTTCAGACTCAATCGGCCTGTCCATTACAGTCAGCGGAAAATCTTTCGTGTTGAGAACTTCGTGCAGAAATTTCTCCACTCGTTTGCGAGCCTCGGCATTGCAGCCGGAACAGACTCGCCAGAAGTCTCGTATTGAGGCAACGTATTGCTTGCCGGGCATAACGCGTTCAAAACTGTGAGCCAGCAGCGGCTCGGTTTTGATGCCTCTTGCCGCAAAGGCCTTTTTCATTATCGGCCAGGCTACGAATTCTGTCGTGCCGGGCGCTACGGTTGTTTCAATCAGTGTCAGACAGGTGGGAGGAATTTTCTGGGCGATAGTTTTCATAGTGGCCTCAAGCGCCACCATATCGGTTGAACCTGTCCGGAGCTGGCCTAAGTCTTTCTTTTGATAATCGCACTGAACATCTATTACAACGCAGTCAGCCAGTTCGAGACAATCGCTGTTGTATGTGCCGATGAGGGTTTTTTTCTCGAGCACGCAGCGGGAAATCATCGGGTCAACTTCCGGGTCCTCTGCCTTGACAGGCGATTGTCCCTTGTCGAGCATTGGAATCTTCCAATAGCTGCGTGGACTTGGCCGCTGGCAGCCGATTACGAATTTGGATGGTTTTCCTGTTTTTTTATCGACAGTATCGGCTACAATTGCCGCCATTACCGCACCGACAAATCCCACTCCCATAACTACGACGATTTCCTTGCCCTCTTTGCGGGCAGCCTCTGCAAGTTTGCGGACGCGCTGCAGTTCCGCTGCGTAGTCGCCGGCCTGTGGAATTGCGAATTTTTCTCCTGCTGGATTTACGGAATACTCTGTCATTGTTTGTATCTCCTTATTAATAAAAAAAATAAAATCTCAAATATTTAAGTCAAAACATTCACATCATGTTTTAATTGTCTGCCGCCGCTGTATTAATATCGACCGGCTTTGCGAGCATTATGACCTCGGAAACAAACTCAGGGCCGAATCCGAAATTGCAGAATTTCCATTCATCCTCCGGCTTGTAGAAAGTAAACTTCCAGACCACGCCGGCGGATTGATGTTTGCTTATAAAGTAAACGCCGATTTCAGACTTATTAAACCGCAGCACCCCAACATATTCAAAACCATCGACAAGCTGTTTCCCAATCGACGGCAGCACATTGTTAAGCATCGCGTTGAGATTTGTGAGAAAAACTTTTTTCTCGTCGGGATTCTGAACGGATTTAACGTAATAATTATAGCTGCGTACTAAATCGAAAGCTTCGCTAAATTTACTATCCTGTATCAGGTCGCCTGCTCTTTTTGACAATTGCACGCAGTCTTTAATAGTTTTCAGGGATGGTTTTTTAATCGGCACAGGGGCAGGGACATTGGGTTCGTTTGGCTCATTAGGTTCATTAGGATCATTGGGCAAATTAACCTTTTTCGGCTCGTTGAGTTCACCGGCCTTATTGATTACATTTGGTTTATTAGACTTATTAGGTTCGCTTTGTGCTGCCAATGCCAGGCACGACATAATCAATACCAGATATATGACACGTTTCATCAGAATCTCCTTGTTGCTGCCTTTATGTGTTCTGCCATTGCAAGAACCGATGTCGCTATGGCAATGACAAATGGAATATAAGCAATCTTAATTCGCATAGCATAAGTATATGCCGTGCGTCAGGTTATGTCAAGTTAATTTGCGCAAGACAAAGGCGCCAAGAACGCAAAATATGGATTTTAAAGGTAGTTAGTCTGTTTTTTTTTAAAACAGGAACCGCAGCAAATTGTTGCCGCGGTTCCCGACAGAAGTCAAACGCTGCTAATGTGAAAAAACTTTTAGTTTAACTTAATCAGTATTCCAGTGCCTACAGCCCAGCCGTCGCCGGTAAAGGAGTATTCTACTGTAGCCGAGGTGTTTTTGGAAATATCGAATTGTGCGCCGAGAAAACCGCCGAAATGACTTGCTTCGAGATTCGCATGCCCTTTATCACGCCATGTCCCGCTGTCGCCTTCCCCATAGTCCCAGCTTCCTTTTTCTGTATAATCGTAATCTCCGGCCAGATAATAGTAAAACGGTCCGCCGTAAAGTTTCCAGCCGCCCATATCAACTGTCGGCCCTATTGAAAGCAGCAGGTCCCATGTTTTTAAATCAACCGTATCTTTCCATACATCACCAGCATCAGAACCTTTCCCGCCCCACTGGGTATCCAGCCAATTCATCTGTAGTGCGGTGCCCCAGGAAACTTTTTCCCCTTTGTAGAATGTAAACTTTGTGCCCCATCCGAAGCAAATATCGTTATCGAAGTTCATGCCCCATTTGGAAATATCACCGTCATCTTCGACTTCTTTGGCGTTGGCCTTTACATCCGCAAGACCCAGCTGAAAATACAATTCCCACCAGTCTCTTACGCCGTAGTTGATGTTCCAGTAGTGTCGATTGACATTGACACTTCTAAGCTTTAATTCAGAGCTCCAGTGATAAGTATCGGTTAGCATCCCATCATCATCCCAATCCAACTCCCGCCATTTCACTGTAGCTCTGTCTAATCCTTGGCTGGAATAGGAATAATTATATCCTGTACCCCACTGACCCTTCTTGAGTCCTGCAGTCGGAGGCCCCAGAAAGCCGGCTGCAAATACGCTTGTGCATAGAGATGCCAAAATCAATCCTGCGATAACTTTCTTATACATAACATATCTCCTTCAAAAATATTGTTATGGACATTTTCTCAAAGCGGCCGATTTTAAGCTATTAAGCTAATTTGTATGAATTTTGGTGTCAATCAAAATTTTAAATTATGTGGAATATGGTGGTATTATATTTTTAAAGCAAATCTCTCGACAATTTAAAGTTAAATATAACTGATTTGTCCGCCTGCGGTTACCCACCGCAGGCAAGGCGGATTTTGGTAGAGGGCAAAATTGAATTTAAAATACTAAATGCTTAATCAACAGAATCGGCAGGGCGAGAAAAACAAACAGTATCAGCATAATCGGCAGTACTATCGGCAGGGCGATTAATCCCAGAAGTACCAGCAGCATACAAACAGCGATCCCGACAGGAAGTAAAGCCAGCATAACTATCGGCAGGAAAATCAGGGAAACCATTACTCTTAGTATGCAGAAAGTGATTTTAAAAAGCACTGCCGCAAACAGAAATACCATCATTATTCCGACAAACAACATTAGCATTATTGTTCCCATATATTTATCCCTCAAATTGTTTACTTAATATACCCTATCTTTTATATCAATGTCAAACAAAATTGCGTAGGGGGGTTGGTTAGTTTAAGTCTTTCATAACACACCTGCAAAAACCGTGATGAATCGCGCAAATTCCGCCGAATGTACAGAACAGACCCCAAAACAGCGGCCGTCCGAAGATATGTGCCGCTGTCGGCTGCGAAGAAGGCAGAAGATAGATTCCCCACGTAATAAGAACACAGCCGATAACCACACAGATATGCCCGAAGACAAGGGTTGCAGCTCGGCCGGGTTTGTAACTTAAATAAACTAATGATGCCCCGATTGCACCCGGAATAAAGCCTCCTAACCTCTTATGGATGACAAGCCAAAGGCACAGGATTATTAAAGCCATACCGAGAATTGCAGGGATGATACGTTTAGGTTTCATTGTGAATCCTTTCATCTATCTATTATTTTATTCCATTATAACTGAAAATTAAGAGATGAAAACTCAAATTTCTTCGCTTTGCCAGGGCGATGACGTATGTTTAGCAGGGAATTTTTCGCAAGTACGAGGCGTTCATTTGTCGCTGGCCTGTTTGTAATTACTTAAAAATCAGTGTAAATCTTGTGTAAATCCGTGTCTATATAGGTCAGTGTTAGTCTGTGTCTATAAAAAAGGAGAGCCTCTGTTGCTTAACGCAACAGAGGCTCATAATCCTGGCGATGACCTACTCTCGCCGTTAAGACTACCATCGGCCTGACGGGCTTAGCTTCTGAGTTCGGAATGGGATCAGGCGTTTCCCCGCCAGTATAGTCACCAGGAAGTTTGACTAATCTGAAATCTTAAATTTCAGATTATTAATATCATATAGCGTAGACGGTCAATAAATAGGGCATTATGTAAAAAACCATTGTCAATCCTTGATTGATATGGCCAAGCGTTTGAGCGTTAGTACCGGTTAGCTGAAGCGATTTCTCGCCTTACACATCCGGCCTATCAACCTCGTAGTCTTCGAGGGCTCTTCATCTTGATTTTACTCAAAAAAGGAATCCTAATCTTGAGGTGGGCTTCCCGCTTAGATGCTTTCAGCGGTTATCCTTTCCCGACTTAGCTACCCGGCGGTGCTCCTAGCGGAACAACCGGTTCACCAGAGGTCAGTACTTCTCAGTCCTCTCGTACTAGAGAAATATTCCCTTCAAGATTCCTACACCCACAGCAGATAGGGACCGACCTGGCTCACGCCGGTCTGAACCCAGCTCGCGTACCACTTTAATCGGCGAACAGCCGAACCCTTGGGACCACCTTCAGCCCCAGGATGTGATGAGCCGACATCGAGGTGCCAAACCGCACCGCCGCTATGGACGCTCGGGTGCGATAAGCCTGTTATCCCCAGAGTACCTTTTGTCTGATGAGCGATGGCCCTTCCACTCAGAACCACCGGATCACTAAGTCCTACTTTCGTATCTGCTCGACTTATGAGTCTCGCAGTTAAGCACCCTTATACCTTTGCGCTCTACGCGTGATTGCCAACCACGCTGAGGGTACCTTTGAACTTCTCCGTTACACTTTGGGAGAAGACCGCCCCAGTCAAACTGCCCGCCTAGCATTGTTCCATGCCCGGATTCACGGGTCATGGTTAGACAACTAACATAGCAAGGGTGGTATTTCAAGGTTGACTCCCTGACGCCCGAAAGCGCCAGATCAAAGCCTCCCACCTATCCTACGCATGATATGACAGGTGTCAGTACCAGGTTACAGTAAAGGTTCACGGGGTCTTTCCGTCTTGCTGCGGGTATGTGGTATCTTCACCACAAGTATAATTTCACCGAGTCCGTCCTTGAGACACTGCTCCAGTCGTTACGCGGTTCATGCACGTCGGAACTTACCCGACAAGGAACTTCGCTACCTTAGGACCGTCATAGTTACGGCCGCTGTTTACCGGGGCTTCGGTCGCCAGCTTTACCTGTATTGCTACAAGCTGACCGGCTTCCTTAACCTTCCGGCACCGAGCACGCGTCATTCTGTATACATCCACGTTAAGTGTTAGCACAGAACTGTGTTTTTGATAAACAGTCGCCAGAGCCATTTCCCTGCGCCCTCAAGCCAACTGTTACATTAGCTTGGAGGGACCCCTTATTGCGAACGTACGGGGTCAAATTGCCTAGTTCCTTAAGAACGGTTATCTCGAGCGCCTGAGGACATTTATCCTCACCTACCTGTGTCAGTTTTAGTACGGTTACATTGGCTTCATCCTACGACAGTTATTTCTTGGCATTTTATCTATTCACTTCGGCAACGAAAAACGGCCTCGACCTTGCGGAACCCGCACGACTAATCACGGGATGAATTTTTAAAATGCGTCACTGTCTTCGTCCACCAACATAGTGCAGGAATATTAACCTGCTGTCCATCGTCTACGCCTTTCAGCCTCGACTAAGGGGCCGACTAACCCTGGGCGGATTTACCTTCCCCAGGAAACCTTAGGTTTACGGCGAACAGGATT
>CAINDG010000021.1 GCA_903847315.1 uncultured Planctomycetota bacterium
AAAGCTCAGCATAGATGCGGTATTGATAATTTTCCCGCCCCTGTTCTGTTTGATAAATATTTTCGTAACCGCCTGGCTCAAAAAGAAAAGCGTCCTGATATTGATATTCATCACATCGTCCCAGTCTTTTTCGGTAAATTCCGTAAACGGCGCCCGCCGAATTATTCCGGCGTTGTTTACCAAAATATCAATCCCGCCTAATTTTTCGACGGCAGTATCGACAATTTCCTCGACGCAGTCTTTCGAACTCAAATCCGCTTCAATCGTTATGCATCGCCGGCCGAGTTTTTCAATCTGCCGGCAGGTTTCCTTCATATCGAGTATATCGACAAGGGCGATATCGGCTCCCGCCTCGGCCAAACCTGCCGCTATCGCCTGCCCCAGTCCTTTTGCCGCTCCCGTTACTATCGCGATTTTGTCGTCGAGTTTGAATTTATCTAAAATCATTTTATCTGCTCCACTGAAAATCCCTGCATATCGCTAAACGCCTGATTTTCGCCGCCCATCGCCCAGACGAAGCTGTAATTTTTCAGACCGACTCCGCTGTGAATCGACCAGCTCGGCGAAAGCACAACCTGTTCGTTCCTGACGACAATATGCCGAGTCTGCTCCGGCTTGCCCATAAGATGGAACACAATCGAGCTCGGCTCCATTCCGAAATACATATAAACTTCCGATCTTCTTACGTGGGTATGCCCCGGCATCGTATTCCATACGCTTTTCGGCGCAAGGTCGGTGCAGCCCATAACAAGCTGACAGCTTTTTATTCCGTCGGGATGAACATATTTATATATCGTTCTCTTATTCGATTCCTCATCGCTGCCCAGATTTGCCGGCTGAGCATCGCTTTGTTTTGCCATCGCGATTGGATACGCCGCGTGCGCCGGGTAACTGACGATATAAAATTTCGCGCTTTTTTGCGAACTTGCGCTCTCGAACTGAATCTCCCTGCTGCCTTTCGGTATATAAAGCAAATCTTTATTAGCCAGCGTAAATTTCTTTCCGTCAACGGTGATAATCCCCGCCTCGCCGATATTGATAACGCCCAATTCCCGCCTCTCGGCAAAATATTGACATGCCAACTGTTCGCCCGCCTCCAGTTTCAAAGGCCCATTCGCCGGAACAGCCGAGCCGACTATCGCCCTGTCGTCGAACCAGTAAATCAGCTCTATCTTGCCGGGCGAAAAAAGAGTCTTCACCAGGAATGTGTCTCGTATTTCCTCCGTATTCATTCTTTCAAAGCGTATCGCATCGGCGCTGTATCGTGTTTCCATTTTCAAACTCCTGTCAGCTAAACAAACGGTTTCGCTCTATTGCACAACTGAAACGGCACCCCCCACGGGTCGCGAAACATTATTATATATGAACCGTCGTCAAGATTCAATTCCTCGAAAACCGCCGCCCCCGCCGCAATCAGCTTATCCTTCATCGCCGCCGGATCAGGAACAGCAAATGCGATATGAAAGCATAGCGGATGCTGCGACGGATAATCGACAACCTTCGCGTTCGGATTCGTATATATCTCCATACAAATCCTGCCCTTTTCGTCAGCCAGAAAATGCGCCTGGTTTGGCTTGGGTATCGCCAGGACGATTTTCATATTGCAGTTTTTCACATACCACTTCGCCATCGCAGTAGCGTTCGGCACGTTTATTCCGAAATGCTCAAATTGCATATCCATCTCCGATATTATTTTTTACCGAGCGTCGCCGTCAGCCAATCAGTAATTTTCTTCGTAAAATCGCCGTCATATTTATTCCAGTCCACAATCTTGTGCTGCGCATCTTTAATCGCAATAATTTCGCAAGGCACACCGACCACATCGAGCCTCGCCTTAAAATTCAGCGACAACTGATACGGCACAGACTTATCCGCAGTCCCATGCACCAGCAAAATCGGCGGCAATCCCGCCTTGAGATGATTTATCGGCGAAGCGTCCCAAAGCGGCTGCACCGCCTTGGGGGTATTAACGTCAACCCCCTGCATTCCGAACAAATCCTTCAAATATATCGACATCCCGCCCCGCCTCAGAGAATCGAAAACCAAATCCGTCGGCGGAGCCAGCCCCACTATCGCCGCAACCGCCGTATCTTTATCCGCCGTCACCCCCGCCTGGCAAGCAATCTGCCCGCCAGCAGAATATCCGATTATCGCTACGCGATTCGGGTCAACTTTATATTTCGCAGCGTTTGCCTTCACCCATCGAATCGCAGTTTTCACATCGTCCAGACACGCCGGCCAATGATTTTTCGGCGCAAGCCGATAATTAATTGAAAACCATACGATTCCCGCGTCAGTCAAAGGCCCAAAAAGAACCTTTTCACCTTCATTGCCCTGCTTGTCGCCTCGCATCCATCCGCCGCCGTGCACTATTACAGCCGCCGCAAAAGGCCCATTGCCGTCAGGCACATTAACATCCAGCAGCAGCGTTTCATCGCCCGCCTTGCCGTATTCTATATTGCTTTGCATATTTCCCGCCGACGCGATTGCCAAAAAATTAAGCAGCAAAACCAACGCAAAAATAACTTTTCTCATCCTATTAACCTTTCCTATCGTCATTGTGAGAGAGCCGCAGCGACCGAAGCAATCTCAACAACTACTGTCTACTGAATACTGTCTACTGATTTATATGAAGTATTATCGCTCCTTCAAATCCGTTAAATTTCGTCGAAGAGGCGGTACTGTACGCCCCTATATTTTCCGTATAGAGGTAATCTCCGATTTGCAGATTTCTCGGCAGTTGTTCCGACAGGGATATCTTATCGAAACTATCGCACGTCGGCCCGACAACCGCGCAAACTTCCGTTTCGCCGCTCTTGAACGGCTGGAAATTCGGTATCCAGTGGTCGTAAACAATCCCTGAAAACGTATGATAGACCCCGTCATTTATATGATAGAAAATCTTGCCGTTCCTGACCGCCTTGCCGATAATTTCCGAAACCAGCACCGCGGCGGTCGCCACCATAAACCTGCCCGGCTCAGCTATAATTTCTATATCAGCAGGAAACAGCCTTTTAATTTCCGATTCTATTACTTCCGCCAGCCTCTCGAACCGCGGCACATTCGAATCATACGCCGCCGGAAACCCGCCGCCGATATCGACTATTTTCAGATTATAGCCTTTCTTGCGGGCCTCGTTGAAAATCTCAGCCGTTATCTGCAGCGCAACAGCATAATTATCAAAATTCGTGCACTGACTTCCCACATGAAAGCTCAAACCTTCAACCGCAAGTCCCGAATCGAACACTCTTTTTATCAGCCCCGCCGCATCGCTCGGCTCAGCCCCGAATTTCGAGCTCATCTCAACCTGCGAACCCGTATCAGGCACCTTCAATCGCAAAACCAGCCCCGCCGTCTCGCAATTTTCCTTTATCTTGTCCACCTCATCGGCGTTATCATAAGTTACCAAAGGCTTGTATTTTTTGATTTTTCTTAAGGTGTCTTTGTCTTTAATGGTATTGGAAAATATTATCTTGTCCCAGATAAAAAAGTCTTTCTCCGCCTTTTTAAAGGTTTTTATCTGATTATAAATCTGCATAAACTCGTTATAGGAAGCGACATCGAAACTCGCCCCCTCATTGAACAGGGTTTTGATTATTTCCTGATTGGAATTTGCCTTTACCGCATAATAAGCCTGAACATTCGGCAGATTCTTCTTAAATGTCTGAAAATTCTCCCGAATCTTGGCGTGGTCTAAAATAAACAACGGCGTCCCGTGCTCTTTGGCCAGTTTTATCAGATTTTCTTTCATTCAAATATCCTTATGACTTGTGTCCTTATGCTCTTATGACCGTGCCATAAAGATAATTGGGAATTGGCTTAAAATCAAGGTTTTATTTAGGATGCGCAGATTCCCTCAGTAGCAATGGATGGGCATGCAAAAACCACGGGGATCGTTCTAAACCATCTCTCTATGGCGATTGATTCGGTTTGAACCGTTCATCAAGATTAAAACCGTATTCATATGGACAAGGCGCTGTGGATTCTACTACGGCTGATGCCTCTTTGGCATGATCGAACAACTTAGAAAAACTAGGAAGACCCTTAATATATTCAAGAAGTTCCTTTTCATACTTTGGCACCAAGTCATTGATTTTGTTATGAACAGCCTCAATAAGTTTACTCAAATCGAAAAGATCATGTTTGCTCTGAACGTAGATTTCTAAGCATAAAGGTGAAAGTTCGAGAATATCTCCTGAGAGAGAATAAGTGAGATAGATTTCGGTTTTGCCTATTACTTCCTTTTCATAATGGGCTATGTACTTGTCTCGCAGTTCAATAAAATATCTATGTTTGTCTACAAGAGATGTGTCTCCATCAAAAAAATCCTCACCTAAACGAGGCCTTCCTTCAGTCGATTTAAACCAGCGTGCATACAATATTACTGCATAAAACCATCCAGCACTAAAAAGGTAGGGACTTTTAAGTAAATCTTGGTTATTCTGAACTTTTATCACTTCACCAAGCAAATTATGCGCTCTCCTTAAATCATGTCTAATGGCTTGATAGTTATGAAGACGATTGGTAAGCCCAAGAAGCTTTTTATCGTCAGGATAATAGGTGATCACATCTCGCAGATTAAGAAACCTGCATTTTTGCTTCATGTGCTGCTCTACGGAAGATAATGGAAGTACTCTTGGATTCATCTTAATTACCCGACATAATATTATCCATCACAATTTCCACTAATTTTGTCCTGCTATCAACTAAGACAGCCCCTACTATTTAGGCGTTAACATTTTTTTGTGCAAACTTTGAATTTTCTGGACTAACAAAACAATATATTAACAAAAAAATATTGATAATAGGCACAAACAGAAGCAGTACCCACCACCCAGAATGTCCAGTATTCCTTAAACGTTCACAAATAAGAACAAGGTTAATAAGACAGGCTATAAAACAAACTATGTATGCCAAAAATACCAAACTAGGTGCAACTAAACCAATTACAAAACTTACAATAGAAACGGCTACTAAAAGACTAAGCCACCAGATAGCAAATTCACGACGGGTACATCCTTTATCGTCTTCTTTTTCTACCTGCTTTTCTACCTCACATTTACCACAAGGAATATTAGAATTACAACCATCCTGACCACCATTTTTAGATATCATCTTTAATCTCCTGAATAAATTAGGAACAGTTGGACTGTTAAAAAAGTCTCCGCTTTTAAACTATTTTTGATTTTAATTTTCTTCCTCCGATGCCGTTCCTCAATGTCTCTCAAAATTCAATATATCCTCCTCTTTTTCAAAATCAAACAAATTCTGGTTAATTTTATCCACTTCGCAAAAAAACGCGTAAGTATGAGTGCGCGAATTTGCCCAAAACTCCTAAAAATGTCGAAAAAAATCCGATTTTTCCGGATTTGTAGGCAAAATATTCCAATTCTGTGGCAAAAAGTGTCCTCATTTTGGGTCAAATTGCGCAAAATTTAAAAGAAATTGCGCTTTATTTAAAAGAAAAATGCCATAACTTCTTATTTTGAAAATTAAATAAAGAAGTTATGGCAATAATTTCAACACAAACAAACGAGTTATATAAGAAAACCCGCCGCAGGCGGTTCCTTAACTTTTCACTTTTAGTTTTTCACTATTCACTTCTCAAAGCTTTTTTATTAAAGCTTTGAGTTTCTCTACTTCCTTATTATTTTCCAAATAAGATTTGATTAACTTCTTATGAAGTTCATCTGCCCTGTCATATAACCTCTTTAACTTCTTGGGTTTAGCCGCTTGTATTGCGTAAGCTGCCATTAGAGGAAACGCTACGGTTACATCGAGGTAAGCTGTAACTGTTTCTTCGAGTTTAGTCGGGTCGATTTTGCCCCAGCTTGCCGCCTCGCTCGGCGGCGCGCCGGAAAGCCCGCCCGTATCAGGTCTTGCGTCAGTTATATTGATATCGTAATCCTGTCCGACTTCTGGAATCATAAGTACTTCCTGAATCTGCGGCTCGGTTTGCAGCATAAAGTTTTTCGGGCTTCCGCCGCCGATTAGGATAACGCCTGTTTTGCCGTTTTCGTATCTCTTGGCGTTTAAGATAATTGCGGTCGAATCGTTGACGTCGATACTCGGATTGATTTTGAGTTTGAATTTGTCTAATAATCCTGACGCTTCAGCAAGCAGTTCAATTCCGGCAACGTTCATTCCGATAGTCGAATCGCCCGGCGACGACGTAAATACCGGTATGCCATTACGGAACGCGGCCGCGAGGATACTTACCTGGCCGAGGTTGTTTTTCTGTTCGAGTTCGCTGAGTATTTTGCCAAGGTGATGATAGCATTCACGAGTGCCCATCTCTTTTTGGAATTCAGGTCTGCAAAGAATTTCCCGTAGTCTGCGGTCTGTTTCCATTAAGACATCTTCGTAATCGAACAGGATGTCGTATATTCTCGTAACGCCTTTTGCTTTCAAGTCTGCATCATCGACATTGTGGGTGCCGCGAAACATCGGCAGGTCAAATGCATAATGAATATCGTGGTACATATTGGCTCCGGTCGCGGTAATCCAATCGACAAAGCCGTGATTCATTAGAGGAATTATTGTCGATGGTCCGAGACCTGCGGGTGTTAATGCGCCGGCAAGACTTAATCCGACTGTAACATCATCTTTAGAATATCTGTCGCGCAGCAAATGGCAGGCGGCTCGTAATCTTCCGCCGTTGTAGGCATCCATATTATCGATAAGACTGACTATGCTTGTGTCTTTGGAGGTCGGCGTCGGCAGAATTCTTTTGCCTTGCAGATATTTTGCTTTGCCCGGACAATTCGGTTTATCGTGTTTCATTTTTCCCTTTCTGCTTTATAAAACATTGAATTATTTTTGCAGGGGACAATCATAATTTACAATACGGATATTGGCAACAGTATTTACGCTAATAAGGCGGGGATTCTTTAATTTGACATTTGGCGCTCTTTTGAGTATATTTTGTGCAGCAAGACGCAGGAACGCAGTCCTGACAAAAAAAATACCGCAGGAGTACCCAGTGAAAATAACGACAATGCGGCAAATAGACCGATGGCTCGGCAGGCCGATATGTTTTGTTCTGACGGCCATCCGCAAGTGTTATAATTTTTCGCCATTTCCGCAAAGAAAGGCGCCTCAAAAAGCCAAAAGTATACTTTTTATCAAACTTGCCGAACAGGGAGCGACCGTTCTTGCCGATGCTGTGATTCGGCGGGCGGTGGAAATGGTCGGAAAAGAAAATGTGTATTTTCTGGTCTTTCAGCAAAACCGTTTCATCCTCGACGTGATGGATATTATTCCGCAGGACAATGTCATAACGATTCCCGACAGCAATTTTATTTCGATGGTTTTCGGCACAATCGGGGCTTTGCGCCGCATCCGGAAACTGCGAATCGACGCTGCTGTCGATTTTGAATTTTTTGCGCGAAGCTCGGCAATCCTGACCTGGCTGAGCGGAGCGAAAATACGGATTGGGTTTCATAGTTTTGCCGATGAGTCGCCATACCGCGGCGATTTAATGACGCACCGGCTGAATTATAATCCGCATCTGCACGCAAGCCAAATGTTCGAGGTAATGGTCGAGGCGATTGGCTTGCCTGCCAAGGATATGCCGCGTCTGAATATGAACCTGCCGGAAGTGCGGACTATAAAATCGCGATTTGCGCCTGACGAGGCGAAAATGAAAGAATTCAAAGCGATACTCGAAAAAGAATCAGGGACGAGCAATTATTCGCCGCTTATACTGTTCAACGCCAACGCATCGGATATGCTGCCTTTGCGGCGATGGCCGGCGGAACGATATGTGGAACTTGCGAAGCGGCTAATCGAAAAATCGCCCGCGGTGCATATAGCTTTTACGGGTGCGCCTGACGAAACGGAACAGGCGCAAAAACTCGCCAATGCCGTCGATTCGAAGCGGTGCTTTTCTATGACCGGCAAAACGACGCTGCCGCAATTGATGATGCTGTATTGTCTGGCTGATGCACTTGTAACCAACGACAGCGGGCCGGCACATTTCGCAACGCTGACGGAAATTCAGGTTATAACATTGTTCGGGCCGGAAACGCCGGTGCTGTTCGGCGCAAATACGCCGCGTTCGCATATTCTCTGGAAAAATATTCCATGCAGTCCTTGTGTCAGTGCTTATAATAACCGCCATTCAACCTGTAAAGATAATATTTGTGTGCAGCGAATCAGCGTTGATGAGGTTTATAATTTACTATGCGAACTGTGCAAACTGTAAAAATAACTGCTTTTGCCGCAATCGTCGCTGCTGTCGCCGCTGCGATATACCTGCCAATCCTGACGGCTGATTTCGTATATGACGATGTTTCGCAGATACTCATTGATAATTACATCCATAAGCCGGTGCATTTCGCAGAAGTGCTTAGTCTGTCGTCAATGAAAAAAGATATCATCGATAATAACCGCCCTGCAATGGTGCTGTCGCTGATGATTGATTCGCTTTTGTGGGGACGCAATCCTTTCGGCTATCACCTGACTAACCTGCTTCTTCACTCGCTGTGTTCGGCAATGGTATTTCTGCTGCTCTATGGCGTACTATGTCGGTTATTTGTGCAAAGCGATAAAAATATCGGCGCGTTATGGGCGGCATTTACCACAGCGATTCTTTTTGCGATACATCCTGTCAACAGCGAAGCTGTTTGTGTCGTAACTTTCAGAGAGGACCTGCTGGCGGCGTTTTTTATACTGCTTATGCTCGTCTTGGCGGAGCAATTTCCAACAGAACGAAAACCAACAAATATATTGTTCGGCGGTTTGATTGTCATTTCGATTTTCGCAGCCGCGGCGGCCAAAGAGAACGGCGTCGCAGCTCCGCTGATTCTGCTTGTTTATTGGCTTATTGTCCGCAGAGCCAGCCAATGGCGAAGCTGGGCGAAATTGATTGCAGCCGGTTTTGTCGCAATGACGGTTTTTATGATTGCGCGTTTTACGCTTGTTCCAGCTCAGTCGGCAATTTTTTTTCAGAAGGCAGTATATCTCGGTGGTTCGTTTTCGAAGATGCTTGCCATTCAGCCGCGAATATGGGCATTTCAACTGATGGAACTTTTCTGGCCCAATCTGTTATGTGCAGACCAGACCAATTATTCGATACGGTTCATAACTTTATCTGCCGCATTAGTTATGTTAGCCGCAGTAATTGCAGCAGCCGTATTGATATGCCGTAAAAATATTGGATTTGGCGCAGGTGTTTTAATTTTCTGCCTGGCAATACTGCCGACGTCAAATCTTATTCCAATATACAGGCCGCTGGCCGACAGATACCTGTATCTGCCGATGATTGGGGTTTGCCTGGCTTTGGGTGCGGTAATCTGCCGATTAAAGATGCCGGCAAAACGATTGTCCGGGGCATTATGCGTATTTATTTCGGCGGCAGTATGTGTATTTTTTGGTTACTATACGGTTCAACGAGAGTGTGTGTGGCATAACAGTCTTTCTCTTTGGGAAGATACAGTTAAGAAGAATTCTTTTTCTTATATCGGCAACGACAATCTTGGTTTTGCTCTTTTTGATGCCGGCGAATTTGAAAAAGCCATACCTCTTTTTACAAAGGCATCTGGGCTTAGCCCAAAAGACCCCGACCCCATTGCCGGTCTGGCGATTACTTACGATGCAATGGGAATGTCCGTTTCCGCCGACCAGGCTTTTCGGAAAGCTGTTTCTTTAGACAAGCGTTACGCCGGCTACGACAGCCTTATGCAAACACTTCTCTGGAAGCCGCAGCAGGCAGAGAAACTGCAGATAATAGCCGACAGAATATCCGGAAAACAAAAGCAGGAAAAAGCCATTCAAAATTAAAACGCCGGTGCTTTTGGCGCACATACGCCGCATTCGCATATTCTATGGAAAAATTTTCCATGCAGTCCCTGTGTGAGTGCATATAATAATCGGCTAAAAGACGTGTAATCGTGGCGGGTTCATCCACATTAATCTCTCCTCAAACACTATCCCCGCAAACCCGTCCGCCGCTTTCCTGCTTACTTTTCTCGCCATAAACGCCTTTACAAGTTTCTCCCGTATTTCTCCCCGATACTTTTCGTATTTCGCCACAGCCCTTTTGACCGCAATTTCGCTCTTTGGCACTTTATATACGTACTTGCCGACCTTCCTTGAGTAAAGCACATATTTCGCCCGCTCTAAACTGCCAAACTCCATAAGTACCGCTCCGCTTTCAAAGCAGATTTGAACTTTCCTCTCCATCTTTAATTTAAGCCTGCCCGCCGGCAGCAATATCTCCACATATTTCGCTTTCGACTTTCCCTCCATCGCCCTAACCTGTGCAGTCCCCGCCATCGCTTCCTTAATGCTTATTTTCTTTTTGTATCTGATTCGATGGTCTGGTCCCGAAATTCTGACATTCGATTTAAACATAGCCGGATAGGAAATACGCTTTTTTAATTCCTTTTTCATTCGGCCGCTTAAAAAATCCTCCGGAAATTCCTTTGGGGGATTCGCCTTAAAAAACTCCCTCTCAACATCCATTTTTAATTTGTATAGTACATCTTCAGGGTGTTTCGTCATAATATTATCCTAAAATTTCCCTCAACTGTTCGGTAGCTATTTTATCAATAAAAAATTTGAATGCCAAAATGACAACGAAAAAGCGTAGCTTTATAAAACTACGCTTTTCTGTTTTTCAATTTTATTAACACTTATTTATTTGGTTTATTTGGTTCGTTTGGTTTATTTGGTTCTGGTTTGGTTGGTTTGGTTGGTTCGGTACTACCTGAGTAATGGCTAGCATGAGAAGCATGCGAGGCGTGCGAGGCGTGCGAAGAATGAGAAGCATGTCCCAAGTTGTCAACTGCTGTAGCGGAAGCATGCTGAAGAATCAATGGGGCGTTTTGGGTAATTTGACTTATACTCTTACACTGGTTTTTATTGGTTGCAGCAGTAAGCTTGCTCTTGGTGGACAATAACACTACAAACACTACAATCGAAACTAGCCAACCTAAAAATTTTTTGAACTTCATATTTTTATCCTCGTAAATAATTCAGATACTAACATTTTAAGATTTAAATGCATAATTATCAACAAAAAGATATATTTTTTGAATGTTTCTATAAGTATCACATATTAAAAGCCTTACGAAAATCCTTGCAATACATCTAGTTGCGTTTCTTTGCTAATAATTTTACTGTAACACGTGACAAATTTGAAGGACCTGCTAATTTTTCAGAGTAAAGAATGAAATCACATAGCTTTTCAATCTCATTCCGTATTATGCCCTTTATAGGGAGGTCTAAATAATTTTTGCCTCTATTATCAGGAGTTTCAAAATAGAGATAGCCGTTTGGTGTTAGTAATTCTATGAACTTCGCCAGTAAATTATGCTGATAATAATGGATATTTACAATGGCCCCGAACGAATTTTCAGGGAAAGTTAATGTATATTTTTGCAAATCCAACCGTTTAGTTACTATTTGATTTTTGCGGAATCCGTATTCTTTTCTATTGCTCTCCACACAATCCAATGCTTTTTCATCAATATCAACGCAAGTTACTTTGCAACCCATGTTAGCTAACAAGAAGGCGTGTCTGCCATAACCACAAGGGGCATCAAGAATGGGAAGGTCTTTTTGTGAACTAATAATATCTACATATCGCAAAAAAGTCCGTGAAACTTCGAGTGAGAGCTTGTGTTTTAATTGTGCAGTGTTATAGGGCATAATCATTTCAATCTCCTTATATTACAAAGCATGGATGTGTTTACTATGGATATTTCTACAAGAGGCAAAGAATCCTCCGCAAAGTTGTTTTTGGGTACAAGAACCGCATTCATCAATATAAATATTTTTCCAAAGCGAAATAGATTTACTAGCATATTTCCAAAGTGCCTTTGGCAACAAGCATAGTTGATGATTGTAAATTGAGACATTCATTTTTCGCAAAGATAAAATTTCGACAGCTTCGCTCAAGTAGCTTTGGTACTCATAGGGATCAATCCATACTTCATTTAGATTTTTCTTTGCAAGTTCTTTTGTTTCCATGCCCATAAATGCTATATGTATTACAAAAGGAAGATTCCGATAAATAAATTCCGCCAATTTTGGAAGTCTTTTATAATTCAATGCTGTAATAACAATTCGGATTTCAACTCTCTGTTTAAACAAAGCAAGATTTTGAATGCCCTTTAAAGTTTTATAAAAACCATTTGTCTGCACGATATAATTATGCTCCGTGTCAGTATCCGCATACAAAGGAATACCAATTTGTATATCAGGATGACCAACCAAAACAAAATTTTTAGCAAATTCAAAATCTGCAAACCTAATTCCATTTGATAATACTTGAAGAGCGGTGTTTGGTAAATTTTGTTTACATGCTTTTATAATTTCAAACAAGTTATTTCCAAGTAAGGTAGGCTCTCCTCCTGTAATTCCCAAAGTTCTAGTTTGAGGGTCAATTAATCTAATTAAAGCAAGGACTTGTTCTGTATAATCAGTTTTGTTACTTGTGGTATACTGAGGACACATCAGGCAAGAGCAATTGCATTGTTCGGTTACAAATAAAACATTATGCGAGGATTCTCTTTCATATAAAACATCTATTTTGCCGTTGGGATTTAGCCGCACCACATCTCCAGCTTTTAGTTCGTTAAGCCTTGAAACCCCATAGTAGATTGTTTTCCCGCTCGATGTTAGACTTTCGCTAATGTTATTAGCGTTTGTTATAATTGCCAAATGTCTCAATGTCTTTCTATCTGGAGAATTGGTAGCTAGTATAGAATTAGGGTCATAAAAAAACCAAGGTGAATTTAAAGCAATTCTCCCTAACAGCGATTCTTTTGCATTAATGGTATGTCCTAACAAGCTTCGCAATTTATTAACTCCGATGAAGGTTTTCTATTAATCCACGACCAGAAAATTCTATTTAGATTCTTATCATCTCGCTCAAGTAGTTCGAATAAATACAATAATATATTTTTGCACTTTTTACATGTATGGCTCAAGTTGGCATGACATAGAATATCACCGTGTTCAGCGTAATTTCTAACAGGATCGGCTCCGCAATAAGATTGAAATGCACAATGACAACAAATTGGTAAACATTCTATACATGAGTTCGTAATTATTTTTTTAAGCTTACTGCCTGTAAAAATATCTTTATGGGAATTCACATTCACATTTCCAATCAAGAACTCTTGATCTCCCATTGCCGCAAGCATTCTGCCTTCATCTGAAACGTATACGTTGCCATTGTAATCATATACTGCTCCTTCAATTCCAACACCTGCGGGAGATTGGAGGTCTACGAATCCTGTTGAAAAAGGGGTTAATATCCGTGATAATAAAAGAGCCGCGAAAGATTCTATGATATAAGTCCCTTTTAGATTAAGCTCGATTATGTAGTCCAATGCTTCTTTATATTTTTCAATAAATTCGTCTATAGTATAGTCTATAATCTTGCTCTCTTGCCTAGCTCCTCCATATGGATTTAAATTTCTAATAAAAATATACTGAAATCCCATTTGCACATATTCATCAATAATTTCTTTCATCTGGCCAAGGCTATATCGTGTAGTTGTCATTAATGCAGAGACACTGCCTGGTTCCAATATCTCTCTTGCCAATTTAATATTCGAAATAACCTTGTCATAACTGAGCTCATTATTCTGCAAAGGGCGATTTTTATTATGCAATTTGCAAGGACCGTCAAGAGACGTAGAAATTGAGATATTATGCTTCTTGAAAAACCTTAGAATTGCAGGGGTGAGCATTGTAACATTTGTACAGACTATGAAGGCTAAATGTTTTTTATGAGTTTTATTAAGTTTTTCAGCATATTTCACAATGTATTTTACCATTCTGAAATTCAATAAAGGCTCACCACCTTGAAATTCAATTTTAATAGCAGGAGAAGGGGAAGAAAAAATCATTTTGACTGTATTTTCAGCAGTTCTCTCGTCCATATCAAACCCTATTGCATCAGGGTTTTTTTTGGACACCTGACAGTACACGCAATTAGAATTACATCGTAATGTCGGAACAACCATATGCAATGAGGTAAAATTATAAAGAAAGGCCTTTTTAGTTCGGTATTTTATCGCCAACATGTCAACTACAGGGGCAATAGCCGTATCGGTCAAAATGTGCTTAGCTTTTAAGTCCAAAAAAGGCGAAGATTGACTGTCTAATGTGTAATTAATAAGCTTGCTAAAATTTTCCTCTGTCAAAAAAAGGTGTTCGCCAACCTCATTAACCACCAAACGCTTATTATTGTTTAGCCGCATGAATTCAAAGGGAAATAATTGATAAGGTTTAGCAATATTCATATTTTTATTTCATTCTGTATATTTTCGACAGGCCAAAATGCCTGTCTAACGATTAGGTCTCTGATATTTCCGTAACTCTTTTCGACATTTAATCTAACCTGTTGGTCTAACAATTCATTACAAAATTCGAGAGCAAAATTGTCGAACTGAATGTCTTTGTTTTTTTGGCGAAATGAAACATTAATACACTTTTCTGACGAAGGGTCTATATCAACATAACATCTATCAATGAATGTATGTGCCGCAAATAGTATAGCTTCCTTATGATATAGCTCCAGAGGGACCTCAAAAATCAGACTATCATTTTGAAGCCGTTTAATGATACCGTTCATTTTTACCTCCAATTTTGGTTGTACTTCAGAGAATAATTATTCATTATAAGCATATTGCTAGTCAAAAAATTTTATGGTGTAAAATATCGTATCGGGTCATCAGACCAACTGATTTGTTTGAACCATTCTTCATTACGGATACTGTCAAGATCTGTGTCGGACATAACACGCTTGCGAGGCGGCAACATGTCAGCCTGCTCACAAATTTTAAGCCATTTTTGGCACTGGGTTTTATCTCCAGCCAAAGCAGAGATACAGGCAAGAGCGTAGGCTCCTGAGCCGGTTTTGATTGACTCTGCCTTTAGGCATTTTTCTTTTTTCTCTGTCAACAATTGCTGGCGAACTTTGCCCTTTTTATTTTTAGCCAAGTGTCCGAGTACGTGACCCCAATCGTTATATGCTTCGGCGCTATCCGGTTCAAGTATGATGGTCTGCTTGAAAGCTTCTATAGCATCCTCATATCGACCGAGTTGGCCATACACAACACCGAGATTACCGTATGCTTCGGCATCTTTCGGATTTACTTCTATAGCATGTTGAAAAGCATCTGCTGTCTCTTGCCAGCGGCCGAGCATACTGTAAGCAAAGCCGAGATGGTCGTACGCTCCGGTAGAATTTGGGTCGATTCTTATGGCTTCCCTACAGGCCCCTATAGCATCCTCGTAATTCTTTAACCTCACATAAAGGTGACTTAGATCTACCCATGAAAAAGCATTATCGGGATCTATTTTGATGTCTCGTTTATAAGCATCTATGGCCTTGGTTTCTTTAAGGTTGTTCTCCTCTCCGTAGATATTGTAAGTATTATTCACAGAACCGTTAGGGCCAATAGTAGTATTTGCAGGGGAAAAATTTCCATTTGTTTTGGACTCTGAATGTTGACCTTGGTTTTTCCCACTGAAAAAGATGGGGACCAACCTATAGGAAACAAATATTCCTAATACTGCTAATGTTATAAACAGAAGTTTCCCATACTTTTTGCCATACATCAATACCCACTGAATTTCCTGAATAATTACAGGTGGTTTAGGTTTAATCATTGCTTCCATTTCGATTAATGTGGTGAATCTCCAAATTTTTTGTTCGTGTGCGTCTTACCATTTTTAAGCTCCTTCAAAAAACGGAATAATAAGGGACGTTTACCTAATAAATTTTTACTACTGGGATAACCGATTTTCGAACTGTTGTTTTTTGCGCAGTTCGTAATCAGAATAGTGGAAAATTTTGTCCTGCCCTTTACCGGGCTTGATGCGTATTATCCGCCATGTCATAGCAATCATTTTGCATATAATCAAAAGTACCACTATGCCGGCCAACACTCCCCCAGCGATAATCAACGGATTATTCACCGTCTCAAACATAATTCACCTCCACCTCTTTTTAAGTTCCACATATTAACTTCTATTAATAAAGAACTGCGAGGCCATTGCTTCTAAGATGTTTATAAAATTATATCTCTCTTTTTTCCCAAACTCAACCGATTTTGTCTGAATAGCAAAAATCGCGTCGAAGCGTAGCGTCGGAGCCGCAGCGCAGACCCCGACGCATCGGGGCTTCACGAATAACGCGCAGAGCCATTGCGCGCAAAGCCTTAAAAACACCAAAAAAACCCTAAAAAAATCCGATTTTTCCCGATTTGTGAGCAAAATATTCGAAATCTGTGGCAAAAAACATCCTCATTTTGACCCAACTTGCGCGTTTGGCTGAAAAAACTGCGCTTTTGGCCGAAAAAAATCGCCATAACCCCTTTATTTTCTAAAAATAATAAGAAGTTACAACAGATTTTCAAACGCAAACAAACAACTTATGTAAACTTACAATTTCATAACTCCTTATTTTTTACCCCGATAATTACCGTTGCAAATCATATTTTTTAAAAAAATCTGAGGCAGAAAGGGCTCGAACCGGCAACCTTCGGATCGATAGCCCGATTGAGGGGTTTGTAAGTGATTGCGAATAAATGATTAATGTTTAACTTTAAATAGACCTTACATTGAGCAATCTTAATATGCCATCAAGAATAGTGTAAGGATTCGGCGGGCAGCCGGGAATGTATAAATCGACCGGCACTGAATTTTGGGCACCATTTGTTTGTTCCGGATGGCCTGAATATATTCCTCCCGAAATCGCACAGGCTCCGACCGCAATTACAATTTGGGGCGAGGGAACGGCATCGTAAGTTTTTTTCAATGCGAGTTTCATATTAGCCGTTACAGGACCTGTGATAAGAAGTCCATCAGCATGCCTCGGCGAAGCGACAAATTGTACGCCGAACCTTCCTAAATCGTAGGTGGGAGTCGATAATACATTGGTATCCGCTTCGCAAGCGTTACATCCGCCTGCGCTAACTTGTCTTAATTTTAAAGACCTGCCAAAAATTTTGAGCATATCGGCTCTTAAACTTTCAGCGGTTTTAAAATGCTCTCCTTTCAGGCATAAATCACTTCTTTTTCCTGCAGCCAAACTATATTCACGGCTAAACACAATGGCTTTATCCTGGCAAACCTGTTCGCATCTGCCGCAAAAAATGCATTTGCCCATATCTAATTCAATTTTATTATCATTGACTATGACAGCATCTGTCGGACATACATCTGCACATTTATTACAACCATTGCATTTGGAATTAGAAATAACAGGTCTTCCCTTAAACCTTTCAGGCAAAGAAGGCTCCCTATTGGGAAACGGATATGTTCTATATCCCTGTTTTATACGTGCGGCTAATTCTTTTAACATAAAGACCTCATAAATCGTGTCCGCAATATGAAAGATTAAAGCTTTTATTGCATAATGGAAAATCGGAAATCTGCTGGTTGCGCAAAACTATCGCAAGGGCCGTCCAGTTATGAAAAGACGGGTCAACTATTTTATAATGCAAAAGTTCACCGTTATTGCCGGTTATGGCGGTATGACAGATTTCGCCTCTCCAGCCTTCCACAAGACTAACAGCTATTTTATTAGCTGACAGAGCAGAGGTCTTTGTATGAATCTGTCCGTCAGGCAGGTTATCAAGTTCTTTTTCAATAAAATTTATACTTCTCTGAATCTCCACCCATCGGACATAAGCTCTTGCGAATACATCGCCGGTGTCCCAGATTGAAATTGGTATTTGACTGAACTGGTAAGCGCCGCTCGCAAAATTAAATCTTGCGTCTCTTTCGAGTCCGCAGGCTCTTGCGGCAACCCCAACCACGCCCAAATCAATACAATCCTTTTGAGTTAATACTCCGGTATCGTCAAAACGGTCTAAAACCGAAGGCGTTTCCCACAAAAGATTAACGGCACTGGTTACATCTTTAAGAGCAGCTTTTAATTTTTGTTTTAAATCGGAAATATGTGAATTTTCAATATCATAATTTACTCCGCCGGGGTTTACCAGACCTCTGCCGAAACGATTTCCGCAAAGAACGGCCGTCATATTCAGGAAGTCTCCGCGAATTCTGCCGCAAAAGGAAGCTGTAGGCAAGTAACCAATATCGCCTGCAAGAGCGCCAAGGTCGCCTGTATGATTGGCCAGCCTTTCGAACTCAAGAGCAATTGCCCTTATACTATTAGCACGGGCAGATATATGGCAATTCGACAAACTTTCAATAACCTGAGAATACGCCAGAGTATGCCCTATCGTCGTATCGCCTGCCAGGGTCTCCATATAATGAATTAATCTTTTTTGCGAACCCGATCGGATTGCCTTCTCAATACCTCTGTGCTGGTATCCTAAAGATATTTCCAGATGTAATACATTTTCGCCATTACACTGAAATCTGAAATGACCCGGCTCGATAATACCCGCGTGAATCGGACCGACCGCTACTTCGTGAATTTCAGAACCGGCAATTTTAAAAAAGTCCGTAATCCCTATCTGAGATGAATCGGGAAATCTTACGGGTTTAAGCCAGGGATGGCCTTCGGGCATAATAGAATATTGCTCCGCTATCTCCCTCTCGAATAAATGCGCCTGCGGACAGGCCGGCGTTAAGGAAGAATAACTTTTCGACACTTCGCTCGATAAAAGATACAGGCTTCCATTAGCATCGTCCGCCAAAACACATACAAGCCTATGCTTGGCTTTATCGCCGGGCATCGCAAAAAACGCCGCGATTCGTAAGCCGTCATTTACCTGCTTTATTACAGACTGCCTGAATTCTGAAATGTCCAGGCAAGGCACCTTTCTGAAATCATTCACACTGCAATTGTAAATTTTTAATATCTTCTCCATCAGTTGCCTCCAACCAGCATACAAATGCCGTGCAGGAAATTCTTAAGCGAAGCAGGGATGAATAATCCTAATATCAAAACCAGCAGTATCATAACGGCAGCAGGAACCACGGATAGAGCCTTTTCTTTTAAGGCTAACTTCTCGGCCCCCTGCTCCGGACTGCCCTGTGTCATTCTGATACAGATTGTCGCAAAACCAATGAAAACAATAACGAGCAAAACAAGATAAGCCGAAGAAACGAAAAATCTGCCCTGTTCGAAACCGGATTTAAGTATTAGAAATTCGCTTATAAATGTGCCAAAAGGCGGAAAACCTGTAATCGCCAATATTCCCGCCAGCCAAAGAAAAGCTGAGACCGGCATAACTTTAAACATTCCCTGAACATCTTTAGTTCTTTTGGTTTTATAAACCGCCAGGATATTTCCCGCGACTAAAAATAACGCGGCTTTCGTCAGAGAATGATTAATAAGATGAAACATCGAACCAAATACCGCCGCATTTCCAAGTCCCAGACCTATCGCGATAATACCCATATGTTCGACGCTCGAATACGCCAGCATTCTTTTGTAATCGGCCTGTCTTACTATATAAACGGCCGCGAACAACATCGAAACCAGACCTAACGCGATAAGCAAATCCTTCGCAAAATCCGCCTGACCTGCGGCTATGCAAACCTGGAACGTCCTGAAAATTCCCAGGAAAGCACAATTGAGCATAGCGCCCGAAAGAAGAGAAGATATAACCGAAGGCGCTTCGCTGTGCGCATCTGGCAGCCAGGTATGCATCGGAGCAAGTCCCATTTTTGTTCCGTAACCGACAAGAATGAATATAAACGCGGCTTTGAGCCATTTGACATTTAACTTGTCGGCGTACTTTACAAGTTCACTCGCAAGGAGCGATACAGGTTTTTCGCCGCCGGTTGACGCGGCAACAGCAAGAAAGAAATTGCCCAAAAGAGCTATAGCTATGCCGACCGAACAAATCATCAGGTATTTCCACGTTGCTTCGAGCGAGCGATGATGCCGATGAAAATAAATCAACGGAGCGCTGGTCAGCGTAGTCAGCTCTATCGCAACCCATATCAGGCCGAAATGCTGACTTAACGCAAGAAACGTCATCGAAGCAAGGAGAAAAAGCATACAACAAATGAAAATCGCTTCAGGTGCGTTTGAAAATATTATATCTTCCTGAAAGTCCTTTATTGGTTCATGTTTTTCATTCCTGAGAAAGTTGATTGCATAAAAACAAGCCCCAAGAAAAAGTACGCTTGTGACGCTTAAAATGAGCTGGCCAATCTGGTCCAACCCAAGCCAGTTATTGAATAAAGCGGCCGGCGGAAAAAACCAGAACATAACTGTTAACATAAAATGTAATACAGCCGCAAAGCCCAGGAAGAAATATCTCAAATTCGCATTTCTGCTTATTAAAGATAAAACGCCTGCGATAACTGGTATCAGAATCAATGCTAAAAGCATCGTCAACTCCTTAATGTTGAGAGCTGGTCGGTCTCAATATGGTCAAAGGCCCGGGAAATATGAAAAATCGTTATACCCATAACAAAAACAGCAACGAATGCATCCAGCAGCACCGCGAGTTCAACGAGCAGCGGCTGTTTTTGGGGCAATACAACTCCAAACATATAAATCCCATTTTCAAAAATCAGGTAACCAATTACCTGAGTCAAAGCCATCTTGCGGCTGATAATCAGAAACAATCCGACAAATAATGTAAATAAAGATACCGGAACAACTGTCGAACTTGCCGGAGCTACAGGCAGAGACAAATCACTGCTTATCCACCATGAAAAAACTATGGCCACAAGGCCGATTAACAGCGACATGCCATATCCTACATAAGGTTTTCTTTCACGATGTATATTTAACTGGCTCAATGTCCTCAGCAGCATCGATGGAAAAAGAATTCCTTTCACACCGATTGCTATTATTGAAAAAATTACAAGCTCAATACTGAACTGCCCGCCGGCTATAGGCAAAATCCCCAAAATAATTCCCTGGCAGGCAATAACCTTGATACAGGTGCTCAATCTGCTGGTCGACAGAATAATCAAATTCACCAGAGTCAGAAAAATCATCATAAATTCAATCAGCATTTTTATTTCCTCAAAACAAAAACCATTGCCAAAACCGCAAAAACAGTCGCCACAAAAATAAAGTGAGGAACAAACAACAATTTCAATCTCGCTATGCAGGACTCTATAATTCCAACTACAACAGAAACAACAAATACTGCCGAGACACCGATAGCAAGATTAAGCCAAAAACCAAAACCAATATCCGGTACCAAAACACCCACAAACAACGCGGCAAAAATCCAAAGTTTCAGAGCGGAAGCTAACACTATAAATGCGAAATCCGGTCCGCTGCTGTCCAGCACCATAACCTCGTGTATCATAGTTAATTCCAGATGAGTGTTTGGGTCGTCAACCGGAATACGTGCATTTTCTGTAAGCAGCACGATTATAAGAGTCGCAGCAACAAATAAAATTATCGAAATGTTTGCGAGCCAGAATCGGCTTGTAATGGAAACTAAAATTTCAGATAAAGATAATTTTCCCGTTCCGCAGGCAAGCGCAGCCAGGGCCAGAAAAATGGCTGGTTCGGTTAACGCGGAAAATTGAGCCTCTCTGCTCGCTCCCATTCCTTCGAAGCTCGAACCGGTATCCAAAGCGGCAAGTATCATAAAAAATCTTATCAGGGCAAATAAATAAATGACCAGGAAAATATCTCCATCAAAAAAGAAAACAGCCCTGGAATGCCCTAAAGGAATAAAAAATGTAATAAGGAAAATTGCTGATAAATTTATGATTGGACCCGCCTTGAAGACCCAGCCGGTTGTTTTGCTGTAAACAACTCCTTTATGAAGGAGTTTCCAAAGGTCAAAATATGTTTGAAACAGCGGTTGGCCTTTTCTGCCTGCAAAAAAAGCCTTCGTTCGGTTGATTATACCGAACAAGAGCGGCGACAAAACCAAAGCAAGCAGCGGCTGGATTATCCTGACTGGTTCCATATTCTTATCTTAGTTTCCAAATAATTAAAATAATCAGAGTTAACGCTATATACAGAATATAAAGCTGAATATTGCCCTGCTGCAGCCATCTGAGCCTGCCCAGCAGAGAATAGACGCCTTTAAAAATCGGGTCGAACAAATAATCCCGGCTTACTTCCGGCGTGGAACTTTCGAACTGCCCGTTCAATGGGAATAAATTTTTAATTTGCTCTGTTTTTTTGCTCGTACGCAAAATCATTTTGAATGTATCTACAAGAGGCTGAGCAAAAGATGATGCGGTATATTGCATTTTCGCATCAGGTTTCGCATAGCCGCAGTCCCATGTTGCAGCGATATTCACTTTTCCGGCGGACAGCAATTTTCTTCGGACAATTAAAAGAACTATGATTGCCGCGAAAAGACAGAAAGCTGAAAAAGATATTTTTGTTAAAACCCGGCATAAAGGCAAAAGCTGCAAACTTACAACATCCACTTCAATTCCCGAAATTTCCGCGATGCAGTGATTGAGCATTCTCAGCACAACAGATGAAAACAGGCCGATAAATGCGCATAACGCCGAAAGAACAATCATCGGTATCAGCATCATCTTATGCGACTCCTTCACGTTCACCGCATGCCTGCTCCTGAGCTCTCCGAGAAAAACTATTCCATACACTTTGGTAAAACAAGCAAGTGCAAGTCCGCCGATAAGTGCAAGTGAGCCGATTATAATGATTGATTGTACCGCAAGGTTTAATTGTTTCGTAAACAGGCAGTTGAATGAGCCTGTATAAATCAAAAACTCGCTGATAAAACCATTCAAAGGCGGTATTCCGCAAATCGCAACTGCTCCGATTAAAAATGTTATTGATGTTACGAACATATTTTTTCCAAGTCCGCCAAGTTCGTCGATTTCTCTGGTGCCAGTGGCACAGACTATAGAACCGGCTCCTAAAAACAAAAGCCCTTTGAATAAAGCGTGATTCAAAACATGTAAAATAGCTCCGCCAAAACCCAAAATAGCCAAAATTTGATTTCCAGAGTTTATGCCGACAACGCCTAATCCCAACCCCATTGTAATTATTCCAATATTTTCTACGCTGTGATACGCCAAAAGTCTTTTTATATCGTGCTGCGCCAATGCAAATAAAACTCCAATTATACCCGACACAGCGCCGATAATTATTAACAGCCAACCCCACCAGACTGGCGGCATCGGCAAAAATGTCAGCACCCGGATAATTCCATATATACCTGTCTTTATCATTACCCCGCTCATTAGTGCGGACACGTGACTCGGCGCGGCAGGATGCGCTTCAGGCAGCCAAACATGAAACGGCACAAGACCTGCCTTGGTCCCAAAGCCGATGACGCTTAAAATAAATATAAACGACGCAGTCGAGATTGGGAGCAATTTGACAGCGGCGAATTTATCAAAATCCAGCGAATTACTTTCTTTGCCAAGCAATATAAACATCACAAGCAAAAAGGCCGTCCCGATATGTGTTGCCACTAAATAGACTATGCCGGCCTGCCTGACGTGTTTATGTTCATCTTCGAATGTAACCAGGAAAAAAGAAGCGATTGACATTACTTCCCAGCAAATCAAGAACAGTATCCCATTTGCGGAAACCACAACAAGTGCCATCGAAGATACAAGAACATTGAAAAAGAAAATTGCCTTAGCTAATGACTTATTTTTATATTCAAGCAGATACCTGCTGCCGTAAATTGCAGTGATTATTGAAAGAATAAAAATACATAATAGAAAAAATGCCGATAGAGTATCGATTTCGACAAAAAAAGCCCCGAAAGGTATAGTCCAATTCAGATAAAAAGATTCTTTACCGCCTGTCAGTAAAACTTTTATCGCAGGTGCCAGTCCCAGAATAGAACCTGATACTGCGCCAAGTGTACCTAAAAATATTGACAGATTCCGTTTTCTGCCAAACAGTAATGACAGTACTCCCCCGAAAAAAATTAAAAAGATACCTACCAGAAATATTTGTATCGAAAAATAAAACATAGATTATCTCGAGGAAAAATGTTATGGCGTGACGGTTTTTTCAACCTCCGCATCAATTCGTTTTAAATGCTCCAGAATTTCTTCCCTGCCGGCCTGATTTTTAAGAGCAAGTTTGAAATTATTGTCCCTTAAAGCATATCCGAGTTTTGACAACAAATTCAGATGCGCTCGTACTGTAGGACTTACGATTGTAAACAAACAATATACAGGCTGCGAATCTATAGCTCCGAAATCCACAGAATTTTCAAGGAAGCATAAATTTACCATAAGGCTGGGTACGTGCAAAACTATCGGGTTTCTAACATGAGGAATCGCTATGCCGTCGCCAATGCCGGTTGAAGCCAAAGCTTCCCTGGCCAGAAGTACGCTGCAAAGAAACTCTCTATCGACTTCCTGTGGAAGATTCATAAGTTCGACAACGCTGCGAATCGCGGAAGGTTTATCTTTTCCGCCGACTCTGTAGTGAATTCCACCCAGTTTTAGTGCCTCGAAAAGGTTTTCTGCCGGCTTTTTTTCGCTTTCAGGCTCATTAAATAAACCGACTGAGACATTGATTTTGTTGGCGGTAGCCCATTCGAGTAATTCAGCACGGTTAAAGCGATACTGATTATTTACTCTGTAACCGGGCAGGGAACTCTGCTGAACCCACCTGTAAACCGTTTTCTCGCTTACACTTAACAACTCTGCTACGTCCCTTACCCTAAGCTGCATAATAACCTTTATATATCGACTTTCGTCTTATGACTTGGACAATAGAGGACATATTTTAACATTTGGACACCATTTGTCAAATATGAAAATGCCCTTTTTTAACAAAGATTTCTTAGAATCAAAGAAACGAAAAAGCCTTGTCAGAACTTGTGATGACAAGGCTTCAACGAGGCCGAAGGGGATCGAACCCTCAACCTTCGGATCGACAGCCCGAAACCGTGTTTTGTAAGTACTTGTGAATAAATGATTAATGACTGCAGAAAAAAGAGTTATGATGCTGACCGTAGCGTGACCGAAGCGCAACCGTAGCCCAACCGAACATAGCTGTTGCACTTTTTGTTGCACCTGCTATGGCTGGGTTGATCCATTTTATTTCCTAAAATGTTAAGTTCGACCGACTTTTGATGTCCTACGGGCACAAATCCACAAAGTGGGTATTCAGGGTAGCAGCTATTACACAAGGTAAGTTCCGGCGGCTTATACTCAAAAAGTTGGTTTACCTCGCTCCGAAGCGACAACGTAATGCTTCCTGAATATTCTGGCCTTCGCCGCTCAACTGCGGGATGGTAACATAACATTTGATTCTATCAATTATGGGATTCATCTTCACGGACATCACGCTCCGCCTGCTCCCAGTCCTGAATTGCTCGACCGTCCTAGCGGCCTTGCTGTTCATAGGCTCGCTTGGCGATCTGCGGCGTCAAATCGGACGGTGGCCTTGGCTTTGGCGGAATCTAAAATCCGATACGCGAGCAGTTTCACGCGGTCAGCAGGCCCTTGTCGCCGGCGACCATCGCCTTCGCTGTGTCTATAATATCTTTTGTATTCATTTATGATAATTCTTTGGTTGTGAAAGTCTATGGGGTCCTGCTATTTTCCGACGGCGCCTGAAGGCGATTGCTGTGGTTGGATGCGAGGCCGCAATGACAAGTTATCGCTCAGCATGTAATATATGATGGCAGCTAACATCAAAAACAAGAAAACCCAAAAACTCCAGGTATGATGTATCCGTTTCCAGTAAGGCTTATCGTCATGATGCTTCTTATTGTGTTCTTCCCTTTCCTGCCGATGGTGATTGTGTCCATTTTCATTCATTGCTTTCGTCCTTTCTTAATTCAATTTCCAATAATCCTGATGCGGTGATGTTATACCTTTTCTACATCCATTTCCAATTCCGGATTTCCGGCATGTCCTGGCCATGCTTGTCGATATACTGCTTATGCTCGATGAGCTTGTCCTGCACCATCTGCTTCAGTTTGGCACCTTTGGCGCCCAACTGCGGCAGCCGATTTATCACATCCTGCACCAGGTGGAATCTGTCAAGATCGTTTAAAACCGTCATGTCGAAGTACGTTGTGATGGTGCCTTCTTCCTTATAGCCCCGAACATGCATGTTTTCGTGGTTGTTACGGCGGTACGTCAATCTGTGTACCAGCCAGGGGTAGCCGTGGAACGCGAAGACGATTGGTTTGTCTTTAGTGAATAACGCATCGAAGTCCTGATCACTTAACCCGTGCGGATGTTCTGTATTCGGCTCCAGTTTCATCAAATCTACAACATTAATCACGCGGATTTTTAAATCTGGCAGATGCTTGCGAAGGATAGAAACAGCGGCCAGAGTCTCGAGCGTTGGCACATCGCCGCAGCAGGCCATCACCACATCCGGTTCCGTGCCTTGATCGCTGCCGGCCCATTGCCATACGCCAATCCCTTTGGTGCAATGTTCGATCGCGGCATTCATAGTCAACCATTGAGGCGCCTGGTATTTGCCCGCGACTACGACGTTAACGTAATGCCTACTCCTCAAACAATGATCCCCAACCGACAGCAGGCAGTTGGCGTCGGGCGGAAGGTAAACGCGCACGATAGAAGCCTTCTTGTTTACAACATGATCGAGGAAGCCGGGGTCTTGATGGGTAAAGCCGTTATGGGCTTGCTGCCAAACATGGGAGGCAAGCAGATAATTTAGCGATGCGATTTTCCGTCGCCACGGCAATTCTGCAGTGACTTTCAGCCACTTGGCGTGCTGATTAAACATCGAATCGATAATATGAATAAACGCTTCATAGCAGTTAAACAACCCGTGCCTTCCGGTAAGCAGATAACCCTCGAGCCAACCCTCACATTGATGCTCGCTCAACATCTCAATAACCCGGCCGTCGGATGCAAGAAATTCATCGTTTTCTACTGTCCGGGCTTCCCATTGCCGATTGGTG
>CAINDG010000022.1 GCA_903847315.1 uncultured Planctomycetota bacterium
GTTTTAATAATATCAGGTGTCCAGTAACTGTTTCCCAAGTTTTCGTATACAGGGTTCACCGACATACACAAAAGGCCTTTCGTGCAATCCTGCACACACGAAAAACATCCCATGCAATCAAAAAACAGAGCGTCTACATCGCTGAGATTACGAATGTAGTCTGCCTCCTGTCTGTAGCGATCGTAAACACAAGCTTTCTTAACACAGTTATGACAGCGGGCGCAATCCTCACGCCAATCCACCATCCCGTATTTACCTATACGCGGCCGACGAGGCGGAACGGGCTGTGTTTTAATATGATATTTTTCCGGCATAATCTTCTCACGTATTTACAGTCCGGATGCGGCAAGAATCTCAGGCACTACTTTTTCTTTACCGCCCGAAAGAATATGTATCCCTCTTAAACCATTCATTTTTTTAAGCTTTTTAATCATTTCGATGCAAATAGCCAATCCTTCTTTCTTCTGGGCACTTTCGTTCCCTGCTGCCTTAAGCCGTTCAATTATCTCATCCGGGATATAATAATCAGTATAAGTGTCACGCAGTTTCAGGGCTTCAGCAGCACCGTCCAGAGGCAAAACACCTGCTAAAATGGCTGTCTTCTTGTTAATACCTTCACTGCCGGCAGCATCCAGCCACTGGCCGAAACTTTCAACGTCGAACACCGCATGGGTCTGAATAAGCTTTGCACCGGCTTCGACTTTTTTGCTGAGTCTGAGCATGTTCAGTTCCAGCGGCTTCAAAAATGGGTTCGCAACCGCTCCGACAAGCATGGAAAATTGCCCATCTATCTTTGTTCCGTCAGCAAGCATGCCTTTCTCAGACATATTCGTTACAATCTCTATAAACTGAGTCGAATCAATATCATATACGCTTGCTGATTCAGGACATCCCACTAGCGTCTGATGATAACCGGACAGACAAAGCACATTCTTGATTCCCAGGTAAGCTGCTCCAAGCAAATCGGACTGAAGCGCAATGCGGTTCCTGTCGCGTGTAACAATCTGACAAATCGGTTCGGCCCCGGATTTCATCACAGCGACGGAGGCCGCAAGAGACGACATCGCTATGCCATAATGGTTATCGGCTACATTAACTGCTGAAAGGCTATTGCCCAAAGCTTTCAGGGAAGCTTCGATTACTGAGCCATTCACGGCTGAACTCGGCAGATACTCTGCGGTGACAATAAAATCTCCGTTTTCTATTTTCTTTCCAAGTTTGCTGTTTACCTTCATACTATCATATTCTCCTGTCCGTTAACGGCGATTTTTGGGGTTCGTTGTTGAGGTAAATTTCTTACTCTCTCAAGAAAATCCCTGATTTCTGCAAGGACCTGTTCGACACCATCTTCTTTCATCTCAATAACCGCCATCCGTCCTTTGCCCATTCCAATCTCTTCGAGCAGCGATTCGACGGCTTCGGCCCTTTTTCGTGCCCGCATACTTCCCTCAGGGTGACGGCATTCGTTCTGTTTGCAAGTTACTATCACGACCCCGTCTGCGCCGGTCTCAAACGCTTTGACTAAATAAGGGATATCCACTTTCCCAGAACATGGCAAACCGATTGTCTTAACAGTAATTCCGTCCAGTCCATTATAACCATTTGCTAATTGGTCTTGTTCAAGGCTGTTCGAACAATAAAAAACATACATTTTCAAAGCTCGTTTATTCATAAAACTTATCCTTAACCAAAGAGCCTCCGAGCACAGTATATATTTAATATCCCGATGTACCGAGTCATTCGGCTAATACATACCATAAGAAAAATTTATAGTGGCATCTGGACTGCTTATAGACATCAATCCTATGCTAAGTTCTCGTGGGATATAAAAACCCATTCTATTCAACTTAATATAGAATAACTCTTGCCGAAACAGTCACTTATACTGTCTTTCGGGCTTTTTGCATTAAATGTATGTCCGGGAGGATGGCGCTGAACACCGATGTTCCTTCTCGACAGTCAGCAACCTGCGAAACGCGCCCGGCAGGATTCGGACCTGCGACCTACGGATTAGAAATCCGTTGACTATAATACCTAAATGACTAATTAGCAAAGAGTTACAAAAAGAGCAAAAAGCTACTCCGCCATTTTCCTGCTTCCCGATAATCATCTGTTTTTTTTAACATATACTGCTATTTTTAAAAACAATTGTCGTTCTTCATCTGTAAATTCTGCCATATTTCCCTTCTTAATTCCTCACCGCCAGCCCTGAGCTTGTCGAATGGGCCAACCGCTGCTCAATTACGCGTTTTTGTGGTTTTTACCTATACTTGAATCCTTACGCCGATTCAATTCATCAAAGATAGACCGTTGTGATTCCTGGATAAAAAAGCCGTTTTTACGAAGCAGCTCCAGATATTCCAGCTTAGAGAGCAGTTCAAATCCCTTCAGATTGGCTTTTACATCATTGTTCCAGTAACTGTCATAATCGAGATGTTCAGGATTCAGGTCTTTTGACAAGAGAGGGCCGCTGGTGGAAACAATATTTCCCTGCTCATCGGTTTCAATAGCGAATAGGTCGCCAGTTTTCTTTTGTTTGTAAATGGCTTTCCTGTTCATTGCTTATCTTTCATTTTATTGGCCAGCCGCCGTGGTTATTTATTGCCCTCGACTATCGCAATTTCTTCAGCCGTCAGGCCGTATAATTCATAAACAAGGGAATCAATCTGCTTATCTGTAGCCCCTATTCTTTCCCAACAAACAAATATCACAAAATCTTATGGCATCCGGCAGCAGTTTGTCTATGTTTAAGAATTTAGGGGGTATTATACGTGATTTTGAGGATAAATAGCAACGCTTTGCTTTTGTTGTCTATCGCTGGCAAAACAATTCCTAATCATTGCATAATTCGTGAAAAAACACGCATTGCCCGCCTGCGTTTGTTTGCGTTTATCCCCCAGAGATTGAATACTTGACAGACGGTGAATAAAGCTTATAATATATAGTTATAGAATTTCTAATCGAGCGAGTGAGTGTCTCGCGAGTTTTTTTGATGCGAGTAAGAGATGTTTGTTTTTATTCTCGATATATCTCGATTAGGAACCAGGGGAGCAGAGAGGATAAGATACTTTCCCCGAAGGTAAAGAGGGAAAGGGGAGTGA
>CAINDG010000023.1 GCA_903847315.1 uncultured Planctomycetota bacterium
CGTATTTCGGCCGCAGAACGCGTGTGGAGACAATCGTGGCAATAGAATTGGCCGAGTCGTGAAAGCCGTTTAGAAAATCAAAAAGGAGCGCCAGAATTATTAGAAATAAAATGCTTAACGTCATAATCAGGCCTGTTTGACCATAATGGAATCAACAATGTGGGCTACATCTTCGCAAATGTCCAGCACGGTTTCAGCGTATACATAAATATCTTTCAATTTTATCACCGCAATCGGGTCCTTCACGGTCGCAAAAAGCTCCATCAGCATCTCGTCGCGCATTGTGTCACCGACATTTTCCAAACGATTGACCTCCACGCAGGCGTCGAAAACCACCTTGACGTTTTTGATGTTTCGCAGCCCCCCGACGGCCACTGCCACGGCCTGAACCGACTCCTCAATCACCACGGCGAATTCCTGTAAGTTCTTGTCCACGCCGGTGATATTATAAATTCTCATCCGGTTCACAATGGTATCTAACATATCGACGATGTTATCAATTTCCATCGTAAGAGCATGGATGTCTTCCCTGTCAATCGGCGTGATAAACGTCTTATTTAACTGTTCAATAATTGTGTGTGCCACGTCGTCCGCCTTGTGCTCAATCGCCGACATCTTGCTCACTGTATCCTCAGTCACACAGTCGTAGGACACCACTTCCTTGAAAAAACGCGCAGCCTCCACAGCGTGACCTATTTGTTGTTCAAACAGATCAAAGAAGTTGAAATCTTTTGGGAAAAAGTTTAAAAACATTCACGTCTCCTTTAACGATAAAATCTGATTTATATCTACAATGAACTCCAGAAGCAAGATTGCAATCCATACCGCTTTTTCCAAAGAATTGTTTGCTAAAGTACTACCGGATTTTGTCAGGAAGTATATCTGGCAAAAGCACTTTAGAAAAGTTAAAAAGGTTGCCAGATAGAAAAAAAATGATATAATTTTGGCATAATTTCAGTAAATATTGGTAAGTGAGGTAAATATGGCAAAAAAAAGGTTACTAAATTTCGTTATCGTATCAATTTTAGCTGCGTTTTTTTTACAGGCGGGCTGTGATAAACAAACCGACCAAAAGGCGAAACCCGTTCAAAAGGACCAAAAACCAATGGCAACACAAAACAAGGCTGCGGCAAAGGTTAAGATTTCAACCAGCAAAGGCGATATTATAGTCGAACTTAACGAAGAAAAAGCTCCGTTTACCTGCAAAAACTTTCTCTGGTATGTGAAGGATAAATTCTACGATGGCACAATCTTTCATCGTGTTATAAAAGGTTTTATGATTCAGGGCGGCGGTATGACAGCCGATATGCGTCCTAAACAGCCTCGTCCGCCAATTGTAAACGAGGCTAAAAACGGTCTGAAAAACGACCGCGGTACTATCGCTATGGCACGAACCAATGACCCTGACAGCGCAACCTGCCAGTTCTTTATCAATCACGTCAATAATGACCCTCTCAACTATGGAGTCCAGGGCGCAGGATATGCGGTGTTCGGCAAAGTGGTTTCTGGTATGGATGTCGTCGATGCAATTGCAGCGGTTTCAACCAGTCCAGGCGATGTGCCAACCGAGACAATCGTAATTAAATCAATCCGCGTAGAATAAAATCTTTAATAGACGATAGCAGCGTAGCCGACGCTTTCTTCGCTTGTTCGGCCGAACTTTATATCCATCACTTCGCTGCTGTGCGTATGAGCCAATAAAACGCCTTTTGTTTTGCCAAGTACCTTTGCAGCGGCAATTGTCGCAGCGACCCCGGCCGGCCCGCAGGCGTTCAGGTTCTCCATCGACTCGGCAAGAATTCGCTGGGGTTTCATTTCGACCGCCAAATTTATAAACGCCTTGTCATTAACATTTTTTGCCCATTCGAATCCCGCCCGGCCGCTGCCCTGAGGATTAAAGCCGTATCCCGGCCCGTAATGCGTCAAATCTGTCGAGGCGATACAGACGATTTTTTTGCCGCCTGCCGATTGTATGCATTGGGCGACATCGGTTCCGACAGTAACGGCAAAATCCGCCAGCGGCATCATAATCGGAACAATCTTTGCGTTCTTGAAAATATATTGAATGAATGGTACCTGCACTTCAATGGCGTGTTCGTTGCTGTGGACTTGCGGTTTTGATTTCGCGAACCGGCTTTTTTTTATTATGGCCTCGGCCAGTTCTTCATCGATTTGAATTTCGCCCATCGGGGTCAGCCAGCTTCCTTTATCGTAAACCGCAGCGGTGGAATCGAAATAAGTGTGCGCTCCGAAGATGACGAAAGTATCGACGGTTTTGTTAATGTTTTCGATAGTGGAAAAGACCATCGCGGCCAAGTCGCCGCTGAATGCCCAGCCTGCGTGGGGGACGATTCCGGCGACGATTTTTTCGGGTAATTTGGCCGTTATGTGCCTGTTAGCGAGGCAATCTTCGATTTCTGCTCGGCACTGTTTTTCGGTGCCGGGGTAAAACTGTCCGGCTACGATTGGTTTTCTTGCCGCCATAAAATTATCTCCTTACTTGCAAAGTTTTTGGCAGGAGGATATTATATCGCTGTCAGGTAGATAATTTTAACCTTAATTTTGGGAAATACAATGGCAGAAAAGAAAGTCGTAGCGGTAGTAATGGGCTCTGACAGCGATATGCCTGTTATGAAGGCCTGTATTGACAAATTAAAGGAGTTTGGCATCGAGCCGGAGGTTCGGATAATTTCGGCGCACCGGACGCCTGATATAGCAGTTGAATTTGCCGAGTCCGCTGCCGCCAAGGGCATAAAGGTTATAATAGCCGCGGCAGGAATGGCCGCTCATCTGGCCGGTGCTCTTGCTGCGAGGACGACTTTGCCGATAATCGGCGTTCCGCTCGCTGCTGACCAGTCGCCTGCTGGCATTGACGCGTTATTGAGCACCGTACAAATGCCGCCGGGCGTTCCAGTAGCGTCTATGGCGATTGGAAAAGCCGGTGCGGTGAACGCCGCGGTTTTTGCCGTGCAGATTCTCGCGCTAAGCGATGAAAAACTGACTGCGAAACTTTCGGAGTTCAGAAAAACCCAGAGGCAGAAAGTAATCGAAAAAGATTCAGCCGTTTGATTTGAGAATTTTAGCCGGTCTTGTGTGAGCTTAATTTGTGCCTTAAAGCTTCCATATACAGATAAAAAACCGGTGTTATATAAAGCGTCAGAGTTTGCGAAAATAACAATCCGCCGACAACAGCAAGTCCTAAAGGTCTTCTCGATTCAGCGCCTGCGCCAAAGCCTATCGCAATCGGCAGACCGGCCATCAAAGCGGCCATTGTGGTCATCATAATGGGACGAAATCTAATCAGGCAGGCCTCCAAAATAGCATCGTGCGGATTTTTTCCTTCCGTTCGCTGAGCTTCAATAGCAAAGTCAATCATCATAATGCCGTTTTTCTTAACCAAACCGACAAGCATAATTATTCCGACAAAAGCATATATGGAAAGCTCTGTCCTGAAGATTAACAGTGTAAGCAATGCGCCGAAACCTGCAAATGGAAGAGCTGAAAGAATAGTAATAGGATGAATAAAACTTTCGTACAAAATACCAAGCACAAGGTAAATGACAAGAATCGCCAGTACCAGCAACAATCCAAGTCCCTGAAAAGAAGAACGGAAAGCGGCGGCTGTTCCCTGAAAACTTGTATTAATGGTTGACGGCAGAGTTTCTTTTGCCAGCTTATCGATGCCATCAACAGCGTCGCCCAGAGAAAGACCAGGCTTTAAGTTGAAAGATATCGTAACAGCGGGTAATTGACCCTGATGGTTAATTGTAAGAGGACCTACGCCGGTAGTGAAGCTTGCCACCGCATCCAGCGGAATAAGTTTGCCTGTTATGTCCGAGCGGACGTAAAGCAAACTTAAAACGGAGGGGTCAAGCTGATATTCAGGAAGCAATTCAGTGATGACAAGATATTGATTGTCAGGGGCAAGTATTGTCGAAACCTGGCCCGAACTGTAAGCATAAGACAGGGCTGTTTCAATCTGCTCTGCGGTAATGCCAAGAGTCGCGGCCTTGTCTCTTTGAATATTGATATTAACTTTGGGATTTTTGACTTGTAAATCGCTTGTAACATCCTGAAAACCGGCCAGAGTCTGAATTTTCTGCTCCATCATAGCGGAATATTTATATAACTCATCCGTGTCGGGAGATTGGAGCGTGTACTGGTATTGGCTTTTCGCAAATCTGCCGCCTAACTGGATAGTTGGCGGGTTCTGCATATAAACTTTGATGCCCGGCACAGTGCCCAAATCCTGCCGCCACTTTTGAATCAGTTCATCGACGGAATATTTGCGTTCCGATCTGGGTTTGAGACGAATAAAGAACGAGCCGGTGTTGCTGCCGGAGCTGCCGCGCGAACCGGCGCTGGACATAAACGAATCAACTTCCGGCATTTTCTGTAAAACGGCATTAACAGCTTTCTGGTGGTCAAACATTGATTGATAAGAAATCCCCTGCGGGCCTTCCGTGGAACCGTATATCTGGGCACGGTCTTCGCTCGGCAAAAATCCCTTTGGAAGCCAGATAAACAGAAAGACAATGCCGATAAGAATAATTGCTGAGAATACCATTGAGCTTCGTTTATTTACCAGGACCCGCCTAAGAGTCCGTTCGTAAAAAGCGAGCATCCATTTGTAAACTCGCTCGGTAAATTCATACAGTCTGCCATGGTGCATCTCTTCTGGTGAGTGAAGAAATCGACTGGCAAGCATAGGAGTAAGCGTCAGTGCGACAAAACCAGATACCAGAACGGCCGAACCGATAGTAACAGCGAATTCCCGGAAAAGCCTTCCTATTAACCCACCCATAAAAAGAATCGGGATAAATACGGCGGCCAGAGACAAGGTCATACTTACAATGGTAAAACTGATTTCTTTTGCGCCGTCGATAGAAGCTTGCAATCTGGCCTTTCCCATTTCCATATGCCGCACAATATTCTCGAGCATAACAATCGCGTCATCGACAACAAAACCGACCGACAGGGTCAGTGCCATCAAAGACAAATTGTCCAGACTGTAATTAAGCAGGTACATAACCATAAATGTACCGATTATCGCCATCGGAAGGGCAAGACTTGGAATAACAGTAGCGGAAATATTGCGCAGGAACAAGAAGATGACCAGAATAACCAGAACGAGAGTGAGCAGCAGCGTAAATTTGACATCATTGACCGAGTTTTTAATCGAAACAGAGCGGTCAATTAAAATTTTCACGGAAACGGAAGCCGGCAGTTTTTCTTTGAAAGAAGGCAGCAATTCCTTAACGGCATTGGCGACCTCGACAGTGTTAGTTCCAGGCTGGCGCTGAATCGCAAGAATTATCGACCTTTGCTGAGAATTACTGTCAACATACCAGGCGGCAACTTTATTATTTTCGACGCTGTCCATAACGTGCGCGATTTTATCAAGGCGAATGGGCGAACCGTGTCGATAAGCGACAATTAAAGGACGATAAGCCTCTGCGTTATTAAGCTGACCTGTTGCTTCGACGGTGAAGGCATTACGGGGGCCATACAGAATACCGGTGGGCAGATTTACGTTGCCTCTTTGAATAGCGGCAACAGCCTCGTTAATACCCAGGCCCTGACTAGACATAATCATCGGGTCAAATTGGATTCTTACGGCATACTTTTGCGAGCCGAATACCTGCACCTGTGCGACTCCGCTGACCATTGAAATTCTCTGGGCCATCAAAGTTTGCCCGTATTCATCCAGCGAGGACAAAGGCAAAGTCGGACTGGTTAACGCAATAAACAAAATCGGCTGGTCGGCCGGATTTACTTTCTGATAACTGGGCGGGCTGGGCATATCCTGTGGTAATCGCCGCAAAGTCTGGGCGATAGCGGCCTGTACGTCCTGAGCGGCCGCGTCTATATCGCGAGTAAGATTGAACTGGAGGGTTACCTGCGTACTTCCCAATGCGCTGGCTGAAGTCATAGAATCGATGCCCGCGATAGTTGAGAACTGCTTTTCCAAAGGAGTCGCAACTGCGGCGGCCATCGTCTCGGGGCTGGCTCCGGGCAGTAAAGCGGAAACCTGAATCGTGGGAAAATCCACGTTCGGTAAATCGCTGACGGGAAGCAGGCGGAAAGACGCTACGCCAAAAATCAGTATGGCGGCCATAACAAGGGTCGTCATAATCGGCCGATTAATGAACAGAGATGTAAAATTCATAAGCTCAGCCTCACTTCTTACCAGATGTTTTTACCTGAACTTTTGCGCCAGGCACCAATCTAAGGTGTCCATCGGTAACGACCACTTCTTTGGCCTGCACCCCATCGACAACTGTCTGGCCGTCCAGAGTTCTTTTTGCGACGACAGGCCTGAACTCAACCGTCTGGTCGGATTTGACTACGTAAACGAATTGTCCGTTCTGGCTGTTCTGTACCGCCTCAGATGGAACGAGCACCACACCTTTTTCGATACTGAGTACGAGCCTTACGTGGACGAATTGTCCGGGCCAAAAATAATGGTCGGGGTTCGGCAAAGTGGCACGGAGCTTAATCGTACTGGTTTCCTGCTGTACGGCATTATCCAGAAATGTCAGCGTTCCTTCGCGAGCATTGGCATCGGACACATCGGGCAGCCGCACATAAGTTTTCAGTGCGCCCTTGGTCATTTCCTGACGGACCAACTCAAGGTCCTGCTCAGGAATTGTAAAGTCGGCGTATATCGGGTCAATCTGCTGGATGACAAGAAGAACAGCGACATCATTACCGGTGTTTGCCGCTACGACGTTGCCGACATCTACATACCGCTGTCCCGCGCGGCCGTCGATTGGCGAATGTATAAAACAGTACTCAAGATTTACCTGGGCCAGTTGCACCGCGGCCTGGTCGGACTGTACTTGTGCCTCGGCAAGCACCACAGCATTTTCTTTGGTGTCATAGCCATCTTTAGAAATAGCACCGGTTGGAAGAAGTTCCTTAACGCGTTCGAATGACGATTTGGCCAGGTTCAGCGATGAGGTGCTCTTGGCCAGACTTGCTTGCGCCTGTTTGAGCGCCGCATCGTAAGGACGCAGGTCGATAGTAAACAGCAGGTCGCCTTTTTTCAGGTCAGCCCCGTCAGTAAAATTTATTTCGGTGATTTGCCCGGAGACCTGCGGACGAATCGACACATTTTCCCGTGCGGCGCAGGAGCCGATGTTATCAATATATACAGGCACATCCTGCGAAACAGCCTCAGATGTGGTTACCCATACAGGCAGCCGCTCAACTGCGACTTGCTTTTTCGTGCAGCCGGAAATTGTCAGACCGATAAGCAGCAGTATGATTGCCGAACGGACAATCCGCTGATAAGTTCTATTTTCTAAGCCCCGCAAATTCATATTTAATCCAATAAAAAAATGACTATTTTTTCTTTTTCCCAAACCATTTCGGCTTTGCAGGCGAATTAGGTTCGCCCTTGTCTTTATCTTTAACTTTAATAGCAATCGATTCCTCGTCTTCCCAGCCGCCGCCAAGAGCTTTATAAAGTGCAACTAAATCAGTGGACAAGTCGCGGGTGCTCCGCACGAAAGAATCTTCGGCACTAAAGAGAGACCGCTGCGAATCCAAAACACTGAGAAACTCGGTCTGGCCCTGCGAATAAAGCTGAGTAGCGAGGTCCACGGCCTTTCGGTTTGCGGCAACGGTATCCTCAAGAGCCTTGTGACGCTGCTGCTCTTTGGAATACGCTACAAGGGCGTTCTCGACATCCTTAAAGGCTGTAAGAACCGTCTTTTGATAAGTGAGCAATGCCTGCTCGGTAAGAGCCTTTTTGACTTCTATGTTTGCGCGAACACTGCCGGCGTTGAAGAATTGCCAACTGAAGGACGGGCCGAGCGACCATAGACTGTTTTGCGATTTCAGCAGCGTATCGAGTGCATTACTCTGATAGCCTAATGAACCGGCAAGATTAAATTTTGGGAATAAATCCGCAGTAGCAACACCTATACGGGCGGTCGCGGCGTGTATTTGAGCTTCAGCCCGCCGAATATCAGGACGACGGCGGAGCAAATCTGATGGCAGTTCTGCCGGCAGAGCTGGCGGAGTAACAGGAATTATAGAAACCGGCGATAATTCCTGCAATAGAGCCGCTGGTTCGAGACCGAGCAGTACGCTCAGATTGTAAATAGTCTGCTGAACGGAAGTTTCCAGTAACGGAATCTGCGAGGCGGTGCTTCCAACCTGCGCATCGGCATTAGCTACGTCAAGCGCGCCGACCAAACCGCTGCTGAATCGCTGACGAGTCAGCTCGGCGGTGTGCTTTTGAGCCTGGAGGTTGTTTTGTGCGAAAACAATTTCCTGCTGGTAGCCGCGAAGTCCAATATAATTGAGAGCGACTTCCGCGGAGAGTGTAACCAAAACATCTCTTTGGTCTTCAACAGCGGCTTTGATGTCCGACTCAGCCGCTTCGACATTACGCCTAACGCCGCCAAATATATCAATCTCCCAGACGGCGTCCATCCCCGATTGCCATAAATCCCGTGTTGTAGCGATACTCTCGGTTCGGCTGTGAGTATATTTGCCCGTGGAGTCGAGCGTGGGCCATAATCCTGCGGATGCAATTTTTCGTGCCGCACGAGCCTGGCGAAGCCTTGATTGGGCCTGTTTCAAATCCAGGTTCGAATTTACGGCTCTTTCTATCAGCGAGGTAAGATTAGGGTCGTTAAATCCGGTCCACCAGTGAACGAGGTCCACGGCAGCGGTAGTCTGTCCGGCAGTGCCAATCCATGAAGAAGGAACAGCTGCCTGCGGCGGCTTATAATTTGGGCCAACGGTGCAGCCGGTTATTATCAACAGAAAAATGTAGAATACGCACAGCGATATACGATTCAAACGTCGCATATAAAATCTCCTATTCTTAGTTGTTTTAAATTATTCATAACGCAAAGCCTCTATTGGGTCTAACCGTGAGGCCTTCCACGCGGGATAAAATCCGAAAATAAGACCGACACTCATAGAAACAAGAACCGCCGCGATGATAGCGGTTAATGAAGTTTCGACCGGCCAGTGCTTAAAGTATTTAACAAGCAGCGCTCCGCCGTGCCCAAGCAGAATTCCCAACACGCCGCCTATCAGGCACAGGACGATAGCTTCGACCAAAAATTGCCTGAGAATGTCGCGTGCCCTGGCGCCGACCGACATTCGTAATCCGATTTCGCGAGTACGTTCAGTAACGGATACGAGCATAATATTCATAATTCCGACTCCGCCGACAATCAGCGAGATAAGAGCGACACACAGCAGCAGGTTTGTCATTAATGACGTGGCTGTGGTAAAAGTTTTAATCATTTCGGTCATATCGCGAATGCTGAAATCATCCGGCTCTTCCTGGCGAATATGATGACGTTCTCTTAATACGGCAGTTACCTGGCGGATAGCCAGGGGGATATTTTGTGTGGAAGATGTTGAAGTCAGGATATTATCTACATTGGCGAAACGCACCGGTTGAGGTGTATCGGCAGCCTGAGTTGTCGATTGCGTCGGATACAGACTGAGCTGACTGCTGGGGTAAAGATTTTTAAGAGAGTTTACCGTAGTCGAGCTTGTTGAAGCGGCACTGCTTTGGTTAACATTACCTAATGAAGTACCTGAAACCCGATACTTAATGGATGTCCAGGGGGCAATAATGATATCGTCCTGGTCCATACCCATCATATTTGCACCTTTGACGGTCAATACGCCTACAATTTTAAAAGATACATTTTTTATTCTGATTTCTTTGCCGATGGGAGAATCGCCCTCGAATAATTCACGGGCGAGAGTATTGCCTACAAGACATACTTTATTTGCGTTGCGGACATCCTTGTCGGTAAAAACATCTCCCTGCGCCAGTTCGGTCCAGTTGCGTATACTCAGATAAGCAGGCGTAGAGCCGACGATGAAGAATGGCACCCAGTTCTTATTGCCGTAAACTACCTGTGTCCTTGCCTGAACAATGGGAGCTACGTATTGAACCGCGGGGCATTGCTGAAGAATGGCGTCGCAGTCCTGCGGCGAGAGAGTCATAACGCTTCCTGCGCCGAAGCTGACTCCGCCGCTGGCCGCGGTACCGGGCTGAATCATAATCATATTCGAGCCCATACTGACGATTGATTTTTGAATTGCCGCCGAAGCGCCGTTGCCGATTTCCATCATAGCGATGACCGCGGCGATACCAATAATAATGCCAAGAGTGGTCAGTGTGGCCCGCATAGGATTGCGGCGAAGAGCCCGCAGCGCGATAGACATTGTGCGGTAAATCTTCATTTCACACCTCCCGCATCGGATTTTATTTCGCCCTCGATTATGCCGTCGCTGATTCGGATTATTCTTTTAGCGTGTTTGGCAATGTTGGCGTCGTGTGTTACGAGGATAATAGTAATGCCCTGCTGCTGATTAAGCTGCTGGAACAGTCGCAGGATGTCCTCGCTGGTGTGCGAATCCAGATTTCCGGTAGGCTCATCGGCAAGAAGAATTGACGGTTTATTTATTAAAGCGCGGGCAATCGCGACTCTCTGCTGCTGTCCGCCGGAGAGCTGAGATGGTTCGTGGTCCATTCTATCTGCCAGTCCTAAAAGATTAAGCATTTCCACCGATCTTTGTTTTGCCTGTCGTTCCGGCAGATGTTCTACGCTGTACGACAGCGGCATCATCACGTTGTCCAATGCGCTTGTGCGGGGCAGCAGATTGAAGTTCTGGAACACAAAACCAATTCTGCTGTTTCGCAGCATCGCTCGCCCGTCGGAGGATAAGCCAGATATTTCCTGTCCGTCCAGCCGATACTCGCCTGAAGTCGGGTGGTCGAGACATCCGAGGATATTCATTAATGTGCTTTTGCCTGAACCGGAAGTGCCCATCAGCGCAACAAACTCGCCCTGCTCGATAGAAAACGACACTCCCTTTAGCACCGGCACATCTATGTCGCCGAGGTAATATGTTTTCCAAATATCTTTTAATTCAAGCAACTGCATAATATTTTTATCCCAAATTCATAATCATCTAATACCAATTCTATCTACTACCTCGACCGCTGCTGCTACTGCCGGTACTGCCGGTACTGCCGCTACTACTGCTTCCGCTGCGGCTTCTTCTTATCTGCGGTACGAACGGATTAGTAGTACCGCTGTCGGCTGTCTGCTGCTTTTGCTGCTGTCCGGTAATAATCCGAAGACCTTCTTTAATCTCATCACCCTGCACTTCTGTTTTTGTGCTGTCGGACAAACCAAGCCGAACCTTAATCGGCCTCAAAGAAGTGCCCTGTTGCATCCAAACGACGCCGTTGGCTGCACCCTGCGTTTCAGTGGTAGAGGCTGTTCGAAATTCGGGACTTATCTCTTCTGGTTTGGGCGACCATCGCAAAGCGGCATTCGGTACCAGCAATACATTACTGCTGCTGCCGACTTCAAACTTGACATTAGCCGTAAGATATGGAAACAGCTTTCCGCTGGAATTCTCTGTGATGACCTCTACTGTGTAAGTGACGACATTTTGTGTCATCGTGGCGTTATAACGAATTTTGCCTACGGTACCCGGGAAGATTTCGCCGGGATAAGCGTCAACGGTAAAAGTTACAGCTTGGCCCGGATGGATATTTCCGATATCAGTCTCATTGACAGATACCCAGACCTGCATACGTTTAAGGTCCTTGGCAATAAGAAACAGACTTGGAGCATTAAGGCTTGAAACGACAGTTTGACCGATATTTACCCTTCGGTCAATAATAACGCCTTTGACCGGCGATTTGATTGTGCAGTAATTGAGATTTATTTGTGCCCTGTCAAGGGTTGCCTGGGAAAGCGCCACATTTGCCTTTGCAGTATCAAAGGCGGATTTGTATGCGTCGTAACTGCTTTCGGCCAGTGCTTCGGACGGTCCCAGTTTCTGTGCACGGCTCCAGTCGCGTTCAGCCTGATACAGCTTGGCATTGGCCTCCTGTAGTTGAGCTGTGGCCAGCGCTACGTCCGCTGCATAAAGAGAATCGTTTATTTTAGCCAGAACCGTACCTTCTTCCACAACTGAGCCGTAATCGACTGTATTGCCGTCTTTATCTTTACCGAAATAATAGACCATTCCGGCAACCTGTGCGCCGACATCGACAACTTCCTCAGGCTCTATTGTGCCGGTGGCGCTGATAGTGATTAAGAGATTGCCTCGTTTCACTTCGGCTGTGGAATAAGAAACTGCTTGTCCATCAGCGGAACGGCGAGAGTACCACATAGCGATAACGCCGATAAGAACCAATGCGATAATTACAATAACAATTTTGTTGAGTGGATGTTTCATTTTAGCACCTTATCTATATGGCTTTGGTCTATAAGCTGACCTGTTTCAATTTGCAGTCTGATTTCGCGTATGCCGGCAAGAGAGAAACGGATAATATGGTCGGCTATTTCCTCGATTGTGAAATTTTCAGGCAGCATTCCTTTTATACCTGCCGCAAAGAACGCCTTTCGGCGCCGTTCCTGGATTGTCATATTAAGGCATTGCGACATAGTGCTCATTTGGCAGAGCATAATCTGCTGCTCAGATGCGCCTTCGCCCAGCAGCTCCCGGATGACACAGAACATCTCATGTTGTAAAGGTTCGATGGATTCCCGTATAACTTTTTCCAGCAGACCTGTAGGCGTTGTTAATTCTTTCGACATTATTTCGAACTCAAAGCTGTCGAGCCTGCTGAATCTCCGTATGGCAGCGAGTATACGGCCGCGAAAACGTTCTTTGGCAGGGGCGTCAGAAGGGACGCCTCCGTCCGGCGAATAAGTTTCTAAGGAACGATTGAACGCCAGCCGCCACGCTTCGACGTATAATGTTTCCTTGTCTCCGAAATAATAATTTATCGCCGCGACATTCGCTCCCGCCGCTTCGCATATCTCTGCGACAGTAGCATCTCGATATCCTTTTTCCGCGAATATCCTGCAGGCACTTTCAAGTAATTTAGTTCGAACGCCGCTTCCCTGTTTTTTTGTTAGTCTCATATAGTTTCTCCATTAATTCTAATCGGCATTTTAAATGTCGATATTAACGTCCGTTAAAAGTTAAAATGTCCATTTTAAATGGACATTTAAATTGTAGTTTATTTTCGGTTAAAAGTCAAATTATTTTTTATATTAATTGCATATCTTGTTATTTTATAAGTATTTACGGAAGATATAATTTTAAGGGGAATATCGTTTATTTCAGGTGCAAATATATCCTAAATAGGATCGGTTTAAAGATTATAGTCTATTTATTCATAGGCACTGTTTCCTGCTGAACGGCATCCCTGAATTATCTACCGTAATAGTGGTTTTGCAGCGTTTGGAAATCGCGGCCGTTTTGGTCAGGGTGCGCCAAAATGGTCATTTTGTTTTTAAGTGTTTTTTAAAAAGGAACCTGTGAGAGAAAAAATATTTTTTCATCGGCCGAAACGGTCGGTCGTAAAAATTTTTGTTTTGGCGCGCATAATTTTTTTACTTTTCTAACCATTTATGAATGAACAAGTTAAAAAATTATTTTTCAAAAAAACCTTCTGGCACGCAGGTTGCAATATATAACTCGGAAGAAGAAGTAAATCGTTGAGGACGAGAAGAGTAATCTTCTTGGAAGTTAGGTGTACTAATGCTCGTCCTTGTAAAAGCGAATGTTGTAATGGTAGGACTCGGAGGAAGAAGTGGCGCCTTAAAAAGGCTGCCAATCCGGGTCTTTTTTATTCAGACCGGCGCTAAAGCCGGACGCTCTTTGAAAAATGAAAGTGTCGACAGTGTCATTAGTAAATGGGACCTGCCGGATGCGCCCGATGGGCAATTCCTGAAAAACCTGCGGCTGGCAAAACCTTATATGCCGGTCATTGCCATCGTTAATCCAAACGATGTCAGGCAGGAAATAGCGGCCCGGAGCATTGGCGCGGCAGCGGTGCTAAGCAGCGATGTCAGCGACCAGGTGTTCAGGCAGACCGCGGTGGGCGTCCTTGGACTTAATGATACTGAAGAAATCCAGAAACTCTGTGCAGTTGCAGACGATGAAAATCGTCGTGTCTGACACGGGCCAAAGACCGAACAGTGATATGGACCCGATTTGTCGACCAGCAACCGCACTGGTTTATAGGGAGGGAGGCCAGAGAAACAAATATAACTTCTTCTCCTCCTCCAAGGTGGGTTGTGACCGGACAGTGATAGATGGTTACAGCCCTCCGGAGAGCAACCACGGCTTGACCGTGATTAAATAAGGGCTCAGGAAGTTTTCTCCTCCTCCCAAATGAGCGGGCTTGTGATCGGACAGTGATAATAGTCGGTTACAGCCCACTCGCGAGCAAGCACGGTCTGGGACCGTGATAATTATAGAACCCGTCAGGAGGGGCGGGTCAGGCTCACAGAGAGTTTTCTCCTCCTCCCACGAGTAGGGTTATGGCTGAACAGTGATACATAGGTTATGACCCTCTCGACAGCAAGCACGGCTTAGCCGTGATGATATATATCTGCCGCAGGCGGATGAAGCTAAGAATCATTTTCTCCTCCCACGGAGTTAGGGTTGTCGGCTGAACAGTGAAAGTTCGGTTACAACCCTTTTTTGAAAAGAGCATAGCCGAAAGCTATGTTTTATATAGAATGCTTACGGAATGAAGCATCACCCAATGTTAGGCCCCGGCCACAGATCACTGTTCGGTCTTAGGTCGGGGCCAGTTTTTTACGCATTTCAAAACAGCAATATTCATTCAGCTTCAGCGATATTTGTTCGGCAATATTCATTTCCAAAAGATTAACTAAAATAATTGCAATTTGACGGCGACAGTCTAAAATTAAGCTGCTTATCGGATACGGAAATGAAAGATATCGACCTGGAAAAATATTCATCGGCGTTCACCCTGTCAGATATGGAAATATTCGTATTTCCAGAGCTTATGTATTCGCTTCTACTGGCCAATATAATGAGCCCGATTGTCTGGAAATGGCGAGAGGAAAGTTCATTCAGGAAACTAGCGGGCAAAGACCCATATAAAAAACTTATGCGCCTCCGCCAATTTATAATGGATGAATTTGAGTTCAACCTCGATTTGGAAACGTGGGGACTGACCGATAAAAATACAGAGATAAAAAGATTCGAGAAATTCCTTCCGCCTGCGGAAATCTCCAAAAGCAACGCGCTGTTTGGATACGAAGGCGATACATACTACTACGACGTCGATATCCGAAAACACTTCGGACTAGATAAATATAACAGCGATATTATCCCATACTGGAAAACCGAAACAGTAGAGGCTATGAACGCCTTTCGTCACAAAAAAGGCTACAAAACAGGGGCAGGAGAATGTGTATCGCTGTCAACGCTTTACGCCGCGGCGGCATTTATCGTCTGCGGAATACCGCTTGAAGATATTTATATGGTTTTAACGCCGCTGCACTCGCAAAACTTCATAGATATCAACGGCGGGGTCATCACCAATAACAGAAGATTAGTTACCAACGCGATGTGGTTCAACGGCACGGAACTTTCCAACAAGGCGCAGCGGGCACTGCGAAACGAACAGATAACCATAGTCGAACACACAAGCGGACTTGTTCACTGCCTTTATTCCGACGCGACAATCGACAAAAATATTTACGACAGATTTTGCGGCAAACTAAAAGGCTTTCTGAAGGCGGAATTATCAACGGCTATGATGGTTAATTTCCTGCGGGCTAATCCGGATTATCAAAAATATTTTCAGTTCTGCAAGGAATGCCGAACCAATCCGCAATTTGTCAATGCAGAAGACCTTTTCAACTACGAACATCTAAGCCCGCTGAAAGTTTCCGACTGCTCGCATAAACAAATGCTCGAAGAAGTCTTTGACGGCGAGTTTTCAACCGAGCCTTCCCCCGGCAGAATCCGCTGTGACCAGTTCGAAGAATTTATGAGAAAGAAAAAGCCCGATATTAGAACCGAACAGGGCAGGGCGGACATTACGGAAGTTTTCGCAAAATATATACCTGATTCCCGGAAGTTTGTGAATGAGCTTTACGACTTTTTACATATCGAGCCGAAGCTGCCTGCCGGAGAAAAAAATTACATACCGACAGAGCCGATAAAAATCTCACCAGATATGTCGAGAGAACAGATAATCGATTACCTCAAAAGCATAAGAGGTACTAATGTCGTCGCTGACCTTGCGTTTTACGCGTATCGGGATATGGAAAGCTGCGACTGGAAGCCTTTTATCAAATCGGCAATTGAACGAAATCCGGTCTCAATTGAAATGACCAAAGATAAATCTATTGAAGAATGTTTCAAATGGCTCAAGGATATGCCCAATGAATCAATATACGATAATAAGAGGCTGGCGCAGCCGGATGAAGTCGCCAATTACGCCCGCGGCGATGGTATCGAAAAAGCGATTACACTTGCCAATATCCTGCATAAAAGAGAGCCAAACAAAGAAATTTCAATCAGGATAAATGGTAAAAGCGTTATCGTTGAAGCAAATCAGAAATTTGAATTTCAAAGTTCAAAATCATTTGATAAAACGATAAAAATAAATAAAGAAGAATACAGAATACAGTAGGGATAAGAAAAATCAAAATTAAGTAAACGTTCGCTACTATTTTATTGAGGTAAGTATTAGGCTAAAGACAGGTGGCATTATGACGATAGCAAGATATTGGTGTCCTTCTTGCGGCAAACGAATAAGTTGGATACAAAGCTGGAAGTTTGCTAATTGGGCTGGGGCTGGTTTTAGAAAATCCTCGCCTTGTCCTCATTGCGGAAAACTTCTTATCTGGTCAAAGTGGCCTTGGAGAATGATAAATACGGGGGGCTTTATCGGGTGCATTCTTCTTATTATTCGTTTACTATTTTCAAAAATAGAAGCTATAAGAGATTTAAACATAATATTTCTGATAATAGCATTATTGATGCTATTGGGTATGTTTACGGCAAAATTGGAAGTATCAGACTCAGATGAGAAAAAAGAATCTCAAATTGGGTAACTGTATATAACTACAATTCATATGGAAAAAACTAACAGGAAATTCAATATTGCGGGGACGGCGTTTGCCGTGCTGTCGCTGTTTTGCGGGGTGCCTGGGCCGATAGTCATAAAATATATCGCGCCTCATATCGACTTTTGGACGCAGAATTTCCTGCGATACGCCGTTGCGGTCGCGGTAATGCTGCCTTTCGTTTTGCTTTCGCAGAAAAAAAATATTTTCGCAAAAGACCTGTGGCGCAAGACTTTGATTATAGCTGTTATTAATGTCCTGATGCAGTGCTGCTGGGGAGCGGCGTTTTATTACAGCGACCCTGCCTTTATTACGCTTTTGGCCAAATCCTCAATTCTATGGACTGTGGCGATATCGCTGATTTTCTTTGCTGATGAACGCCGGCTGATTCGAAGCGCAAGTTTCTGGGCATCTTTTTTTATCGCGATAATTGGTATTGTCGGAGTAACGGTTTTTAAACAGGATTTTTCGACGAGGGCATCCATAATCGGCATCATTCTGACATTGGGTTTTGCAATAACCTGGGCGATGTACACCATAGCGATAAAAACTTTGCTTAAAAACGACGACTCGATGACGAGCTTTGCAATCGTATCGGTATATACAACGGCGGCGCTCGGCGGACTGGCATTTATGTTCGGCAAGCCGGCAGGGTGTATGAATTTATCGGTAAATTTGTGGGGATTGCTCGCCTTCAGCGCGGCGGCCAGCATTTCTGCATCGCACGTTACATTTTACGCTGCTATAAAAAGGATAGGCTCGACAATTCCGCCTTTGGTGGTTCTTGCCCAGCCGTTTTTGGTTCTGCTGGTTTCACGGGTTATATTCGATGAACATTTGAACGGCCCGCAGTGGTTTTTCGGTCTGTTACTCATTGCAGGAGCAGGACTTGCAATCAGGGCACAGGAACACTTAAACAAATAAATTTTTCACAAAAAATATTGCATTTCTGAACCCATATGTTACTATATGAGTATATAATCACATAGTTATATATTTAAGGGTGAATTATGACAGAAAAATCACGGCAAATAGTTTACGAAAGACAAGCGGAGGTTTTAAAGTCGCTGGCACATCCGCTGCGGATTGCGATACTCGACTTTTTAAAAGACGGCGAGCAGTGCGTCTGTGATATCGCAAAATACGTCGGGTCGGAACGGTCCAATGTATCAAGACATCTGTCTGTTTTGGTTTCCTGCGGCGTTCTTGAATGCCGAAAGGAAGGACTGAAGGTGATATACAGCCTGAAAGCTAAATGTGTTCTGGACTTTTTCAAATGCGTAACAACCTGTCTCATACAGCAGGCCAAAGACAGCGAGAAATTGTTAAGGGTTCTATGAAGACAAAAGTTTTAAAATGGATTCTGCTGCCGGCGGCGGGGGCGGTGATATGGTGGCTGATTTATTCAAACCTGTCGGCTTTCGCCGGTTGGTTTACATATTCTCTGCTGAAGCTGGAGCAGGGCAGACATTTTAGCTCTTCAGTTGAGTTTTTTGTTTTTGAAACGCCGAAGGTTTTGATGCTGCTTGTTATAGTTGTCTTTGTAATAGGCATTATTCGTTCTTTTTTTACGCCTGAAAAGACCAGGGCTATTTTAAGTTCCAAAACAGAGGCAGTAGGAAATGTTCTGGCTGCGCTGCTTGGCATTGTTACGCCTTTCTGCTCGTGTTCGGCGGTTCCATTGTTTATAGGATTTGTAACTGCCGGCGTTCCGCTTGGGGTTACGTTTTCATTTTTGATTTCCGCGCCGATGATAAACGAAATTGCTCTTGTTTTGCTTTTCGGAATGTTCGGATGGAAGGTCGCGGCGCTGTATGTGGGTGTTGGATTGTTAATCGCGATAGTTGCCGGGTGGATTCTCGGAAGACTGCATATGGAAAAATATATTGAGCCGTGGGTTTTCCAAACTCAGGTTGCCCAGACCGATGTTCAGCAGACTATGAGCCGGCAGGATAGAGTCAATTGCGGTCTGACCGCGGTGCGAGACATTGTTTCGAAAGTCTGGATTTATGTGATTCTGGGAATAGCGGTCGGTGCGGGAATTCACGGATATGTGCCGCAGGATTTTCTTGCTTCGTTTATGGGCAAAAGCGCGTGGTGGTCTGTACCGGCTGCCGTACTGCTCGGAGTGCCGATGTATTCCAACGCGGCGGGGATAATACCGATTGTTAAGGCGCTGCTGGAAAAAGGCGCGGCACTGGGAACGGTTCTTGCGTTTATGATGGCGGTAATAGGATTGTCGCTGCCGGAGGCGATTATCCTGCGGAATATTTTAAAGCCGAGATTGGTCTTTACCTTTTTCGGCATCGTCGCCGCCGGCATTATAATTATCGGTTATCTTTTCAATATGGTTTTATAAAGGAAGTTTTTTGCAATGACAACAGGCGGCATAACAAAACGATTATCGTTTCTCGACAGGTTTCTGACGCTATGGATTTTTCTGGCGATGTTTCTCGGCGTCGGAGCCGGCTTCCTTTATCATCCAATTGTAAAATTCTGGAACGCTTTTCAATATGACACAACGAATATTCCCATAGCGATAGGTTTGATACTTATGATGTATCCGCCTTTGGCGAAGGTAAAATATGAAGAGTTGGGCGGGGTCTTCAGAAATTACAAAATTTTGGGATTATCGCTGGTACAAAACTGGGTCATCGGCCCGGTTTTAATGTTCGTATTGGCGATTCTGTTTTTGCGGGACTATCCTGCGTATATGATTGGCCTTATTATGATAGGCCTTGCCCGCTGCATCGCGATGGTTATCGTATGGAACGACCTCGCAGGCGGCGATACCGAATATGCCGCGGGACTTGTCGCGTTCAATTCGATATTTCAGGTTCTTTTCTTCTCGGTATATGCGTATATCTTTATCACAGTTTTGCCGCCGCTGGTCGGATTGAAGGGAACTGTCGTTAATGTAAGCATTGCTCAAATCGCTAAAAGCGTTTTTATATATCTTGGAATACCGTTCATTGCCGGCATAGTAAGCCGATTCGTCCTGATAAAATCCAAAGGCAGAGACTGGTTTGACAAAAAATACATTCCCAAAATCAGCCCGATTACATTGATTGCTCTGCTTTTCACAATTGTTGTGATGTTCAGTCTCAAGGGTGAATTTATAGTTTCGCTGCCGATGGATGTGCTTCGTATCGCAGTGCCGCTGCTGATTTATTTTGTCGTGATGTTTTTCATTACATTTTTCATCAGCGCAAAAGCCGGCGCAAATTATAAGCAATCCGCGACGCTGTCTTTTACTGCGGCCAGCAATAATTTCGAATTGGCTATCGCCGTAGCGGTAGCGGTCTTCGGCATCAACTCCGGCCAGGCCTTCGCCGCTGTTATCGGCCCGCTTGTTGAAGTCCCAGCCCTGATTAGTCTGGTAAATGTCAGTCTTTGGATAAAGAAAAAATATTTTGTTAATGAGGTTATATGAAAAAGATTCAAATACTCGGAACAGGCTGTCAAAAGTGTACGAAACTTGCCGATTTGACCAGACAGGCCGCCGATGAACTCGGAATCGAATATGAACTGGAAAAAGTTACAAAAATAAGCGATATAATGAAATTCGGCGTAATGGTAACGCCCGCCCTTGTCGTAGATGGTCAGGTAAAGGTCGCCGGCGGTCTGCCTAATGTTGAACGTATAAAGGAAATGATCAAATGAGAAGTCTGTGGAAAATAATTATAGTTTTGCTCCTTGTTTCGGCGGTGGCTGCTGTTGTTGTACTCAAAAAGAAAGAAAATCAGGCCGCCCAGCCGCAGTCGGAGATAAAAAAATCTGAAACAACAGCAGTTCAGTCTGAAAAAATCGCACCTGCCGCGGCTACTGAAAATATTCAGCCTCAAAAATTGCCGACTTTGGTCGATTTGGGCGCGGATAAATGCATTCCCTGCAAAATGATGAAACCGGTACTCGAAGAATTGACGAAGGAATATGCAGGCAAACTCAAAGTGGAATTTTACGATGTCTGGAAAAACGAGGCTTATGGCACAAAATACGGCATAAGAGTAATACCGACACAGATTTTCATAGACCCGGACGGCAAAGAACTTTTCAGACATGAAGGATACTTCTCGAAAGAAGATATTCTGGCGAAGTGGAAAACGTTTGGTTTCGACTTTTCTAAGAAGCAATAAATGGAACAATTATTTGAAAAATTAACACACGCTGTCGAAGGGACAGCAGCCATTGCGATAACCGCCTCGTTTATCTGGGGCGTTTTAAGCATTCTGCTTAGTCCCTGCCATCTGGCGAGTATCCCGCTTATCGTCGGCTTCATCGACGAGCAGGGCAGAATCTCGACAAAAAGAGCATTCTGGATTTCGACATTATTTGCGGTAGGAATACTGATAACTATTGCGATTATCGGCGCAATCACCGCCGCGGCGGGGCGAATGATGGGCAGTGTCGGCAGATATGGAAATTATTTCGTCGCTGCGATATTTTTCCTCGTTGGGCTCCATCTGCTCGATGTAATTCCGATGCCGTTTTCAGGGCCGGCGAAAGTCGGTATGAAACAAAAGGGCCTCTTTGCCGCGATTATTTTAGGCCTTGTCTTCGGAATCGCCTTGGGGCCTTGCACGTTCGCGTATATGGCGCCTATGCTGGCGGTTACTTTCAGACTTGCTTCGACAAATATTTCTTACGGCGTTTTACTGCTGCTCGTTTACGGAATCGGGCATTGTTCGGTAATCATTTTTGCCGGCACGTTTACCGAAGTAGTTGAGCACTATATGAGCTGGAACGAAAAATCAAAGGGGGCGGTAATACTCAAGAAAATCTGCGGCATACTTGTCCTTGCAGGCGGGCTCTATATGATTTATACTGCCGTTTAAATTTATGAGCAATGAATATTTCGATAAACAGGCGGCAGCGTGGGACGATAATCCTGTAAGACGCGAACTGACAGGCGCGATTGCAGCATTTATTCTTGGGACAATTTCATTAAATAAACAATTTTCAGTTCTGGACTATGGATGCGGAACGGGACTGCTGAGTTTTCTGCTTTCGGACAAGGCTGCTTCGATTTGTGCGGCGGATGTGTCGGATGGTATGCTTGCACAGGTTCGTAAAAAAATTACAGACGGGAATGTAAAAAATATTGAAGCGGTAAATTTCGATATTACAAAAGACAAGCCTTTGAACAGAACATTCGACCTTATCGTTTCAGCAATGGCTATGCATCATATTGCCGATGCGTTCACAGCGATAACAAAGCTTGCCCAATTACTTAAGCCAGGCGGGTGGCTTGCTATCGCCGACCTTTGTGCCGAGGACGGATCTTTCCACGAAAAGGGCGTTGTAGTGCATAATGGTTTTGAGCCGGAAGATATAGCAAAACACATAAAAAGTCTTAAAATGGCTTCTGTGATATATAAAAATGTTTTTGAAATACCCAAAAACAAAAAGATTTATCCTGTTTTCTGCATCTGCGGTAAAAAAAAGCAAATAAGGCCTTGTAATTCCTGCTGATTTTATGTAAAATGATTTTGGAGATGGAGTTCTCCGTATAACCGCCCAAAAGGCTGATGACTCCTACAGTGAACGATGCTGCGGGAGTTTTTTTGTGTCCTCTCCGGCTCAAATTTCAAACGACACTATTATTTGTTGCGGAAATTTTGTATGTTACCGAAAATTTTATATCTTGCTGTCGCCGGCGCAGCAGGGACACTTGCACGATACTGGCTCGGCGGTCTTGTTCAGAGGAATATAACGACTGATTTTCCTTTTGGTACGGCCGCGGTCAATATCATCGGCTGCCTTGTGTTCGGACTGCTCTGGGCATTTATGGAAAGCAGGCTGTCAATCAGCGGACAGATGCGAATGGTCATTTTTGTCGGCTTTTTCGGGGCCTTTACCACGTTTTCCTCGTTTGCTTTTGAAACGGCACAGATGCTTGATGAGTCGCAGTGGCTTTGGGCGTCAGCAAATATTTTACTGCAAAATGTTCTCGGATTAGTTAGTATTATAATCGGTCTGACAATCGGCAGATTGGTCTAAGTGAAAGGAATTGTTATGAAACTGCCGTCGGAAGCGAAGCTTTTGCGGATTTTTATCGGCGAGGCGGATAAGTTTGAAGGAAAACCTTTGTTTGAGGCCATAGTCAATCTGGCACGAAAACAAGGTATGGCCGGAGCCACCGTTCTGCGAGGGCTGATGGGATTTGGGGCCGACAGCAGAATGCATTCGGCAAATATCCTCAGGCTCTCGGAAGATTTGCCTATTGTAATTGAGATTGTGGACTCCGCAGAAAAAATTGAAAGTATTTTGCCGCAGCTCGACGATATGATAAAAGAGGGAATGGTTACCCTCGAAAAAGTTAATGTAATAGCTTATCGGTATAATACAAAAGATGGAAAATAATCGAACATCGGCTATGAGATTTATTTTGCTGCTGGGCTTTGTCAGCCTTCTTGCGGATATGACCTATGAATCGGCCCGAAGCCTGACCGGCCCTTATCTTGCAATTCTTGGCGCAAGCGGCACGGTTGTCGGCGTTACGGCGGGGCTGGGCGAACTGCTCGGCTACGGCCTGAGGTTTTTCTCCGGCCTGCTGACCGACAAAACCCGCCGATACTGGCTGATAACCGTTGTCGGATATGTGGTTAATCTGCTGGCGGTTCCGCTACTGGCGCTGACCCATCACTGGCCGATAGCGGTCGCACTGATAATAACCGAGAGAATCGGCAAATCCATTCGTACACCCGCCCGCGATGTAATGCTTTCGCACGCGACTGCGACAGTCGGCAGGGGATGGGGCTTTGCGATTCACGAGGCGATGGACCAAATCGGCGCTATGACAGGCCCGCTTATTGTGATGATTGTTCTTGCGATTAACGGCTCGTACCGTTATGCCTTTGCGGTTCTTGCCATACCGGCAATTATGGCGATTACAGTGCTTTTAATGGCCCGATCCATTTATCCGCATCCGCAAAAACTCGAAACCCAAACACCGGCTCAGGGCGACGGCAAATTGCCGACGGCGTTTTGGCTTTACCTTACGGCCATCGGACTTGTCGCGGCAGGTTTCGCCGATTATCCCCTGATTGCATATCATATAAAACAAAGAAACATTTTCGCTGATAAATGGATTCCGCTTCTTTACGCCATCGCGATGGGTCTTGACGGTTTGGCGGCGCTTTTATTTGGAAGATGGTACGATAAAAAGAAGCTGCTTTCGCTGGCGACTGCCATAGCGATTTCGTCTCTCTTTGCGATTTTCGCTTTCTCGCTTTCGCCGATAGCGATTGTTATTGGAATCATGCTCTGGTCTATCGGTATGGGGGCTCAGGAATCTATTATAAGGGCCGCGGTAGCCGATTTTGTCCCAATAGCCAAACGTGGCACAGGTTACGGCATTTTCAATGCGGGTTATGGTATCTGCTGGTTTTTAGGCAGTGCGCTGATGGGCGTTCTTTATGATTTTTCGCTCACCTCGCTTATTGTTTTTTCTGTTCTTTCCCAGACGGCTTCGCTGCCGCTGCTCATTAGTACTCAAAAGCACTTTGCCGAAAAATAAACTGGCTTAAATCGCCTTTTTCTGGTAAAATATCGATACATAAGTAAATTTCGTTTAAAGGCATATAATGAAAATAACTTTTCACGGGGCTGCGCGGGAGGTTACCGGCTCGGCTCATATTGTAACAATCAACGGCAAAAACATCCTTTTAGACTGCGGACTGTTTCAGGGCAAAAGAAAAGAAGCCTTCGAGAAGAACCGCAATTTCCTCGTTGACCCCTCCAAAATCGACGTGATGCTCTTGTCTCACGCCCATATGGACCACAGCGGCAATATTCCGACGCTCGTCAAAAATGGCTACAAAGGCAAAATCTTCTGTACCGACGCGACTGCCGATTTGTGCGAAATAATGTTTCAGGATTGCGCCCGCATCCAGATTCACGATATTGAATTTGTCAACAGGAAGCGGGCAAAACAGGGCAAAAAGCTTTTCGAGCCGCTTTACACGGTCGAAGACGCCAATATCGCGGCCAAACATCTTGCGCCGATTCCATATTCAGCGCCTTTTAAAATTTTCGACAATATCGAGGTTTGCTTTCACGATGCGGGGCATATTATGGGCTCGGCATTTACGGAAATAAATTTCAAAGAGAACGGCAGCGCAAAGAAACTGATGTTCACCGGCGACATCGGCCGGCGGGATATACCGATTCTCAAAGACCCTGTTGTCATAAAGGATATCGATTATTTAATTACCGAAAGCACTTACGGCGACCGCAGGCATCCGCCCGCCGCGAATGTAAAGGCCGCTCTCAAGGAAGTTGTCGATAAAATCTGCGCGACAAAAGGCAAACTTATTATCCCGGCGTTCAGCGTCGGCAGGACACAATACGTTGTTTACCTTCTGAATAAACTGTACGCCGAGGGGCAGATTTGTCCGCTGCCGATTTTTGTCGATTCGCCGCTGTCCAGCGCAGCGACCGACGTTTACAGAAAGCACAGGGAATGCTGGGACTCGGCGGCGGTGGAGTTTCTGATTGACGGCCGAAAACCTTTTGACTTTGAAAATCTGCGATATACCGAAAGCGTCGAGGAGTCTAAATCGCTTAACGAAATGTCGGGCCCGATGATTATTATTTCAGCTTCCGGAATGTGCGAAGCGGGCAGGATACTTCATCATCTCAAGAACAATATTACCGACCCCAGGAATATCATACTGATAGTCGGCTATATGGCTGAAAATACTCTCGGCCGCAGAATCGCCGAACATCGCAAAGAAGTAAAAATTTTCGGCACACCTCTGCCGCTCAGGGCCCAAGTCGAGGAAATCTCCGCCTTAAGCGCCCACGCCGACGAGTTCGAGATGCTCGACTATTTCGACAAATGCGGCGCATCGCATATCGAACATGCTTTTTGCGTCCACGGCGAGCAGAACGCCCTTGATTTTTTCTCCGAAAGGCTTCGTGAAGCGGGAATGAAAAACGTCCATATTCCATCGCCCGGCGAAGTATTTGAGATGTAGGCTTTTTTGAATTTACTTGCAAGAAACAGGCCTTTCCTGTAAACTCTTGTCCTTATTGCCAACGTAGCTCAACGGTGGAGCTCCGGTTTTGTAAACCGGGGGTTATCGGTTCGAATCCGATCGTTGGCTATTTTTGCTTTTTACGGGAGATAGTTAATGCAAGCGGAAGAAAGCGGCACGCCTGAAATATCTGCACCTGGGTCAACAAACGGAAAAAATAAATTTCGTATAAAAATCATTACTCGCGGCGCAATTATCAGGCTTATTTCGTTGGCGTTATTTCTTATGGTTGTGTGCTTATGGGGATATTTCTTTATGATAAGAATGCCTGGAAAAAGTTATAAAGGGCAATTACCCGCCCTAACGGACAAACAAATATTAATAAGGAATGAACTTCTCCGTGATGTAAATCAACTCGCCGGAGAAATAGGCGAGCGTAATATCTGGAGCTATAAACAGTACACTATTGCGGGCGACTTCATAGAAGCTTCCCTTGTTCAGGCTGGTTATAAAGTCCGCCGACAGGGGTATGAAGCCCAGGGCAAAACTTGTTACAACATCGAAGCTGAAAAGGCAGGAACAAAGTATCCCGGACAGATCATAGTTATTGGCGCACACTACGATTCGGCGTATGGAACTGCCGGTGCCAACGATAACGCCTCTGGCGTAGCAGCTACACTTGCATTGGCGCGCTATTTTGCCGGATGCACAAATGTTCGCACATTACGTTTTGTACTTTTTGCCAACGAAGAGCCTCCATTTTATCATACGGACCAGATGGGCAGCATGGTTTACGCCAAAAGCTGCCGTGATAAAGGCGACAATATCATTGCTATGCTAAGCCTTGAAACCATTGGCTGTTATAGCGACAAACCAAAAAGTCAGAAATACCCTCCTCCATTTAATCTTGTTTATCCTTCTGAAGGCAATTTCATAGGTTTTATCAGCAATATGGGCAATTCTCGAAAACTGCTTCATACCGCCATTGCTTCTTTTCGTAAAAATTGTCTGTTTCCATCCGAAGGAGGCGCTGTTCCTGAAATCATAGTGGGTATCAACTGGTCGGACCATTGGTCTTTTTGGCAGCACGGTTATCCAGCGATTATGATTACCGATTCTGCACCGTTTCGTTATCAGTACTATCATAAGCCTGATGACACGCCGGATAAAATCAACTATGATTGTATGGCTCGAGTGGTGTCTGGCATCCAGAGTGTTATTGCTGAACTTGATGCCCGGGAATAATAGATTCTGTCATTCACCCTCAAAATAAGGCTTTTCTGTAAAAAGACCGATTAAAAAGGCAAATCTTTCTTGACCCCTTCGGATTGGAATATATATAATTGCTCGTTTCCAAGTTAGGAAGCTTGCCCGCCTATGGCGGGTTTTACTTTTGGAGAAACAAGTTGAAAAAAGCGATAGAAAAAGCAAAAGCACTCGTTGACGCGATGGAGTATATTCGCCAGTTTCGCGGCAAAATCGTCGTTGTCAAGCTCGGCGGAAGCGTTATTGACGAGCCTGAGTTTCAAAAGAAGCTGCTGGCTGACGTTGTCTTTATGGCTACCGTCGGCATCAGACCTGTTCTGGTTCACGGCGGCGGCAAGGCGATAACGAAGGCGATGAACGAGTCCGGCCTCGAGCCGCAATGGGTCAACGGCCGACGATACACAGACGAACGGACAATGGCTATTGTCGAGCATGTTCTTGTGCACGATATAAACGCATCCATCTGCGATACGATAAAACAGCTCGGTTGCGACGCGATGGGTCTGCATTCGCTCAGCAGCTGCGTTCTATTCGCGGAGCCGCTGCGGATGACCGATTCGCAGGGCAGAATAATAGACCTCGGCCTTGTCGGCGATGTCAAGACCGTAAACAGCCAGTTGTTAAAAACGCTCTGCGCCAACGAGACGATTCCGGTAATAGCGCCTGTCGCAATTGACCGCGGCGGCGGAAAGCTTAACGTTAATGCCGACAGCGCAGCGGGCAAAGTTGCTGCCGCCGTCGAAGCGGAAAAATTCGTCTCGGTAAGCGATACCAACGGCATCCTGAAAGACGTCAACGACCCGGAAAGCAATATTTCCAGCGCGACCGAAACGGAAATAAAGCAAATGATTGCGTCCGGCATAATAACCGAAGGTATGCTGCCGAAGGTTGAGGCCTGCCTTATCGCCCTGGCGGGCGGCGTAAAGAAGGCTCACATAATCGACGGCAGAATCCTCTATTCGCTGCTGCTGGAGATATATACGGAAGAAGGCGTCGGAACACAGATAACTAAATAGGAAGACAGAAGAAAAATTATGAACACAAATGATGTAATTAAATTGTTCGATGAATATGTGATAGGTAATTATTCGCGATTGCCGCGAGTGATAGTCCGCGGCCAGGGAAGCTATATATATGATGCCGACGGCGGCAAGATTCTTGATTTATTTCCCGGCTGGGCGGTCAGCGGCATCGGCCACTGCCATCCGAAGGTTGTAAAAGCCATTCAGCAGCAGGCAAAACTTTTGCTGCATATGGATAATACGTTTTATACCGAGCTGCAGGGACGGCTGGCACAAATGCTCAGTCAGCGAGCGTTCGGCGGAAAATGCTTTTTCTGCAACAGCGGCGCAGAGGCCAACGAGGCTGCGTTAAAACTGGCTCGGATTTCCACCGAAAAGAAAAAATATAAATACATAACCGCGTTCGGCAGTTTTCACGGCAGAACATTCGGTGCTATGACCGCCACGGCCCAGCCGAAAAAATTCGAAAGTTTTCAGCCTGTAGTGCCGGGATTTGTTTATGTGCCGTTTAACGATGTTGACGCATTGAAAAAAGCGTTCGACGATGAAGTTGCCGCTGTGATGATTGAGCCGATTCAGGGCGAAGGCGGCGTTCACGTCGCGACCCCGGAATATATGCGCGCGATTCGTCAGCTTTGCGACAAAACCGGCGCCAGAATGATTCTTGACGAAGTTCAAACCGGAATGGGTCGAACAGGCAAATGGTTCGGCTATCAGCATTTTGATGTTGTGCCTGATATTATCACATTGTCAAAAACGCTCGGCGGAGGTGTCGCTATCGGCGCTATGATGGCCAAACCCGAAATTGCAGCTTCGCTTGTGCCGGGCACGCACGCCTCGACGTTTGGCGGAAACTGTATCGCCTGTGCCGCGGCCGTTGCGACGATTGAAGCGATTGACGAAGAAGCGATGATTGAAAATTCTCAAAAGATGGGTCAATACGCAGCCGACAAGCTCAGCCAGTTAAAAGCAAAGTACAGCGTAATCGACCATATTCGCGGCAAAGGCCTGATGATTGGCATTCAGCTGAAAGCCCCGGGCGCACAGATTGTCGCCGATTGCCTTAAAAACGGCCTGCGCATAAATTGCACGCAGGATACCGTCCTGCGTTTTATGCCTGCGATGAATGTTACCGCAAAGCAGATTGACGAAGCGGTTAAAATTCTTGATAATGTTTTAAAGAATATTGGTTAGCCCCGCCAATACTTTGGCGGGGTATCCGAAAGCCCCCAACTTTATGTTGGGGGTTAATTGTTTTTTGAAGTAAAATAGGTGTCTAATGAAAGATTTTTTATCTGTAAGCAGCTGTTCAACACAAGAACTTCTTGAATTGCTCGATTTGAGCGATACGCTCAAGAAGTATTACAAAAAGGGCAACCGCGACCTTTGTCTTGCCGGCAAGAGTCTGGTTATGCTTTTCGAAAAGCCCAGCCTGCGGACGCGGATGAGTTTTCAGATTGCTATGGCACAGCTCGGCGGACATCCGATTTATGTCAAGCCCGAAGACATCGGCGGAATCGGCAAACGCGAACCGATAAAGGATATGGCTCGTGTTCTCGAACGCTACGCCGACGGCATTATGGCCAGAACATTCGCGCACGAAACAATTATTGAGCTTGCGAAATACGCCGAGATTCCCGTTATAAACGCTCTTACCGACTGGTCGCATCCCTGCCAGGCGATGGCGGATATTATGACTATCCGTGAGCATTTTGGAAAACTGACAGGCGTAAAAATCGCCTATATCGGCGACGGCAATAATGTCGCGCGTTCCCTTGCGTTTGGCTGTGCGAAATTAGGAATGAAAATTGTCATCGCTTCGCCGAAAGGTTATGAACTTGACAAAGAGTCGATTACTCGCACAAATGAAATAACCGCCGGCACCACGACTCAGGTTAATGACCCTTACAAAGCGGTCAAAGACGCTGATATTATTTACACCGACACATGGGTAAGTATGGGGCAGGAAGATGAAAAGCAAAAACGAGTCGCCGATTTTCAGGGCTTCGCCGTCGATGCCAAACTGCTTGCCCAGGCGCCCAAGGCAAAGATTATGCATTGCCTGCCGGCGTATCGCGGCTATGAAATTACCGATGAGGCTATGGAATCGGCAAATTCGATTGTCTTCGACGAGGCCGAAAACCGTCTCCACTTCCAGCGCGCTTTGCTTAAAAAGCTTTTGAGCTGAAAATGTCTTTCACAAAAATAATCTGCATTGCCCAAATTTTAATGTCGATTGCTTTTTCGCCAGTTTGGGCGGACGATAACCGCTGGTGGCCGGTGCAGACAATGCCTAAAGCTCTGGCGCGAACGGCAAACACAAGTGAATATAATCTGCCCTATGAGATGATGGCACAATCAATAGCGGGTCTGGCAGCAAAGGCAGTCAATGAGGGCGGCTTTGACGAAATGGTTTGGGTGAACACTAACAATATCGATGTAGAGGATTGGCTTACCCGCCTGTTGAAGCGTAATCCGCAAGTGGAGATTCGCGGCACTTTCGGCGTTTGGGAACTGATTGACCGCTACACAAAAAAAGGAATTATAAAAGGTTATATTCTTTACAGATTAGACAATTCCAAAGGCGAGTTTAATCAGCATCGCCCCGGCATGAATTGCTCCGTCAATATTGCCACAAGTTTAGCGGCTCTTCTCGACGGCGTTATCGTGGACGAAACTATCGAGCAGGAAGCCAAAAAACACGGATTAAATATGCTGATGGATGTGCGCGACAAAACCCAGGATTGGTGCTTTGAAACATATAAAGACCGTTTTAACCGCAGAATGGTCTGCACCCAGGACCCGAAAAAACCGAATGTCCGCGATTTGGCCATTGCGCAGAAAGCCTTTACAATGTTCGGTTATGATGAGCCAGCGCCTGCGGTAATGAAATGGCTCCAGCCGCTCTCGCCGATTCTCGGCTGCAATGGCGGCGACGAGTTCAAAACGACAGGATTATCCTCTCGCTGGGGACATATCCAGACGGCTACTGACTGGTGCAATAATCTGCCGGTTCTTATGGCCGGCAGCGAAAAAACTCAGCAATCCAAAGTTAAAAGTTTCGACCCGCAAGCGATAGATTTCAACGACACCCGCAGCGCTGTTTGTTTCATCGATTCTGACGGCGATAATGTGAATTTTTCTGAGGGTAATTTTTTCCGCGCCGACGAGAGCCAATATTATTGGGCCAATCCTGACAGGGGAAAAATTCCTTTCGGCTGGTCCTGCTGCTTTGCCCATCTTTCGCAATTAAATCCCGAGGCAATAAACTACGCGATATCCACGCGAACGCCTAATGATTATTTTTTAGAATGGGGCGGCGGATATTATTACCCCGACCTCTTCGCTATTGAGCGCCCAAACCGCTGGGAATTGCTCGCCAAACATGCACAGCGAACCTGGTCTATTATGAAAAAAAATAATACCCGCATCATCGGCTTTAATGTATCCAAAATAGATTCGCCGGATGTTCTAAAAGCTTACGAAACTTTCGCGAACCAAACTGATGGGCTTCTTGCGATTCTTGTTTGGCAATATGACCATTATGAAGCCGGCGGCGGCAAAGTTTTCTGGGTTAAAGACCAAAGCGGAATCGAAGTCCCCGTGATTTCAGTCCGCTATTTGATATGGGAGAACAAGAACAGCCGCGCTCGCTGCGGCACACCGGCCAAAATCGCCCGCGAAATTCGTCAGACCATTGAGAATACGCCGGCAAATGAACTGCCTCGATACGATTGGGTAAACATTCACGCCTGGTCGTGGTTTAAAAATTCACCCGGCAATGACGAAAACGGCGAGAATATGTCGCAGCGGAACGCCGCCCAAAACGGCGGAACCCGTGGCTGCAGTCCCGTAATCTGGTGCGCCAATCGGCTTCCCTCCAGCATCCGCACCGTCAGTCCCGAAGAACTGATTTGGCGGATACGAATGAAACACAATGCGAAGCAAACCCAAAAGTTGATTCAGGACTGGTCGCGATGAATAAAATACTTGTAGCCACGACCAATCCCGGCAAACTCAAAGAAATCTCAGAGATGCTCGATTTCGATATTGAGTGGAAAAGTCTCGCTGATTTTCCAAACGTAAAAGAGGTAAAAGAGGACGGCGAAACTTTCGACGAGAACGCCCGCAAAAAAGCACTCGGCTACGCCAAACAAACAGGTCTTTGGACGCTGGCCGACGATTCAGGACTGGTTATCGATGCCCTTGATGGTGCACCCGGCGTAATGTCTGCTCGTTTCAGTAAACAGAGCCGCGACAGTAATGGAGCGGGGGAGAATAGAACCCTTCTCGACCACAAAAATATGACCAAAGTTTTAAAACTGCTTGAAAATGTCCCGCCAGAAAAAAGAACAGCAAGATTTGTTTGTTGTTTATGTTTGGCCAGTCCTGAAAAAGTCTTAATTGAAACTCAGGGAAAACTCGAAGGAGTTATTGCTGAAAACCAAGCGGGCAGCAGCGGTTTCGGCTACGACCCGATTTTTTTCGTCCCGGCATTAAATAAAACAGTGGCGCAATTATCATCTGAAGAAAAAAATGGCATTTCCCATCGGGGAAATGCCATTCGAAAACTGGCCCCCATTTTGCAAAAACTCATCAAAAACCAAAAGCGTTCACCGGTCTAATTATACATAAGGATAAAATAGGTTCAGTGGGCCTGGAGGGGAAATCCTATGGCCCGCGTTGTTTTGGATGAAAAAGGTAAAAACAATTAAACCTAAAAGCATCAGCGACATTACCAAAATCATCCAGAACGTCTCGTTATGCATAAGTTTTTCGGACGATAATACAAAGTTGTGTTCCCACCGATGAACTCTTTTGTCCCACCATTTAATATCATGTGTCAAATTCATTTTTAGACCCCCCAAATGCTCATATACCTTTTATATTACTACGTTCGCCGTACCGGCCGCGTTCAAAAATATGAAGATAAGTCGCTCAAAAACCCTTATTTGCGGCAACGTCCGAATATAAAATCCGTTTTTTCTTGACAATACAAGCTCTATTTTGTATTTGTCCTTATCTTATGGCAAAAACGACTCGTTCAAAAAGTGTATCAGGGAAAAATCTTGTTATCGTAGAATCTCCGGCAAAGGCCAAGACCATAAACAAATATCTTGGCGACGATTTTGAAGTCTATGCGTCGATGGGACATATCAGGGACCTTCCTTCCAAAGGATTGAGCGTCGATATTGAAGATAATTTCAAGCCGACTTATGAAATTACAGCTGGCAGAAGTAAATTAGTCAGTTCCCTCAAAGCCTCTGCGAAAAACTGCAAAAGACTTTACCTCGCGACAGACCTTGACAGAGAAGGCGAGGCAATCGCCTGGCATTTATCAGAGGTGCTTGGTGTGCCGGACGAAAGAACAAACAGAGTAATCTTTAATGAGATAACAAAAAAAGCAATCGAGCTGGCATTTGCCAACCCCGGCAAAATAGATATGGACAAGGTAATGGCCCAGCAGGCAAGGCGAATCCTCGACCGCATCGTCGGCTATCAGATTAGTCCGCTCCTGTGGAAGAAAGTCGCAAGGGGCCTATCAGCCGGCCGCGTTCAGTCGGTCGCCGTAAAGATGATTGTCGATCGCGAAAGGGAAATCCGTGCATTTATTCCCGTCGAATATTGGCTCATCCCCGCCATTTTTACAAATAAGCCTGATAAGCAATCGGAATACTCAAAGCAATGGCAGCAGTTCGTAGAAACCAAAGACGAAAAAGACAAAGGCCCGACGCTTGCCGAGCAGAACGACTGGCTTGCCGGCCATAGTGCCTTCAAGGCTGAGCTTTCGACAGTAGCGGGCAAAACATTTTCCGCCGACAACGCTCAGCAGTCGCAAAAAACATATCAGGCGTTGAAAGACGCTCAATTTGCTGTCAGCGATATTCAGGTCAAAAGTTCGAGTTCCCGTCCTGCTCCGCCGTTTATCACATCGACGCTTCAGCAGTCGGCGGCCAACCGTCTCGGCTTCGCGACCAAACGCACTATGCGAATCGCTCAGCAGTTATATGAAGGCATCGACCTCGGCTCGATGGGTTCGCTCGGCCTGATTACTTATATGCGAACCGATAGTACGCATCTATCGCCCGAGGCGATGAATGATGCAAGAAAATATATCGGCAATAATATCGGCGGCAATTATGTTCCGGAAAAACCGAATTACTACGCTTCAGGCAAAAACGCCCAGCAGGCTCACGAGGCCGTCAGGCCGACAGATGTCGACTTAGCGCCCGAACAGATAAAAGATTTACTCACGGAAGAGCAGTACAAACTTTATCATCTCGTCTGGTCGAGGTTCGTCGCTTCGCAAATGGCCGCCGCCCAGTGGAATACGACAACGCTTGAAATTTCCGCTGATACATCCGTCGGCAAATGCTGCTACAAAGCCCAGGGCAGGATTCTTGTCTTTGACGGCTTTACCAAAATCTGGCATACAGCTTCGGCCGAGCAGCAGCTTCCGCAGTTAAACAAGGGCGACAAAGTCGCCGCGGTCGATATAAAGGCCGACCAGCATTTCACGAAACCGCCGGCTCGTTTCAACGAGGCTTCGCTTGTTAAGGCATTGGAGAAAGAGGGCATCGGCAGGCCGAGCACCTACGCCTCGATTATCAGCACGATACAGGACAGGGGCTATGTCGAGCAGGCAGACAGGCAGTTTTCGCCTACGGATATCGGCGAAGTCGTAACAGACAAGCTCAGCGAATTTTTCCCGAAGATTATGGATATGGCCTTTACTCGTTATATGGAAGCGCAGCTCGACAAAATTGAAGAGCAGCATCTTGATTGGGTGAAAGTGCTGAATGAATTTTACGGTCCTTTCAAAAAAGACCTCGAAACAGCCGGCAAGGAAATGGAGCACGCAAAAGCCGAAACCAAACCGAGCGAATATACCTGCCCGAAATGTCAAAAAAATCTTGTCTATCGTTTCGGCAAGAATGGCAAATTTTTGAGCTGCTCTGGTTATCCTGATTGTAAATATACCAGTCCCTGCGACAAAACCGGCAAGATGATTGTCGATGAGGTTACCGAGCATAAATGTCCTAAGTGCGGCAAACCGATGGTAAAAAAACACAGCAGGTTTGGTGAGTTTTTAGGCTGTTCGGATTATCCCAACTGCAAAACTGCTTTACGGATTGACAAAGCCGGCAACATAGTCCCGCCAAAACCGCCTGCTGAGCCGACGGGTTTGAAATGTTATAAATGTTCGACCGGCGAACTTGTGATACGTCAGAGCAAGAAAGGCCCGTTTATGGGCTGCAATAAATTTCCGAGATGCAGAACTATTATCAGTATAAAGAACTTGGAAAATTTGAAGGACCTTCAGGCCAAGGGCCAATGGCCGCCCGCCAGTCGGGACAAAGCTGACGAGTTGCTCGGCCGCGGCAAAAAGTCCTCTGCGAAGTCTGACAAATCGTCTGACCCCGATAAAACCCCCTCTGTAAAGTCTGACAAACCGTCCAACCCAAGTAAAAAGTCCTCTGCAAAGTCTGACAAGTCATCTGCCCCTGACAAAACCCCCTCTGCAAAGTCTGACAAACCGTCCACCCCCGACAAAAAGTCCTCCGTGAAGTCTGGCAAAGAATCCTCTGCGAAGCCTGACAAATCGTCTGACTCCGCCAAAAAATCCTCTGCAAAGTCTGACGATTCGTCCGCCCATGGCAAAAAGTCCTCTGTGAAGTCTGACGAATCGTCCGCCCCCGATAAAAAATCCGCGCCAAAACCAAAGAAGAAAATGCCTCAAGCAGCAAAGTAAAAACTACCTAAATTCCCACAAAAATTATCTCTGTTCTGTATCTCTTTTCCACCGCCTATAAAGCAAAACAAAAACTATTCTAATCCCCGCAATCCGCCAATAACACAAAAACCACTTCAGAAAAATAAACAAAAAAAACGAGCAGTCGCGCCCGGTGAAGAAACGCATACTGCTCGCAGGAGGAGGAAGAAGAAGATTACATTTTTATATACTACATAATCGGCTACTTGTTCACTGTTTCATTAGAAATTTACCACTAAAATCAAAGCAAAAAAATTATTTTTTATTTTTTAAAGAAAAATGGTGTTAAAAAGGGGGATTTAGAGCTGGACAAGATTATTTCAGGGTTGTATAGTGTTATAACAAAAGAAGTTATAACAGAGTCCGAATTTGTTTTTCCGGCAAGATTTCTCTGGAATTTGAACCAAATTAAGATAGATTAATAACAGTAATCCTGTTAGAAACAGGAATTAAAGATAGAAGATATCCGCCGAGACTGAGAATTGGTGAACCGGCGAGCAGGTGATAAAATACGCCATTGACGGGTAAACAATAAGGCTTAAATAAATTAAGGATTTTTGAGATATATATGCAGTCGGAAAAAGAGACAAAAAACACAGAATCAAAGCCAATAGAAACAGTCGAGCCTATCGGCAAAAGAGTACTCATCCGTAAAGATGAAGATAAAAAAGAAACCAAAGGCGGTATCAAACTCCCAGATAATATCGAAATCCCAACCATCACCGGCAGAGTAGTGGCAGTATCAGCAGAGATTCAAAGTATGCCTGAAATACCACTCAAACAATACGACAAAGTTCTGTTCAATCCCAAAGGTGCAATACCAGTCGACTTCGAAGGTGATAATCGCCTGTTCGTCGTGGAAGTAGAGAATATCGTTGCCGTTTTTAGACGGTCGTAGCCACCAAGGCACTAAGACACAAAGAAAAAAAGATTATAGATTACAGATTTTAAAAAATTGTAAAAAGACTGAATGAGTAAAAGAGTAAATGTGGAAAGGGGTAAACAATGGATAATAAAGAATTCAAATCGGGAAATAATGTAAAATCAAAAAGACGGGTTGCGGCAATTTTGAGTCTTTCAACAACACTTATCATCCTGTTTTTTTTAGCCGGCTGCGAGCATAAAGAAAAGGCTGTCGACATTTCGAAAGGAAAAGAAATGGTAAAATTAAAAATTGGAGATACGGCACCGGCGTTCGAACTGCCGGAGCAGGATATGAAAATGGTCAAGCTGTCCGATTTTTCGGGCAAGAAGGTGCTCGTTTACTTTTATCCCAAGGCTGATACGCCCGGATGTACCAAGCAGGCGTGCAGTGTGCGGGATTCAGCTGAGCCGCTCAAAAATGCAGGCGTCGCTGCGCTGGGTATAAGCCCGGACAAGCCGGACGACCAGAAAAAATTTGATGAAAAATACAAACTGGGCTTTCAACTTCTCAGCGACCCGGACCATAAAATGGCCGATGCTTACGGCGTCTGGGGCGAAAGGACAATCTTAGGCGTAAAAAGTATAGGGATAATCCGCTCGTCCTTCCTGATAGATGAGCAGGGCAAAATTATCGGAGCCTGGTACAACGTCAGTCCATCTGATACGGTTCCAAATGCACTTGGAGCGATGGGAAAATAAAATTTTCGCAGGTCTTAGCCACTAAGGCACAAAGACACGAAAAAGATTTAGCCACCCCGATGGGATAAGTCTCGCCAGCGGGCGGACATCCCACGGGGCAGGCGCCGCTCACAGAACGCACAGAGGATTTGCTTTAAGGCAGTGCATAAATGCACTATTAAAATTAAAAGCTGAATCCTTGCTTGAAGTGAACTTCAGCCGGATTTGCACTTTAAATTTTTGCCGGCTGCGCCGACGGCCTTAAAGCAGTGAAAGATTACAGATTATAGAGGGCGGATTACAGAATAACAAAAGTTAAAAGTGAAAAGTTAACCGAAACGCAGTTATCGGTTATCAGTTATCAGTATAAACGACTCTGCCGGGATGCTGGCGCGAAATAAAAAATAGGTAAACGTCCCCTATTTCTATTTATACCCTATTTATAGAATACTTTCTTTTTTAATTTAATTGATTAAATTTTTTTTCTACATCTTTAATTAAAATTGCTTTCCCTTGTGTCTTCTGAGGTAGTATTTCAAAATTTAGTCTCAAATCACCATTAATAACTATCGAGGCATTTCCTCTTAACACTTCACTATTTTCAGGCATATGGTCAAATTGTATTTGAATAAAATCAGAATCCTTTAAGATTTCAACCGACTTTCCAATACTTAAAGCTGACTTATTAGTCTCTATTTGATAGTCACCGTTATAAACGACTTCTCCTTTACCATTTTGACGAACATTCGATTCTTTCGTTGAAGTGAATAATAAGATTTGGCGATTTTTAACGAACGCAAGTATTCCGCCTTCGGACATATAACGTGTATCACCTTGTTCATCAGATTTAATGATTACTTCTACGTTAGCAGAGGCAGATACGATTGGCTTTAAGATAGGATTTACATAATTTTTTAATTGTTCTAGTTCATTGGCTAATTTTTTTAAAGCCTCATTTTCTGGGCCTGTATATTTTTCGAGAGCAATTGTTTTAAAAGGAATTAATTGCGTTTCTAGACGTCCTATTTCGGCATTTTTATTTATTAACTCATTATTTAGTTTTGTTATCTCGGCTTGATAAGTTTTATTGTCTCGATAAACTTGTGTTCGGTTGTTCCATATCTGCATTCCGGCCACAACTATAATAGCTACAGCTGTTATTATTGCCGCTATTACAGTTTTACCTAAAGAGCCTTTTTTTGACATAATTTCAATCCATGCTTTTTAAAAATCGTTCTATCTAAATTTTATTTTTTCTCAATTTCGGGTATATCAAATAATTGTGTTGTAATAATAATTTCACGACCCGGATCTGACTTCTTTACAAAAATATATTTTGAATCGCCATTTGGCTCATGTTTCACTGTTTTACGATATTCAGGATGCCCTTCCATTGTCTCATGCATTCTTTGACGTATTGCAGAAGAGTCCTTGGTTTTGTTAAATATCAAGAGGGCACATTTTGAATCTCTCCATGATAGATAGCCAAGAAGCTGGTCAACAGCTTCAGAAAATGCCTTTTGGCCCCTCCAGAACTTACATTCCGCTATGAATACATTGCGATCTTCTATACGTATGAGAATATCAGTTTTGCCAGATGCATTAAATGTTTCACCGGTAGCACCACCTTCATAATGACCATTCAACTGTATCAGAAAATGTGTTCTTATCGCCTCTTCGTCAAGAGTAGCAAAGGAATGAGGACTTCGTTCTATCACGAGTGACATACTACGAAGCACATTTAATATATGCTCATATTCTTTGTCATCCAATACTGGTTCTGGTTTATATTTCTCTGTGGGTACAGATGGTCTTTGAATCGGTAGATTTCTTCGCTTTAAAGGGGCAGTAAATTCTGGAGGGATATTTTTTTTGCCGAATCGGAATACCCAGACTTGACACTGCACTGGTAGCAGCAAGGGCTTTTTGGCGTTTGTTTTCGATTGCAGGTTTTATAATGTTTGAAATTGAATTATTATGGTTTTCAACATCACGTTTCAAATTATTTACAGCATCAGCCAATAATTCCACTTGTGCATCAATTTGATTTTTTAATCTTTTGGAATCTGCCGAATCATCAGGAAAAGAAATGCTAAATAATATAATATCGGTACGAATTTCAATCTCAGGATAACGACTTACCATAAATCTAGAAGGCTGTATTTTCCAGAGATTACTATCACCTTCATATGGAATTGCTATATCTACGCGGGTTCCTTGAACAATAGCACGTTCGCCGGGAAAAACCGCACGATTAAAATCATGACTTACATCTATTTGGGTGCTGCTTTGGTTTTCTATGTAATACTTATCTGTATGGAGTACAAGTGGTTCAACTTTAGCTTTATCTAAAAAGTATGTTTCCAATTCAGTAATAGAAGCCTTTAGCACATATTCATTTTCCAATCCATTAATTTCTGCTTTAATTGTCTCGACCAAATTCTGAAAAGTTTGGAATGCATCTCCATTCATAAAAGGACGGAATCTCATGAATAATCCTCCGTGAGCCAATATTATTTGGTAAATTGTTCATAATTATAAGTATTACCTTCCATTGTTGCTCCTCAAGGGAACGGGGGGATTGTAGCGTAATTTTTGACGGAAAGCAAAGGGATTCCCTGTAGCGAAACAAGGAAGTCGCTCCCGGGAATGACAAAACGAGATTCCTCCCCCACAGTTTCCCTCGTTGCGACGAAGAAAACTAAGCGTGGGGGTCTCCGCTGTGGCTCCGACACTGCGTTCAGAATGACCCCGATGAGATAGCCGAAGCGTCATCTCACGGGGTAAACTCCGGTCCGGGGGCTAAATAACTATTTAATCTATTTATTCGGTTTCCAAGGGGTAAAGCGAGGGAGCCAACGCCTGACATTTTTCTTATAGAGCAGGTAATCATCGCCGAAACGTTTTACAAGGCCGGGCTCTTCAACCAAAATAAAGTAAATCGTATTGATAAGCCAGAAAAGAACGCACCAAATCAAAATCGGAAACGAGCCGAAAAAGACGGCCTCGCTCAGCAAAATCGAAAGAACAGAAAGAATCATAGGATTTCTCACGTAGCAATAAGGGCCGGTTACTACAAAATGTTTCGGGGGTGTCCACGGAGCAGGTGTGCCGTCGCCGACGGCAAAAAAAAGCGAAACGGTTTTGACGGAGAAAAAAATACCGATGAGAAAGAAAAACAGGCCGATTGCCAAAAATAGCCAGGCCATTGGAAACTCGAACCCGCAAAGGAAATGAAACGGCCGAGTCAGGTAAAGAATAACGGCTGGTATCAGTACCAGCACAGAACCCGGCAGAATGATAATGTCTTTTATTAATTCAGCGCTCTTTTTCATATTAACCTCTTTCATAAATCAGGATGTAATTATAGCACAATAAATAGGTTAAGCAACCCTGCCATCAAATTTGCCTACGGTAAATTTACGAACCCCTCGGCATCCTGCTCCGCCAAGGCTACGCAGGATTAAGGCCGAGGGGCTAAATAATTATGGATTCCCGCCTACGCGGGAATGACAATGTGTGCGGGGCAGACGGATTTAAAATTATTGCTATGCTGCGCTTTATAAGATAAACTTGCCGGAGAAAAGCAGAAAAACTATCTATCGGGGAAAGAAATATGGATAAAAACTTGTCTTTGCAGGATTGCAGGGAAGAAGGTCTTTACCTGTTTTTCGCAGAAGCCGGACGGCTGGAATTTACAAGACAAAATATCGAACAGACCGCATTGACATTCTGGGAAGATGGCAGCAAAATCTCGCCTGCAATAAGAACCGCAGCGGAGTTTCAGCGATGCGACTTTTGCCCCCTGAGAAAAACCAGCGCTTTATGCGATGCGATACGGCCTATATTTCCATTTATCGATTCGCTGGATAAATACCTTTCCTACGACAAAGTTACGGCGGTATACAAAGACGGCGAAGGCAATTTGCATATAAGCGAGACTACTATGCAGAAGGCCCTGCGATATCTTTCCGTTCTAAGCCTGGTATATTATTGTCAATTTGGCAGGAAATACTGGAAATATTTTCTTGGAGTTATGCCGCTGATGACGGCGATGGAAATAGCCACGCAGCTGTATCTGAATTTTTATTACCTCAACGGGGGGAATCAGGATGCGACCAGAAAAGCCATAGAGAAGTTTGAAAGTGAAATAACCATTACCAGCCGGAACCAGACAAAGAGATTGAACTTGATTTGCAAAAAAGATGCATTTATGAACGCCTTCGTAAATGCACAGGTAATCACACAACTTTTATCCCTGGACTTTGAAAAAACTCTGAATCAGATATTTGATTCACGGCAACCGGCAAATCTGCCGCGGTCTCTTATACTGCCGCCGCCTGCATAAGGCGGACCCCGCACCTATTTATTTTATCGTAGCGATATAGGAATAGTTGAATATCAAATAGGTGCGGGACAAGTGTATTAAAGGCCGTAGTGGGAGCCGGGATAGAGAAGATTAATCGCCAAGAGCTGAATGGGGGTAAATATATAGCCGAAAAACTGCCAGGCGATAATAAGGCCGATAATCGAATTGGTCGGTCGGCGAATAAACTCCTTGTACTTGTAAGCATTCTGACTGCTCAAAAAAAGCGGAACGAGGGAGCCGCCATCCAAAGGCGGAAGAGGCAAGAGATTAAAAACAAATAACACGAGATTCAATGTAAAAAGTATGCTTGCCATAACTGCCAGGCCGTTAGTCCAGCCGGGATTGACGGCTTCTGCTACATGCGAAAACGAGATGCTTTCGGGCGAGGAAAACCAGCCTATCGTAATGCCGAGGCGAATTATTACCGCAGCGATAAGAACGAGAATCAGATTAGCGGCAGGGCCGGCTGCGGCCATCAGCATCTCGCGTTTTGGGTGACGCTGAGCCCAGTCGGGGTCGAAAGGCGTACTTGCCCAGCCAATCATCCAGCCATTTAAAAAATATGAGATAATCGGGAGTATAACCATTCCGAAAGGCTCTCTTCTCATATGAACAAACGGGTCAAGACTGACGAGGCCGAGGTGAAAGGCGGTTTTGTCGCCGAGCTTAGTCGCGGCAAATGCATGGGCGGCTTCGTGAAAGCCTAATGATACTATGAATACCAGATACCAGGCAAAACCTAATAAAATCATATCACTGCTCATCGCTGTGATAATAGCGATTTTTAGTTAAATAACAAGGGGGAAAAGATGGCAGAGGGCAGAATACAGAACACAGAATACAGTAGACAGAATAAACAAACGAGATTGCCGCGGCCTGCTGCGGGCAAGCCTCGCAATGACGCAAACCCCCGGCAGAGCCGGGGGCTAACCAAATAAAATATTACCCCGCGCTAACGCTTGGGGCTCTGTTGTTCGAAATTTAATGCGGCGAATTCGCCGCGATATAATTTCGCGGCCTTATCGTACGCCTTGGCTGCCTCTATCTCATTGTCGAAATAGCCGAGGTGCTTCTTTTTGCCATCAATGGAAATAACGGCGCGGAATTTGCCCCTGCGTTTGTCATAAAAAACACCTTTGTATTTAGATGTGGGACTGTTGAAGCCTCGGCGATTGTTCAACCTGTTTTGGGCAGGGGTTGCAACTCTTAAATTATATTTGCAGTTGTTAAGGCCATTGTGGTCTATGTGGTCGATAACTTCACCTCTTTTGGCATTCATAATTACCCTGTGCATACGGATATAGCAGGGAAAGCCATTGTAAAAGCCGGGGCGGACGGCATAAAAAGTGCTGCCGTTGTCGTAGGCATACCATTCATAACAGATGAGTTTGCAAAAATCGCCGAAGTCAACGATGGCAAATTGATTCTGCGTGAGTTTGATTCGCATAAAGGAATAGCCGAACTTTTTTCGGCGATAGAAAAGCAGCGGGGCAAACAATATGCGCATAAGAAAAACGGGAATTGGAATGTAGAAGGGAATTTTGGGCATAAGAATTTAAGATTGAAAAGTGATCCCCGCAGTTTTTTCAAAACTAAGCGCGGGGATGTAAAAATTAAAAGTTAAAAATGGTGTAAATACTCTCTTATTGTCTAATTATATGGGTATTATACCATATTTTTGATGAAAAATCAAGGAAAAAGCGCAAAAAACAGCCGGCAGTAATCATTACCGCCGGCGTTCCTTCTTTCTCCCAAACGATAAATGTGTTTCCAGCATCGCTGGACTTGGCCAGCGGCGGATAAAGCCGATAAGTCTGCACTAAAGATTCCGGGGACCAGGTTCTTGTTATGCGGACGGCATCGGATTATTCCCTAATAAATAAAGTTTTTAGAAAACACTTTTTACGAGCCATATAAGCGCCTATTGTGAGGAGGATAATAGTGCCCGGTTCGGGTACGGGATTATTGGGAGTATCCGGCGGATTGCTCGGCGGGTTGCTTGGCGGAGTTTCGCCGCTGCCGAGGTCGCCGCCGATGACATCAGATCTTGGATATACACCCGGCGGTCCTACGCTGACTTGCGGATTATCGGCCGAGAACGCGTATTCATCCCTTTCGAAAACGGCAA
>CAINDG010000024.1 GCA_903847315.1 uncultured Planctomycetota bacterium
CTTTCAGCGTTCCATTCGATATAGCTTTCATTGGGACGATAGATAGTACAGATTTCATGATTATGGAAAGCATCAGTCTTTTCATTCAACTGCTCGTAATAATATTGAACTTCAGGACACCGGTGTTTTACTTCGGCGGTTATACCCTCGACTTTTAACCTGTCATGAAAAAGTATATCCAAAATCCGGTATTTTTTGCCGGTATAATATCCTACCACCGCAGCAGTCTGCTGGTGATAGGTTTCAAGTCTTTGTTTTACGACATCCGGTTTATCGTCTGTTCTCTGAGCGAGTTTTTTGCCGCATTTGTCGCAAACGCCTTCAACTTTAGGCTTTAAAGTATCTATATGATAAATAGCACTGCAAGCAGGACAACTTCGCCTGCCTGTTAATCGTCTTTCAAGTACGCTGTCATCTATAACAAGGTCGACGATAGCATCGATTTTTTTTCCTTTTCGCGATAGCTCTTCGCTAAGTTCGCCCGCCTGCACAACTGTGCGGGGAAAACCATCCAGAACACAATTGCCTTTTGCGGACTCTATCGCGCCGACCATCATCTCAATTATTAACTGGTCCGGCACAAGCCCGCCTGAATCCATAAATTCAGCTGCTTTTTTGCCCAGTTCAGTTCCATTCGCACGATTATTTCTCAAAATATCGCCGCTGGACAAATGAACCAGCTTATATTTTTCTGCGAGCCGCTTACATTGCGTGCCTTTACCGGCTCCCGGCGGACCAAGCAGAACTATTACCATCCGCGAGCTCCCTTTATCCTTCCACTGGAACTGAAGCCCTCGTAATTTCTCATTATCAGGTTAGCTTCTATTCTCTGTACAAGATCCAGCGATACGCTTACAACAATCAACAGGCCGGTCCCGCCGAAGAAAGACGCTACCTGCCAGTCTATATCCAGTCCCGGCAGTTGAGCGATAACAGTCGGCACAACCGCTATAATCGCCAGGAATGCCGCTCCGTAAAATGTAATTCTCGCCATCACCGTTTCAAGATACTCGGCTGTCCTGTGTCCGGGACGAAGGCCGGGTATAAAACTTCCGGAGTTACGAAGGTTCTTAGCCATTTCTTTGGGCTGAAACTGCACTGTCGTCCAGAAATACGAAAACAGAATTATAAGGACGATATACAAAACATTATATACATACGCTCCGGAATGAAGCGACATAGCTATATTTCCCAGGACCGCCGAGTTGGCAAATCTAGGGATACTCAAAAGCTGGCCGAAAATTATCGGCGGAAACTGCATAAGACTCGAAGCGAAAATTATCGGCATAACTCCGCCGTGATTTATCCGCAACGGAAGATAATGCCTTTGGCCGCCATACATCTTCATACCACGCATCTGCTTGGCCTGCTGTACCGGTATTCGCCTCTGTCCCTGCGTTATCAGAATCGCGCCGGCAACAACAAAAATAAAAGCTATTATCAAAAATATTATCTTGCCGGGGCCGTACGTTCCCGCTGCAGTACCAGCGCCAACAGTAAACGAGGTGTTCTGCCATACCCTGGACATTGTGCCCGGCATTCTGGCGACGATACCTGCCATAATCAAAAGA
>CAINDG010000025.1 GCA_903847315.1 uncultured Planctomycetota bacterium
ACATGTATTGTTGCACAAACCGGAAATAAGACTTTTTGATTTTTCTCAGGCCGATGCTTATATCCGCCGCATAACTTACTTACACAAAACAGTGTTACCTAAGGGATCTATAGATTTCGGGGAAAATATTCCCGACCATGATATAAGTCTGGTCAGCCCGACTGTTGAACTTATTGCTCGAGCCGATCTCCATCCAGCGCTGTCCGACCTGTTACTGGAAGCGGCAACTGAAGTACATTCGCGAGCAGGATTAACTCAAAGTCGCGGCGAATTTCCTGCTGCGATCGAGCATGAATATCGCATCAGCCCGGATGCCGCCCGCTTCTATAAATCAGGCAAAAGTTTTCTCTACAGGTATATGCCGTTCTGGCTGGCCAGTTTGCTTAACCGTACTTTAATTGTTTTTGTGCCGATGATTTTGGTTTTAATACCGGGAATGCGCAGCATCCCGGCCATCTATCGCTGGCGAATGCGTTTGCGTATCTTCCGCCGGTATCGGGCCTTAATGGTTCTCGAAAAAGATATGATGACCGAGGCGGTCAATAGAGAAGAATTATTGCAGCGGCTCGAAAATATTGAAAATGCCGTGAACAAAATGAAAGTCCCGGCGTTTTTAGCCGAACAATTTTATGGATTACGCGGCGACATTAATTTTGTCCGCCAGAAGCTGACAAATGTCCGTTCAAACAAATCATAAGCAGTACAGTGAACAGCAATTAGCCCCCACTTTTAGTGGGGGTTCGTCGGCGGATTTTGAAAATTGGAATTTTGGTATTTTGAATTTGTTTCGGATTTTGATATTCGATTTTCGAATTTAAACAGGGTTTCATTATGGACAAAAGAACAAAATCAGTTAGCACAGCGGTGATATTTGTTTGTGGGATAACGTTTATTGCTGTATTTATAAAATTGGCTTCAGAGCAAAAAATCTCCACTTACGCTGCTTTAATTGCCGGCGCAGCAGTTTTAGTTGGTGATTCAATCGCTGCATATGTAATCTTCACAAAACCCGATAAATATGACAATCCGTAAAAGGGGCTCGCAATGACAATACGAACGAACCCCCTTGCAGGCAAGGAAACTAAAAAAAATGCTCGATTTAATCTGTCAGTTCTGATAGAATCCCCGAATTAACTATGAGTATATTAGGAACAATGGCAAAAAAAACAAAAGCAAGCTGGGACGGATTCAGCCTAAAGCCGCGAAGGGAAATGCCGGAAGGCCTGTGGCTCAAATGCCCCGGCTGCGGCAAAATGCTTTTCAAAAAAGCGGTCAGCGTAAATCTGGACGTCTGCCCCGAATGCAACTACCATTTTCGCATCGGAGCTGCGGAAAGAATCAAATACCTCGTTGACGAGGGCACATTCGAGCAGTTTTTGACGCTATTGGTCACCGCAGACCCGCTGAATTTCGAGTTCAGGGGCACAACTTATAAGGAACGGGCAAAGGCATCTGAAAAAATGGCGGCCGGCAAAGAGGCAATGCTCGTCGGCAAGGCGTTTATCAAGGGCAGAGCTGTTATGCTGGCTGTTATGGATTTTAATTACCTGGGCGGGTCGATGGGCGCTGTTGTGGGCGAAAAATTAAGCGCGGCAATCGAAAGAGCGATAGCAGAATCTTTGCCGCTGGTAGTGGTCAGCTCGACGGGCGGGGCAAGAATGCATGAGGGCGTTGTGTCGCTGGCACAGATGGCAAAGACGAGCGCGGCACTGGCTAAACTTGACGATAACGGCGGACTTTTTATATCCGTCCTGACAGACCCGACGACCGGCGGCGTGACGGCGAGTTTCGCGATGCTGGGCGATATTATCATAGCCGAGCCGGGGGCATTGATAGGTTTTGCCGGGCCAAGGACGATTTTTGAGACGATTAAAGTTGAGCTGCCAAAGGGCTTTCAAAGGGCGGAATTTTTGCTCGAACACGGTTTTGTCGATATGATTGTGCATCGGAGGGACTTGAGAAGCGAAATAGCACGCCTGATTGACTACTGCGGCAAAAACCAGACTTAAAATAACGCATCGCCGTACCGGCGACGGCTAAACAAACTTACATAAAATCATCATTTGCAATCCTCATTTTTCTGCGTATAATTTGAAATTATGAGTTATTTTCGTGAAAATATCGAGAAAATGGCAGGTTACGAGCCGGGCTTTCAGCCTGAAAATCCCAATGTGGTCAAGCTGAACACCAATGAAAATCCATATCCGGCAAGTTTGAAGGTGCTGGCGGCACTGAAAAACATAACGCTGGAACAGGTTCGCAAATATCCGCAGCCGATGGGCGATACTTTCAGAGAGGCCGCAAGCAAGATTCTCGGCGTGAAATCTGAAAATATTATCTGCGCCAATGGCGGAGATGATTTGCTCAATATGGCGGTCAGGGCATTTTGCGATGAGAACCGTCCGCTGGCATATCCGACGCCGACGTATTCGCTGTATCCGGAACTGGCGAAGATTCAAAACTGCCCCGCTATCGAAATACCATTCGATGAGGAATTTAATCTGCCGGCAAAACTCGCATCGAGCGGAGCGGCATTGACAATCGTTTGCAATCCGAACGCGCCGACGGGAACATTTATACCAAAAGAAGAACTGGCGCAACTGGCGGATGAGACAAAAGGAGTATTGCTGATTGACGAGGCTTATGTCGATTTCGCGGAAGATAACTGTTTGGAGCTTGCGAAAAGTTTCGATAATGTAATTATCCTGCGGTCGATGAGCAAAGGCTATTCGCTCGCGGGGATGCGGTTCGGGTTCGGAATCGCAAACGAAAAACTAATAAAAGGCCTGATGAAAGTCAAGGATTCCTATAATGTCGATACGGTCGCGATTGCCGCGGCGACGGCGGCGATACAGGACCAGCCTTATTTCAAAAATAACGTCCAGAAAGTCAAAATAGAAAGAAAATTTCTGACGGATGAACTGACGAAACTGGGCTTTGAAGTGCCCGCGAGCCAGACGAATTTTGTGTTCGCAAAACCGCCAAAGGGTAGAGCTATCGATATCTACAACAAACTGAGAGAACAAAATATTTATGTCCGATACTGGGCGTATTCCGATATTAAAGATAAGCTGAGAATTTCGGTTGGAACGACCCAGCAGACTCAAATGCTTATTAACGCATTAAAAGGAATTTTTGCCGAGGGATAAAATAATGGCTGATAGAAAAGCAAAAATAGCGAGAAAGACCAAAGAAACAGACATCAGCGTTCAAATCAATCTTGACGGCGTCGGAAAATATGAAATCGACACCGGCATAGGATTCCTCGACCATATGCTATGCCATTTGAGCAAGCACAGCAAAATGGACCTTGTCCTCAAAGCCAAGGGCGACCTTGAGGTTGACCAGCATCATACGGTAGAAGATGTCGCGATATGTTTAGGACAGGCACTAATCGAGGCGCTGGGCGACAAGAAAGGCATCGCCCGATACGGCAATAGTGCAGTACCAATGGAAGATGCACTGGCGAATGTCGCTTTGGATTTGTCCGGCAGACCTTTCTGCGTTTACGATGTAAAATATAGAACGGAAAAAATCGGCGATTTCGACGTCGAATGCGTGGAAGAATTGCTGAGAAGTTTCGCGAATAACGGCAAATTCAATTTGCATATAACCGTTTCGCACGGCACAAACAGCCATCATATCGCAGAGGCGATATTCAAGGCAATCGGACAGGCGCTGGGGCAGGCTGTTAAACTTACCGGCGGCGATATACCGAGCACAAAGGGGTCCCTGTGAACGGCGATATAAATTACGAATACAGAACAGGCATCGGCACCGATATCCACCGCCTTGTCGAAGGCAGACCACTGAAACTGGGCGGGGTTCTCGTGCCTTTCGATAAAGGATTGCTGGCATACAGCGACGGCGACGTTGCGCTGCATGCCCTGATAGACGCAATCATCGGCGCAGCGGGACTGGGCGATATCGGAATGCTATTTCCCAATAGCGACCCGCAATTTAAAGATATCGACAGCAAGGAACTTGTGCTGAAAGTTAAAGATTATATAGCAGGCAAAAACTGGGAAGTGGTAAACGCCGACATTACAATCACCGCTGAAGAGCCGAAACTGGGACCATTTAAAATGCAGATGAAAAGATGCATCGCCAGTTTACTATGCATCGATTTTCTCAATGTAAATGTAAAAGCAAAAACCAACGAAGGGCTCGGCGAAATAGGAACAGGACTTGCGATTTCAGCTATAGCGAACGTATTATTAAGAAGAAGACTCAAAAGAACATTGTGAGGAAAAACAATTGTCTCTTAAATTGTATAATACACTGACCCGCAAAATTGAAGAGTTTACCCCCCTGCAGCAAGGCAAAGTCGGAATGTACAGCTGCGGGCCGACGGTTTACTCGCATCCGCATATAGGAAATTTCAGGAGCTTTCTCGTCGCGGATTTGCTGAAGCGGTTTTTGGAATTCAAAGGCCTAAAAGTTACGCACATTATGAATATAACTGACGTCGGCCATCTGGTCGATGACGCGGATGAAGGGGCAGACAAACTCGAAGAGGCAGCAAAAAAGCAAAAAAAAGACCCTCTGGAAATCGCAAAATTTTATACTGAGTCGTTTTTAGAGGCAAGTAAGCTTCTTAACATCAAATCGCCAGACAAATACCCAAAAGCGACGGAACATATCAAAGAAATGATAGATATGATTAAGATTCTCGTCGATAAAGGCTATGCTTATGTTGTCGGCAATAACGTTTATTACGATGTTACAAAATTCGCCAATTACGGGCAGCTTTCCGGCAATACACTGGACGATTTAAACGCGGGCGCGAGGATTGAGGTTAATCAGGAAAAGAAAAATCCGCAGGACTTCGCGCTCTGGAAGCACGACACCAAGCACCTTCAGCAATGGGACAGCCCCTGGGGCAAAGGATTTCCCGGCTGGCATATAGAATGCTCGGCGATGAGCTCAAAATATCTGGGAGCGGAATTCGATATTCATACCGGCGGAGAAGACAATATATTCCCCCATCACGAATGCGAAATTGCGCAATCCGAAGCGGCAAGCGGCAAAAAATTCGTCCATTACTGGCTGCATACGCACTTTTTATTGTTCGACGGCGAAAAAATGTCCAAGTCAAAGGGCAATCTTTATACGATTCAGGAACTTCTCGATAAGGGGTTTAAGAAAAACGCCATACGATACTCGCTTATCTCGTCGCATTACAGGCAAAATTACAATTTTACCTTCGACGGCCTAAAGGCCGCTGAGCAGGCGATAGATAAAATACAGCAATGCGTCCTTCTGCTGACAGATTTACGCGGAAATAAGAAGGAAGGCAAAATCAGGGAGCAATTGCAGAAACTGGCCTCTAATTGTCTGACGGAATTTGAAAACGCTCTTTCTGACGATTTGAATATTTCAAAAGCTCTGGCTGTGTGTTTCGATTTCATACGGGAAGTCAATAAAGCCAGTGATATGAATTCTGCCGAAGCTGCCGTTATGCTCGATACCATTAACAAAATCGATTCGGTACTCGGCGTGCTGGAAACCATAGATAAAGAAGTGCCGGACAATATAAAAGAGCTTGCCGAGAAAAGAAAAACGGCAAAGCTTGGCAAATATTGGAAAATAGCCGACGATGTGCGGGCTGAAATTATGGCCCTGGGCTGGACGATTGAAGACACTCCTGACGGTGGATGCAGATTTAAACGGCGGGAGGAAACTTAATGAAGATTCTCGGCATTGACCCCGGGCTGCAAATTTGCGGTTATGCCGTGATTGAAGCTGACAGGAACCAAACGAAACTGCTTGAGGCGGGAGTTTGCAGAACCGACCCCAAAAAACCGATTGAGAAAAGATTAGTGCAGATAGCACAGGACATAAATTTATTGCTGGAAAAATTCAAACCTGCCTGCGTCGCGGTTGAGGATTTGTACTCACACTATTCTCATCCGAAAACCGCTATCTTGATGGGACACGCAAGAGGTGTTATACTTGCACAGGCTTGTAAAGTCGGCACGGATGTAAAGAGTTTTGCGGCGACAAGGATTAAAAAGTCGCTGACGGGCAATGGCAGAGCATCGAAACTGCAGGTGCAAAGGAGCATAAAAAGTCTTCTTTGTCTTGCGAATGTGCCGGAGCCGCCCGATGTGGCCGATGCGATTGCAGTCGCACTTTGTTGCGCAAATATGATATAAAGGATTGCCGCGGCCTGACGGCCTCGCAATGACAGGAAAATGATAGCACAGATAGAAGGAAAATTAGTTCAGCTCGACGGCGACAAGGCATTAGTGCAGGTCGGACAAATCTGCTACGAGGTGCTTGTGCCGGGCTATCTGGCAAGTCTCCTGGCGGGCAAAATCGGACAGGATATTATCCTTTGCACGATGGAATATTACGAAGGCTCGCCCGGCGGCGGAAACCTGATTCCGCAAATGGTGGGATTTTTCAGCACCGGCGAAAAGGAATTTTTCAAGAGATATACGAGCGTAAAAGGTATCGGGATAAAAAAAGGACTTAAATCGCTCGCCCTGCCGATAGCGACCGTAGCGGCGGCAGTCGAAAGCGGTGACGAGAAAACGTTGACCGCCCTGCCGGGGATAGGTAATAGACTTGCTCAGCATATAATCGCGGAGCTAAAAGGAAAACTGACAGGCTTTGCCGCGGGGGCGGAGCAGGCAAGGGCAAGAGAAGAAACGACTTTCGCAGGTTTCCAGATTGAGGCTCTTGAAATTCTTATCGCATGGGGCGAAAAACGAAATGAAGCGGCTGAACTTATCAATTTGGCATGCAAAAAACATCCAAATATTAAAACCGCCGAAGAACTTGTACCGCTGGTTTACAGAATTAAACAGGGGATTGAGGTATAAAGGATGGCAATTGATAGGGTCCTAAACTCTGATTCGACAAACGAGCAGGAAGAAAATTTCAACGCTTCGCTGCGGCCGACGACTTTCGCGGAGTGTATCGGTCAGGTAAACGTAAAAGAAAAATTGTCAATCGCCATTACCGCTGCGAAAAAGAGAGGCGAACCGCTGGAGCATATCCTGTTTTACGGCCCGCCGGGGCTTGGTAAAACAACACTTGCTCACGTCATCGCCAACGAGATGAAGGCAAGAATAAAGACCACCTCAGGCCCTGCCCTTGTCAAACAGGGAGATGTGATGGGGCTTTTGAGCAATGTAAATACAGGCGATATACTTTTCATTGACGAGATACATCGGCTAAGCACGCCTGTCGAGGAATTTATTTATCCTGCGATGGAGGATTTCCGGGTCGATTTCACAGTTGACAGCGGACTTCACGCAAAGACGATAAATTTTCCGCTGAAGCGGTTTACGCTGATAGGCGCAACAACAAGAGCAGGTTTATTAAGCGCACCGCTTCGGGGCAGGTTCGGTATGCTGTATCATTTGGAGTTTTACAGCAATAGCGAACTTGCGCAGATACTGATACGCTCGGCAAAACTGCTGAACTTGTCCTGTCAGGACGGTACGCTTGAACTTATCGCCTCGCGAAGCAGAGGAACGCCTCGAATCGCGAACAGGCTGTTAAAAAGGGTCCGCGATTACGCGCAGGTAAAAGGCAAAGGCAAATTAACTACCGATGTAGTCGCAAGCGCACTGAAAATGGAGCAGATTGACGAACTTGGACTCGACGAACTTGACAGGTCGTTTTTGCGGGCGATTGCGAATGTCTATAACGGCGGACCGGCGGGCATTGAGGCACTTGCGGCCACGCTGGGCGAAGAAAAAGATACACTCGAAGACGTTGTCGAGCCGTATTTGCTGCAGATAGGATTCGTCCGCAGGACAAATCGGGGCAGAGAAATAACAGACCAGGCGTGTAAACACCTGAATATCAAACTAAAAGAAAGAAAACAACCGGGGACCGGCGAGCTTTTTGAGAAATAGGAAACAACAATAACTGAAAAGGAATGAAAAAAATGAGAAAAATTACTTCGCTGATTCTATTATCTGTTTTCGTAATGTTAGCGGCGGCAGGCTGCCAACAACCCGCTAAACGAGCCGACGGCAGTCCGCTGGCGGTAAAGGAAGAACTGATTAATATTTATTATCTTGCCGGCAAACTCGGTATGACTGTATCAACGACAACCGATGACAAAATCACCTTTAACGATACGGTCAACACTGTAACGATTCTGCCGAAGCAGGACCAGATTTATGTCAATAATAATTATCTTGGGCCGATTGGAAAAACGAAAAAAATCGACGATTTGCTCTGCGTCAACTCCTCTATAGCGGACGAGATAAAAAACAAACTTCCGAAATCATTCGTACAAAAGCCGGCAGAGGCTGCACCATTACAGCCTAAACAACAGCCTGCAAAAAGCGCCTGGGAACCTACAGGAAAAACCATAGTAATCGACGCAGGTCACGGCGGCAAAGACCCCGGCGCGGCCAGCTCTCGCGGCGGAAATGAAAAAGGCATAAACCTTGAGGTTGCCCAGCAGATTGCACAAGTATTGCGAGATAAAGGATACAGGGTAATAATGACGCGGAACAACGACGAGTTTATCGAGCTTGAAGAACGCGCGGCAATCGCCAACCGCAGCCACGCTGATATTTTCGTAAGCATTCACGCAGACTCATCTGCCAAGAGCAATACAAACGGCTTTACAGTTTATGTCGAAAGAAGCAGCTCGCGGGCGTCAAAAGATCTTGCCAGTGCGATAGACGACCGTATGGCTCAGACCGGCATAAGCAGCAACGGCACCAAAAAAGCCGATTATCGCGTGCTTACGCATACCGGCTGCCCTGCCGTTTTGATTGAGCTCGGTTATCTGTCGAACTACTGGGAGGCGAAACAATTGAAAAATGACGATATGCAAAAACGCCTTGCTTACGCTGTCGCAAACGGAATAACAGATTATTTTAAACGCAAATAAACAGAAAATTTCATGAACACACAAAATGTTTCGATAGCGTTCGGACTGACGCTTTTTGCGGGACTCTGTACCGGCATCGGCAGTGCAATGGCGTTTTTCGCCAAAAGAACCAGCACACGATTTCTCTCTACGGCTATGGGCTTTTCAGCGGGAGTTATGATTTATGTTTCTCTTGTCGATATATTCCCCGACGCCAAGATGCACCTGACCGCTGAACTGGGCCTGCTAAAAGGCTACTGGCTGACCGTTACGTCTTTTTTCGCCGGTATTTTTATAATGGCGACTATCGACAAACTTATTCCCGCGGTGGATAACCCGCACGAATTACGAAAGATTGAATCGAGCGATTATCCGGGTACAGCACAGGAATATCCGGGACTTTACCGTGTAGGGGTACTTACCGCTCTTGCGATTGCGATACATAATTTTCCAGAAGGTTTCGCCACATTTGCGGCAGCGGTCCAGAACCTGCGGCTGGGAATACCGATTGCCATTGCCATCGCCATTCATAATATACCGGAAGGCATCGCTGTATCGGTGCCTGTTTATTATGCGACAGGCAATAAGAAAAAGGCTTTCTGGTTTTCTTTTCTCTCCGGCCTGGCAGAGCCCATAGGCGCGATTATAGGATATGTTATCCTTACTAATATCTCCAGCAATATCATAGGCAGTCTGGTTCTTGCCGCTACAGGCGGTATAATGGTATTTATTTCCATCGATGAACTGCTCCCTGCAGCGGAAAAATACGGCAAGCATCATTACGCCGTCTATGGTTTTATCGCAGGTATGGTTGTTATGGCGGTTAGCCTTTTATTATTTGTATAGAAAAAAATGAATCCGTATCCGTTGAAATTCAGGCCGATTTACAAAGAGCTTATCTGGGGCGGGCATAAGCTGCGAAATATTCTCGGTAAAGATTTCCCCGCAGATAAAAAAATCGGCGAAAGCTGGGAGCTTGCCGATTTGCCGAACGATAAATCAGTTGTCGCAAACGGCGAATTTGCCGGGCAAACCATCTCCGAGCTTTTGCAAAAATATCCGCAGGAACTGACCGACAAAAAATACATTCCGCCTTTCGGATTGCTTATCAAATTTATCGATGCTGCCGATGTTTTAAGCGTTCAGGTTCATCCTGACAAAGAAGCGGTAAAAAGGCTTAAAACCGGCAGTCCCAAAACCGAGTGCTGGTATATAATCGAGGCGGAAAATGGAGCCTGCATTTACAAAGGTCTCAAATCCGGCACAACAAAAGAGCAGTTTGAGCAATCTATAAAGAATGGCAGATGTGCCGAGCTTCTTAATAAAGTCCCCGTAAAAGCAGGCCAGTGCCATTTTCTGCCGGCAGGTACAGTTCACGCAATCGGAGCGGGAATTTTATTGGCTGAGGTTCAAACGCCGTCGGATACGACCTTCAGGGTATTCGACTGGAACAGGCTGCAGAACGGTAAACCGCGTCAGCTTCATATTGCCGAAGCGATTGAGAGTATCAATTTTAACCAGAAAATTACAGACCTGCCCATAACAACTTCCGGCAGACTCGTTGATACCGAATTTTTCAAGATTGATAAAATCACGGCGCAAGGGGGCACATCAAATAAAATTGCCGAAGGAATAACGAAAGTAATTATAATTATCAGCGGCAGCGGCCGATTAATTTCCAAAGATTCACAGGCAGTCGATTTCGCAAAAGGACAGACAATTCTGCTGCCAGCCGCGTTTAAAGGCGAAACCAAGTTTGATAATTACACTGAATACCTGCTGGCTACACTTTAAATTGACACAGACCATAATTACTAATACAATATACCCTTATGCTCAAGCTTGAAGAAAATCCGCCGACAATATGGCCGTCCGATACGAGTATAAAGGACTTTCAGGGTACCTGGTGGGTTGCCCATACCAAAAGCAGAAATGAAAAGGCGCTTGCCTGGCAGATGCAGAAAAAAAATATAAGTTATTTTCTGCCTATGACGGAAAAAGTTTACAGGAAAAGCCGCAGAGTCTTTCGTTCGATGCTGCCTTTGTTCAGCGGATACATTTTTTTTTGCGGCAGCGAAGCGGACAGGCTGGAAGTGCTTAAAACAAACCGTGTAGCCGGCCTTTTGGAGGTAAAGAACCAGCAGCATTTGATAGCGGAGCTTTCGCCGATTGAAAAAGCCCTTCAAAGCGGCGTAAATCTTGCACCATACAATTATATTAAAGCAGGTCAGCGATGCAAAGTTATAGCAGGCCCTCTTATGGGAACAGAAGGTCTGGTTGCCAGCGAACAGAACAAGACAAGGCTCATTCTTCAGGTTGATATTCTCGGCAAGGCCACGTGTCTTGAAATTGATTCTGCCCTGCTGGAAATAATCGCAGAAAATTGAGTTAAAGAAATTAAGGAGCAGTTTATGAACTGGCTAAAAATCGTCTCAATTCTAATCGTTATCGATGCCATTGTTATACTGCTTAAGCCGGATTTTGTGAAAACCTATATCGGCATGCTTGCCGAGGGCGCAAAAATTTATCTCGCAGCGATTCTCAAAGCCGTATTCGGACTGATTTTTCTCTTCGGCGTTTCAAACAAATGCACCCTGCCATGGGTAATAGTAGCTACCGGAATTGTGGCTCTTGCGGGCGCGGTTTTCATTATCGCAATGCCGCAAAAGGCCAGGAATATGGCCGGCTGGTTCGCGACAAAGAGCAACACGACATTGCGGTTCCTGGCGATAATATACCTGTTTATCGGCGCACTTTTAGTATACTCGGCATAAAACAGATTTTAAAATTATTATGGCATGGCAGGTTCTTTAATATACGGCAATTACAAATGTTGATAAATAAAAATTATAAATTAATTATTCGGACAATCTCACATGAAAGTAGATTATAACAAAATATATTCGAGCTATTCGGAGGAGAACATTGACTACGTAAAGAGGACAGGTCTCTGGAAGGCAAAAAATATTTGCAAGTTAATAAAAGATGAGCCGGCAGAATCAATTCTTGAAGTTGGAACAGGCAGAGGTGATGTTCTGAACGCCTGTTATCCGTTCAAGCTAAAAATCGGTGCGGATATCTCGGAAGAAGCCCTTAAGCAACATCACAATATGTATAGTACACATAAACTGGTACAAATAGACGCCGATAAGCCTCTGCCCTTTAGCAACAATGAAGTAGATTTTGTCCTGTTATGTGATATTTTAGAACACGTTGAAGACCCAAAACCGCTTCTCAGAGAAGCAGCCCGGGTCGGCAAGAATGTATTATTAAAAATACCCATTGAAGATGCAATTTTATTAAACATTATGAGGAAAATTAATAAAGTTGAATACGGCCCGCAGCACCCGTCGGGGCATCTTCACTGCTGGACGATATCAAAAACACAAAATATTATCGAGGATGCCGGACTGAAAATAATCCGGAGTAAGTTCCTTCCAATGCCTGTAGATTTACTTGAAAAGAAATATCTGCTGAAAAACATCACAGTTTCGTTTCTATCATTTGCAGACATTTTCACGATAAACAACTTTTTTTCAAGGATTCTAATAGGGGGTTCTTATTTTGCCGTTGCGCGGAAGTAAAGCTTCGGCTATATGGCGTTTTTGTTTATGTGTTATTATTTTTTTTAAAATCTTCAGGCGACTTATACCACAGCCATATAGCGGATACCCCTCCGACAACAAATGCCCAGCTTAAGGTGACGGCCCTGTCTATAACTGCTGCCGTTACGCCCACCTCAAGAGGTGCCCCCAAAACAATCGCACCTGCACCGAGTACTGCCTCACGAATACCCAGTGCACCAGGCGTAATGTTAATAAACATCATAACAAAACCTAACGCTCCAAGCACAAGATAACCCGCGGGATTAATATCTTTACCCATACCATGATAAATAACCGCAAGCCTGACGGATGTAAGAATAAAATTTAAAAGAAGAAAAAACGCTGCCAGAAATAAGGACTTTGTATCCTGCGTAACTACCTGCCGACCGCCAATAAAATCTCTCAGGGCAATCGCCAGCTTCGATGTTCCTTTGGGGATGGGCAGCGGAAAATATATAAGAAATATAGAACCGATCAAGCTTATAAGAAAAATACCCATTAAAATCTGCTTGTGCACATCGGCAAATCCATAAACAAGAACCATAGCAATTATTCCAATTAGAGCCGCGGCAGCAGATAATAGAAGAGTCAAATAAACGGCAAAAATACCAAACTGTGAATACTTCAGACCATAATGTCTTTTAAGATAGTTTGCCATAAAAAGTGTGCCAAACTTCATCGGTACATAATTCAGCAGCATACAGGCATTCTGCAGCAGAATCATATCCCAGAATAAAGCTCTTATCCCCATCGGTTTGAGAATCGCCATTACTACTACGGCACTATTCAGAGTACCGATAAAACATATAACATAAATAACAATCAGTTCAAAGACGCTAAGTTTTAACAGCTCCCTGACCTGCTGCCAGTGCCCGGCGAGATACCAGATTAGAAAGGCAATTATCGCTATGCCAAGAATACGTTTTAGCCATTTAGTTATCATTTTGTATATTCTTTGACTAACCGTTGAAGTATTTCAAGCATAGTCTGAACATTCCCGTTCCATTGATAATTTCCAACAACAAATTCTCTGCCTGCCCTACCCATACTTTCACGCAAATTCCGGTCTTTTGCCAGTTTTATTACCGCCTCGGCAAGAGCAGCAGAATTTTTCGGCTCAACTAATATCCCGGTTTTGCCATCAATACAAACCTCAGGCACACCACCAACCATTGTGGCAACAACAGGCACACCGCAGGCCGACGCCTCAACCACAACAACACCAAACGATTCACTCGGATAAATCGACGGATGCGCTATCACATCGAAACTCCTCATAACCTCAGGCAATTGCTCATTGGGGACAAACCCTATAAATTCAATTTTTTCAGCCACACCCAGTTCGGCTGCTAACTGCTGCAGTTTATATTTCATTTCACCTCTCCCGACCATTATCAATCTTGCGTTCGGCACTTCCCTGCAAATCCTCGGCATAGCCTTCACCAGAAAATCGGGGCCGTATCTCCGCAAAAGGGCTTTTACAAATCCAATCCTAAACTGGCCGGTATATTTTCCCTCTTTAGGCGTCTCCGACGGCTTGAACAATTCGCAATTAATTCCAAACGGAATGTGTTCTATCGGCCTATTGGGTGTTACGATTTCGAGCGTTTTTTCCATCATAAATCTGCTTGTCGAGCATATTAAATCCGCTCTTTTAAGCGCATAGTGAAGCGGCAATTTCAGCAGCAGCGGCATATGCAGCCCATAGTCCCATATAACGTCCATCCCCCAAACTGAGATTACCAACGGATGATAATTTGCGAAAGCAGCTATCACTCCGTGCGTCGAGGCATAGTGTGCATTCACCACGTCCGGTTTTAATTGCCTTATGCGACGACCGGCGGTTAACAACAGGTATAAATACGAAAGAAACTTACAAATTACACCGCAGTTATCCTTCCGTCCTATTCTGACCGTATGAACATTCACCCCGACTATATCAGCGCTATTTATGCTGATAATGTCTACCTTGTGCCCTCTTTCCGCAAACGCCTTTGCCCATCGCTGTGTATGCACCGAAGCAGCATTGGCCAATATGCATATTTTCATTGCCATATAACCTAAATATTTTTTAATTCAGCTTTCGAGATTAATCCACTTCCAGATTTCTTTGCCGCGGTTTTTCCGGCAGTCTGCCAGAATCGCCCTGTTTGTGCCCTGAGATATTAAGCATCCTTTTTCTTACTGAGCGGGATTTGGCAACTTATTTGGAATCCTGCGGCCGAACACCTTTGGGGCCGGTTCGTTTGGTTCCAACTACTCCGATCCCATTCTTGTTTTCAAAGGTCTTGCTAATGTTACTATACCCTAAACGGTTGAACCAATCCACTACCTCCTCGGTTGTGTAATGATATTGATATCGAGGAGAAAAATTATCGAACAGAGATAGTTCCATTTCGTAAACGGTTCGTTCTGAGTATAGCTTTTTGCCCGTAAGTGCGTTGTAAGAGTGAGTATAAAGCCATAAAAATGGGGCGCCTGCAAAGCAAAACAAATGGAGAACAGGATGCGGCAGTCGGACCGTAACAACCCGAATCGCATTGCTTATTGCGTACGCGATGGGGTTTTTCTGCTCCGCACTATAAACTTCAATGTAGCCGACGCCGTCTTTTTTGAGGCACGATGATACTATTTCAAAACCACGGAAAGTATCGGGGGTATGATGAAGAACCCCGGCACTGTGGACTATATCGAAAGCTTCCTGCTTAAATGGAAGTTTGTGTATGTTGCTCTGAACAATATGAACAAGAGAAGCATAGGCAGGTTCGGATTTTCCAAGACGGTCTTTGACTCCATCAACTGAAAATGACATATCGGTTGCGAATACTTCCGCTCCCGTCTCGGCCAATGCCAGCTCGACTTCTCCATGACCACAACCTGCATCCAGAATCTTTTTACCCGGCAGGTCCTCAATTTTCATATCTACGCAATCCAGAAAGAGCTTTCTTCTTGCCGGGATATCCCGACCCCACGCTCTTTCCGATTCTCTCATTGCACCCCATTCCGATGAGAAACTGTCCAGAGTATGTTTGAAGTATTTTTCGAAGTTTTTATCTTTAGTCCTGGTTTGACTGAGCAAAATATCTCTTACGTCGGACGGCAGGTTATTCAAATGCTGCAACAGCAGCGGAACCGCTCCAGCCATAGCATTCGGCAGAAGGCGGGGAATTCCATTGACCACAGGAAAGAAATGATTTTGCCCGCATTGAATAACTCCCGAGGAAACGTCCCTGCAGAAACACTGTTGGCATTGATGCTTGAATTTCGGATCAACTTGTCCCCATGGGCAGCCCTGGGTACAAACAGGACGACCATCTTTAATCACGGGATTACTCGGCAAAGAAACTATCTCGAAAGGAAAGACGCGGAATGAACTTCTGCACTCCGGACACTCCAGTACATCCAGCAGCCTATACCTCATCGGCAAAATCTCCTGTCACTGATTTTTACTGCCATAACTTTTAATCTTTCACATAATTTAATTTTATTTTCAGCTTGCTCGCCCGTTTCCTGACGTATAGCGTTGGATAATATACATATTTGCATTTGGAAGCATTCTACACCCTTTTATCCGGCAATTCAATCAAAATATTTCTTGTGCCAGTTTTCGAGATTAATCCACTTCCAGATTTCCCTGCCGTGGTTCTTTTTATTGTTGATATGCGACAAAAACATCTCCTCGACTTTGTCCCATTTCCAGTAAGGCCGGTTTTTGAAACTGTCGGAATAGATAATTTCCCTGCAGAAGTCGGCAACTTTCGGCCTTCTGAAAAATTCGTCTTCCGGTGTGCCGAAACCTATTTTGTCTTTCCTGTTTTTTATCATTTCCGGCAGGATATCCCTGACCGCTTCTTTAAAAATTACTTTTGTTTTGCCGTCACGAAGCTTTTGTTCAGGAGCAAGCGATAGAGCCGATTCAACCAGATTCAAATCGAGGAACGGCACCCTGCTTTCGATGCTCCACCGCATTGCGTTCTTGTCTTCCCACTGCAAAAGATGCGGAATCGCGGTCGAAAAAAGCGTCAGCCGAAGAGCCTCGTCAAGCGACAATCTTTCCCATCTCGGGTCGCTTTTGCCGGGGCACAATTCTTCAAGAAGCTGGTGATTGACCCATTTATTGACCATTTTTCGCCAAAGCAGCTTTTTAAGAAATCCCGGCAGCAGCATAAATTTAAACATAAGTATCGGAAAAACATTCTTGAAATTCCGCACATACTTAATCATCTCCCGCACAAGTTCGATAAGCCGAAGGTCCGCCAGGAGCTCAAAATACCGGTAGCTGAAATAATATATATATCCCGCAAAAATCTCATCGCCGCCCTGCCCGTCCAGCAGCACTTTCGCCCCTGCCTGGTGCGCAAGTTTCATTACGCGATACTGCGCATACGGGCTAAGTGACAGCACCGGCTCTTCCATAGCACCGACAAAATCCGAAAACTCGATTAGGAAATCATCTTCGTTCATCTCGGTAAAAAATTGCTCCGTTTTTGTAAGCCTGCCGACCTCTTTAATATATTTGCTTTCGTCAATAGCCGTTCCCGGGGCGACAAACGAAAACGTATAGAACTTATAGGGAAGGAATTTATCGAGCGTACAGACTATTGAAGACGAATCGATGCCGCCTGAAAGGCAGCTTCCGATTGGAACATCCGCAACGGTCTGCGATTTTACGCTTTCAACAAAGGCCTGCTTGATAATTTCTTCATTGACGTTTTGACGGCGTTTCGGCGCATACCACTTTTGAACAAAATATTTTTGTGTCTTCAAATCGTATTTCAAAAAGTTCCCCGGCACGAGCGAATAGATATTTTCAAAAAAGGTATTTTTGTCGCAATGCTCAAGATTATACGCCAAAAACTGCATTATCGTTTTTTCGTTCGGCGAGGTCTGAATATTATGAGAAAGAATTGCTGAAATTATCGACGAGAAAATTAATTTGCCGTCCTGCAAACAATAATAAAGGGGCTTAATTCCGAAACGGTCCCTGCTGAGAACCAGCTCCTGTTTTTTACTGTCATATATACAGAACGCCCACATCCCGTTAAACATATCGAAGGTTTTAATATCCCACTGCTCATAAGCGTGAATGATAACTTCCGTATCGGTTTTGCTTTTGAATTTGTGGCCGAGTTTTTCAAGCTGCTCCCGAATCTCCTGAAAATTATATATCTCGCCGTTATATATAATCCAGATAGTTTCATCCTCATTGCACATCGGCTGATGGCCTGCCGATGAAAGGTCTATAATCGACAATCTCCTGTGTCCCAGCGAAACACGGCTGTCAACAAGAACCCCCTCATCGTCCGGCCCGCGGAAACGCGCTTTATCGTTCATCAGATTGATGAGCTTTTTGTCGGGCCAGGTAAAACCGTTTATTCCGCACATATATCAATCTTTAGGTTTATCAGTTGATTTTATTATTGGGGTTCGCAGGTCAAAGAGTACGTAATTCGGCATACCGGCCTTTAAAAACCTGTGGTATTTGTCTATTTCGCCCGGCTCGCCGGGTATATAGTCATATTTATAAAGTTTCTGAAGCATTCTGCTCAAATTTGTCAAATATTCATCGGACTGCGGATCGCCCACAGCCAAAGGCATAAGATAATATGGGTATTTGCCCGTACCGGCCCTTTTTATAATTTCTTCAATTGTGGTAGCAGGCGTGATTTCCCTGTCGAGATACCAGGCGATTTCCGGCCGATAGAAAGCGCCTTTCGATTCGTGCTGGTCGACAACGAAGTCTTCGAAACTGAGCAGATATTTGTCCGACGGGATGCGAGAGTTAATCATTTTCAGCATCCTGATTTTTGATTCTGCCTGCCAGCGAATCGCATAGTAATAATTTGTACCTGCGACGCAGTAGCCTACGCATAAACTTAAAACCGCCAAAACAACAACAATAGCGATTTTAAAATTGATTTTTTTGATGGAGTCCCAGAGCATAAAAATGCCCAAAGACGCCGCAATTGCTACAAACGGATCCATCGGATGCAGCCAGGTTTGATGCTTCCATAAACAGCCGCGGAGAATAAACAACGCAAAAAACGGCACCATAAAGAAAAGCAAGAACTGCGGAAACTGCCTTTTTGTTCTGCCGGTATCAAGGTCAGGCTTTACCATAAAAACAAAAAGCTGGCCGATTGTAATGTAGAGTATCGCAATTATCAAAATAGGTAAAGTATAGTCTGTAACAGAAAATTCCCACAGCTTGCCAAACCATAACCCCCAGTCAAAGCCTTGCATCTGCTGCATCTCGCCTTTCGCCGCCCGCCATTTGTAGAGTTCAATTATTTTTGTCGGGTCTCCGCCATATCCGATGAGCATAATAGTGAAAGTAATCACCAGACTAATGCCCGGCGAAAGAGCCATAATCGCAAGCAATGGGATAGATGGAAACTGTTTTCTTTTCAGGCAGCGAAAAACGTAATGAACGCCTATCGCAAGGGCATAGAAAAAACCTGTCCATGCTATTTGTAGGCCGAGAAAAAGACTGAGAGCCAGCCCGATTTTGTGAAATTTAGTCGGCTCAGGATTGTCTTTAAAGGCTTTTATTATAACGAGATAGAAATATATTACGCTGAGGCCGAACAGTGTTGACCAGCCCATTGAAAAGTATGCGGTAATAGGGAATATAGCATAAAGAAGACCCGCGAGCAAAGCAGGCAGCGGCTTCATAAGCCCTTTGAGTATTAGCATAAATAAGGCCATTGTCGGAATCGAAAATAATAGATCGACAAAGCGGAACGTCCATTCCTGAACACCGAATATAGAACCGAAGAACCATAAAAGAATACTTGCAAGATGGGGATGGTCAAAATATCTTTTCGGATTTTCTATTGGCGGGTCGCCGACAGCCCAGGTAGTCAGACCTTTTGTATAAGCCAGGCCATATTTGACATGTGTTCGAGCAGTCCATGCGCCGGTAGCCTCGGCCCAACTGTGAAGTCCGTAAAAAGGCCGGTCTATTTCCCTGCCATGCAGAATGGCCATAAGGATAATAATTCCAACTACACAGAGCCAGTAGTTTATATAGTCTGTCTGGTCCTTATTTTGAATTTTTTCGGCCATAATTCTTTCTTTCTTATCTTATAACAGAATTAACGATAATTTCTACAATTTTTTCAGCTACTTCTTTAGCGATGTACGGTTCTTTGTCCGATGGTTCATTTCCGTCATTGTCTGTACGGAATTTTTCGGAGCAGCGGCAGAGCTTATACTTGCAATAAGAGATGCTGCACATATTGCCAATAATGGCAGGAACATATGATTGTATCTGGGCTTTGTCTCCAGAAAAATATGAGAACCCGTAGTTAATATTGCAGAATATATAAATACTGTTACTACATTCCATTTGGTGACAATTGGATGACATCGTCTAAATATCGCCGCACTGGCAAGCAATACAATCAACATATGATACAATCTTTCAATAAAAGTTACCGGCCAATACAGCGGATAAAACGGACTTGTATCCGGTATCGACCAGCCCAATTCTTCTCCTCTGCCCCAAAGCGCTGCAAATTTGTATTTCATTACCATTTTTATGAAGCCGATGGGATCTTCTTTCAGCCTCTTTAAGGCTAATTCTTTTGCAACTCGATCACGGAAGACAGCTTGATTCTCATTTGGCCCAGGCACGCGACTGGCCGCTTCACGTTCTACAAGGTCTTCATCGGCCTGCGTCCAACGGCCATGACTGACAATATTAGTTCCCACCAACATACTCCAGCCTCTTATTTGTGACGGAAAAGGTGAAGCTATACCAAGCGTTGCCTTGTTACAGAACATCATAGGTATAACCAAAAATATAACCCCTGCCAAAAAGCATGCCGGGTACAGAAAACGCTTTAGCAGTACGTTATTGTCAATGACGAGAAAGCATAACGCTGCTAAAATAAAAAGAGGAGCGGTTGGTCGCACCCAATATGCTGCGCCAAAAGTCAGGCCGGAGCACAGTAAAAGACCTGCTGAAATTTTCCATTTATCTTTATTTCGGCTTTTTAATAACAACCACATACCAAAAAATACTATCACACTAAAAAGCACATCGCTGCCAAGCAGGTTCGTGAATAATATATGGTCAGGCCATACGACCAGCAGCATCGAAGAGACAATAGCAATTGTTTTGTCAAATGTAATGTTAAAAACCAAACTATATACCAGCCAAATTTGCAAAGTTGATAGTATCGCCAAACTTATAGTTGGCACAAACTCATTAATGCCAAAAATCAAGTAATGCAGAGCAAAGAATATAGCAGAACCCGTGGGATAGTGATGATAAATTATGTATTTGCCGTGGAGTATATCTATTGCCATGTTGTGAAAGTTTTTAAAATCGGAAACTTGTTCAACCCTTCCGAATATAACCCAGCCAAGCCTTAATATCAGCGCCAGTATAAGAAGGCGCTTTAAGGATGTTCTTTCTGCCAACCGCCGCAACCATCCAAGCAACTGCTCCGGCTTGACAAGAATAAACAGAAATAAACCTCCCCAGAACAACAGCAGGTCAATTTTAATCTGGCCGAACGGCCCTGCCCATGGACCATCCCACGGCAGTGAACTGAACAGGCCGTAAACCAAAATAATGGCAAATATCACAGACCCCATTGAGGCAGCAAAATTCCCGAAACGCATGTCTCTGTCCGGCGATATCTGATTACCAGAAATTTGTTCGTAGTCCATAATTTTTTATCCTTGGCACTGGCAACTTGACTATTGTTAACAGAGTATCAAGTTTCATCCTTCTTGCTTCACAACCCAATTTTAGCAATTATCTTTACAATCCTCTCGGCTGCTTTGCCATCCCATAATTTGGGTCGTTTAGCTTTCGAAACGCTGCGATTGCTCATTATTTTTCTAAAGCCGCCAACAATCGCCTGCCTTGTTAAATTTACAAGACGGTTGGTGCCTTCAGTAATAGTTACAGGACGTTCGGTGTTTTCGCGAAGGGTAATACACGGCACTCCAAGAATTGTGGTCTCTTCCTGGATCCCGCCAGAATCGGTCATAACCAGACGCGATTCGCTTGTAAGTTTAAGAAAATCAAGATAGCCTATCGGGTCCACAATGTGAAAATTCTTAAGGGAGCTTATATGACGGCCAAGTTTTGTTTTATACAGGTTTTTGCGAGTACGAGGATGGATTGGAAAAATCAAGACAAGCTCTTTTTGGATTTGCTCAAACGCATAAACTATTTCCGTAAACCGTTTGGAGTTATCCACGTTGCTGGGGCGATGCATTGTAATTACGCCATATTTCCGAGGCTGGAGTTTAAGTTCGTCAAGTATTGTTGACTGAGCGGCTTTTTTCAGATTGGCCATAAGAGTATCAATCATAACATTGCCAACAAAATAAATCTTTTCTTTAGATATGCCTTCCCGCTTAAGGTTAGCAACACCACTTGGCTCAGAAACAAAAAGTAAATCACTTATGGCATCTGTAAGTATCCTGTTAATCTCCTCGGGCATAGTGCGGTCAAAGCTCCGGAGACCTGCTTCAACATGAATAAGTTTTACGCCGAGTTTAGCCGCTACCATGCCGCAGGCGATTGTACTATTTACGTCGCCTACGACCAGCACATAATTTGGCTTAAAATCAAGAACAACCGGCTCAAAGCGTTTCATAATTTCAGCTGTCTGCATTGTATGACTGCCCGAACCCACTTCAAGGTTGACATCTGGTTCGGGAATCTGTAACTCTTTAAAGAACAAGTTGCTCATTTTTTCATCATAATGCTGGCCTGTATGAACAATTCGAACATCAAAACCGCCGTGAGCTTTGAAAGCTCGCATAAGCGGAGCTACTTTCATAAAATTCGGCCTTGCACCACATACACAGATTATTTTTATTGCTTTAGGCACTGTTTGTTCCTTTTGATATTTATTCATTTTTCAGGCGATGAAACAACTTCAGCATCCATTCCGTCAAATCAACGCTTCGATTTACAAATTCATCCCGTTTTTGCTGCCATTGTTCTTTAATTTTATCATTAGCGAGCCATTCGTCCAAACACTCAAGGAGTTTGTCGAAATCTTTTGGTAAAAACCCGCGAGTCAGTCCGTGATTTTGCAGGTTTTCTATAACCGAAAGCCTGCCTACAAATGTATTGCATCTTATTGAAGGCGTTGCAAGAACCGCCGCTTCGCGAGTCATCGTCTGGCTGTCTCCGATTATTATTTGCGCAAAAGCCATTATATCAAAGATTCTGTCAACATCAACTTTCAGAAGGTAGGGCTCAAGACTGCGGTCAATGACTTTTTCAGCGCTTATAAAGACCCTGCCGTGCTTTGAAAGTTTACTTACCAGCAAGCGAGCCTGGTCGGTAGAGAGACCTTTTGCGCCAACATCGTGATGAGCGGTAAGAGAGACAAGCCGAACAAGAAAGTATTTTTCATTTTTGCCGACGCCAAGTTCACTGAGAATATTGGGGTTCGGCTTGAACTTTTTCGGATGAAGATACGCAAGTTCGTGCAGGCCGGGATATTTAATATGTTTTTTGCCAAAGTTGTCTGTCAGACTGTCGGGAGTAACTATGTAATGAGCAAAAGGATAAGCCAGTTTTGCAAACAAGGGAACCACTTTTGCATCGTCAGCATTGAATATAATTGATTTGGCGCCGACAAGCCGTGCGACATAAGGCGCCGCCAGAGATGTGCCGACAATAAAATCGGTCGGTTTTTGTTTTGCGATTTTATAAACAGCCGAAAAGGTTTTTAAATTCTGCACGCCGAGAGCAAAAAAACCGGTCTTTTTTCGAGGTATAATTTTGTACTCAAAACCGGCTCTGTCGAGAAGAGCTATGAGACAATCCTTCTGACGCGCAACAATATGCACTTCATTGCCGGTCTTTTGCAGTTCGGTTATCGCATTTTTAAAAAGATGAAAATGCGCAGGATGTCCCAGGTCGAAGATAAGTCTCATTTCAAATCCTTATTGGATTCCATATCGAACCACATCCCAAAAAGCGTAAACTGCACAGCCGTGATGAAACAGAACATCGAAGCCAGCGCATTTATCGGCGGAATATGCCCCTCGGCAAACCATTTGTAGAATACCCTGATAAAGAGCGCTATCGTCGCGACATCGAAAAAGAAAGCGAACATATAGAAGAAAATCAGCGGATGAAAATCCCGGATAATATATTTTTCCTTCATCCTGTATAAAAAGCATTTGAACAGCAGCCAGGAAAGTTTCGGCACAATGGTGTGAATTTTTATGCCGCTTTTTTCGCCTATGTTATAAACCGGCTTTATCGGGACATCTCGAACTTTCAGATTGTAAATGTTAAGCTTAACCAGCAAATCGTTCGGCATACCGTATCGCTTGTAAATTTTATCCGGGTCAATAAGCTCAAGAGAGCGAAGATTTATCACAGTATAGCCGGTTTGAGAATCCGCGATATGCCAGTAGCCGCTGGCGATTTTGGTCATAAGTGAAAGAAACGAATTGCCCAGGTACCTGACTTTCGGAATGATTTTCCATGCGTTTCCTGTAAAAAGGCGGTTGCCCTTGGCATAATCTATTTCGCCGTTTACGACAGGATCAAGTAGCGAAGGCAAATCTTCAGGGTCCATTTGCGCATCGCCCGCCATAACCGCTGTGGCGAATATTTTATTATCTCGCGCCCATTTATATCCCGTCGCTATGGCGCCGCCGACGCCCTGATTTTTTTCATGGCATATCAGGATGACTCTTGTGCCGGGTTTTTGGGCGTACTGCTTAACGATTTCGGCGGTCTTGTCCTTGCTTTTGTCGTCAACAACGACAATCTTATCGACATAATCTGGCATCGTCTCAATCACCCTGCTTATAAGTATTTCCTCATTATAAGCGGGCACTACCACGCAAACCGTTTTGTTTTTATACATATCCTGTTCCTTTGTGTCGGACAAATTATCTGTCGAAGATTATCCTGATAATATCGTTGTAGGTTACCAATAAAATCAATCCAACTATAATCGCAAGACCGATATAAACCAGGCCTTCCTGCACTTTCTCGTGCACAGGCGAGCCTTTTATTTTTTCGATAATCAGCAGCACGACAAGACCGCCGTCAAATATCGGCAACGGCAGAAAATTCATTACCGCAAGACAGGCGCTAATCATACCCATAAAATGCAGATACAGAATAAATTCCCTTTCAGAGATAATCTTCGAACTGGCCGCAATCATACCCACCGGCCCCATAAGGCTCTTGGGACTTATATCCCGCATAATCAGGCCTTTGAGAGTCATATAAGTCTGAACAACAAATTCCACAGTCTTTCTGCTCCCCATTCCCAGGGCGTTGACAGTCCCGTTCGCCTTGTAAAGCTTTTTTAACGGCTTGAAAGGAAGCTCCTGCAAAATCTGCGCCTTGATTTGAACGGAATTTTCCCCGCCAGGCACGGCAAAATCAAATTCTTTGCTGCTCAGGATACTGCTGTATTTAATCTTAACCGTTTTGCCTTTGTTCTTTTCCAGTACCGCGGCAATATCAAAATAATTTCCTGTTTTGCTGCCGGCGATGGAAACTATTTCCGCTCCTTGCGGCATATTAGCAGGCCATGGAAACGTATTCGCATCCGCGGTTGCCGCGGCAAAAGTACTTTCCATATCCAGACCGACACTGATGCCGATAATCGCCCTGCCGTCAGGTGCCTGCTTGGGGGTCACAGTCGCTTCAACAAGTTCATTGTTCCGCAAAACAGTCATCTTAAGTACCTGTTTCAGATGAGCGGTTGTTACATCCCGAAGCTGTTTATAGGTAGGATTAGTTACATCCGCCACCTTGACTATAATATCTCCCTTTTGCAGAACCTCGTTAGCCTCCTGCGAATCGGCCGAGGCTATTTTTAGTCTTGGTATCAGGCCGTATATATGAGACGGCACAAAAACGCCCTGCTCCTGATATTCCATTGCCGAAGTAAAATCGAGTGCGAAGTTCCTGACTGCCGGTTCCGTCTGGCCGGGTCTTTTAAAGGTAAGCGAAACATTCGGCTCGAAACTATTCTGCATCTTTGTGCTGAACTGCCAGAATTGTTCGACTTTGCTGCCGTCAATCGCCGTCAGCACATCGCCGGGCTTAACGCCGGATTGTTCGTATAACTGCTTCGGCTTGGCAACTTTTGCGATTTCAAGCGACTCAGCAGGCACTATTCCAATGCCTTTTATTCCCATCGAGGGCAATTGAACCGGAACAACATTTATATCTTCGATTTTGCCGTCGGTTTTTTTTACCTTCAAATTAATATGCTGGTCTTTTCCCGAAAGCGCCGCGGCAAACGCGATACTGCTGAAATCAATATTACCTTTGCCGTCAACTTCGATTATCTCATCGCCCGCTCTCAATCCGGCCTTCGCGGCTGGATAGCCCTGCAAACAATCGCCTATAACGGCAGGCGACAGGTGTATCCCCACCGTAAAGACAATGACAAAAAGTATGGCGGCCAGAATAACATTCAGCGTAACGCCGGCCGAGACTGTAACGATTCTTTTCCATATCGCCACGTTGACAAATGAACGCGGGTCCTCGCTGGGCTTATCCGCGCCGACATCTTCCTGACCGAGAAGTTTTACAAAGCCGCCTATCGGCACAATCCTTAACTGATATTCTGTTTCTCCCGCCCTGCAGCGAAACGGAATTTTTAAACATAAAAGTCCCAGGCTGTCAGGGTCGTTGTCTTTAAGAAATATCGTCGGCAGGATTCTGAACTGAATAAAGTTCTCGATTCTTTTGACGCCGATTATAATCGGCCCGAAACCTATCGCGAACGCCTCGACTCTAATGCCGGAAAATTTACCCGCGATAAAATGCCCGAACTCATGCACAAAAATAACAATTCCAAGGCCGACAAACGATATAATTATGCTGCTGCTGGTGCTGAGATTCCTGGCGATAAAATAAACAACCACAGCGATTGCCAGCAAAAGGAAAAATGCGTTTGTACTATTTCTCGCTTTTACATTACTTTGTTCAGACATTCTTTGACCTCAATTCTTGCCCAATTGTCGGCTGAAATCAAATCTTCCAGCGTCGCGTTCGTTTTGACTTTATGTTTATTCAGACAATATTCGATAATTTCGACTATATTAACAAATTTTATGTTTCCTTCCAGAAATTCTTTAACCGCCGCCTCATTTGCCGCGTTAAACACCGCCGCCGCCGTTCCGCCGGTTTTGGCGACTTCGTAACCGATTTTCAGCGCCTTAAAAACTTTCATATCCGGTTTTTCAAACGTAAGTTTGCCGATTTCCTCCAGCCGCAGGTGTTTTGTTATTCCCTTTACCCTTTTTGGAAATGTCAGGGCGTATTGTATCGGCAGGCACATATCCGGAGCAGACATCTGCGCTATCACCGAGCCGTCCACAAACTCGACCATCGAATGAACAATCGACTCCGGATGGACGAGCACCTCGATTTTTTCCACCGGCACATCGAAAAGCCATTTCGCTTCGATTATTTCAAGGGCCTTGTTCATCATCGTAGCCGAGTCTATGGTTATTTTCTTGCCCATATTCCACGTAGGATGAGCAAGAGCCTGTTCGATTGTCGCGTTTTTAATTTGCTCGGCTGTCGCGCCCCTGAACGGCCCGCCGCTGGCCGTCAGAATTATCCTGTTTACTTCTTTGGCGTCGCCGGCCTGCATCGCCTGAAAAACAGCCGAGTGTTCGCTGTCAACCGGTATTATTTTTGCGCCCGTTTGTTTCGCGATTTTCGTCAAAAGCGACCCTGCGATAACAAGCGGCTCCTTATTGGCTATAGCGAGAATTTTACCTGCCTTTGCCGCTGCCAGAATCGCCTCAAGCCCCGCCGCCCCCACTATCGCTGCTATTACAATATCGACATCCTCACTCGAAACCGCGAGCGAAAGCGCCTTATTGCCGACAAGTATTTCAGTTTCACAATCACCCAATAAGCTTTTAAACGCATTGACTTTTTCGGGATTGGTAACTACCGCGATTTGAGGCTTAAACTTCCTGACCTGCTCGGCAAGCAGTTCGACATTGTTATGAGCGGTAAGTACGGTGACCTTATAATCGCCGCCAAGCGCATCTATAACCTTCAAGGCGTTTCTGCCTATTGAGCCTGTCGAACCGAGTATTGCTATTTTTCTAACCATATATGAATTTCGGTTAATTATACGTTGAGAAATGAATTTTGGCACTAATTTGCTAAAATTGACATAAGTCTTTTTAATGAAAGAAATTAGATAAATTGCAGAAAATGAACCAAATTATCATTAAGCGGAGAAAATAGGTTGAGTTTTAAGAGAGAAAAAGATAGAATTTTGGCAGACATTGAGGAAACAGCGGAGGAAGAAACTTAAAAGTTAAAACCAAATGACAGCGTACTTCTACCATCCATAGCAGAGGTACTCTGCGGAGGACAGGTCGCAAAGTAGCGACTACGGAGAATGGAGTTTGCGTAGCCAGGCGTTTAATCCATCTCTGGCAGATTAATATGGAAATGTCGGATAAAGATGTACCATCATCAGCTATGCAGAAAAGTCCTATACGTTATTGAAAAGTTAAGATAATTTCGTTGTCAATAAAGGAGGTATTATTATGCCACGAGAAAATATAGTTGAGACAACCCGAAAATATCAAGTTTTTATAAGCTCGACTTTTAAATATCTTAAGGAAGAAAGAAAAAAAGCAGTTGAAGTAGTTGTTGCCGATGGACACATACCAATAGATCTAAGTATGTTTGCCGCACATACACAAACCGACCTCGATATTATTCTCCAATCCATAGAAGAATGTCAGATCTATATTATTATATTAGGACATTGCTATGGATCAATTATTGAAGAAGAGAAACGCGAAAAGCTTTTCAAAATGCTGGGGGATCCTAACCCTGATCTATCGCAAAAAATGAGTTATACCGAATTCGAATATAGATTGGCCAAGAAAAAAGGGTTGGCAGTATTGTCGTTCGTTCTCAAGGATGACGAAATAGAGGAAAAGAGAAAGGAGCTTAATCATAAGAATATAGAAGACGCTAATGAACTTGACAATCGCGGACTTTTGATAAGCTTTCACAAACTGGTAAAGAGTGACCATTTCTACAGACCATTCAGCACCAAAGAAGAATTCAAATGTCACGTTCTTCAATCTTTACATAAGGCCATTGCTTATCTTAAAATACCAGGATGGATTCGTGAGCCGGAAGATCCCAAACAACAGGAATTGATCAAATCTGTTTCTAATAACCCATTTATATTGGATATTGTTAAAAAGCTAAGTGGATTCAAAACTTTAGATAGTCGTTTTCACCGAAGCAGGGAAAAGAAAATATCTGCTGCTCAATTATTTAGCCAGACCTATCACAACGCGTTATTCGAGCATGAATTGAACCTTTTCTTGGAATCTGGATCGTGTGTTACATATGTCGCAAAGGCACTTGCTCCCAGCCTTGCTGGCGATCGCATTGATGAAAAAGGTGATCCTCGCATAAGTATCAGTACGAATAATGTTATAGCCTATCAACTCCTCTGGTTATGTCACAAGATACCGATTACTTTATTTCCCTGGGGTGAGCCAGAAGTTCTCTATGGTGCGACATATGGACGCATGGGGCGTCGACCTGACCAGGCTGACCCGGATCCGTATTATGATCAAGCACCTTTGGATGTCGATGAAGTAAATGAAATTAATAAACTTAAAACCATGCCTTTCAGTATTGCAAAATGGGAAAATCAAGCTCCAGGACTTATACTTGGCGCCACATCGGGACTGCAAATTTCTGAAAAACATAATATTGTCAAGGCCATCAAAGATCCAGAAACAGGGGAGGTCAAAATTCTTGACGAGTCGGTTGAAAAGAAAGTTATCGATTTAATTAATAAATGTTATGGCCCACATGTTGGCAGTTACAAAAACAAAATGTTTAAACGGTTCTTATATGATGTTGGACAACCAATCATGGTTTTCCTGGAAAGTGATAAAATCGACAGTCAGATCAGAGCGGGTGTATGTCATTTCATGCTGGATCAGAAATATTCTTGGCAAAAATTCCTTACGGAACTCCCTTTGGCTTTTTGCGTCGGGTGTTCACAGAATGAAAAAGATAGTCTGATCCAAACGTTTAAGAGACTGGAATTTGAGGTGATTCCTGGAAATGACTGGGCTAATTACACTGCTATTATAGCTAGAAACAACCGATTTATTGAGAAATTTGAGAAGAAAGTGCAATTTATCCCACCAAATCGATAAAGTTTTACTGATTTCTTGGCAGGTAGTTTTACTTTGACGTTATACGGAAATCATATAATCAGAGTTGAGTGAAATCTGGTGACACCATATCGGGGAAAAAGGAATGTAACTTTTTATTGAAAGAATTTTTAAAAAGGCAAGATTCCAAAGAACAGATACCACTCTGCGAAGTAGCGTCGCTACGTAGCACAAGACCAGAAGTAATGGACTTGGCCATCCCTAACGGGATTGCATTAGCTCAGGCATGTTGCCGCCTATGATACAGGTAGCGGGTAAATAAACTGCGATTTTATTTGAAAAACTTTCACATATCGCTATAAATACCTCTATGAAACCACTTTACATAAGCGCTACAGGGCAGGACAGCGGCAAAACCGCTGTGATTTGCGGCCTGATTCAGCATTTGCGCAAGCAAGGCCACAATCCCGGCTACTGCAAACCTGTCGGCCAGCGATACGTTATGTATGAAGGCCACAGTGTTGATGAAGATGCCGTGCTCACACATATTGCCTTTGGTTTTAAAGACCGTCCTCAGGATATGAGTCCCATCGCTGTCGCGGACGGCTTCACGGCGAGGTTTATTACAAACCCGGATGTCTCATCGCTTGAGAAACAAATAACCGACAGTTACGAACGGCTCAAAGCCCAGCATTCGATGGTGATAATCGAAGGCACAGGTCACGCCGGCGTGGGAAGTTGTTTCGGCTTGTCCAACGCCCGCGTCGCACAAATGCTCGGCGCAGATGTTGTAATAGTCTCAGCAGGCGGCATCGGCAGGCCCATAGATGAAATTTCATTGTCCCTTGCCCTCTTCAAACAATATAACGTCAATGTCATCGGCGTAATTTTGAATAAGATTTTCCCGCAGAAATATGAAAAAATCAAATCGATTGCCCCTAAAGGTCTGGAGATAATAGGCACAAAACTTGTTGGCACTATACCTTACGATTCAGACCTTTCGTATTTCTCCATAGGTCAGGTCGCCGAGGAGTTCGGCTACAAGATTTTGTGCGGAGAAAAATCTCTTTCAAATATAATCGAGCATACCGTCGTCGCCGCGATGGAGCCGCAGAATGTTCTAAAATACATCGACAAAAACACATTGATAATTACGCCCGGCGACCGCATCGACAATATTCTGCTTACACTCGCCTTGTCCGAATCGATTGATTTTCACGACAAGTTATGTTCCGACGGCCTGATACTCACAGGCGGGCTAAAACCGGATTCGACCATTCTATCGCTCCTTCTCAAAAGCAGTATTCCTGTCCTTCTCACTGACGAGGACACCTTTACCGTAACGGCTAAAATGAAGGATTTGCACTTTAAAATACGCGCCGACGACCGCGACAAGATTGCGAGAACTTATGAATTGCTGAAAGATAACGTCGATACCGACGCCATTCTTCAAAATTTATCAGCCTGAGGCTAACTCAAAAGGCTGGACACCTGGCGTCAAAGATATTATGATTTACAAGGGTGCAGGCCTTATCGTGCCGGTGGCAGGCGATATTAAACTTATGCCCGGCACAGCATCAAATCCTGCATTCAGAAAATTCGACGTTGACGTCGAAACTGGAAAAGTTAAAGGCTTATTCTAATTTTATCGCTGATTTCGCTGATTATGCAGATTGTCATTCCCGCGAAAGCGGGAATCCAGTTCTAACAATCAATAAAATCTGCGTAATCTGTGATTAAAAAGGAGTCTAAATGGCTGCCAAAATCATTGACGGCAAACAAATCGCATCCGATATCAGGGCCGAGTTAAAAGCTCAGGTCGAAAAACTCAAGGCCAAAGGCGTCATCCCCGGCCTTGGAGTTATCCTCGTCGGCGCTGACCCCGCAAGTATCTCTTATGTAACCGCAAAAGAAAAGGCCTGTACTGAAATCGGCATTTATTCCGATGATAACCGCCTGCCTGCCGAGACGAGCGAAAAAGATTTACTCGCACTCGTAAACAAAATGAACAAAGACCCGAAAATCAACGGCATTCTCATCCAGCTTCCCCTTCCAAAACATATCAACGAGCAGAAAGTTCTTCTGGCTATCGACCCCGCCAAAGATGTTGACGGCTTTCATCCCGTAAGTGTCGGCAAAATGGTCGTAGGCCAAAAGGCATTTCTCCCCTGCACTCCAAATGGCGTTGTTCAGTTATTACTTCGCAGCGGCGTAAAACTCGACGGCGCAGAGGTTGTCATTGTCGGCAGAAGCAATATCGTCGGCAAACCGCTTGCCAATATGCTGATTCAAAAATCTTCCTCCGGCAACGCTACTGTAACTATCTGCCATACGAGGACAAAGGACATAGCCGCCCATACGAGAAGAGCTGATATAGTTATAGCCGCGGCAGGCAAAGTGAACACTATTACAGCCGATATGGTAAAAGACGGCGTTGTCGTTATAGACGTCGGCGTAAATCGTGTTGCCGATGCGACAAAGAAGACTGGTTTCAGACTCGTTGGCGATGTGGATTTTGAAGGCGTCAGCAAAAAGGCAAGTCTAATAACCCCCGTCCCCGGCGGCGTCGGACCTATGACTATTACAATGCTGCTTTACAATACAGTCGAAAGTGCCAAGACAGCGTCCGGCATTTAATTTATAGACTCCTTAAAACTGTCAAACTTATTCTGGCGTTTCTAATTACAATCTGTATAATAAGAGCACTGTTTACAGGGAAAACAAGGATGAATGATAAACATATTGGGCTAACCAAAGAACAAATCAGCCAGCTTGAAAAACAAAATTGTCAGTGCGGCAACTGGAAAGATGTGCTCGTATCGCCCGATTTTAAGCATGAAACAATCAAGAACACGACATTTTCAGGCAAAATCAAGCTCGGCAAATTCGATAAACAGGTCAGCTTTTTCGGCGGTGTAAAAAAACCGGCGGGAATTTGCAACGCTTTCCTTCACAATTGCACGATTGGCAATAACGTTTATATTTCCAACGTATCAAACTATATAGCGAATTATATTATTGAGGACGACTGCATAATCGACCATATAGACCTGCTCGCAGTGGAGGGTCAAACGACGTTTGGCAACGGCATTAAGGCAACAGTCGTCAATGAAGGAGGCGGAAGAGAAATAACGATATTTGACGGCCTTACCGCTCAGATTGGTTATATCGTAGCTCTTCACAGGCATAAAACAAAGGTTCGCGAAAAAATTGAAAAGCTGACCGCTCAATATGTCCAAAGCGTCAAATCCGACATCGGCATAGTTGGTAAAGGCTCGCATCTTTCAAACTGCGGCACAATCAAAAACGTCAAAATCGGTCCTGCCGCGATTATCGGCGGTGTAAAACGGCTCGAGAACGGCACAATCAAAAGCTGCATCGAAGACCAGACGGAAATCGGCACAGGCGTAATCGCAAAGGATTTTATAATCGCCGAAGGCGCAAAAATAAGTGAAGGTTCGATTATCCTCAATTGCTTCATCGGACAGGCTACAAAAATGAACAGACAATTTTCTGCGGAGAATTCTGTCTGCTTTGCCAACTGCGGTTTCCATCACGGCGAGATATGCTCTATTTTCGCAGGACCTTATACGGTCAGTCATCACAAATCAACTCTGCTTATTGCGGGCCTGTTTAGCTTCTTTAACGCCGGCAGCGGCACTAATCAAAGCAATCATATGTACAAAGTCGGCTCGGTTCATCAGGGAATTTTAGAGCGAGGTACTAAAATAACCAGCGATGGCTATCTGATGTACCCCGTAAGAATCGGCGCTTTTTCAGTTGTCGTAGGCAGGCATTACGCACATCCCGATACTGCCGACATACCGTTTTCATATCTTTTCGAAGAGGAAGAAAAGAGTTTTATTGTGCCGGGCGTAAACCTGCGAACCGTAGGCACCTTTCGCGACGGCGAAAAATGGCCTAAACGAGATGAACGAAAAGCACCCAATAAAATGGACCTGATTATTTTCGATGTGCTAAGTCCCTACACAGTGCAAAAAATTATCAAAGGTCTCGAACTATTGCATAATCTTCAGCCTCTCCAGACCAATACATCGAAAGAAGTGGTTTGCAATAACCTGCACTTCAGTTCTTCTGCCCTGCTTAAGGGCATTGAATATTACACTATGGCTATAAATAAATTTCTCGGCGATTGCCTGATTGAGAAACTTCGAAATTCCAAATTAAATTCCGTTTCCGACCTGCAAAAAATTTTCCAGTCCGCAGATTCAGCCGGTACAGGCAAATGGCTCGATATTGCCGGCCTGCTTGTGCCTGAAAAATGTATAAATTCACTGCTGGACGATATTGAGGCGGGGAAACTACCTGCCCTTGAAAACATTATAGAAAGATTGAAAAAGTATCACTCGAATTATTCCGAGTACCGCTGGTCGTGGGTCTGCGAAAAAATTCAAAATATAATGCAAAAACAGTCAAAGCTTTCTGATACTGAAAAAGTACTCAAGATTATCAGCGACTGGGCCTCGGCGTGCAAAAAATTAAATTCGCTCATCCTGGCCGATGCCGAAAAGGAATTTTCAGATGTACCGCGAATCGGGTTCGGCGTTGACGGCGATGAAAAAACAAGGGATGCCGATTTCGACGCTGTAAGGGGAACGTTCGAGGGCAATACTTTCGTCCGCGAGATTAAAGGGCAGCATGAAGTAATAACCAAAACCGCGGAAGAAATGACGAATAAAGTTAAAGCACTTCGTTAGAATTTTAGCCACTAAGGCATCCGCCGTCGCTGCGAGCTTCCGTCTTCGCTAAAGCTATGGCGGACAGGCGCCGGACACAGAGGCTTATATATTTCTTTTCTTCTTTTCTATACAGTTTTGTTGAACTTGATTTTGCCAATGATATTTGATTTATCAAACACCATCGGCTCTGCAGTAATCGGGCTCTTCCGTGCTAAGTCCCTAGCAAGTTTACCCATCTTTTCTAATACAGAGTGAGCATAATCCATACCATCCAATGTTGGTTTTTGTTCCTCTCCAGATGGAGCAAATTTTTCAATCATATTGCTAAAGTCAATGAAATGTGAACCTTGACTTCTAGATTTACATATTATTTCAGGGTCTTTTGGAAGAAAATATAAAACTGAAGGAATACTTTCTTTTCCTTCTATTTTCAATTCAGTACATTTAGCAAGAACCTTTTCTTGTGCTATTGCTAGTGGCGCAGAATGCACAATTAGATTTCGATAGCTACTCATAACTTTTATCCATCCACCAGTCCCTGTTGCCTCTTTTAATTGCTGTATTACTGGTTCACTAACCGAAAACTTCTTTAGAGGTTCAATAAGTTGGCTCATCATCGTAATCCGGTTTTTCCCAGAATCATTGACTTTAAAAACAATGGCAATAAATTCCGCCAAATAGTCTCTTAGAATACAAATATCAACAAGAAATCCTTGCAATGCCATATTCACAAATTCCGTAAAACCATCCATAATTTGATTGCCATCTTTGAAGGCAGAGCGTTGAATAATTCCATTAACTTGGTTGTGATATGCTTCGGATATTTCTCTTAACCGCCAGGCTGCCGTCCTAAGTTGGTATGCAATTCGGCTGCTCATATCCCATAAAAATCCATCCTGCTTCTTGAACGCTGCATGTGCGATATCTCTCCATGTCTGGACAGTCAGTTCTATCAGCCATCCCCCTTCTGTACTTCGGTTATATGGCCGCCATTCTGCGGGTGCTCCTCCGCTCATATGGATAACGTGATAGTAGAAATCAACGCCGTAGATTTTCAGCCCCAGCGATTCGAGTTTTTTGTATACTTCAGCATAGGTGCCAATTTCCATCTTTATGCTTTGTCTTCCCTCTATCTCTGGGAAAAACTTAACCTTCCCGTTTTTTTCATTGATTGCCCTAGCACCACCTGCTAAATGAAATATGCGTATAGCTGGCCATTCATTCTGTGTTTCCGTCATTGTCCTATCACCTTGACCATTCTACCTTTTCTTTACAAATTCCCTCTCTCCCCTCTAAATTTTATTTCCTCTGCACAGCTTTATATGGGAAATCCATGGCCACCATACCCATTTCCATTACAATACAAAAGTCGCATCCCAGCCTTAGAGATATATTATACCCTATCAGTTTTTTTAATGCCAGAGGTTGTTTTGGGGGAGGGGATTAAATAAAAAAGCATTTGTTTGTTTCGTTTTTTGCAGTATTATTTTAAAAATGCGTGAAATAATCGGATATATGGCGACGTGGAATACATACGGCAGTTGGCTGCCGGGCGATGATAACGAAAAATAAAAATATCCCCGCAAAGCGGGGTATTTCCCCGGCACAAGCAGATTGATAGAAAAAATCCCGCAAGGCGGGAAATTACCCCGGCACAGGTGCGGACGAATAATGAAAAATAAAAATATCCCCGCAAAGCGGGGCATTACCCGGCACAGGTCCGGGGGTTAACCACGAACCATCATATTTGAATATTATATTCTTTGATTTTGCGATAAAGGGTTCTTTCGCCGATGCCGAGGAGTTTGGCGGCCTTTTCACGATTGTTGCTGACCTTTGCGAGGGTATCAATAATCGCCTGCCGTTCGAGATGGTTAAGCGAACCGCCCCCCGCTACCTGGCCTGCTAATTGCCTTACGTGATGGATTTCAGCAGGTATATCCTTTACATCGAGAACCTCCGAGTCGCTCATAACGGCCATCATTCTGATACAGTTTTTCAACTGCCTTATATTTCCGGGCCAGTCGTAAGCTCTGAGGATTTTCAATACGCTGTCAGAAATAGTTTTTTTTGTCTTGCCTAACTCATCGGCGGCCTGCGATAAGAAATAATCGACAAGCTCCGGGATATCTTCGGGCCTGTCTCGAAGAGCCGGGACGGTTACACTGACACCCTTGATTCTGTAGAAAAGGTCCTGCCTGAATTTGCCCTGTTCGAGGAGATTTGTAAGGTCGTGATTCGTAGCGCTGATAACGCGAACATTGACAACGGTGGATTTGTTCGAGCCGACCGGCACTACGATACCATCTTCGAGAACCCGCAGTAATTTCGCCTGCATAGTAAGCGGCATATCGCCGATTTCGTCGAGGAAAAGCGTGCCCTTATCAGCAGTCTCAAATAATCCTTTTCGAGCTTCCGTCGCGCCTGTAAATGCGCCTTTCGCGTGGCCGAACAGTTCGCTTTCGAGCAGCGACTCGGTTAAACCTGCGCAATTGAGCGGTTTAAACGCGTTATTCCTTCGCGGCGAATTACTATGTATCGCCTGGGCGAGCAATTCCTTTCCTGTGCCGGACTCGCCTTCAATAAGAACGGTTATATTGGTCGGCGCAATTCGTTTGAGAACGGTCAAAACAGACTGCATTGCGGGACTTTTGCCGACTACCCCTTCAAACATAAAACCATTTTTGCGGTTTTCGGCTGACGGAGAAGTCAAAAACTTTTTCAATGCCCTTTCAGTCGTTGCGCGAAGCTGGTCTATATCGATAGGTTTGACTAAATAATCGAATGCGCCGTTGCGCATCGCTTCTTTGCAGGTATCTATCGTGGCAAAAGCAGTAATAAGAATGACATCGCTGTGCGGATTTTCTTTCCTGGCTGTTTTTAAGATATCAATGCCGTTGATTTTATTATCGTTAAGATTCAAATCGGTTATAACGATATCGATATGTTTGCTGCCGAGCAGTTCGACGGCGTTTTTCGCGTCATAGACAGCAATTGTTTCGCCGCCGGTCTGCGAAAGGGCTTCTGCCAGCACGTCTGCGTGGCCGGCTTCATCGTCTATAATCAGTATTACAGGTTTTTCCGCCATATCATTTTTCTTCCAGAGGCAACTGGATGGTAAAAGACGTGCCTTTTTGCGGCACACTGTCAACTTTTATCGAGCCGTGATGTGCTTCGATGATTTTTTTAGACGCTGAAAGCCCCAGTCCGCTGCCGCCGAGCTTTGTCGAATAATAAGCATCGAAAATCCTGTCCAGGTTTTCCGGCTCGATTCCCTTGCCTGTATCGCTAACAATAATTACGGCGTTTGCGCCGTTTTTCTGGGTTCTAAGCATCAGTTCTCCGCCGTTGGGCATCGCCTGCTGAGAATTTATAAAAAGATTAAGCAAAACCTGCTTCAGCATATCAGCGTCCGCCCTGCAAATCAACTGCTGACTGCAGAGAGCGGTTCTGAGCGTAATCGAACGGCTGACAGCCTGCGGCGAATAAAAATCCGTCATATCCGTTACAAGATGGTTAATATCGACAGAGACAGGATGCAGTTCGGTCTTTCGGATGTACCGCAGAAAATCTTCGAGAATCTGCTCGAGCCGGTCAGTCTCTTTCTGGACGACAGCGATTTTTCTGGCTGCCCTTGCGGGGTTTGCGTCTTTGGAGCCGAGTTCTTCCTCTATCAGTTTGAGATTAACTTTGATAATCGAAAGCGGATTTTTTATTTCGTGAGCCAGGCCGCCTGTAAGACGGCTTAGTTCCTCAAGCTCGGATATTTTCGAGGTCTGTTCTTTCACGTTTTTTTCGCGATTATGCAACATACAGTTCAGAACAGATTATCGGCATCGGCGGCAAAAACCCTATGGTTTTGCTTTTGCCTTTGCATCTGCTTCTGCCTCGGCCTTGAGCTGAATAAGAGCGGCCTTTCTTGAAAGTTTAAACCTGCCCTGGTCATCGATTAAAAGAAGTTTTACCGGAATTTCATCGCCGATTTTAAGAACACTATCGACATTTTTGACATAACCGTCGGCAATTTCGCTTATATGGCAAAGGCCCTCGACGCCCGGTATAATCTCAACAAACGCTCCGAAGTCTTTAATGGAAACAACTTTTGCGTTTGGATAAATGCGTCCGACAGTCGGCGGTTCGGTCATTGCCTGGATAAGTCTCTTTGCTTCCAGATGGCCGTCGCCGCCAACACAGCTTATATAAATCGTGCCGTCCTCTTCGATTTCTATCTTTGTGCCCGTCTTTACCTGAAGCGCTTTTATTGTTTTTCCGCCCGGGCCGATTATCTTGCCGATAAACTCCGGGTCGATTTCGATGCTCGTAAGTTTCGGGGCATATACGCTCAACTGCTCTCGCGGCTTGCTGATGGTTTGCAACATAATCTCGAGCAGTTTAAGACGAGCCTGCTTTGCCGCTTCGAGCGATTCGACAATAATATCATACGACAGAGATGCCGCTTTTATATCGAGCTGAATAGCGGTTATACCGTTCTTTGTGCCGGCAACCTTGAAATCCATATCGCCGAAATGGTCTTCATCGCCGATTATATCCGTAAGCAGGACATATTTATCCTGCTCTTTTACCAGACCTATCGATATGCCTGCAACAGGCTCCAGCATAGGAACGCCTGCATCCATAAGGGCAAGTGTTCCGCCGCAAACTGACGCCATAGAGCTTGAGCCGTTCGATTCTGTAATATCGGAAACTATTTTTATGGTGTATGCAAAATCATCTATGCTCGGCTTTACACGTTCAAGTGCCTTTTCCGCCAGCGCTCCGTGACCGATTTCACGGCGGCCGGTACCACGCATCGGCTTGACTTCGCCGACACTATAAGGCGGGAAATTATAATGAAGCATAAACTTCTGGCCGTACTCTTCCATAAGACCATCGACAATCTGTTCATCACTGCTGGTTCCGAGAGTTACCGCGACAAGAGACTGCGTTTCGCCTCTTGTAAACAGCGCCGAGCCGTGAGACCTCGGCAGCAAGCCCACTTCGCACGTTATAGGTCTTATATCGGTAAAGGACCTTCCATCAGGCCTTTTGCCGTTTAGAATCATATCTCTTACAACTGCTTTCTGCACATTATCGATTATTCTGCCGAGAAGTCTCGTTGAGCAGCGAGGCTCCTGACCAATCTGCGGTTCGGGGCAATACTGCTCCTTCATTTTTTCAACAATACCTTTCAGTGTTTCATTTCTTTCGGATTTTAATTTAATGCCGAAAGCCTGTTTGAAATCACTGGAATATTTCTTGCTTATTTCATCGGCAAGTGCCTGGTCCCATTCAATTTCAGGTACTTGTTTTTTCTTGCCGCATTTTGCGACCAATTCGTCAATCAAATCGCAAACATCTTTTATTGACTGCTGAGCAGTCTGGACAGCCTGTGCCGCGACATCTTCAGTAACCTGTTTCGCATCGACTTCAATCATATTTATTGCATCGCGTCCGCCTGTCAGTATCAGATTGAAATCGCTTTGTTCACGCTGGGCATGAGTCGGATTGATAACAAATTGTCCCTCAACCCTGCTTAATCTTACTGCCCCGACAGGGCCGTTGAATGGTACCGTGCTTATCGCAAGAGCGGCACTGGCGCCAACCATCGCAAGAATATCAGGGTCATTTTCCGGGTCTGCACTGATTACCGAAACGATTATCTGGACTTCATCATAATAACCGTCGGGAAAAAGCGGACGCAGCGGCCTGTCAATCATTCTTGAGGTCAGGACCTCTTTTGTGCTGGGCCTGCCTTCCCTTTTCATAAACCCGCCGGGGAACTTGCCGGATGCGCTTAATTTCTCGCGATATTCAACACTTAGTGGAAAATAATCAAGTTCTCTCGTAGTCGCCGCAGAGACAGCCGTCGCCAGAATCATTGTATCGCCATAAGTTACAATAACCGCTCCATCTGCCTGTTTGGCTATCTTTCCTGTTTCCAGAATAAGTTTTTTTTCACCGATCTGCTTTTCTACCCTAACAACATCTGCCATAAATACCTCATGAAGTAAGAACACTTCAATTTTTAAAAAATAATAGGTTTAAAATATCCGTACACTCCTGCTTCGCTGGAAACAGAGAGAGTAACCGGATAATTATTTGCGGAGCCCAAGACGATTAATAATTTCTTTATATTTCTTTATGTCTCTTTTACTGATGTACTTAAGCAGCGCAGACCTGTTGCCGACCATTTTCAGCAAACCTCTTCTCGATGAATGGTCCTTGGGATGCGTCTTGAAGTGATCGGTAAGTTCGTTGATCCTTGTGGTGAGAATAGCTATCTGGACGTCCGCGGAACCGGTGTCCTTTTCTGAAGTCCTGAATTCTTCAACAACCTTTGTTTTTTTTTCCTTCGTCAACATCTAAAAACACTGCCTTTCAAAAACCGTCTTTATTTACACCAAAACTCCAAATCTTGCGAATTTAGGATTATAACAGCTAAATCCATTTATGCAATAGTTTTATTGAAGATTGGAAGACATGGCGGCATTTTAAACCTGAATCGATGTATTGTCTTATGTCGTTGCAATAGCAGGAGTTATAAGCTGAAACCAAAAATCAGCGTGCGATAATTGTAGAGATTCTGAATATAGGCAGTAAAAGAGCGATGGCGATAGTGCCAATAATGCTGCCCATTATAATAATCATCAAAGGCTCAATCATACTGGTTACATTCTTAATCGAGGTCTTAAGTTTCTTGTCATAAAAATCGCTTATTCTGTCGCATACATAGCCAAGATTACCGCCTTTTTCGCCCGCCTTTATCATCTGGATTATTGCCGGTGAAATCAGGTCGCTGTTGACTGCGGTTTTCATCGCCTCTGAAAGCTGAAAACCGGATTCAACTTTATCGCTTGTTTCCTGCCAGAATTGGCCGAAATACTGGTTGTCGCAGGAGGTTTTCACAATCTGCAGTGCCTCAAACAGGGTAACTCCCGTATTGAGCGTCGTTGCCATAATTCTTGTGCTTCTTGTCATTATAGTATCGGTAAACATTGTTCCGAGAACCGGCGTGTGTATCTTGAACCAGTCGATAATTCTCCTGCCCCGGGGAGTTGTGACCGCATAATAAATTCCGCCCGCCATTATAATGAGCACAATTAATATTATACTTGCGGACTTAAAATTTCTAAATAGATTGCTTAAACTTACCAGCATTTGCGTAAGTTTCGGCAAGGCCTGGCCTCTGGATTCATAAATTTTCGTAAACTTCGGCAATACAAAAAATAACAGTGTTGTGGTTGCGATAATCGCCATTACCAGCATAATCGCCGGATAAATCAAAGCGCTTTTGATTTGTTTTTTTGTCTCCACTTCTCCTTCGATATACTTTTGCAGCACTTCGAGCATCTCAGGCATTCTGCCGGACGCTTCCGACGCCTGGATAGTGCTTATAAACATCGGACTAAAAACTTTCGGATAGGCCGAAAGCGCAGTGGAAAAGCTTTCGCCGCTCAGCAGGTGCTCGGACAGGTCGAAAAGTATATCCTGAAACGCACCGGGCGGCGTTTCCGATGTTATTGATTCGACAGCATCACTGATAACAACACCGCTGGAGAGCATTACCGACAACTGGCTTGCAAAAAGAAGCAGGTCAGACTGCTTCGCCTTTGAAACCGAAGTATCGTCAGCCGGTTTCATCAAAAGTAATGTGTCAAGTAATGTAGCCATTTTTTATATTCCCGTACAAATATCCGGCATTATCCTTCCGAAGTCGTCACTCGCAGCACTTCATCAACGGAAGTTATACCGGCCTTGGCCTTTTGCAAACCGTCAAGCCGCAATGGCGCCATACCGTTTTTTATCGCGGCTTCTCTTATTTCTTTGAAGCTGGCGTTTCTTGTAATAAGTTCCTGGACTTCCTGATTTGGTACAAAAAGTTCATGTATGGCGATTCTGCCGAGGTAGCCGGTATTTCTGCACTTCTTACAGCCTACTCCACGATAGAACTTTGAAGTCGAGTTAAGCTGTTTCTCGACCATCTTTCTGATTGATACGGCCGGTTCATACTCTTCCCTGCAGTTCGAACAGATTTTCCTGACAAGTCTTTGCGCCAGCACGCCGACAAGAGAAGCGCCTATCAGGAAAGGAGCAACTCCGAGGTCAACAAGTCTTGTGACCGCTGCCGGCGCATCGTTTGTATGCAGAGTCGAAAGAACCAGATGACCGGTAAGAGCCGCCTGAACGGCAATATTCGCTGTTTCATTATCGCGGACTTCGCCTATCATTACAATATCAGGATCCTGGCGAAGCAGGCTTCTCAGTGCGGTAGCGAAATTAAAGCCCGCCCCCTCGTTAACTTCAAATTGATTTATGCCTGAGACATTGGCCTCAATAGGGTCTTCGACCGTGCATATATTCACTTCGTCATTGTTTAGTTCGGTAAGCATTGCATAAAGGGTCGTGTTCTTTCCGGAACCTGTCGGGCCTGTAACAAGAATTATGCCGTTAGGAGCATGTATTTTTTCTTTCAGAAGCCTGAGATTGTCATAACTGAAACCAAGCGTTTCGAGATTAAAGAGTATTCGCTTTGCGTCGAGAATTCTTATGACGACTTTTTCGCCGAAGCTGCCCGGCATAACGGACACTCTCAAATCAATAGGCCGGCCGCCAACCATTACATGGATTCCGCCGTCCTGCGGGCTCCTGCGCTGGGCGATATCGAGTCCGGCCATTATTTTGATGCGGGAAACGACAGCCGAGAGCATCTGGAACGGCGGACGGATTTTTTCATATAATCTTCCGTCAACACGATATCTCACTCGCAGCCTTTTATTGTCGGGTTCTATATGAATATCGCTGGCGTTTTCATTGACGGCGTTATAGATAAGATAATTGACAAGTTTTACAATGGGCGACTGCCCCGCCACTTCTTCAAGGTTGCTTATGTCCTCGGAAACGCTCTCAATCAGCGTAAAATCATCAAGTCCGGTCTCGTCTATGATATCGTCAATAACGAAAACATTCGAAGCGGGCATATAAGCCTGCAAAGTCGCCTGTATATCTTTCGCAGTCGCGCAGACGACCTGCACATTGCAGCCGCTTATCCGTCCGATTTCATCGAGCAGAAAAACATTCGTCGGCTCGCTTACAGCCACTGTCAGGGTATTATAGACTTTAAACAGCGGCAGAACATAATGCTCCTCCAGAAAATCACGCGGCAGAATTTCGATAATGTTAGGATCGCATATTTTCGGGCTTACCTGCGCGTATGGTACACTATAGGCCTCGGCAAGAGCACAGGCTATATCGTTCTCCGTGCAGTAACCTTTTTCCACAAGCAATTCGCCGAGCAGTTTTTGATGGCCGCTGCTGTTCTGTTGAGAAATCGCCTGCTCAATCTGTTCGGCTGTTATAATTCCCTTTTCCAGCAGTATTTCGCCGAGCTGCAATTTATTTGTTATGGTATCTTTCATATTATTTTAACTGTTATGTAAAACTTTTAACTGCTTCACTAAGTTCCTGATACTGGTCCAGCTTGCTGTCGAGCCGGGTGATTTCCAGAATTTTTTTGATATTGTCTTCAAGGCCGGCAATTTTCAGCTGGCTTCTGTTTTCATGGCAGTAATCTCTCAGCCAGAGCAATTGCTCGAGTCCTTTGCTGTCGATTATCGCAATTTTTCTCATATCGAGCACAATTCCCGTCCGCTGCCGGCCGATAAGTTCGGTCATTGTGTCCTGGAAAAGTTTGCAGTATTCATCCACAAACTCGCCATGAAGCTCTGCAACAGTAACATCGTTATAATCCTGTTGTTTTATTTTCATCTCAAAAGCGCTCCCACCGCGATAGTGCCGTAATCGCTGAAATTGTCGGAATATAAATCGTCCGTTCCGCCGTTCTGAATAAGTTCCCACAGCTTATCGATGTCGCTGTTCAGGAATATCGAACCGATTTCCGGGTCGAATTGTCCGCCTAAACCTTTTTTAATTTCGTTTATCGCCTCTTCGAGTCCCAGAGCCTCTCTGTAAGTTCTCCTTGAAGTCATAGCGTCAAAGGAATCGGCAATCATAACTATTTTGCCGGCAAGAGGAATTGCATCGCCTGTCAGGCCCCTTGGGTATCCCTCGCCGTCGTATCTTTCATGATGGCACAAAACACCCGGAACAACATCAGTCATCTGACGGATTTCGGAAAGGATGTTTGCGCCTATAGTAGGATGAGTCTTCATCTGCTCATACTCTTCGTCGGTCAGTTTGCCTTTCTTTCCCAGCACCGATTCCGGTATGCCGATTTTGCCGATATCGTGCAGCAATCCCGCAAGATATATTTTCTGTATATCTTCTATAGACATCTTCTTTGTCCGGGCATACCGTTCCGCAATCCACTTGGACAGGAACGCGACCCGCTCTGAATGGCCCCTGGTATATTGGTCTTTTGCATCAATACTGCTTGTAAGGGCCTTCAATGAACCAATGAATAATTCCTTCAGGTCTCTGAACAAACCCTGGTTTTCGATAAAGACGGCGCATTCGTTCGCGACAGAGTTGAAAAGTTTCGCGTCGATGCTGTCGAAATCCGCCTTGTCAAGACGATTCGTGGCGACCATCATACCGATAATTTTGTCTTTGCCGTGCAGCGGAACAGCGATAATATTTCTTACCCTGCCGAACCACTCGTATTTGAAAGGCGCATCCACCTCGCTGTCAAGCAGGGCTTCTGAGCCTGTCTCAATCTCGGCAAGAAGTCTTTCAAAAAGCACTTCGTGCATATTTCCGTTCTTATGGTCCATTGCGATAAGACCTGTGCCAGCGGTAAGAACAAGTTTTCTGGAATTGTTAATTTTCTTTTCAAGAAATACCGCGATTCCCTCGACATTGACAAGTTCTATCAGGCTGTCGCAGGCCATCTGCAGGTAATTAGAGTCGGACTGGCTCACTTTCATATTGGTGCTCATCTTATAAAGCAGCATAAGTTCTTCGTATGTTTGCGCAAGTTCGCCGCTAATCATTTCCATCTGCTGCACGACTCTAAGTTCATCATTAAAGCCCTTGAGGAACATTTTTAGCATTTGTCTGGCATAAGCGACAGTTTCCTGATGCAGCGGCAAGCCCTCGCTGCAGTCAATAACTATTATTGCTGCCGTGTTGCCGCCGATCGTTATGTCGCAAGCGAGTACTTGGTTGGATTTGCCGAAGTTGTATATCACACCCGGTTCAGAATCTAACACGTGTTTTGCGCACGCGGTGGCTGCTTCGTAATCGCTGATAAACTTTTCGCCGTTGAAATGAATAATTATGTTGAGTTCGGCATCGTAAACAAGAAAATTGACACCGAGATCTCCCATATCCCTGCCGAAATCCTTAAGCAGTCTCAACTGGCTGGTACTTAGACGATTTTGCGTTGTTTTCAACATCAGTGTTTGCCCTTATTTTTCATTTTACGGCCGAATTTGCCAATACGTTTTCAACATGAGCCAAAAGTTCCTTCGGACTGAACGGCTTGCTGAGACATTCTGCCACGCGGAGTTTTTCCTTCTGGTCGTCTTCTATCGCAAAGCCCCTTGCGGTAAGTATTATCACTGGAATATCCGCAAGTTCCGGCACCAGCCGAAGTTTTTCTATTAATTCAATCCCGGTCATTCCCGGCATCTGGTAATCGGTAATAATAATATCCGGCTTTTCCTCGCAGCAGAGAGTATAGGCGTCGTCGCCGTTATCTGCGGTAATAACATCGAAGCCGTTGTTGCGAAATTTCATCGCAACCACCTGAACAATGTGAACTTCATCATCAGCAACAAGTATTTTTTTGTTTCCCATATAAATCACCTGTAAAAAATCATCTTGTACCTGTTTTTACCGTCGCCAATAGCGGCAATTCAAAACCGAAACAACTGCCTTTTCCGACCTGGCTCGTAACAAACACACGTCCGTCATGAACTTTTTCGATAATCTGTTTTACCAGGTTCAATCCCAGTCCTGTGCCTTTCGCGAATTTGTTGTTCGCCTTTACTCTGTAAAATTTTTCAAAGATACGCGGCAACTCCTCGGCAGGGATACCTGCGCCGGTATCGACTATAGTCACTCTGACTACTTGCTGGGATTCATCGACTTCGCTGTTAACGGTTATTTTACCGTCGTTTGGCGTATATTTAACCGCATTGCTCAGAAGGTTTATTACAGCCTGCGAAATCATATCTTTATCCGCGTAAACCTGGTCGAACACAATTGCCGTCTGGTCCTCGACGGTTATATTCTTTTCGGCGGCGTAGCTTTTTACCATTTGCGCCGCATCTCTCACTATCAAAGCGGTACTAACCGCCTCTTTATTGACCTTGATAAGTCCCGATTCGATTCTCGATATATTCAGGATGTCCTCGATGAGACGATTAAGTCTCTGCGCCTGACTTTGTATGATTGAGTAAAATTCCTTTCTTGTTTTTTCATCGGCCGCTTCGCCGTCAACGAGCATTTCGGAATAGGCGGTGATTGAGGCAAGCGGCGTCTTAAACTCGTGCGAAACATGGCTTACGAAATCATTCTTCATCTGTGAGATTTCCTTCTCGCGTGTGATATCGTGCAGGACCGATACTACCCCGCAAACCTGGTCGTCATCGTCGTAAATGCATGAGATAATACAATCGTATGTCTGGGTGTTTTCGCCTGACTCAAACTGCAGTTCATGCCGGACGTGTCTTGTCCTGCTGTTTCTGCTGCTGCCGATAAGTTTTTTCAGTTCTCCGCTGCTGACAAGTTCTTCCATCGGTTTCAGCATCGCTCCTTTGACGTCAAAATCGAAAAGACCCCCTGCCGGCTCGTTGGCCATAATTAACCTGTCGCTCGCGTCGGTTACGATAACGGCATCTGAAATACTGTAAATAATGGCTTCGGTATTCCGTTTCTGCCTTTTCAAAAGCTGTAATTGAAGTTTGAAATCTTTGGCGTCATTTATACTTTGCGATGCCTTTTCGCATTGATTTTTATAGTCGTTCCTGAGACTGGCAACCTGAACGAGAAACATTCTTCTTTCAATAAACAGCCGCCAGCCCAGCCATCCGGCAGCGCCGATAGCGGCTATGCAGGCTAGTGCCTCCGCCAGAGTCGTACCGCCCAGCGGCATGGCCGCGATGAGCATCAATACGATAAATACCAGTACTGCAAGAAAGATGTAATTTTTACTAAACACCATTAGTCCTTTCCGTTCGTCTTAGCCAGAAGCCGTTGAAGTTCGCTGCCGGAGCCGAATTTTTCGGCTTCTTGATAAGCAGCTTGCGACTGTTCATTTCTGCCGAGCTTTTCATAACATCTGCCCGTCATCAGCCACGCAAAATTGGCATATTTAGGAACATCGGCGGCTTTCCGGAAATCAGCAGCCGCCTGCAGATAATTGCCGCTCTTGTAATTCGCCGAGCCGCTTAAAAGCCAGGCTTCCGTCATATCCGGTGCAAGTTCCAGAACCTTCTGGCTGCACGTAATCGCCTGACCCAGCGAACCGGCTCCTAAAGCGGCCTGTCCCATCGAAAGCCAAAGCCCGGCATTATTTTTATCCTGTGCCGCGAGATTCGAGTAATATTTCATCGCGGCCGCGTAATCGCCGGCATTCATTGCGGCTATAGCCATTGTTTTCATATATCTGCTTTTCTCTTCCAGAGAAACACATCGGGAATACAACTGCCGATGAACGTCAAGTGCCTTGGCCCACTGTCCCGTAAGAACATAGCACGAGCCGAGCGCCTCAAGCAGTTTGTTATTTTCAGGTTTCAGCATCCATGCCTGTTCATAAAGCTGCAAAGCCTGCTGGTTTTTGTTCTGTGCCAGATACATTTGAGCGGCAGAAACTTTCAAATCTGTATCAGAGGGATTCGACGCCATTTTTGCCGCATAAAGAGACTCTGCGGAATTGAAATCTCCCGCCGCCTGGTACATTTGACCGACTGCGATTATGTAATCCGTATTATCAGGAACAATTTCGAGTGCTTTCTTGTACCACTCCATCGCCGAGACTTTATCGCCGAGCCGTTCGCACGTAAGAGCCAGCAAAAACAGACTGGAATCATCACGGTCGTTTGCGCTGATATAGTCCTGCAGATAACGCTTTGCCTGTTGGAAATCTTCCTGTGCAAATTTGATTTTGCCAAGCAACAGTTTTGCCTGATACAGGTTCGGGTCTGAATTGAGACATTGTTTTGCCGATTCTTCAGCCTGACTATACTGGCCCGCTTCAAATTGTTCCTGTGCCATTGGAAGTTTTACATTGGCAGAATCTTTGTCCCATTTCGCCTTAACTTTTTGCCTGCCGGTACGGCTGAGACAATCAGCGGCGAAAAGCATCTCAACGGCACAAATAAATATCATAATTTTTATTTTTCTATTCATTGCCTGTTTCCTATCTGCCGGACCAGCCGGGTTCCTGTTCTTTGCGGATTTGTTCGAGCATTATTCTTTCCAGAGTTTTGTACTCCTCCGGTTTTGTTTCAGCGAGAATCTTTTCCTTAAGCCGAACAGCTTCGATAGCGTCCGGCCTGAAACCTATAATCCAGTTCAGCTCGCTAAGAGCTTTGTCGTACTTTTTCTCGGAATAATATTTGACTGCCCTTGCGTAGCTGTCTTCATAAATGCGCACTCTTGAAATCGGGCTCATTGCTTTTCTCGAGCCCTGATAAAGCCGGTCCAAATCCTGCTGCTTTTTTTCAGTTTCAGCTGCAAGTTTTTCCGGTTCGTTAATAATATGAGGCGTTATCAATATGATAAGCTCGTTGCGGATGTTGGCGTTTTTAGTCCTTTTGAAAAGTGCGCCGATAATCGGCATATCACCCGCAATCGGCACTTGTGCGTCAGTGTTTGTAAGTTGTTCCTTAAACAAGCCGCCGATAACAATTGTTCTGCCGTCCTTTACCATTATATTGCTCTTCACCTGCGTAATGGTTTTCGACGGTATAACAGTACCGTTGCCGGTAGTGATGATAGAGGCAGTGCTTTCTTCAGGGTTAATCTCCATACGAACATATCCATTGTCGCATATAAACGGCCTAAACCTCAAAAGTGTACCGCTTGGGAGAAATGCTACTGATGATGTTGTGTTGCCTCCGGATGTTTGCGTTGTACTCTCGGTATAACCGGTCTCGTTGCCGATGTTTATATAACCGGCCTGTTTGTTCAGCGCCATAATCTTGGGATTGGCAAGCACCGTTACATCTGTCACATCCTCAAGAGCGGTAATCAGGGAAACAAATTTATCATTAGTAAAGCCGACGTTAAGGCCTGTCGCCGCCGGCGTTATTCCGCTCGTAAGACCTACAGATATACCATTGGTACTTTGACTAACAGTAACGCCCGCTATCGTATTCCAGTTTATGCCGAATTCGGTTGTCTCCGTCAGCTTGGCGTTGAGGATTGTAACTTCTATCATTATCTGCTTAGGCTGTACGTCTATTTCCTTAATCATTTTGCCAATCTGGTCGAGCCTTTCGGGATAATCGTAAACAACTATCGTATCTCTCATTGTGAGTTTATCGCCGCCTTCGCCGGCTTCGGTGTTTGTCCCGGCTGGTGTCGTCGTACCAACTTTGCCGGCTTCGCTTAGCACCGGCGTAATTAGCGCTTTCACCTCGGCTGCGTTGACATAATATAATGTATATGCCCTGCTGGTCATTCTGGAAGTGTCCTTAACCATCTTTGTATATTCGTCCTCGCCATAAACCCTGATAAAATCGCCGTCAATGTCATAGCGAAAATCATTTCCGAGAACCGCCTTGAGCGCTTCCTCGAAAGTAACCTCGTAGAGATTTGTAACGTTGAGTTTGCCGTCAACTTTCGCCGATGGTATTATATTTTTCCGGTATTTCGCCGCCAGGAATCGCAATGCCTCTCCAACCGACATATCCTGCCTGAAACTTATAGACTGTACCGCCTGGTTGGCAATGGACTTCTCCGCTTCCGTACGCGGCGGTTCAGCCGCATACACCAGTCCGCTTTCCTGCCGTTCGAGCATTACGGACTCGTCGACATTTACCTTGTTCGGCTCAGGCTGGTTAACATCCGACTGACCGGTCGCGGCCGCTGCCGAGGCAATTACAGTGATTATGAATAGAAGTATCAGGTTTATGCTATTGCTTTTCATTTTTATTTTTTCTCGTTTCATATTCTCTTCCTTTATTTTTTTCAGTCCTTAAAAAGGCTGAGGAATTTTCCTGGTAATCATTATTCCGTTGCAATCGAGTTCAACTCTGTCTTCAAGGATATTCAGAATCTTGAAGCGGTATATTTGGCCGTGAAACATATATTTAAAACTCTGGCCTTTTTCAAACAGCTTATTCTCGATAAACGCCTGCGGTTTTTTCCCGCCGACGATTGCTGTCAGCTTCATATCCGCCGCTGCCGCCTCAGCAGGAGAACTAAACTGCTGGTCTGCATTATTCCGTTCATTATTCGATGCATACGAGTTCTGTCTATTGAATCGCTTGAAATTCCCTGCCGAAAAAACATCGTTCGCAATCGCGTTATGTCTTTGCGGTATATACGGCAGTTCGATATACACTATTTTCTGACCCGCCATTTGCGCCGAAAGTTGATTCGAATCGACAGCGACAGCAGCGGAAACTGCCGCCGGTTTGCCCTTGCCGCTGAAAATCCTTACCCACAATAAAGCCATAACAACCAGAAGCAGCAAAGCCGCAATGACCTTCTTGCGATGAGCGGCGTTTCTGGCTGCTGCTGCTTTTTGCCGGTCGATATTTTTAAGTACCGGTTGTTTCATTTATTGCGTCCTGTAAAATATTTCTACCTTCGCGTTCATTGTTAAAACGCCTTCGAGTTTGTCGCTGTTGGTCAGCGAAAGTTCCTCGATGCGGACTACTCTTTCGCAGGATTCCAGCGTCTTGAAAAAACTGAAAATCTGCGCCAGTCTTCCGCTGCATCGGATATTGACCGGGATGCCGGACAGTTTGGCGGTTTCAATTTCGTTTTCGGGCTGAATGGCAAGCCCTGTCAGGCCGTGCTGCTGCATCAAATCGGCAAGTTTCTGCAAAAATGTGCCGTGCGACCTTCCCAGCGGTATCTTCGCGTCAAAATTGCCTACCTGCTTTTTCATCTCTTCATTCTGCTGGTAAAGCATCGGCAGCACTTCGACCCTCGCGTTGACAGTCGTGTTATCGGCAATCAATTGCGCGTTCGCGGCGTTCAAAGTCCTGGCCTTTTTATTCAGCGGCATATATTGAAAGAACACAAAAGCCACCGCCAGCATTATTACCGCGATTGACATAACAAATTGTTTGTTTTTTATTACCTGCATAATCTTTTAACTCTGCTTGAAATTCGCAAGATAACAGCTTATTTCAAATTCACTCGCCTGGTATTCTCCGGTCGTTACATTTCTTGAATAATCCGGCACAACCTGGAAGAAATAACCCGATTTTTCCAGCCTGTTAATTATCCCGGCGACCTCTGTCGCGTCGGCGGCAAGACCTGTAATGATAATTTTAAATTTTGTATCTTCCTCGAAAGGCGATGCCTGCTCCGCCCCTGCCGCGGAAACGGTTCTTACGCTCGTCTGCTTATTCAGAAATTCAAGAGGCTCCGTCTTTATCTCGATTTTCTTAAGAACAATCCTTCCATCCAGCAGATGTGTAAGTTCCGCGATAACATTCGAAACAACAATCCGGGGCTCGACCATTTTAAGAGTCTCGGACTCGGCCTTTAACTGCTCGTATTTGTTCTCCGCCACAGAATATTCCGCCTCCGAACGCGACTGCAGCAGTCTGGCGTTTCCCAAACTTACGGTCCTGGCCATTATCAAAGCGATTCTGCCGTTAGCGAATACGCTCCATATCGCCATAACGGCGACAATCAATCCCATCGCGAAATAAAACTCGCGGTGTTTCTTTTGCTGCGTACGTCCCTGTTTGTACCAGTCCGGTAGAAAATCAATTTCTTTCATATGCTCTCTGTTTATTTGTCAGATTCAAACCTTTAAGACACAAACCCGCTGCTACCGCCCATTCGCAAAGCATCGACCTCTTGTCGCCGGGGAATCGCACATTCGAAATATCGAAGCCTCTCAATGGCTCGGTAATTTCTATTTCCACTCCCAAATGGCGCTTAATCGCGTTTATAAGCGTCTCTTCGTATGCCTCGCCGCCGGCGAAAACTACCTGGCTGGGCCGCTGTCCTCTGAATGTTACTGAATAATATCTGAAACAAAGCGATATCTCTCTGGCAAGCTCGTCGATGACTGAATACATACTATCGACAACGACCTGTCTGGTGGACGGTTCGATTTCTCGCGATTCGGGTTCGTTTCTCAGTTTGCTTCTCAGGTGCATCGCCTCGTCAAGATCGATGCCGAGCCGGGTTGCTATCTGACGGTTTATCTGCTCCGAGGCGATACCTATTTGCTTTGCAAAAATAATTTCGCCCGCCCTGCCGATAACAACAATGGTATAACTTTCGCCGATATCGACAAAAACATTTGCCTTTTCCTGGTCGGCGGTTCTTCGCAGCGACCTTTGCAAACTCCTGAAAAGCGCACAGGGCATCGTATCGATTGCCACCGGAGTCAGGCCGGCCTTATCAAGAATATCAATATGGCTTTTCAGCGATTCTTTAGTGACGGCAAAGAGAATAACTTCATTTTTGACCTCATCGCCCTGCCTGATGCTGCCCGCGGAAATAAACCGGATTTCGTGAGTATCCGTCTTGAGACCTGAGCGTTCGATAATCTCTGATTTGAGGATTTTTTCGATTTCCTTTTCGTCGCTCGTATCCAGTTTCAGGCTCCTGATAATCAAATCCGCGCTTGGCAGATACGAAACAACGTCTCTTCTCTGGAATTGTCCTTCCGCCAGCATTTCCTTGATTGCGGCAATCGTGGCTTCGGTTCTCTTCTCATTGCCTTCGGAAATTTCAGTGGCTATCTGTCTCTCATCGGCGGCGGTAACGACTATCTTGCCGCCCTTTAACTGCAGTTGCAGCATCTTCACCGAGCCGCTGCTGATGTCCAGTCCGATTGGACTTGTCTTTGTCTTTAAAAATTCAAGCATAATTAATTACTCAATGCTTACGTATCCCGTTACCGATTCAATCTTCACTTTCAACGTACTGCCCTCGGCGCTCAATTGCACAAACCCGTTGCTCAAACTGTTGCCGGCGATATCGAAAGGCGCCCCCATACTATCGAACTTGACGGTATTGGCTGTGCCGAAACCAGTACTGACGATATTAACTTTATTAAGCCTGCTGTCGTTTGCGAAACTTATAACGTAACTTGCCCCGATATGCACAGGATGAGTTATCACCTGCCCGGCGGAATCTTTAATGCAGTAGCTTTCCGCTGCCGTATCGAAAACAACCGAACAACTTTTGCCCGTGCTTATCGCCATACTCTTTGCGTACTCCAGGTCGGATGCGACCATATTGGCCGCGGTCTTAAGCTGCATCGGAGCCGCCGACACATACAGCGGTACCGCGACAGCGGCTATGATGCCGAGTACTATCAGCACAATGACCACCTCTAACAGCGAAAACGCCGATAGGGTTTTCTTACAATTTTTTTTCATTTTTCAGCCTTTAAACGTAAAAAGACTGCACTGATACACTATATTTTTCGTCTTATAGGAACTTCAGCTTAACCCCCAAAAATGCGGATTTTTACTACAGGAGTGTATTTTTTGTTTTTATTATCGGTCTTTGAATCGGCACAAAATCGCTCCTTGCCTAAGCCGTTCAGGAAGCGTTTGGTGGATTGTTTAGCGGTTAAAACCCGCAAAGTCGTTAAAGTCTGCAAAACGATTTTTAGGCGGTATTGTGTAATTGAATGCTGATTTCAGGATGTTTTTTTGAAATGCCCGATAATATTGACATTGAAGAATGAAGATTTAAAATTGAAGAATTAAACCATTAAAAATAATTCCACTGTGGGCAACTCCGTAAATTTTAAATTTTAAATTTTAAATTCTTACGGATTCCGCACTATTGATTTATAGAATGCCCCTGCCGCAGGCGACCAGCGGACAAGATTCTCGCCGCTCGACCAGATTGCAAGGCTGGCTTTTTCCGGCATACCGGTTACCGTTACGCCGTTGGTTAATAAAGTGTTTTGTATGCCGCCGTTTAAAATATATAACGCCCCGTTAATCGTAATTGAATTGCCGGCTTTACTCCCCACATCGATATAGCTGCCTACCTGAGTATATCCCGTTGCGGCAAGTGTGCAACCTGCCGACTGTATAGTTATCTTGCCGCTGACAATCAATGCCGGAAAATTCTTCACAGCCTGTATTGTTACATTACCGCCGCCTTGTATTGTCAAATCGCCATTAACGACAAGAGTACCGTTAATGCTCACAAGGCCCTTCAAAGACAGAGCGCTGTTGCAATAGTAAACGCCTCCCGGATTTGAACTGCTGGGCGATAAGGTCAGGCCGTTATAAGAAGCACTAAGCTGCCCGACAGAATATGAATTACTACCAATGTAATATACCGAGCTGTAATTAGCCGGCAAAATCCCCGGCGTACTAACAGGTGCTTGCGTCACATTTGGATATAACTGCCCCTGAATATGGCCGAGCAAAAGGCTGATTATAGTCTTTGTCGAATAAACATCCCCATTTATGCTGCCGTAATTAATAACACTATCGCCAAAATATGCATCCCCTCCGATAACAACTACAGATGGGATATCCGACTGCACTGACTGCCAGTACACAATACACGGATTAAGACGCAATTGTGCGGTAAGGCTGCTCTGAGCGACAGTAACGCCGGCGACCTTTCTGTACGCTGACGATAATATCTGCCAGTTATACTCTGAAAGTTTTGTAACGCTTACATCGTAATAGTCATTGCCGCTAACCAATTGCTGGGCGGTCGCTCCCGTAAAATATTCCGTCGAAACGTCCTGCGGATTTAAAATAAGTCCTTTCGCGTGTTCAAGTCCCGATTCCGCCAGATAATCCATATTGGCCCTGACCGTCATATTCTTTCCGCAGGCAAGTTCCGTATCGCCGCGGACAATAAAACCGAGACCTACCACGGTTATTGCCGCTATAACCAGCAGGATAATTAAAAGAGCGACTCCTTTGCTCCGGCTTAGTTTTTCTGCATATTTCATCAATCATCATCCGTCGATTTAATCACTCCGCTGCTGTCGAGCAGATAGCCTGCATAACATCTCTGTTGAGCGGTTATCTGATAGCTCCGGCTGACGCCTTTTTGTAAAATGTCGAAATAAATATTAAGTTTCTGTGCGTATGGCGGAGCCTGGTCGGTCGTAAAAGTCACATTGCTGCAATTATTAACAAGTGTAATAGTGCTTACCTGCGAATTTGCCGCCAGCCACGTTCTCGTCTGTCCGCTTAATATATCCGTAAGCAGCAGCACCGTACCGCTAAGAAGCGAGCTCGGCTGGAAGCTGACTAAATTTATGCAGTTGTTCCCGCTTTCCAGATAGACCATTTCGTTGGGCTCTATCTTATTGTCGCCGTTATAATCTGCCCGCCATATCGCCACGCTCGTACCCAAGTTCGAACATATTAGTTTGCTGCTTCTTAAAAGTTCGCTGATACGAACGGTCGTATAGCGGATTCTGCTGTAAATATCTGATGTGTTATCCGCCGAATCGTTCGCCGAACCCAGTGCAAACGACAGCGCCGCCACTGCGGTAAGGATTATGCTTATCACCCATACCGCCATCAGCAGTTCGACAAGTGTAAAACCTTTATTTTTTAAAATTATTTTCGTCATATTATAATTTTATACCTCTGTGTTCTCTGTGAGCTCTGTGGCTAATTTTCATTTGCTTTTCAGTCTCACAACTTCGGCAAGTTTCACGCCGTTTTGATAAACCTGTACGGTTATCCTGATAAAATTCTGCGTTCCGACACCGGTTTGCTGCGATACATAAACATATTCGCAGGTTGCCTGCCTGCTCAAATCGGCGTATATCGGGTCAGTAAAAACTGCACCGGCCGCGTTTTTTATTTGTCCCTTTGCCTCGCTATAACCGTTATATGTGGAAACTATCAGACTGAAATCGGTGTTGATAATCTGCTCGGCAAGGTCGCAGGCGAGTTTCGTAGCGATTGTCTGACTGCACCCCTGCTGCTGAACCGTTGCGCTCGATGCGAATGGAAGAAGCAGTCCCGCCGCCGCTATTGACAAAATAACAAGAGCTATCAGTGCCTCAACAAGTGTAAACCCCTTCACCAATTTACACTTTGGTTGAGCATTTTGAAAACCGGCCAAAGCGGTTTTGAGTGCTTTCTTAAGTTTTACCGCCACAATATAAATTGGTGTGGGGGTAAACGCTTTTAAATTTTCAATCTTCATTTTTCAATCTTCAATAAAAAAAACGGCTGGTCAGCCCACACTGAACTGACCAGCCTGTATCTTTTCTCCGGGTTTTACCAGCCGGAGCTTCGCCGCCTGATGTTTATCCGCCCATGCGGATTACATTGCAGCGTGAGCAGTGTTATCATTTGCATTAAACGCTCCGGTTGTTGAGTTGTAATACCAGCCGCTGCTGTCATCTGCAGGAGGAACGCCTGTGCCTGTAGATACCTCGTCACTCTCACCGAACGGATTCTTCGGCATCTTTTGCAGATAAGGACCCCAAAGACCTGTAGCAGGTGCCTGTACCGTAGCCAGTTTGCCGTCGGTGGATGTATAGCCGGTCATTGCCTGAACAAACGTAACGCCCGTTACAGTGCCCGGCAGTGCGCTGTGCTGAAGTTTGTAAAGCTGAATCTGCGAACGAACCGTCTGCAGGTCACTCATAAGAGTTGACACCCTAGCCTGATCGCTGGCATCGCTGAACTGCGGTATTACTATCGCAGCGAGAATGCTGAGGATGACCACAACAATCAAAATTTCAACCAATGTAAAACCATTTCTTTTTTTCATTTTTTCTTCTCCTTTGCAAGGAAAGGCTTTTATAAATTCTTAAATCTATATCACTAATATTGTTAGTCTAATTGCTATAATTGCTATCGGCCAACCGTCCGGACGACTTAATCAACCGTTTTACCCGCCCTTTTTTTAATTCGAATTTATCTCGAACGCCCCATAAAACTCTAATTTTTATTACAAATACATCCGAAAACAATGTTCCCAGGGTGGTCTATCGCCTTTGAAAGTATACGAAATTAAAAGCTATGTGCAAAATGGGACGGAAAAATCAGATGTTTAATGTTTGTGCGTGTTTTAGACCGTTAATTTTGATTGTCCGGTTTGTTTCTCCGTTATGCTGCATATCTATATAAATACAATCAAATCCTTTAAGTGCTTCCGCCACCTTATCAGCCCACTCGATAAGAATAACCGACTCAGGTCCTAAAAAATCTTCGAACCCCAGTGCCGCAAACTCCGCGATTGTATTTATCCGATACGCGTCGATATGAAAAATATTGAACCTGCCCTGATACTCGTTGACGATTACAAACGTCGGACTATTGACTTGTGCAGGTTTGTCCGCTCCGGCGCCGGCGGCTATTCCTTTTACAAGACTTGTCTTGCCGCTGCCCAGCGGCCCCGTCAGACAAACCACATTCTCCGGCTCAAGCAATGCCCCGATTTTCTTGCCTATCTCGAATGTCTTTTCGACTGAATCTGAAATAATTTGTATGGTTTTATTCATTTGTCGCTAAATGGTCGTATCCACCGGGTTTCAGGTCAATAATTTTCCCATTAGGCATTTTTATTTTTACAGCCCTGCCGCCGGTAATTTTGCCTACCGCGGTAAGTTTAACTTTAAACCGCCATTGTTTTTTTAGACGCTCGAATTTCTTTTGCGGCATCGTAAACAAAAGTTCAAAGTCTTCGCCGTCATTCAAAGCGGCATTTAAACCGCCGGCGTTTCTGGAAACAGGAATTTTATCAGCTTCTACAATCGCGCCTTTCCTGCTCAGCCTGCATATATGATTCAGGTCGCTGCTGAGCCCGTCGCTTATATCCATCATCGAATTTGCGCCGGCTTTGGCAATCGCAAGCGATTCTTTCAGGCGAGGCTCAAATTCCAGATGTTTTTTAAATATCGATCCGCCCAGCGTTCCTGTTACGCAAATTGCATCACCAATTTTTGCTGTGCTCCTTTTAATAGGTTTTGTTTTACCTGGTACACTCAACATCGAAACGCTGATTGCTAATGGTTTCGTCCAGCTTGTCATATCCCCGCCGACAAGTGGACAATTATATTTCTTTGCCGCTATGAGTATGCCTTTATGCAGTCTTTTAAGTCTGCCAGCACCAAAATTCCTCGGCAGAGCGACTGAAACAACCGCCGCCAGCGGTATCGTCGCCATTGCCGCGCAATCGCTCAAACTTGCCGCCATTGATTTATAGCCGATTTGCTCAAGAGTCGCTTTTTTCGTATCGAAGTGTACCCCGTCAAGAAGCATATCCGTCGTGATAAGAACCGAACCCCCGCTCGGCAGTTTCACTTCTGCCATATCATCGCCGATACCAATGGGAAATTTTGCGGGATTAAGTTTTCCTTTAGCCGCAAAGTACTGAACAAGTTCTGTTTCGCCGCCGCTCATCGTTTTGCGAGCCTACTCGCCCGTGGCGAGCTGCTTTTTCCAGTAATTTACCTGCTCGATGCCCTGCGCAGGCGATGCCGCCGCCGCCGTCGCGTACGAAGCAGCCACATTTTTACTGCCCAGACACAGATAAACATCCTCGCCGATAACATTACTGTACTTTTTGAACTGTTCAATTGAAATTTGAGCAAGTCCCTTGCCGTCTTTCTCGCACTGTGCGACAAGAGTTCCTACTATTCCATGCGCCGTCCGGAAAGCCACACCCTTTTTAACAAGATATTCCGCCAGCGCCGTCGCGTCCAGAAATCCTTTATCCAGACCGGCCGAAATCTTTTCAGTTTTAAAAGCGGTATTCTCAACTATCGCGCAAGCCATATCGACACAGGCTTCTATCGTATCCGAAGCCTTAAATGTATGAACTTTATCTTCCTGCAGGTCGCGGTTATAGCCGCTCGGCTGCGCCTTCAATATCGTCAGTATCGCCATTAGCGAACCATAAACAGCGCCCGCCTTGCCGCGGATAAGCTCAAGCATATCCGGATTGCGTTTTTGCGGCATCATACTCGACGATGTGCAGAAAGCGTCGTCAATCCGTATAAAATCGAATTCCGTCGTCGAGAATATAATCCAGTCCTCGGCGAATTTCGACAGATGCGCAGCAATCAGGCAGCAATCGAAGACGAACTCCGCGCAAAAATCTCTATCGGAAACCGAATCAATCGTATTATATGTAATATCCGAAAAGCCCAACAGGCCGCAAACCTGCTTTCTGTCTAAAGGCAGAGACGAGCCTGCAATCGCCCCGCTGCCCAAAGGCGAAAGGTTCAAAAGCAGTCGGCAGTTTTTCAGTCGAAGATTATCGCGGTTGAGCTGCTCGACAAAACTCAGCAGGTAAGCCGCGATGGAAATCGGCTGCGCCCGCTGCAAATGCGTATATCCCGGCATAATGTCATTTACATATTTTTCAGCAAGTTTGACAAACGCCTTTTGCAGCAGTGCAATCTTGGCCTGTATCAATTCTATTTCGTCGCGCATCCACAGCCGCATATCTGTCGCGACCTGGTCGTTTCGGCTTCTGCCGGTATGCAGTTTCTTGCCCGCGTCGCCGATTTTCGCAATCAGCGCCGCCTCAATCGCCATATGAATATCTTCATAAGTCTTGTCGAATTTGAATTTGCCCTCTGCAATCTGGCGTGAAATCTCAATCAGGGCGTCTTTAATCTGTTTGAGTTCGTCTTTTGTTAATAGTTTCTTTTCGCAGAGCATCTCCGCATGGGCAATCGAACCGACAATATCGTATTTATAGAGCCGCTTATCGAACGATAGCGACTCGACAAAATCGACAGCGCCAGAATCGGTAGCTTTGCCTAAGCGATGTTCCCAGCTTTTTTGCGTCTCTGCCATAATTATTCTCCAATTAACAATTTACGGGAAATTATAACCGCAAATCTTCAATTTTCAATCTTCAATTTCTTTTCGTCTCTCGGCCTTGTTTTCCATCGCCGGTGAATCCACCAGTACTGCGTCGGGTCTTTGCGTATCGAATCCTCAAACGCCTTCGTATATTCCTGTGTAATCCACAATAGCGGGTCGTCCTTATCCTTCCATTCATCCGGCATTATCAGCCTGACCATTTCAATCTCGAAAAAGAACTTATCTCCCGCCCTTCTGCTTACTCCGACTCCTATCGGCAGGTTATATTGAATCGCCAAAAGTCCTATGCTTTTATACGTGCTCGCCTTTCTGCCGAAAAAGTCAACGAATATTCCTTTCTTGCCCGCGTCCTGGTCCGCTATGAAGCAAAGCGTCGAACCCTGCCGGACGATTTGTTCCATCGACTCCGACGCTCCTTTTTTATCTATAATTTTCTGTCCTTTTCGCTGCCGGACGTCATAGAGATATTTATTAAGAAATTTATTATCGAACGGCCGCGCGATACTGTAAATATCGAACCCGAATTCGCCCAGCAGGTACCCCATTATTTCGAAGTTGCCGTAATGGCCCGATACAAGCAATAGGGGCTTATGTTCCGCCATCATCCATTTTACCCACTCGACATTTTTATAGCTCGAATACTGTTCCCATTTTTCTTTTTGTATTACCCGCGGCGAAAAAACCACATCCACCGCAAGCATCACAAGATTTTCAAAACTCCGTATCCCAGTCTGCTCTATCCACGCATCGTCTTTATCCGGAAAACTTGCCCGCAGGTTTTCAATCGCTCTTTCCCTGCCTCTGGTGTAATGCTTCCATAGTCCCCTGCCTAAAAAGCGGGCGAATTTCAAAACCTTCTCAACCGGAAACAGGAACACAAAGAACAGAAAACCGCGCAGCAGGACATAAACAAGCCATTGTTCGACAATCGTCTGCTTGCGTTTATGCCTTTTTCTTTCCCGTTTTTCTTCTGCCATCACTTAATATTTTAACTTTCACTAACTATCTGTCAAGCAAAGCTTTATAAAAATTAAAATAATACTCCAACGAATATCTTTAATAAGGGTTTGTATGTGAAGTATAAACAAACACCGTATTTTAACAATATAAGACTGATATAAAAAATTAAGAACATGAAAATTTATACTTTACAATATTGTAATATAATGCAATAATATATTTATGCAATCTATACGGGAAACGATTTTAAAACAGATGGCAGATTTGGAACTGACTATTTATCAGGTCTCCAAAATGCTTGAGAATAAAATTCCGCAACGAACAATTTATACTTTTCTTACTGGTGAAAAAGATACTTCCACGGCAACCGCCTCCCTAATAATGGAAATGTTAGGACTAAGCATAAAAGTTGAGAACGGTAATACTATCTCTAAAAAGGAAATCTTTATGAAAACACAAAAACCTAAAACATTTCGAGGTAGAGTAATCGCTGAATGGGAAAAAATAGGCAAGCCTGATTGGAGTCCGAGGGAAATACTTGGTATCTGTTTACTCGTTGACTTCGAATTTAGAATCGAGGGAAACAATCCCGCTCCAATATTTCGCAATAGAATAGAATCAAAAGATTACAGCAAGGCGATTGCCTGGGCACAAGGCTTAAAATTTTCTGAATGGAAATAAAGAGTTCAGTTTAAATTTGTGTTAATTCGTATGGATTCGTGGTTATATTTATATCTCTGTGTTCTCTGTGAGCTCTGTGGCTAAATATAGTATCTCTGTGGCAATTACTTTCCTGCAAGATTAACTATCATCGATTCAATCATCGTCTGCGCCGTTGCCCTGCCGGTTTTTATCTGGTAATCAATCTCCGCAAGCTGCCGCAGCAAATCGCCTATTTTCTTCAGCGTCATCTTTTTCAGAACGCCGAAAAACTGCTCCTGATTCCATATCCGAAGCTTTCTTGCTATTCCATCAGGCCGTTCGCCATTTTGCAGCATCACCGACACCGTAAACATCCTGCGGAAATGCCACGCGAACGCCCCGACCACCGTATATTCCGCGTCCTTGTCAGCCCCAAGCATCAGCCGCAACTGCTCCATCGCCCTTCCCGCGTCTTTTGCCATCATCGAATCGATAACCTCGAACGCCCCGAACACCCTGTTTCGCCCGACAAGCTCGGAAATATCTTTTTCCATTATATTTTTCGCCGACGCCGTATAAGCCGCAAGTTTATCTACCTCGCAGCGAAGCATCCCCGGCTCATCGCCCGCGAATTCCACAAGCATTTGTGCAGCGTTATATGATAGGTTTTTGCCGTATTGCTGTCTCGCATAATCGCTTACATAGCTGGCAAGTTCTCTCGATTTTAATTGTGCGACTTCTATCAACTGCCCCGTCTTCGGCAGCATCTTCGCAAGCCGCGTATTTGACGCCCACGTTTCGACCGCGATGATAAGAACCCCGCTCGCCGCCGGATTTTCAAAATATTTTTCCAGAATCTCCCGGTTATCGCTGACAAAATCATCCGCGTCGCTCAGCACAACCACTCTTCTCTCGGCAAGGAATGGCAAAGTCCTCAATTCATCAAAAATCTCCACCGCCGTAACTTTATCTGTTTCCGCCCGCCACAAACACATCTGCATTTGGTCGGGTTTTAAAAGCTGATTAACAAGAGCCGTTACCTGCTGGGCGACAAGGAACTCATCCTTCCCGGCGATTACATATACTGGCTTAATTTCAGTTTTATTTTTTGATACCATATTTACTTCAAAACCTAAAATTTCTACGCCCAATCAAATAACGGTCAAATAAGTAAGTCCTTTATTAATAAGTAGTTACATTCCGCAGTGATTCTTTTATATAAACAGTAATCAAACAAAATTACGCCCAGAAAGGTACATATCTGGCGTGCTTACGAGATTCACTTTCCTGTTCAACAGGTTTAATTACTTTTTCTTCAACAGCATCTTTTATAATTCTTGATACCATCGCACTATTTTCCTTTTGAATTCCAAATCTTTCCCGCAATGAAGAATTAGTCAAAGACTCACGTTGGACGTATTTTAAACAGGCGTGGAGATAGGTGGCGCGAATTTTGTCATTTTTGTCCATCTTTGATAATGGTCGATGCGAAAAAAGTGTAACCTTGGTGCTATTATCAATGACTTCAAATAAAGGCGCTGGCAATTGATAAAACTCTGCCTGAAAAACAACCTTATCTATTCCACTTCCTCGTTCTTCGCATACTCCTATCCTTCGCATAAATGAAGCAAGTGTTTCATTGCGAGATTTTGGTGGACTATCAAGAAAACGCTCTGTTTTTACGAGTGATTCGCCAGGATTTGTTATTTCAAGCCGATCGGAAAATATCTCTATCATGGGGCCTGTCCCCTTTAGGAAAAAATCTTGGTGTATTATAGCATTCGCAACAAGTTCGCGAACAGCAATTTCCGGATACATCGGAACATCCTTTCGCAACGCCTTGCCTATTATTTCATTACGAGGAATAAGACCATTGATAAATTCTATTAGCCCTCCAAAACCAGAGGCGTATCCTCTTCCTCCTGTTTGTTCCTTTATTGTTTCAAGTCTTGTTGTGCCATTATAAACAACAACGCGAACAGCTTTTCGTTTCAGACTCTTGAAATCATCAAGTTTTTTTGCAAAAAGAATAGCCCCAAGATTCGTAATACTATATGTCCCTGCATCATCAATCAATATCATGTTATCACCGGAAAGTTTTTCCAGTATGCCTCTTTTGTTATCAGGAAGCGGCTGACCAACAAGTTCAAAATATGATGGATAATCTATAAACCTGAGTACTTCATCGGTTGTTATATTTTCCACCGCATGCAGTTCCTCGAACGGGGTAGTATCAAATATGCGCCAAAGTCGTCTTTCTTTTTCCGGAAATTCCTTAAGTGGTTTTTTATATGATCCGACCCTGATATATTCTATACCGCGAAATAGTACGGGACTGCGAGAAGCTCTGTCAATCTCAAGAATTACGACCCTTCCTTGCTCGGCCAATAATTCATGAAAATAAAAATTAATTTTTGGTGAAAGGAGATGCAATAACCAGTTTTCCATCTCTTCGTTACCTATTTTTTGTTCTTTCGGGCTAAAATGGGTCCCCAGAATATTATGTGCTTTCGCATCTATACCCCAAATAAGATAACCGTGTGCTTTACCTACAAGTGCCGCAGAATTAGCTAATGCAGAAATATACTCCCCAATTTCTTGTGGGTCTGCATTATTATGTTTAAATTCAACCCATTCTGTCTCTTTGGGCAGAAGTTGCAGTTCATTAAGCAGTCGTAACAAATATTCTTGTGTATAGGTCATTTCATTATTTTAATCTTCTGCTTGCTAAAAATAAGATTCAGCCGAATTTATCACCCTATGATGAAACAAATTCGCATTTATTCACGGTTAATTTTGTTCACCCTGAACTTCCGGCCCTTTCTGTTGTCCTTGTGGTTCATCGGATGCTCCGGCTTCATCTTTTTCTACTTTAACTACTCGTTCGACCGCGACAACTTTATCGTCAGCGTCAAGTTTTATCAATCTTACGCCCTGCGTATTTCTGCCGATTTCGCGCAGCTCTTCCAGACCCGTCCGGATAATAATTCCCTTAGCGGTGATAATCATAATATCATCATCGTCTTTAACGGTCTTTATCGCGACAACGCTGCCGTTTCGGTCGCTCGTCTTAATATTGATAAGTCCGATTCCGCCTCGATGCTGCGCCCGGTAATCTTCCAGTTCCGTTCGTTTTCCGAATCCGTTTTCGCAGACCGTCAGCAGCGATGCGCTTTGCTCCGCCACAACCATATCGACGACATTATCGCCCTTGCGGAGATTAATTCCTTTAACGCCTCTTGCCGACCTGCCCATCGGCCTCGCCTGCGATTCCTCGAACCGGACTGCCATTCCGTCTTTCGTACCGAGTATAATCTGATTTTGTCCGTTGGTCAGCGCGACACTGATAAGGTCGTCGTTCGGGTCGAGTTTTATAGCGATAATTCCGCTCGCCCGCGGATTTGCGTAAAGTGAAAGCGCGGATTTCTTGATAACTCCGTTTCGCGTCGCCATCACAAGATTTAGTTCGTCGAATTTATTGACATTTATAATCGAGGCGATTTTCTGGTCGCCCAGGTTAAGCAGATTTGCGATGCTTCTGCCCTTGCTCTGCCGCGTAAGCTGCGGCACGTTATAAACTTTCAGCCAATGGCATCTGCCGCGATTCGTGAACACAAGCAGATAATCGTGCGTTGACGCCGTAAACAGCGACTCGATAAAATCGCCTTCTCTCGTATCCGAGCCGATAATGCCCTTGCCGCCCCTGCCCTGTTTGCGATAAGTATCCACCGGCATCCGTTTCACATATCCGCCATGGCTCAGCGTAACAAGCACTTCTTCGTCAGCGATAAGGTCTTCGATATTCAAATCTTCCGCTTCTTCGCTGATTTCTGTTCTGCGTTTGTTCGCGTATTTTTCCTTCATCTCGTACAAATCTTCCGTAATGATATCCAGTACGAGTTTCTCACTGGCAAGAATTGCCTCATAGCCTTTTATTTCTTCGTTAATATCCACATATTCTTTGCCCAGCTTTTCAATTTCAAGTCCCGTCAGCCTTGAAAGCTGCATACTCAAAATCGCGTCAGCTTGCGGCCCGGTCAGGAACTGGTCTTCGCCGGTAGCTCGTTTGGCGAACTCTGCCGGCAGCAATTTTTTCAGCGTCGCCGACTCTACAAGTCGCAGTGCCTTTTTCATTAAATTTAATTTTGCTGTCGGCGCATCAGGCGATTTCTTTATCAGGTTTATTATCTCGTCAATATCACTTACCGCCAGTATTAGACCTTCGAGGATATGCGCCCTGTTCCTGCATTTTTTCAATAGGAATCTCGTCCGTCTGCGGATTACATCTTTCCGATGGTCGATAAATAATTGCAGCAGTTGTTTTATATTCAGCGTCTCAGGCCGATTATTTACAAGAGCGACATTTGATATCGCGAAAGTCGACTGTAATGGCGTGTACTGGTAAAGTTTATTGAGGACAACCTGTTCTTCAGCATCTTTTTTCAGTTCAACGACAATCCGCATTCCTTTTCTATCCGACTCATCCCGCACATCCGAAATTTCCGGCAGCGTCCCCGCCTCCACCAGCTCCGCAATTTTCGACACAATGTTCGTTTTGACGATCATGAAAGGAATCTCTGTGATGATGATGTGCTTTCTGCCCTTTTTGGTCTCCTCAATATCAGCCTTGCCGCGGACTACGAGATGGCCTTTGCCTGTTGAATAGGCCTGTCTGACGCCGCTTCTGCCGCAAATGATTCCGCCAGTTGGGAAATCAGGAGCAGGCAGGACCTTCATAATATCCTTAAACCCGCAATTCGGGTCCTTTATCTGCAAAAGCAATGCATCACAAACCTCGCCTAAATTGTGCGGAGCCAGATTCGTCGCCATGCCAACCGCGATACCTGTCGAGCCATTAACTAATAAATTCGGGAACCTCGACGGCAATACCGTCGGCTCAGTCCTCGTCTCGTCATAATTCGGAATAAAATCGACCGTATCTCGATTCAAGTCCTCGAGCATTTCCATCGCCTCAGCAGACATCCGAGCCTCGGTGTACCTCATCGCCGCAGGCGGGTCATCGTCAATACTGCCGAAATTTCCCTGCGGGTCAACTAATGTGTGCCTCATACTCCAGTCCTGACCCATTCGAACTAACGTGCCGTAGGTGGCCTGGTCGCCGTGAGGATGATAATTACCCGACGTATCGCCGACGATTTTCGCGCATTTTCTGTGCTTGCTCCGCGGGCCGAGACTCAAGTCGTTCATCGCGACGAGTATTCGCCGCTGCGAAGGTTTGAGGCCGTCTCGTACGTCCGGCAGAGCACGTGAAACTATTACGCTCATCGCGTAATTCATATACGAATTCTTCATCTCGTCGAGAATCCGCATTTCTTCGATTCGTTCAGTCTTTTTGGGTTGTTCTGTGTCAGCCATAAGTCCTTTTACGACAAATAATTATAATTGATAGTTAATACTTAAAAATCACAATAATTTTGAACCTGTAAAGTTTATCCGATAGCGATTTATTGTCAAGAAAACAATTAGGTTTTAGGGGCAGGTTTCAGGTTAATTTCTTTGTTTGATTTTGTCATCTTTTATGCCTATAATACATCCAATAAAATTATACAGGGAGAATAAAAGTAATGGTACGGTTGAATATATTTTAAAGGCATTGGGAGAAGAAGAAATATGGCTATTGCTCATCCACCTTCAGTATTTGTAAGTTCTACCTGTTACGACCTTGCACAAGTTCGTCAAGACTTGCGCATTTTTATAGAGTCTCTAGGCATGATTCCACTTTTATCTGATTTTGATTCGTTTCCAGTCAATCCTAATCTTGATACTATCGGCAATTGTTTGGCAGGTGTAAAAAACAAATCTGATATATTTGTGCTTATTGTTGGGGGGCGTTATGGTTCCCGAAACGGGAGTGAAAAATCTGTAACTAACATGGAATATCTTGAGGCAAAGGCCAAGGGAATTCCTCGCTATGTGTTTGTTCAAAAAGCACTCCTTACCGCTTTGACTATTTGGCAAAAAAATCCCTCAGGTGATTTCTCGGGCATTGCAGATTCGCCAAAATTATTTGAATTTATTGAATCGCTTCGTGATCCTAAAGAAAATTGGGTGTTTCCATTTGAGTCTGCACAAGATATAATCGAAACACTTCGAAAACAATTTGCCTATCTATTTATGGATGCACTTTCATATAGAGGAAAAATAATGAACTCTGAGCAGCCTGATTACATACAAGGCCTGTCAGGGCCTGCATTATTACTTGTAACCCAAAAACCATTTTTATGGGAATATCGGCTATTCAGTCAAGTTCTTAATGATGAACTATCTCGACTCGCATACCTAAAAAAAGATTTAGATTACGGTATTGTCTTTGGAAGTTCAGTGCGACTTCACGATGTTATGGAGATCAATGACTGGATTTTAAAAAAAACGGGTGAACTCAGGATGTTTTCAGAACCAGTGAATAATCTCATTAACGTTGCTCTAATTAAAGCCTGCGGTGCGCCAGGAGAGCCTGGGGATGTTGAAGAAATAATTTATGTGGGTAGACGCATGGGAAATGCCTATCGCTCGATCCTTGAGTGGACGGCCGATTTCAAACACGCTCAAGTTGATGAATTATTTGATAATGTTCTTAAAATTGTCTCTCGTTTATCGCAGAATGTTATTATTGAAATAGAAGATTTTTCGTCCACTCTTCAACAACAGTTATTTGAAGGTATAAAAAAATACGAAAGCACAAAAAAATTTCAGCCTATTAAACTCACCCTTACACTAACATGCCCTGACCCGTCTGAGCTTGAAAATGAACTTAATCGGCTTAAAAAGTTATTTGGTGTAGAAAATTGAAAAAATTTAAAGGATAATATTCATGCCTGATGAATTAGAAGAAGAATTTGATATTGCGATGATGGATATTTACCACCGTGCCAAAAAAGAGGCAAAATATAATGGCACAAGGTATTTACAGATGTTGCACGAACATAGAGGTTTAATAACTGCGCAAATTCTTTTACACGATTCTAATGTTTCTACTGGTTATACTGCTCTCTGGGAGCGTAAAAGACTTGATCTAACTGTCGAAGCCTTAATCCTTCAGAAAAAATGGAATCCTCTTTTTTCTGACGATGAACGAAAAATTGCAAGAGAACGGCTTGAATCTTACGGATATAAATTCAAAGATATTTAGCTATGATTTTAAATTTCCTTCCGTTAAGCAAAAACGTTTTTAATAAAAAATGTTATTCTGACCAAATATCAAAAATATTTTTCTTTATAGCGTCAGTAGCGGCTTCATCTATTGAAGTTAGCAAATTAAATAATAAATTCACTTCTTCATCTTTAATTTTTGTAAAAAGATATGCATATCTGGCAGTACCTGCAATTTTGAATTGTTTAATTTGCTCTTTTCCTTTTTTTGTTATTCTTAAAGCTTTGCCTCTTGTAACGTCTTTTTCGTCCACTTCTTTTTCAATCAGTCCGTAAGAAATTAATCTTTTTGCAATATCAGTAACACTCGAAGGGGTTAATCCAAATATCATCGACAATTTTTTTTCAGTTATAGCTATTTTGTCGAAAACATTAATTAATTCTAGAGTAATGATTTCTCTTTCTGAGAATTCTTTATCAGAAGCTGTTTTTGCGGTTTGCCATTCCCTGAAAATTCTGATTTTCAAAGAAATAGAAAATAATTTTTCGATAGCATCTTTTTTTTGCATCTCTTTTCCTTTCAAGAAGTTACGTTGTAAGAAACGGATTATAAATACGAAATAATTACTAAAACCGAAATTATTTTGTTTGACATCACATACGGATAGAGTATAATTTAAAAAAGAATCTTTAATAAGTTAATATAGAACATATTTGCATTATACCGATACGGCATAAGTTAGGCAAGAGCTTTGTTATTAATTTCGGCTTAACATGGAAAGGAGGCCCCATATAATGTGTAACGCTAATAAAAACAAGGACTTGCAAAAAGATAAAAGTTAAGTATTAAATCAAAATGATAACAATTTTTTTAAGGTGATTTATGAGTATAGGCAATATGAGATCGTTACCGCATGATTCAAAAAATGGCCATCATTTAGATCTTTACACTTTCGTTGAAGGTCAGGTGAAACCGGAAAAATTTCATCAGATAATTGATGGCTCGAAAGTGCAGGTAAATAGCATTGAAGCTCTGAGACAACGTCTTGGAAGTACCAAAGGATATTAATCGTTTCTGATTAAATCTTTCGTATGAAACAGGCAGCCAATTTTTGGCTGCCTGTTTTTTTTATATCTCCCTCTTCCCCGAAATCAAGCAAAAAAACGTATTTTTATCCTCTATTTTCGGCCAAACGCCCCGATGAGATAAGAGTTATTGGAAAAACACCCCAGTTAGATAGTTTAAGCATATTCTGGCAGATAACTGACACATCTAACGGGGGTAAATCTCACGGGGTAAACTTCAATTTTTGGGTTAACCAGTAATTTTTGTGAGTTCCCTCGACTGCGCTCGGGATGACACTTTTTTAAGAAAAAAGTGTCATTTTCATTGACTTTTATTAAAAATATGGTAAAATACGCATATTGTTAAGTAAAAAATTAACAATATGAGTTAACAGTTATCGGTTATCAGTTATCAGTATCTATAAACTGTGACGAGATTGCTTCGCTACGCTCACAATGACAAAACCCCGCCTCAAGCGGCGGGGGCTAAATAAAAACACGAACCCCCAACATAAAGTTGGGGGCTTAAGGAAATGACGAATCAATTCAATTTTAAATAATTCTCAGGTGTTATTATGTCCAAACTTAATGTAAATTTCCAAATACCGTATCCAACGCTTATCGAAACTATCTTCGTATATTTTCTATTGCGATACAGGAAATGGAAATACGGACACAGCTTCCGGCGAATTAAACTTACACAGAATAAATACGCAATAGTCGATGTCGAAGATTTCGAGACGCTCAATCAATACAAATGGTTCGCATCAAAAGGCGGCAATACCTTCTACGCACGCAGAACAATATATATCAACGGCAAAGGGAAACTTGTCCAAATGCACCGGGCAGTTATGAAATATAACGGAGAATTATTCATCGACCATATAGACGGGAACGGACTAAATAACAGGAAAGCCAATCTGCGAACCGCTACGCGAGAAGAAAATAAACATAACAGCAGGAAAAGACGCGGGATGGCAGATTCAAAATATATAGGAGTAACGCTGGATAAAAAGACAAAACGATGGAGGGTACGTATCGGCTATAAAGGCAAAAGAATATTCCTCGGCAATTTCGACGATGAAATAGAAGCGGCAAAGGCATACGATGAGGCGGCGAAAGAACTGTACGGAGAATTTGCTAAATTAAACTATCCCGATGAGTCGGGATCTGCCCCCGCAATTTCTTCATTGAGCCCCGATGCCCCTGCAGTTTTGCGCCCCCTCCGTTTCTCGACGAAATGAAGCGAGGGGGATAAATCAAAACTAAGCGCTGGGGTCTGCGCTGCGGCTTCGACGTCGGGGTCTCCGCTGCGCTTCGACAATGAAAAAATTAAATCGTAGAGCTTCATTGGGGCGGGGGTCTCCGCTACGCTTCGACGCTTCGCTCCGAGGAGAATTCGCGAAGCTGAATTTCGGCGACGGTAGCCACCAAGACACGAAGACACAAAGAAAATAACCACGGATTACGCGGATTTTTTGAACCACCCCGATGAGATAGCTGCGGCATCTCACAGGGCAGGCGCCGAACACGAAGCGATCCCGATGCGTCGGGACTTCCGCTGCGCTACAGCGAAGTATTGCTTCAACAAGTTTTCTGGAAAACAGAAAACTTACGCTCAAAGCAGTAAGCTGTACTCGAAATACATTCCTGCGTTCAGCTTTCCTGCTTTTCGCTATGGCACAATAAATTGTGCCTTGTTGAAGCAAATACACGGCGGAAGGCGGGATTTAAGTTAATTTCTTTATTTGCCTTGGGCAGTTTTATTGCCTATAATTGGCTATATATGTCAGAGAAACCGGGGTTTATAGATTGTGAAGCTGAGAATGGTTAATCGGAAAGAATGGATAAGTTATATTTTGGTCTCTCTATGCTGTGCGGTCTATCTCTTTTTCCGCTTAACCGCAGGGAATACCTATACGCATCCGGATGAACTCATCTCCCTGAAAATAATCGAGAATATCGCCAAGACCGGACATTGGGACAGTAATTGGGCATTAGCCAACCTTCCACCATGGTTTAAATCAGACCAATATACCTTTTCTTCCTATATACTTACTTCGGCTGTAATGACTAAATACTCCGTTCTTCATATATTTAAGCCGAATATTGATATTAGAATCCACTTGCGGCTTCACAGCGTTTTATTTCACGTCATAACAATTTTACTGACCTATGCAGTTGGTAAGTCTCTATTTAATTCACGCCGAACAGGCATAGCCGCTGCCTGGTTTGTTGCTATATTTCCGCTGCTGTTTCAAGATAGTCTTTATGCCAGACCGGAAAGTTTTACCACAATGCTGACGTTACTATTGGTTTTACTGTTAACCAGACAATACCAAAAACCTGGAATGCCCGGGTTTTTTATAATGGGAGGACTAATCGGTTTTTTAGTCGCCGCGAAAATTACATTTCTGGTACTGCTTGCACTACCCTGCATCATTGGACTGGGCCATCAAAACTTGAAACGATGGTTTTATATACAACTGACAGGAGTGTTTGGAATAGGCTTAGGCATCGGCTTTGCATTGGGGGCTCCTTATGCTTTGGTCAACTGGTCATCCTATCTCCACGGCCTGACAATACTGTTTTCAAAGTATGCGGGGGAACACAGGCCTTATGGCTTGCCGAACGGTAATATTCTGGAAAGGCTCGCATATAGCCGGCATTATTTTTCCGCTATTGGAGCAGGATGGTTCATTTTTCTGGCGGTCTGGGGCTGGCTGTTATTACTAAAGAAGAGACTATATGTTTTTTTAGCAGTTGGCTTGTTTTTTTTGGTTGTAGTCTATTTTTCAATCAAACCAGTTTTCTTCGAGCGTAATTTCAGTTTTGCCATTCCTTTTCTTAGTATGTGTGTCGGCTTCGTAATTTTCCGGTGTATAGACCACTTGAGCAGCAAACAAATCATACGAATTGCATTATCAGGCGTAATCATCGCGGCGGTCTGTGCCCCATTATTATTATTTTTGTGGAAACTGGATACAGAGGTTCTATCAGGCCGACATGAAAAGCAACGTCAGGAGCTGCAGACTAAATTACAAAACCAGTATGGAGGACAGACCGTTTTTTCAGGCTGGGAATTAAATGATTTTAATCCACACGAATGGTCTAATATGCAAATATTCTACGATAGGCAAAATACTATCTATGAAATTTGTGGTGCAAACGATACCTATACACGCAATTTTATTGCCCTGGCCTGCAGGGATTTAGGCCTGCGTGTAATTACAGAACTGCCTTCTCCATTCCAGGCAAATGGCCTGCCGCCTTCGACGCTTTATACCTACCATGCTCCCCAGTATTTCTACCTGGTTCATATAAAAAATCCATCTGGTCCATCGCGCTAATGTAATTGCTTCTACCTCTTTTTTGTCAAAGACATTATAAGGTTTTAATCACTGATTGTCAGCCATTCGTGCAGTATTTCGTATATCATCCAAAGACTGACGAATGACAACAATGCCCATGAGGCCAGGAACATCGCGATTCCAAAGACATTATCAACAGCTCCTATACCTCCGGCCATTACTATTATAATGCCCAATACCAGCCAAACTAAAGAAATTAACGCTGAAAGTATGTAAAGAATCGAAAGATGCGAACGGTTCTGCTTTAACCAGTGGGCAAGAAAGGATAAATATGTGCCGCTGCACAATGTCGTTTCCTTTGCTCTTTTAAGACAACAAACCAGCAGCAGCACAAGAGAGAATGAAGAGCACAACCCGATAAACATCGCCGCATATAAAATCCTGTCGCGCCTTTTTTGTCCAATATCATCCGGCACAAAACTCACATACGCACTTTCTTTTTGCCCGTATTGAGAGCCTATCCCGGATTCCATCATGGCACGTTCTTCTGTTGTAATTGTATTTTTAAAACCTGTATTGTACATTTTAAGCTCAAAAGGATTTACATTTCCAAAAATTCCCTTTGGTATTTGAAGCAGAAGATACTTGGTGTCTTCCAGCGGCCTGATACGAAATGTGATTACGACCAATCTCTCCTCGCCCGGCCTTAGACTATCGAAATATCTGGGGGCCATACTTATAACATCAAGGTCGTTCCCGAAATTATCTAATACATAAATCCCATAAACATACTTATCGGGTTTTATGATTTTGGTTTTAGCTAATACTTTTACATTTAATTCTATGCAAAATTTTTCTCTATATTGATCCGTTTGGCCGTATGCCCTGTTAAAAGAAATTAAGACATCTTCTTCCTGGTAAGTGTCAGAAATATACATTGGCAGCACAGAAGCTCTGCCAGGTTCGGCTAATGCGGATTTGTGGATAGGAAATACCGCTACGTTCAACAGTAAAAGGAACGCAACTATCTTCTTTATTCTCACCGTCGCAACTCCTCCGAGTCTGCCCTGTGAGATATGACCTATAAGACACCTTCCTTGCTGCCCTTCGGGACGCTTCTTAAAGTGTTAGGATTTATAGTTTAATTACAAAAATCTTCAATTTTCATTCTTCAATCTTCATTTCGTCCGGAAGGTGTTTGCCGGTCAGGTGAACTATCACGCCCGGCACTGAGCCTAAAAGCCAGGTAAGTCTTTGTGCTAATGCGAGTGCGGGAATTTTGTCACAGATTCCGATAACTTTGAACATACCCTGAATGCCGAACTCCATAACTCCTGCGCCGCCGACACTGATTGGGATAACGCCGATTATCCACGACAGCGGGAAGAAAACAAGATAATACTTGAAATGAGCCGCAATACCGAGGTCTTGGCCGACCAGGTATAGACCGTAAATCGGCATTGCCTGGCATATAAAGCTCAGGACAATCGCCAGAAGCATGATAAACGGTTTACAGCAGTAAAGCTTGACTGCCGTGACAATTCTGCCGACCCAAAATTTCCAGCGGAGCGAAAAAATAAATACATATTTCAAAAGTATCGGACGCAGTCTTCTGTTATAATACATAATGGCCAAAACGATTGCCGCAAGTATTACCATCACCAAAATGCCAAGCAGCAGTTTCATCGCAAGCGAGGCGATGTTAAATTCTGTTCCGAACTGAAGGTTAGCGTTGTTCTCCCCTCCCGGCATAAGCCAATAGGCCAAAAAAGCCATTGCTATAGTGCATATTAATCCTATAGCGCGGTCGACAAAAACACTCATCGCGGCTTCAATTTTTTTGTCGGTGTGCTTGGTAACGTACCAGGCCCGCAGAACATCGCCGCCGACCGAGCCCGGCAGGCAATTATTATAAAACAGACCAAGCATATGTAATTTCACTGCCGGCCAATATGAGATGTAAATACCCTGCATCCGCAACAGCATGAACCATCGCAGAACAAAAACAAGATTTCCGCCTATAAAAAGTGCAAACGCAATAACAAAAATCAGTTTATTTAGGCCGCCAAAATCTCTCGCTATACCTTTCGGGTCATTTTTGACTACAAAATACAAAAAAGCCGCTATGGCAACGGCTATCCGGATAATGTTTGAAAGATGTTTGCTTTTTTTACTCATTAATTCCTTACAAAAAAGCTTGAATTTGAGCATAATAACGTGTAACGTATTTATCGGCAAGAACATAGATTGGAGATGAAAAATTGGCAACAGATAACAAAATTGAGCTTGGAACGAATTTTGAACCGAAATTCGATGCAAATGGTCTGATTACGGCCATTTCGCAAGATGCAAAGACCGGCCAAATACTTATGACTGCGTTTATGAATAAAGAGGCGCTCGATGCGACAATAAAAACCGGTCAGGCCGTCTTTTACAGCAGGAGCAGAAAAAAGCTCTGGAAAAAAGGCGAAGAAAGCGGCCATTTCCAGAAGGTTAAACAAATCCTCGTCGATTGCGATCAGGACTGCCTGATTCTAAAGGTTGAAGTCGATCAAGGCCAGTGCCACGTCGGGTATCAGTCCTGCTTTTACAGGACAGTGAAAAAGAATAATCCGAAAGAACTGGATTTTATCGCAGAAAAAGTTTACGACCCGGAAAAAACTTATAAGAAAAAGTAGACACTAAGACACGAATTAAAAATCACAGATTACGCAGATTTTAATTAACCACGGACTGACAAGGTCAGTCTTTACCCTACACGTTTACAGACTGCCAATCCAATTACAAACATCTGTAAAAAATCTTACGGGCTTTGCGACAATACCCGAAGGCACAGCAAAAGGCTCAGCGGAAGCGAATTTAATTCCCTGATAGGTGCATGCACATCTCCTGGCCGTACAGCGGAGTGACAATTCGCCGGGGACGAATGTGCCGTCAAACAGATTGCCGTATTTATCCTTCAGTGTACTGCATCGCGTTACATTGCCATATATGTCCATGGAAAAAACATTACAGCCCGCCTGACACTTCCTGCCCAGAAAAGATATGCGTCTATCAAGTATCGCCTCTTCGTTTTTACTCAATCCGAGCTCTCGTAAAAAAGTTCGTTCAGCTTCGGTATATTCGCGAGGATATTTTTGCCCCTGATAGCTGCCCTGGAAGACCTTTACACTTATCTTGTCAATGCCGTTGTCTTTTATCCGTTTAATATCTTCCTTGATTCGCCCGAGAAGCGGAGGGTAAGCAACATACGTCAACCGAATGTTAAAACCTCGTTCCAGATAATAATGGAAGTTACGCAGAAATCCGTTTAACCCGTCCTTCATCTTCTCTCTTTCCAGTATGTGCAGGCTCGCGTTGATAGCCAGAACGCGCCCACTGCCGATAGTTTCCGCAAACTCGCACAAATTGGGTGTAGACAAATTTGTGCTCAATGATATGTAATGTCGACGTGTTAACATCTTAGCAAGCTTAACAAACCCAGGATACAAAAACGGTTCCCCTCCCGTCATAAAGACATTCCAAACCTTTCCGGTCTCATCAAACTGTTGTGCTATATGTTCCGGGCTATACTTTTTATATATAAACTCATCAGTCGATTCATCGCTATCTTCCCTCCGCCTGAAACAATACTCACAATCGAAGTTGCATCGCCGATACATCCACCAATACATATAGTGTGTGTAGTTTCCCAGGTCTTTCTGGTCCGACTTTTTTTGTTCAACCATGGTTTTCTTTTCAATTGCTAAAAATTTTTGATATCCAAACAAGTAAGCACGGATTAACACATTTTCAGTAATTTTAAGCCGGATTTTTTCGCAACAATTCAGAGATTTTATCTGCCAGGTAAATACATCCTGCCAATGCCGCACTACTGCCCATAAAAATGAGCAGATGTTTTAAGCCGCTGGAAAAAACATCTAACAAAGGTATGAGAACAAGCCCGATGAGTACAACTTTTCGCCACCATTCAGATATGCGGAACGAATTTTGCGATATCCATTGACTGCTGATTCGTAATGCGAGCCAGCCGCAAAAGAGACCGACAGCCGCTCCGGCAAAAACATCCGATGGATAGTGAGACCGTGCTGCTATAGTCAGAGCACCGACTATAGCGGCGAGAACGAACAGTATCGATGAACTTAATACCGAAACAAACGATATTAACGTGACGGCAGGAGCAAATACAGTGGCTGTGTCGCCGGAGGGAAATGACTGATATTGCGTCTGGCGAAAATGCCGGATATCAAAACGGCCGAACGCGGGCGACGATAACAGATTTTGTATAGTTCTGTTTCCCTGGGAATCCTGCACTATTTGCGAATGTTTAAGAAGGTCACGAGGCCGTTCTCTATGCGTTAGAATTTTCGCCGGGCCCACAATTGCCAGCGCCAGCAGCATAGACAGGGAACCTGCCAGAACCAGCTGCAACCTGTTTTTCAGATAAGCCCACAAAAACAGCAGCCAGAGCGGCATATAGGCTTTGCCTAATATTTTAATTAATTTCGCACCAGGAAAACTGTTCAAATCCTTGTGGTCGTACGATATCCAGGAAATAACACGGTCATCAATAAAATAATAACAGAATAATGCTCCAATACCCAGAACGATAACAGACACAAAGATTGTCAAACCGAATCGATTAGAGGTTAGCGAGGAAAACATTTTTTTCACTTTGGATTTCCCTTTCCACGAACCATTGCGAGGATTTTGACTTTATCACCGTTAGAATAGTTATAGCCTTCTTTAGAGGCTATTTCATACAGGGGCAAAGGTCCGCTGCCTTCCAAAATATCCGCCAGGATATCTGCCGGGATAATCAGAACTCCCGGCTGCGGCCGGCTGGCCCAAGTTATAACAGATTCTTTATCACTGAGCTTTTCGGTTTTCCGTCCAATGTAAAAATTCAGACTTGGCTCTGAGAATTTGTATGTTGCCACCGGTACATCCGCCGCTGTATTTGTATTTACTGCCTGTGAAATGAAAGGAGTTACTTTTGTCTGCTCAAGTCCCGGCAGTACGCCGAACAAAATTGGGATTAGAAAAATGAGAAATCCGGCCAGCAGTGTCTTAGCGCTGTGTGCGAATTTCTCGGCTAACTGAAAGCGAATAGCCATCGCAGACATAGCCAGCAGCACTATGCCGCTAACTGCGCCATACAACCGCAGAATTTTTACCTGCGTAAACCACGGAGCCGCAATAAGTCCCGCGGCTATCAGGACGGCCGCTGATCCAAAGAACCATACGCCGCCTCTTAACCATTTTCGGTCACGACTGGTCAGAGTGTTATTCTGCTGGGCAACAATTGTAACAGCCACTGATAAAGCCAGTGCCGGCCAGATGAATAATATATAATGAGGCAATTTGGTAGTTAGTATAGTTACAAGAATAAACATCGACGCGGCCCAGACTATCAGGAGAGTACGAGATTTGCCAACGTCTGTCCGTTCGCCGAGAACAACCGATATGGCTCCGGGCAGGAACAATATCCACGGAAAAAAACCCACCAAAATAACAGGCAGATAGTACGGCAGGTAGAGGAAAAAGTTTCCGCCATGACTATGCAAAGGATGGAACGCCCACGAAACTACGTGGTGACCAATAAAGGTACGTACAAACTCGCCGTCTGTAGCATTATTGGCTGGAATTGCCCATAAGAGAAAAATCGCGGCCGCAATAACCGCTGAAAACGCGACTCCTGAGAAACCGCGAATAAAATCGCCGATGCTGGCGCGGCCAAACCAGAGAACAATAACCATCACCGGCACGGGCAGCACCCCTGCCGGTCCTTTTGCGAGCATTCCCAGACCCATCAGTATCCCGATGACAACGACATCCAGGATTCGAATTCTGTCCCTGTGCCAGCCAATGAAAACTGCCATCGCGCCAACGATAAAAGGCAACAGCACGCCATCCACCAGCGCAGCACTTCCCACAACTATCATTAATAACGTTGTTGCCAAAATCATTTCCGCCCATAATCCGACCTTCGCATCAAAAAGCCGTTTGCCAATAAAAAATGTCAGCAGGCAGGTTATCGCGGTTCCGACTGCTGCGAAAAACCGACAAGAAATTTCACTTGCCCCGAACAGCCGTACCGGCACAGACATCAACCAGTAAAGCAAAATCGGTTTGTCAAACCAGATATGACCGTTAAGGGTAGGCACAAGGTAATTGCCGCTTTGGGTCATCTCAACCGTCGCTCTTGCATACCTCGGCTCATCTCTGTCCCACAACGTGCTTCGGCTCGCAATCACCAGATACAGGCACAGGACGCCCGCAGCAATAAAAATTGCAAACAGCCAATCGCTCTTAAAACTCCCTTTTTCCGGTATCATTAAATTTTACGTCCTGTTAATCTATTTAAATCTGCTCAGCTACCTACAAAACCAAACCTTACAATGTCATAATAATATAAAATTCCGCGTGAATTACAATTATTTTGTTTGAGGGGGACAATTTGTACCAAATTTTGTAAGACTCTAATTTTTCAACGACCTGATAGTCGGCAGAAGTTGGAATTGCTCAATTTTAAATTCTCCGACGAACTGGGCGACGATTTTTTCGATCCTGCCGGTATCTTTTTCGTGAATCATCACGTAAAGATTGTACGGCCAGTGGTCAAGCGTCTTTCTTTCGTAACAGTGACTTACCTGCGGCAAATCACTTAGAAATTTAGCGGCGGATTCTAAAACATCTCCATCAGCTTTGCAGCAGAACAAGGCGTTAAAATTGTCCGGTGGATTGTGCTTCTTTATGGCGGATGAATCCATTTTGTAGCGCACAGTTGACGGAAAAGAATAAAAGGGAGTTTTAAATCTTTCTGAAAGACTATCGAGAATTTCTTCGATAGATGAGATTTCTCCGCTGCGTCCCGATAAATCGGGACTCCGGTCGAAATGACAAATGGGTAATTTTAATGTGAACCACAGATTGTAATAATGCTTTCTTAAATAATTATGAGAAACATTCGGCAGAGAATTTATCGCCTGGGCAACAGCAGGAAGTTTATCCTCTTCAATATGAGCGGCAATGAGCGTTCTTACGGAAGATGACCGCTCACTAACGTTTGCGGCTCTGATTCCCGCTCCCCGATCGCGGTCGAGGACAAGTTTCGCGGGAATGACAGGAAAGTAAGAACATAATGGGTCGGAGGCGAGATAATCGCCGGAGCGGGCATAAGCCCTTGCGCGGCATCCGCCGCAGATAGCAACAAAATTGCATTTTCCACACCCGCCTTCGCATCCTCCTTTGTCAAGACTATGGAGGACAGAAAGGCTACGGCGGGCAAGTTTGCCTGAGAATTTTTTCTGACGAATTGAGTTTAGAAAATCAGATTTTTCCCAGATAGAGCCAAAATTATCTGTTTTTAAAATATTGCCTGCTGAAATCGGCAAAAAGCCGCAGGTCTGGACATCGCCGGCGTGGCTGATAAAGGTAAAATCACCGGCGGCAAGGCAGCCAAAGGATTTTTTCTTCGATGCAGGATATAAATTTCTAAAAACAGGCGCGAAACGAGGGGCACAGGTGAAACGAACATCAATATCACTTTGGGTCTTTAATTTGGCAACAGTTTTTAATGTTTCCTCGTATTCCCGCGGAGACAGGGCGATATCGGAAAGTTCTTTGCCCCTGCCGGCAGGGACAAGCATAAAGGGATTAAAACAATAAGCGCCGAGAGTTTCAGAAAGTTTGGCAAGAGCGGCGAGTTTTTTGAAATTCAGTTTCGTAACGGTCGTATTAATCTGAAATTTCAGGCCTGTTTTCTTCGCGATATCGATGGCTTTTAATGTTTTTTCAAAAGCGCCTTCGGTTTGCCTGAAATTGTCGTGCTCTTTTGCATTGTCGGAATCGAGTGAGAAAGAAAGGGTAAGAATGCCTGCTTTTTTTAACCTTTCCGCGATTTTTTCGTCGAAATTGTAGCCGCAGGTCGCAAGAGAGACGGGTAATCCGGAGAATATCGCAAAATCAATCAGTTCAAAGATGTCATTTCTCTCAAAAGGCTCGCCGCCGGTGAAAATCAGAACGCATTTATTGTAATCGGCAACTGATTTTATGATTTTTTTGCATTGCTCGGTTGTGAGGTCATCGGCGAAATCAGATTGGGCAGATGCCCGGCAGTGGATGCAGTTCATTTTACATCTGCGGGTAACTTCAAAGGCAACGATGCGAGGTTTTTTAATGTTTGCCACAGAGTTCATATTTTTTATCAGCCACAGAGAACACAGAGAAAATTATATTATTTTATTTTTTACAATTTCTTTCGCAAAGTAGGTAATGATGATATCCGCTCCTGCCCTTTTGATTGCGTATAATGTTTCCATCATAGCGGATTTTTTGTCGAAGACGCCTTGCCGGGAGGCGGAATTTATCATCATATATTCGCCGCTGACGTTGAAAGCAGCTATCGGAACATCGAATCTCTGTTTTGCCTGAAAGATAATATCAAGGAAACACAAGGCAGGTTTAATCATTACGATATCGGCGCCTTCTTTGATGTCCAGTTCGATTTCGCGCATCGCCTGTTTGGCAGAGGCGGCGATGTCCATCTGATAAGTCTTTCTATCACCAAAGGCGGGAGCGGAATCGGCGGCATCGCGAAACGGACCGTAAAACGCGGAGGCGTATTTTGCTGAGTAAGACATTATCGCAGTATCTATAAAACCATTCTCATCGAGAGCTTTTCTTATTATCCCCACCCTGCCGTCCATCATATCAGATGGGGCAATTATATCGGCGCCGGCTTTTGCGTGTGAGACGGCAACTTTGGCCAGGATTTCACAAGTGGCATCATTATCAACTTTTTTATCCTTTATTATTCCACAGTGGCCGGTGTCGGTGTAGGCACAAAGACAAACATCGGTAATAACCAATAAATCTGGTACGACTTTTTTGATGTTTTTAACGGCTTGCTGGACTATTCCATTATCGTTGAAAGCATCTGAACCTTTTGAATCCTTTTTTTCAGGCAGGCCGAACAGCAAAACGGCAGGTATTCCGAGATTGAAAATTTCTTTTGCCTCATCGGCAATCTTGTCGGGCGAAAAATGGAAACAGTCTGTCATAGATTGAATCGGTTTCTTAATCCCCTTGCCCGGACAGACAAATAATGGATAGACAAGATTATCGGCGGAGAGATTGACGCCCCTGACGAGTCGGCGCATTGAATCGCTTTTTCTAAGCCTTCGTATTCTGACAGGCAAATTCTGCATTTGATACTCCTGTTATTTCATCATCGTTCAAGAAACAATCCGGCTCCAAAAGCCATTGCGATTTATAATCTTTGCCGAAAAATCTCATATTAGTTCCGCAGATTTTAAGCCAGAGACATTTTTTGCATCTTTGCGGCGCAAAAATAGTTTTATCTTTAAAAATACTCAAAGAATTTTTGAAAATATCTTCCAATTTCTTATCTGTTATATTTCCCAATGAGAAATTTTGCCAGAACTGGTCCGGGTGAACTGAACCGGCTGGGTCGATTGCGAAAATTTTAACGCCTATTTTATTTGCGCCGAATTTTGTAAGTAAATCCAGAGTTTTTTCATACAGCGGTGAATTTCCTTGCTTTAAGCGGTTTAAAATAAACGGGCCATCGGCGTGATTGCCTACAGTTAAAACTTCAGTAATTCCTTTTGCGGAATAGTCTTTTGCACAATCGAGAATATCGTTTAAGGCCTGTCTGGTCTGCTGATTAGTACATTTAAGATTATTTTTAGCCGCCTGCCCTGCTAATATAAGATGATAAAAACAGATTCTTGGAATATCTAATTTCGCGGCAAGAGAAAATATGTCCTTTATCTGATTGAAGTTGCGGTTTGTTATTGTAAAACGCAGGCCGACTTTAAGATTCGCATTTTTACAAAACTTTACAGCATTTATCGCTGCGGTAAAGCTGCCTTTTACGCCGCGGAAATCATCGTGAGTTTTTTCTGTGCCATCGATTGAAATGCCGACATAGTTCACACCCGCATCAGCAAGTTTTTTTGCCGTTGGGGAATCTATTAAGCATCCATTTGTTGAAAGAACGGTTCGCAGGCCGAGGCTGTGGGAAAAATCGAGAAGCTGGAATATATCCTGTCTTTCAAGGGGTTCGCCGCCGCTGAAAAGGACGACGGGACATTTAACAACAGTAAGCTCTTTTAAAAGCTCTTTTGCCTGCGATGTATCAAGCTCTTTGCCTGCTAATCCGGTTTTACTATAACAATGGAGGCAATTCTGGCTGCATTTGCCTGTACAGTTATAAACGACAATGGGGCCTTTACCGGTATCGGAATGATAGCGAAACCTGTCCGACGGGTTTTCGATGCCGAGATAAAGTCTTGAGATGTTAATCATTTTATTAGAGATTACCGCTCCATTACTGTCGCGGCTCTGTTACTCCCTCCATTGCTTCAATTAAGCCATCGATAGTATGATCTGCTGCCTCGACTGTCGGCTTGATTCCCAATTTTCTCAAGGTATCAGAAGTAGATGGGCCGATTGAGGCAATCTTTATTTTTTTATTTATACTCTTTGCGTCGAAATCTTCAAAGAAACAATCGACAGCAAAGCTGCTTGCAAATGTAATCCAGTCTATCGCCTCTGTCCTGATTTGCTCGGCAAGGGCGGTTACATCAGTTTTAACTTTTTCGGCTGAGTAAATTGAAACCTGTTTGACCTGAGCATGGCAGCGGGCGAGTTTTTCCATTAGTTCAGAATCGGCGAGAGCGGAACGGAGCAGCAGGATTTTTTTGCCGGCGGGGTTGTGGTCTTTTATGAAACTTTTCGCAAATTCCTCCGAAGTATAAACGGCGGGAACTAAATCCGCTTTCAAACCGAAATTGTCAAGCTCGCCGGCGGTCTGCGAACCGATGCAGGCAATTTTTGCGACTGCGAAGATTCGAGCGTCTTTGCCTGATTTCTCTACCGCCCTAAAAAAGAATTTCACGCCCCTGGGGCTTGTAAAAAAGACCCAATCAAAATCCGCAATCGTCTTAAAAATCTCTTTAAATTCCTGGGTGTCAGTCAAATCGCGCAACTGAAAGGCTGGATATTCGACAGCATGGGCACCTCTGGCGGCGAGTTTGCAGGCAAATTCGGCGTCGCCGGCCAAATCGCGGGTGATAAGAATTTTTTTGCCGAACAAAGGCAGTTTTTCAAACCAACTGAAACAATTTTTGCCTATTATCATTACAGCAGGCGGCTCAATTCCGCTCTCGGTACATTTTCGGGCAATATCTGTAATGGTGCCTCTTACAATTTTTTGACTCGGCAGAGAGGCATCGGCCACAACGACGACATTCGTATCCGCCGGCAGAGCCGAGTCAATCAATCTTTGACAGATTCGCTGCATATTTCCAACTGCCATATAAAAAACGATTGTGCCGGACAGTTTTACAAGACTTTTAAAATCAATGTCAACTTCCCTGCCGTCGGCAGCCTGACCAGTAACGAATGTTACAGATGAGGCGGTATTTCTGTCAGTAAGGACAACGCCGGCCAGTGCCGCCGCGGTAGAGGCGGCGGTAATGCCGGGGATAATTTCAAAATCTATTTTATTATCTATTAAACATTTCAGCTCCTCAGATGCCCTGCCGAAAATCATCGGGTCGCCGCCTTTGAGCCTTACGATTTTTTTGTAAACCTGCGATTTTTCTATAATGATGCGGTTTATATTTTCCTGAGAAGGTTTGTTTTCGCTATGCTCCTTGCCGACATAAATAAGTTCGGCATTTTCCGAAACCAAATTCAACAGCTCGGTATTTACGAGCCTGTCATATATAACACAGTCGGCCTGCTGAAGAATCTGCAAACCCCTTACGCTGATAAGCTGTGTGCTTCCGGGGCCTGCGCCGACTATATAAATTTTTGTTTTCCTACTCATTCTTTAATAGCTCCGCGGCCCCTGCTTTTAAAAGTTCATTTGCGAGGCTTTCCGCGACCTTCTGAGCGGATTTGACCGAACCCTGTTTTTTACGATTGATGAATTTGCGTCCGTTTTCATCGGATACAAAGGCGTAAATAATGATATCGTCGCCGGTAATTTTTGCAAATACGCCTGCCGGGGCGTGACAGCCTGCTTTTATTTTGTGCAGAACAAGTCTTTCCGCATCGGAGGTAATCCGCGATGCCTTATCATCAATCTCGGCGAGCAATTTTAAAATCTCTTTATTATTTGTCTCCGCCTGGACGGCAATAGCGCCCTGAGCGGGTGCGGGAATAAATTTTTCCGGGTCAAACATCAGGGAAACTTTTTCAGTCAAGCCAAGCCTTTCAACCCCGGCGTAAGCGAGAACGGTGCCGTCAAACTGACCTTTTTCGACCTGACTTATTCTCGTCGGGACGTTGCCCCTTATCGGCTCGCAAATCAAATCGCCTCTGGCGTGCAAAAGCTGCGCTTTTCTGCGAAGACTCGATGTTCCGATTTTTGCGCCTTTGGGCAAATCCTTCAGCGATTTTATTTTTCGATTGCAGACCAGGCAATCATGAGAAAATCGCCTATCCAGAATCGCAGCGATAACAAGATTGTTTGTTTCGCCAATCGGTAAATCCTTGCAGCTATGAACCGCGATGTCGGCTTTATTTTCGCGCAGGGCATTTTCGACGGCGTCGGTAAAAAAACCTGTTTCGGATAATTTCCACAGGGGCTTTTTTTTGTCGATATCGCCTTTGCTTTTTATTTCGACGATTTCAAAATCCATACCCGGCCTGTGTTTCGAGATTGCTTCAACAACAATCTGCGCCTGGATAAGAGCCAAACTGCTCGAACGCGTCGCTATGCGGAGTTTGCTTATCACATCGCCACCTTCAAACCTTCGAGCCATTGAGAAAACATTCGCAGGTGCTCATCGATAATCGCCAGAGCCTTGGGAAGTTCGCCTTTGCGTTTGAAATTATTCTGTTCGATAATTTTATTGAGGTTGTCGATAGTGAAAATTTTTACCTTTTCAACTTCGGCAAGTTCAGGGTCGATATTCCGCGGCACAGACAGGTCAATCAAAATCAAAGGCTTCGTTCTTTTTTGCTGAATTGATTTTGCCGTAAGCAGCGGCTGAGACGATGATGTCGCCGTGAAAACAATATCCGCGTCCGCCAGGCAACTTTCCAGTTTACTTAACGGCAAAAATTTCCCATTTGTTTTTTCAATCAACTGCTGCGCGGAATCGGCGTTTCTTGCGACAATAGAGAAATCCTGAACATTTTTCCTGATTAGATGTTTTATGATAAGCTCTGCATTTGAGCCGGAACCAATTACAAAGACATTTGCTCCGCTAATCGTAAAATTATCCGCAGCAAGCTCGACGGCGGCCTGGGCGATGGATAACGCCCCGGTGCTTATATCCGTATGGGTCCTGACGGCTTTTGCGACACGAAAGGCATTGTGCAGGAGGCGATGAAACATAAACTTTACGGTATTACAACGCAAAGCAAAACTGTACGCGGATTTCAATTGAGAAAATATCTCATTTTCGCCGATAATCTGCGATTCAATTCCGGCGGCGACGCTGAAAAGATGCCCGACAGCATCAAGACCGTAAAAGGTCTGTTTATATTCATTCCAATAATCAACGGCTAAAGAATTACCGATAAATTCCGAGATATCAAAATTTTCTTCGGCATAAAAATAAAATTCGAGCCTGTTGCAGGTATTTAATACGAGAGCATCGCTGATTTGGGCACAACCGCAGCAGGATTGCAGAAAATCTTTCTGCCGGCCGCTGTCGAGGACGAGCTTTTCTGCGGCGGAGGCAGGACAATTTCTAAAATCGACGCTCTGACAAAATAGATTCATAATATTTAACCGCTATGGCTGTGAAGGCCTGCAAAAATTTTCGAGTAATTAACCAATACAACGCCAAGAACTATCAAAATAAAACCGGCGATAATCCAAATATTATTAAAACGTAAAAATCTTTGTTTGTAAAGATATCTGAAATGCAAAAAAGCCGCAAAGATAAGCCAGACAGCGAGCGAAAAAGTCTCTTTCGGGTCCCAGCTCCACCAGTCGTTCCAGGCAAAAGCCGCCCAGACACTGCCAACGGCAATTCCGGCGGTCAAAAACGCAAAACCAAGACAGACAAGCCTGTGTGCTGTCTCGTCAAGTTCCGGATTTTCATTAAATAACAGTCTGGCCGCAAAAAAAGCCGCTGCCGTGAAGTAAATATAAGAGAGAAAACAGGCGAAGACATGCGGTACAAAAAAAACACTCTTTAACTGAGGCGGCAAAGAGAAAAAACTAAAAATAAATACTGTTACCGAAAGCAGCAGAGCCGATATTATAATTTCCGTCCTGTTCCATTTGGTCCGAAACAGGCCGAACAGACCGATGACGCCGATTGTGAAACCAGCGAAAAGAGTACAATTGCATTTGGTAACACCTGCCATCAGGACGAGCAATGAGCCGAGATAAACGGCGAGCGGCCATTTCGCCTTAAAGATTTCCTCGAATTGCACCAGGCCCGCGACAATCAATAATGCAATACAAATCCAAAGCCCCCTGCCTGCCAGAGAAGTGAAAAACCACTTCGACCATTCGGCACCCATTATCGAACCGACAACGCACAGCATAGCCAGAAACATCAGTAGAACTGTGCCGGCAAAAAGACAAAGTTGTTTTAATCTGTTCATAAACAATCCCTTGAAACAAACAGCAGAATATCAGATTTGCCGCTGTTTGGCATTAAATTTCGGCATTAAAAGCGTTCAAAAACGGGTATCCAAAAGTCTATTGCAAATCTTTTGTTTGGTACTATAATACAGAGCTTGACGTGAACAGCAGCCACTAAGGCTCGCAGGCATAAAGAATTATAACATATAGGAGTAAAAGACGATGGCAGCGATAAGTCAGCCCAAAGTAGATCTATTGAGCGCTGAAAATGTTACTTTCGAAGATATTCTATCGACAATGGATTTCGTAAACGCCAGCGAACGAAACAAAATCGCATTCGCTGAGAAAGCCGAACAGGAGGTATCCAAGCCCGGCAGAAAAAACTACCTGGCAGTGGGAGCGGCCCTTGCGATACTCGGCAAATACGAGCAGGGGATCGAAATTCTCGGAAAGGCCGACGACAGCAAGGAAAAATTTCTTGAACTTGCTTTCTGTCAGCGAAAATCAGGAGAATACGACAAGGCAATCGAATCATTAGATAAGGCTGTCAAGGCAGGTGCCGATGTGCTGGCAGTCAATTGCGCAAAGGCCGCTACTTACCGCGTCAAAGGCGATTTCGCCGGCGCCGCGAAAGTCCTGAAAGCCTGCGAAAATTATCAGAAAGTAAGCGCATTGTATCATTATACCCTCGGCAGACACTTCCAGGCACAGGGCGATTACGAAACGGCAATTGAAAACTACAAAACGGCAGTCGAGCTTGACCCGCTGTTTTCAAAGGCATTGTTCCACCTGGCTTTTCTGCTGGACTTAAGAGGCGATGACGAGGCAGCAATAGATTATTATAAACAACTTATAAATAGCGGTACGCCTTATGTAAGCGCGATGCTAAACCTGGCGGTTCTTTACGAAGATGCCGGCCAATACGACAAGGCGGCCAGCTGCATCGAGGGAGTGCTTAAATATCATCCGAACAATCTGCGGGCCATACTTTTCAAAAAAGATATCGAAAGCGCCAAGACGATGCTCTACGATGAGGAAATCGAAAAGAGCAAGGACCAGCAGACCAAGATTCTTGAGACTCCTATTTCCGATTTCGAGCTTTCGGTCAGAAGCAGAAATTGTCTTAAGAAAATGAATATAAATACACTGGGCGATTTGTTGAGAATAAGCGAAACAGAGCTTCTGGCGTATAAGAACTTCGGCGAAACAAGCCTTACCGAGATAAAACATATGCTCGAATCCAGAGGTTTAAGACTTGGCATGGCGGCTGAAGGCAAATTTTTTGACGAACTTCAACTGGCGGAGCTGCAGGAAACCGAAGTCGATGTTGACGATGAAGTTCTCAATAAGTCGATGGACGACTTCGAGATGTCCGTCAGGGCAAGAAACTGCCTTGCAAATCTGAATATCAAGACTATAGGCGAGATTATTTCGAAAACTGAGGCTGAACTGCTCGGCGTCAAGAATTTCGGGGCTACCAGCCTGACGGAAATAAAGCAGATTCTTGACAGCCTGGGACTGAGCCTGCGAAAGATTGATTAATTTTTTTGTTTGCCGGTTAATTAAAATGAAAATATTTCATACTATCATCGTTATTTGTGCGGGATTATGTGTTTTAGGGGCAGGCTGCGTAACCGAACCGCAAAGCGCCGGGCCGGTCATAATACAAAGCCCGCCGGAATATTCCATAAAAGTACTGCTGGACAGTAGCGCCGAAAAAGTTTCCTTTAGGATTGAAGACGAGTATCAGATCGTAAACTACGATACTATGGAAATACTCCAGGCCACGGGCAGTTCCGATGCGGTGGAGGCGACAATAGACAACAATTCCATAAGGGTCGGCCAGCAAATTTTTAAAAGCAGCAAAGTAATCATACAGCCGAAGCATAACCAGCCATTCGTATTCAATGAAACTATGACGTATCGCGGCGGACTCGAGCTGATTATAAATTCCGACAAGAAAACTCTGACGGTCATTAATAATGTACCGATGGAGTCATATCTTGCCGGCGTTGTGGCATCGGAAATGCCGAGCTACTGGGAAACAGAAGCATTAAAGGCACAGGCGATTGCCGCAAGAACGTACTGCCTGTATATAAAATCGAAGTTCGGCAAGAACCGTTCCTGGGACGTTAAAACCACGCAGGCAAACCAGGTTTACCGGGGCGTCCGCGCGGAAACGATACGCACAACCGACGCGGTCAACAGCACTTTCGGAATAATTTTGTGCGATAATGAATTCACCGAGCCGTTTCCGGCCTATTACAGTTCGGCCTGCGGCGGTCATACAGAAGATAGTCAAAACGTTTTCGGCGACAGTTTCGAGTCGCTTAAAGGCGTCGATTGCCAATTCTGCAGAACAACTACAAGGCCGAGCCTGTTTTACTGGCCTGATGTAAAATTCGATAAAGAGACCGTGAACAAAAATATCTTCGAAAAATATCCGACTATCCAGCAGGACTTAGATTCGATAAAAAAGATAGAGGCGGTAAAAGAAAGCAAATACGATAATAACTTCGCAAGAATCACCAGCGTTAAACTGACCGGCTCGAACGGCAAAACAGCTTTCCTGCGGGCTGAAGACCTCAGACTTGCAATCGATTCTACGGGCTCAAAAATACAAAGCGCATCCTGCACGATAATAAGTCTTGATAACGAATTCATTTTTACAGCCGGCAAGGGTTTCGGACACGGAGTAGGCTTGTGCCAGTACGGAGCAAGGGAGATGGCGCGGCAGGGTAAAACCGCAGAGGAAATTTTGAGCTTCTACTATCCCGGCTGCAGATTCAAATCCATGTATTAACCTGTCTATCAATGAATGTTTTTGAAATAATCACAAAAGACCACCGATGCCCGGCACGAACAGGAACGCTGCGGACATCTCACGGCGACGTTAAAACGCCGGTGTTTATGCCTGTCGGCACAAGAGCAACCGTCAAAGGCCTATTGCCCCGGCAGATTGACGAAGCAGGTTCGCAAATTGTTCTGGCCAACACGTTTCATCTGATGTTAAGGCCCGGCGCGGATGTAATAGAAAAAATCGGCGGGCTTCACAAATTTATGGGCTGGAACAAACCGATACTGACCGACAGCGGCGGCTTCCAGGTTTTCTCACTAAGCGAAATCAACAGCATCGACGATAACGGAACGGAATTTGCCAGTCCTTACGACGGCGCGAAAATAAAACTCGACGCGGCAGGGGCGACAAAAATCCAAAACAAGCTCGGAGCCGATATAATAATGTGCTTCGACCAGTGCCCTGCCTTTGACGCTCCGCCAAAAGAACAGCAAAAAGCTGTCGAACGAACGATTAAATGGGCGAAGATTTGCAAGGAGTCGCATTCAAATAATCGTCAATTGCTTTTCGGTATCGTGCAGGGACAAACCGATAACGACCTGCGGCGAAACTGCGCAGCGGAACTTATTAAAATGGATTTCCCCGGCTACGCAATCGGAGGTTTAAGCGTCGGCGAAGGCACGAAACAAATGCTGCAAACCGTCAGATTTACCGCCCCGCTTCTGCCTGAAAACAAGCCCCGCTACCTTATGGGAGTCGGCACACCTGCGGATATTATCCAGGCGGTCGAGGCGGGAATCGATATGTTCGACTGTGTAATGCCGACCCGAAATGGCCGAAATGCCCTGGCTTTTACGTCCCAAGGTCCGATAAGGCTTCGAAATTCGGCCTATATAGATGATGAAAAACCCATTGATTCGGCCTGCGGGTGCTATTGCTGCAGGACTTTCAGCCGATCGGCGATAAGGCATTTTTTCAATGTCGGCGAAATGCTGGGCCCAATTCTGCTATCGTTACATAATATCGTTTTTTATCATAATTTAATGGACAGAATACGGGAAAATATAGAGAATGGTGCGTTTATAGAATGGGCGGCTCAGGCTTTGCAAAGTCCTGCATTCGCCCGAAACCGTCATACAAATGACGACATAGAAAATATTGAATAGAGAAAGGGAAAATAATGGAAAACGGATTGATTTTGGCAGCGGCCGATCAAAATAGCCAAGTCATTGTAGCTGAACCTATTTCAAAGAGTAATACGACAGCAATAACAAAACAGGCAGACCCCAATTCTGCTGTTCCAACAGGCGCCCCTAAACCTAATACTACCTGGCAGCAGATGATTCCCATAGTTCTGATTTTTGTGATTTTGTATTTCCTTATGTTCAGAAGCCCGAAGAAACAGCGGCAGCAGCAGGAGCAAATGGTCAAGTCGTTAAAGAAGAACGACAGGGTGCAAACAGTCGGCGGAATCCTCGGAACGGTTCTTGAAGTAACCGATACCGAAGTAACTCTTAAAGTTGACGAGTCGAACAATACGAAAATAAAAGTGCTTCCTACATCAATAAGCAAAGTAATCGAACAAAAATAAAAATTTTGAAGACTAATTTTTTCAGGGAACTGATATGGATAAAAATGTTGTACGATTCGGATTGATAGGAATAATCCTCCTTGTAATTTTTGCAGCGGCACAACTTTATCCGCCGACGGAGAAGCTGAAACCCGGCATCGACCTCGCCGGCGGCACAAGTCTTATATATGATATTGACACAACCGGTCTGGTCGGCGGCGAAACAGACAATCTCGCCACGAAGCTCAGGCCGATTCTGCTGAAACGAATCGACCCCGGCAATATTCAAAACATCGTTATGCGCCCCCAGGGTGATACGCGAATTGAAATACAGGTTCCACTGGCAAGCGCCGATACGCACAGAAGACGCCAGGCTTATGACGACGCTATGAACACCCTGACTAAAGACAATATAAATCTCGCAATAATCAAGAGAGCGCTGACTCAGGACCCCAATGAAAGAGCAAAAATATTCGAGAAATTTGCCGCTGACAGCAACGACAGAAAAGAAATCCTCAGCCAGCTTGCATCAACTTACGACGCCAGAAAAGCTGCACAGGAAAAAAGAGACGACCTCAGGGCCAAGCTCGATACAATAGCCCAAACTCTCGAAAAGGATGGGATAAACAAACAAGCACTCTTTATGCTTGGTTCTTCCTGGGGCACAATGGACCCCAATGAGAAAAAGGCTACAATTGACCGGATACTGGCCGATGTGAACGATAAATCCGCTGTTAAAACAGCTTCCAAACAGGCCCTGCGCGGGCAGCAGATTGAACAATACTTTGCAATTTTTACGCCATGGGCAGATGTTGTTAACGAGCTGACCAAGCCTGAAACCGGTCTTAACGCCGCTTACAGAGATGCTGAAACCAGACTCAAAGATTTCAATCTCAGCATAGAAGCATTGACCACAGTGCTTGAAATGCCCGAAACATCCAGCAAACGAGCTGAACTTCTTGGAGATTTTAAAAACAGATTTTCTTCGAGAGCGGATAAAATCGATGCCCTGGTAAAAGCATTTAAGGATTATCGAACGGTAAGAGGAAGAATTGACGGTCCGGAAGATGTAAAAAGAATGCTCAAAGGCACAGGCGTACTCGAATTCCGTATTTTGCCCGCGCTTAACGACGGCAGAACCAATAGAGACGAACTGGTTGCCTATGCCGAGGCCTTGAAAATAAAGGGACCCAAGCTCGCTTCCGACAATAAATATGTATGGGTACAGATAGAGAACCCCAAAGACAGCACCTGGCAGGCCAGTGAAACTCATCCAATTCTTGTAGGCACATTCGCCGAAAAATCCTATGTCCTGGCAAGCAATCAGGATAACGAATGTATGCTCAAGAAGACGGGCAAGAGGCCGTGGAAACTGCAGAAGGCAGGCACTACCATCGACGAGATGGGAAAAAGAGCGATTAGCTTTACCTTTGATGAAATCGCAGCTTCGCTGTTTTATAACGTGACGCGAAACAATCTCCAAAGACCTTTGGTAATAACTCTTGACGGTCTTGCGATATCCGCCCCGAACATTCGCAGCGCTATTCGTTCCAACGGTATAATCGAAGGCAACTATTCCCAGACCGAACAGACGGATATGGTTGATAAGCTAAACGCCGGTTCTTTGCCTGCAAGACTTATCGAGCCGCCAATTTCAGAAAAGACCATAGGTCCAAGCATCGGCGCCGATAACCGCGACAAGGGCATAAAGTCAGGCCTGGTTGGTCTTGCCGCCGTTATAGGGTTTATGGCGTTCTATTATACCATCGGCGGTATGATTGCGGATGCGGCGCTATTTCTGAATATTCTTTTCCTCCTCGCTATAATGGTCATCAGCAACGCGACTTTTACTCTGGGCGGCATCGCCGGCATCGTTTTGACGATAGGAATGAGCGTTGACGCAAACGTGCTTATATTCGAGCGTATTCGCGAAGAACAGGAGAAAGGCGCATCGCTTCGGGTAGCAATCGATAATGGATATCACAGGGCTTTCTGGGTTATTTTCGACTCAAACCTGACCACAATTCTAAGCGCATTGATTTTGTATATGGTCGCATCAGAGGAAATCAAAGGATTTGCTATCACATTAATGCTCGGTTTGTCAGCAAGTTTGTTTACATCCTTGTTCGTAACAAGGGTCATATTCCAGATTCTGCTCAACAAGGGCATAATCCGCAATCACCTGGTAATGCTGCACGTAATCAGAAATGTAAAAATCGACTGGATGAAACTTCGCCCTATAATGATTACATTCTCAGCAATTCTTGCACTTGGAGGACTTTATGCGTTTTTCACTCGCGATGACGTCAAGAATAACAAGTATGACATAGAATTCACCGGCGGAACAAATGTTCAGGTCGATTTTAAACCAGAAAACCCGCTTGACAGGTCTGAGGTGGAAAAAATTATCAGCACCGAAGGCGAAAAACTTGGTAATCCCGCCATCGCCGCGGCAAAGGTTTACAGCGTCGGCGACCGCACGACAAAACTGCAATATGAAATTACAACAACCGAAACCAATAAAGCTGCCATCAATGTAACTTTCAAGGCAGGCTCACAGGAAACAGCTAAGACCGTAACGCAAACTATCGAGACGACACAGAAAAAACTTCGAGGCATAATCACCAATATGCTCGTAACGCAAAGCCCCGATAATCCTGCAAAGTTTACGATAACAACGTCCCAGACCAATAAATCGGTGATAAACAATATACTAAGCACAGCTTTCGGCGGTAAAGCAGAAATTTCAGAACCGGTTGTAAAAGAAACTGTAACAGAAGCGGTGCTTAACGCCTTTAAAGGCAAACTGCAGATAATGGAAAGTCTTAACCCGCATATAACATCCACTGCACATATCGACGATGCGATGCTCGACAAAACACCGGAACTGACCAATTTCCTTGGCGGAGTCAGGATTGAATTTACAGTTGAGAAACCGGCGACTATCGCGGAAATAGACAAAAGACTGAAAGCCCTGCGGTTCAAACCAGATATGCAAAACGTAGCCTGGTATGGATATCAACTGACCGGAGCGGATTTGAATACGTCGATAACAGACAAGCCGCTGACTAATTTCACATACGTCAGCGTTCCGGAAGATGCGGGTTACCGCCAACTCAGCGAGGACGAATGGACGAACTTCGTCACAAATGAAACAGGTAAAATTACTTCCGCCGCTGAATTGCAGACATCCCTTTCAAGAGTAACTCAGTTCGCTCCTTCAATCGGCGATGAAGCGAAAACAAGGGCTGTAATAGCGATTGTGCTGTCTTTGATTGCTATGGCAATTTACCTGTGGGTACGGTTCGGCGACCTGCGATACGGCTTCGGTGCGATTTTCTCTCTTATACACGATGTTTGTATAGGTCTGGGAGCAGTAATGATTTCCGTTTATCTGGCAAATACCGCCATCGGACAAAAACTGCTTATAACCGATTTCAAGATAGACCTGACTGTAATAGCCGCTTTGCTGACTCTCGTCGGTTATAGCGTAAATGATACCATCGTTGTGTTTGACCGTATTCGTGAAAATATGGGCAAACTCGCAGTAATAACGCCGCAGCTTATCAATGACAGTATCAACCAAACGCTGTCGCGTACTATTCTGACGTCATTTACAACGTTTCTCGTAGTTATCATAATGTACATCTTCGGCGGTACCGGCTTTAGAGCTTTTAACTATGTTATGACCATCGGCATCGTTGTGGGTACGTATTCATCAATTGCCATCGCAGCCCCGGTACTTATACTCGGCAAAAAGGTAAAAACCAAAACCACTGCCAGTAAGTAGTAAATGAGAAAAGATGTCAAGATAGGAATGCTTATCGGCACAGGATTGTGCATAGCCGCCGCGGTGTGGTTCTGTATGCATCAGCAAGTAGTGGAGCAGCCGCGAATAGAAGATTTGTTGGCGCAGAAAAAAGAACTTTTTGCGACAAACGCGGCGCCAGAAGTTAATCTCGGAAATTCCGAAAAGCAGAATGTACCCGCAAAAAATCAACCCGCACCGGCTTCCGCTCCTGCTGCCAGTAGCGAAATAACATCGGCGAAAATACATACGGTACAATCAGGGGAAACTTTAAGCGATATTTCAAAAATTTATTACGGGACAAGCGGCAACTGGAAAAAAATTTACGAAGCCAATAAAGAATCGCTTCCCCGCGGCCCCGACACCGTCAGAGCAGGAATGAAACTTGTTATACCGCAATAGATATGCTACAGATATTTGGCAGCCTGGCGGTCAATCAGCCAGGTAACCTTATCGAGAATCGGCCATAATGTATGGACCGGATATTTCACTTCGTCCGGCCTGTCAAGCAGGACATTCCGGACTATTTCGGCCTTTTCCGCCCCGCTGACCATAACAATCAATTGCTGAGCGGCACACATAACCGGATGAGTAAGCGTTATACGATTAAGGCCCTGACACATCTGATAAACAACCGTTACAAGGTTTTCGGTATCAAATAACGCATAGGAATTCGGCAGCAGCGAACCGATATGGCCGTCCGAACCCATTCCGAGTATCATCAGGTCAAATACCGGAAGCTGACCCTTCTGAAGCTTAAAAATCTTTTTCAGGAGACGGTCATATTCCTCGACAGCCCGACTGTAATCGTCTTTTTCGCCGGCAATCCTGTGAACGTTCTGTTTCGGAATCGGAACGGCTTTTAAAAAAGTATCGGCTGCAAGTTTGTAATTATTGTCCGGCGAATCGGGTTTTACACACCGTTCATCAACCCAGAATAACTGTATTTTATCCCACGGCAGGTCAAGTTTGGAGCTTTCTTTGCCAAGTAATTCATAAAATCGCCGCGGGGTCTTCCCGCCGGATATGGCCAAATAAAAAACCCCCTTTTCTGCTATAGCCTTTTTGCCAGAATCTTTAAATAATCCAAGGGCTTTTTGTGCAAGCTCCGCAGAATCCTGTACATCAATAATCCTGAGCTTATCACTGTTTAAAACCTTCATTGCATAATTCCTTCTATCTTTCAAAACCTATCATTTAAAAGTACGCACTACAAAGATGAAAGGTTTTTACTTTTTCTCCTGTTGGCCAATCAGTCCTTACTTATATTATCGTTAGTGAAAGGCGGCGAGGCTACTAAATTCTGAAAATCACTATAAAACGAAACCGGCATATGTATTATAACTTGTTCTTGATAAATAAGTTACATACATATGCCGTTGTAAAGTTTTTATTCCCGCAAAAAGACTGATAACGTCTTCAATCTTTACGGTATAGTTCTCGCCAAGAACCGATTTTATACAGACTGTGTTTGCGCAGCAACAGGGCTGTAGCTTACGTCCGGCAATTGGCTCAAAGTCCAATACATATCAACAGTCTTCATCGCTTCAACGAATTGTTTGTAATCGACCGGTTTTACTATATAACCGGCAACGCCGAGGTTAAAACTGTCAACGATATTCTGGTCAACATCGGATGTGGTTAGAACCACGACTGGAATATTTCTTAATGCCTCATCCGCTTTGGCAACCTTAAGGAATTCAAAGCCATTCATTCTCGGCATATTCAAATCCAGAAGAATAACGCACGGCCTGGGATTGCTCGCATTTCTTAAATAAGTGAGGGCATCTTCGCCGTCAACTTTACGTATTAACTCGTTGGTAATTTTCAGCTCCTTAAGAGCCCTTTGCGCGATGAGCGAATCTACATCGTCGTCATCAACTAACAGTATTGGTTTGAAATTTCTCATTTTTGACCTCCATATTTAGTTTTGGTAAAGTAAAAAAGAACGTACTGCCTTTTTGTGGTTCTGATTCGACCCATATTTTGCCGTCATATTTTTCGATGATTCTCCTGACTATAGGAAGGCCTATGCCTGTGCTTTCTACCTCATCACGCCGATTAAGAGTCTGGAAAACCTTAAAAATCTGTTCAAAGTATTTTCTCTCGATACCACAGCCATTATCAGCAATACTAAACTTCCAGCAATCCTTCTGTTCGACACATCCAAGCCGAATATAGCCTTTAGGCTTATCCATATATCTTATAGCATTGTTTAAAAGGTTCTGGAACACTTCAATCATATGTGCTCTGTCGCCTGCAATAGTTGGAAAATCATTTTCCTGTACTATTTCAATATTTTCCGGCGGATCAACTTCTGCGATAGCTTCCTGGATAATTTTATTTAAGTCTAACCGTCGCATTTCCATAGGCCGGCCGAGTTCAGAATATCTCATAATACCCTTGATGAGCCCGCTCATTCGTTCTGTTCTTTTAACAAGCATATTAAGGTGTCTTTGCCCCTGCTCATCCATTTTATCCTTATAATCCGTCAGCATTATTCCCGCCAGGCTTCCAATCGCCCTTAGGGGCGCTTTAAGGTCGTGAGCAGCCGCATAAACAAAATCAGCTATCTCACGATTCGCAATAGTCAGCTTTTCAACGGTTCTTTCCAGTTCCTCATTCAATCTCTGCATCGCTTCCTCTGATTTTTTGCGGTCGGTAATGTCTCTATCCGCCCCCCTGTATCCGCAAAGATTTCCTTTCTCGTCTATAACCGGTTTGCCGTATGTCTCCAAAATTACGACACTGCCGTTTCTGTGTACATTAGGATTAACAAAGCCGCCAAAACTCTCCTGCCTGGCAAAAGCCTGCAAAGCCGCTTCCTTGAATTTTTCTTTTACGTCCGCGGCAAAAAAATCATAAAAATATTTCTTTCCAACAATCTCCTGCGGCTTATAACCCAGTATTTTTTCCACAACAGGGCTTGAATAAGTATATAATCCTTCGGCATTTACTTCCCAAATCCAGTCGCCGGAATTTTCAGCTACCTCCTCAAACCGATTCTCACTTTTTCGTAAAGATTTTTCCGCCTTATGGCGTTCGGCAATTTCACGATGCAGATTAACTATGGACGTAGTGGTTTTTTGCAGATTTTCCACCATTTGATTAAAGGATTCGGCCAGGGTTCCGATTTCATCTTTTGATTTGATGTCAATCCTTTGCGAAAAGTTCCCCTTGGCCAGTAAGGCTGTTTTCTTAACCAGTTCCAAAATCGGTTCTGTTATGTCGCCGGAAAGGAACAACGACAAAGCCATGCCGGCAATAAGAATTGTTAAGCCAACCAGCAGAATTGTATCTCGCAGGGCGTTTAGTTTGAAAACAAATTGTTCGTAAGGCAGGAACGCCACCACAGACCAGCTTTGTTTCGGGACAGGTTTATAGACAAAATAGCCGTCAACTCCTAAAATAGTCGCACGGCCAAAATCGGACCTTCTATTTTTTATTTTAGAGATTATATCCACTGAGTTCGGCCCTTCGACCGTAATCTTTTTAAATATCTTATCTTTGTCCTGACAAGCCAAAATAGTTCCTTCGGAATCAACCAGGATGGCAAAATACGATTGCTCTTCCTGGAATTCATAAATACCACCGACGATTTCAGGAACAGTAACCCGGCCAACAACAACGCCAGTAAATTCATCAAAAAAACTTTTATTGAAGAAACCGAATTCCATACAGGGGGTGCCCATTTCAGGACAAAGAGGGGAATACATGCTGACCGCTTTGTTGGGATTGTTGATTGCCTTTTCAAAAACCGCCGAGCGGCTGATATCAGAAAATTCCGTTGCCGTTCTGCCGTTGATTACTTTCAATTCCTCCATGCCATTGCTGTTCACATAGGAAAGTATATCGAATTCCGGCATATACTTGTTAAACTGGTTGACCAGAAAATTATCCTGCTGTTTTTTACTATAATTTGTCACTGCTTCAGAACTGCCTATTTTTTCGAGCAATTGTTCTTTGTCGGTAATTAACGCGTTTATTCCTTCGCTGATACGCTCGGCTATATAATCAAGATTCTGATGCTGGCTATCTCTGACCGTAGAAAATGTCACCCGATATGAAATAATTCCGAGACAAACCGTCACAGAAAGGACAAGTCCCATCTGCAGCACCAGAATTTTTGTTTTTATCGACCTAAACATTCAATTCCCTGTAAATTTTCTCAAACTATAACCAATCTACTTTGTGGGCACAGCTCCCATAGCGGTAATAATTTTCTGCCCATCGCTGCTGTAAAGAAAATCAATAAATTCTTTCGCAAGTCCCTGCGGCTGCCCCTTATAGGCAATGCCAAGAGGAATCAAAAACTTGTACTCGCCGCTGAGTACATTTTTAATCGACGGTTCAACGCCGTTAATCTTCAACACTTTCAGGCCGGTATTTACTACGGCTGATAACGGCACAAACCCGATAGTTTGCTTATGTTCCCGCAGAGCGGCAACCATTTCCGGTGTCAGATACATTACTTTGGTGTTCAGACTGTTAACATCCGCAAAGCCCGGCAGCATTTCATTAAGAATCCGCAGGGCTGAATCGCCTTGTTCTCTTGTCAGCGGATATATTTTGCCCGGCTTTGCGCCAAGCTGACTCCAATCGGTAATTTTTCCGGAATAGACGCCGATTATCTGTTCGGTTGTAATATTATCGATACCGTTTACATCCGGATGCACGGCAAAAACCACCGGCGTACGGGCAAATACCTGCTGAGTAAGGCCGAGTGCTTTTTCACTGTCTTTCAGCGGACGGGCAACCCTGGCAAGGTCGGCTTTTCCCGCAATAAGAACTTTTATGCCACCGGCAGAGCCGATACTGTCCGGCACTTCTATCTGTATGCCGCTATTTTTTCCCATCATAGCTTTTGCAGCTGCAAACAGAAGGTCTTGGTTGTCACCTGAGCCGCTAACGACAATCTTTTGGCCGGCAACTGTATTCGAATCTTTGCCTGCCTTTTCCGTCGGAGAAGATGAAGCACATACGGATTGAGCAAAACAAAAACTGATAACAAACACCCAATAGATAAGTTTTGTATTCATTGTTATACGCCTCTTATTTTCCCTCATAATAGTTTCAGGCCCGAAAAGACCTTACCTCAGAACATCTCTACAGTTATGTTAAGTTTTTCGGCGATATTACTGCTCCCCTTTATTGTGGTATTAAATACTGCTTAAAATTGGCGTAAAAGGCCGATTTGAGGCAACGATATCCCATAGATACAATATTATCGGGCATTAAATAAAGATGTGTCTTGTGGAAAATATCCCCGTCGGGAGTTGAACCCGAAACCTCTGGCTTCGGAGGCCAGCACTCTATCCAATTGAGCTACGGGGACATAACGTTAATTATCCCCTCGGCAAAAAGATTTGTCCAGTTTTATTATGCCAGCTTTTGCGGCTCGCCGAGCAGTTTGGCAACATAGTCCAGGAATTGCGCGGCCTCGGCTCCATTTGCGATTCTGTGGTCAACCGCCAGCGACAATTTCATAAGTTTGCCGACAGCAATTTTGTCATCATCTGCCAGGCAGGTATCGGTAATTTTCCCGACGCCGAGAATGCTGCACTGGCCGGGTATAACTATGGGTATGAATGAATCGACTCCAAGCGGGCCGAGATTACTTACGGTTATGCAGCCGTCCTGAAAATCTTCAGGCGTCAGTTTCCCGGCCTCAGCACGTTCGATAAGAGCGACGCTGGATTGCGCAATCTGTTCGAGGCTTTTTTTATCAACGTCTTTTACAACCGGCGTAATCAATCCATCTTTCACAGCAACGGCAAGTCCTATACCTATCGAATCGGCAAGCACAACAGAATCGCCTTCAAGCCTGCCTGTCATAATCGGCCATTGCTTCATACCGACAGCTAACGCTTTTATTATAAGGTCATTGAAAGATACAGACTTGTTCAGTTTTTCACGGAACGCGACGAGTTCTGTCGCATCAACAACAACATTGAGATAAAAGCACGGTATTTCGCGTTTGGATTGCAGCATTTTTTCAGCGGTGATTTTGCCGAATTTGCTGAGCGGTACTTTTTGACCGAGTTTATAAATATTTTCGCCTTTTCCAGCAGGCATTACATCGGTTGTGACGGATTTTTTTACAGATGCCGGGGAGGTCTTTTGTTTGTTTTGGCCGGCGGCAGTGTTAATATTAACTTGCTCATTTTCCTGGCCGAGTATCAGGAGAACCTGGTCAACCTGCAAAGTTTGCCCCTGCTGAGCGGAAATAACCTTTACGAAACCTTCTGCGGGCGATTCCATTTCAAGGGTCGCCTTGTCTGTTTCAATTTCGAAGATGATATCGCCCTTTTTGATTTTCTGCCCGACTTTTACAAGGCAGTTTACGACAGTGCCCTGCTCCATCGTTTTTCCAAACCGCGGCAGTTTAATTTCCTCAGCCATTTATTTAACCTTTCGGCACAGAAATAACCGATAGGTTTTAAATTCCGCGAAATTTTTGCCGCTTCTGTTGCCTTTCAGATATTTTACCTCGGCCTTTTCGATTTTTTTCCTGTATCTCCACTTTATAAGTTTCAGGACAATGGGATGCTGGCTCTGGAAAAATCTTTCCACGGCGCTGATGGCAGGCACCATTACCTCTCTCGTCGTCCTGTCTACAATATCTATATTAGGAGCCATTTCAGGCGTAATATCTATATCCTCAATAATTCTAAAAGGCGACTGCCCCATAAGATTCATAAACTTATCGAGCTTATGCCCGCCCTTGATGGCGCACAAGTCGGGAGACTGCGTCTTGAAAAAGTCGCAGATAAGCATATAACCGCCCGGCTTTAAAAGAGACGCAGCTATGTCAATAACGCGGTCAAGGTCGATATACTGAAAACTTTCGCAGAACATTACCATATCGTATTTTTTGCTGGTTTGAATTTCCTCAAGTTTGCACTTGAAAATTTCGCTTGTTTTGCCGAGCAATTCTTCGACCCGCTTGTTCTGGTAAGGAGTCGGGCAAACGCAGTCAACCTTATAGCCAAGGTCAACCAGCCTTTTTGAAAATGCGCCTGTGCCGCAGCCGACATCGAGAACAGTCTTTACCTCGACAGGTATGTGCGAAATGATAAACTTGCAGTACTCGTCCTGGGCGATGTGAAGATTGAGAATTTCAGGCTCAAGGCCCTTCTTCCACATACCGTAATGCAAATGGTCGAGCTTGAACAGACCTTTGCCGAGAATATGACCGATTTCAAGGCCTATTTCGCGCGATATATGTCTTTTGCTGTCCTTCAAAAGTCAATTCCTTTCAATTAAACAAAAGATAATAACATTTTCAAAAAAAGCCGCAAGGGAAATAAGAACAGTCCATAATAGATAGCGGGAAAAACACAGAATTTGAATAATTAGTGCGAAATAGTAATCAGCGGCGGCTCTTCAGTTTCGCCATCGGCGCTTTTGTGAGTAATGTATCGGCAATAGAACCACCTCAGCAGACCGCTCAAGGCGAAACTCCAGAATACAAGCACAAGCGCGACTTCAAAACTGATAATTACAATCACTATAAAAGCTATTGCCCATATAAGATATGCAAACGGTTTTCTGCCGCGAAGATACTGATTAAGAACATGCGAATAGCGGACTCTGCTGACCATAAGAATCGATACCACCAGCGTCACAAACGGCAGAGCAGCAATGATAATATTATTTTCAATATGTGAAAAGAACGTATAGTTAATGTTGAGGTTTGCGATAATATCCTGATTAAGAATGACAAGACTTGTAATCACTCCCGCCGCCGCCGGAGTAGGCAATCCCCAAAAACTCATATGGTTCGCCTCGTCCTCTTCGTTTTCGACGTTGAATCTGGCAAGTCTTATCGCGGCGCATCCGAGATATATCGCCGCCGTCAGCCATAAAAAGCGGTACACAAAAACGTCAAACGCGGGATTATTAAAAGTAACTCTGCTCTCAACAACCTGCAGCATAAGAAACGCGGGCGCTATGCCGAAACTGATTACATCGCACAGGCTGTCGAGTTGGCCGCCGAAGCTGCTGGTGTTCTGACTAATCCTGGCAACCTGACCGTCGAGCATATCGGCAATCATCGCAAGAAAAATCATATAACAGGACATTGAAAAGAACGGAAACTGATGCTTGTAAATATCCACCCCTGTAACATCGGATTGTCCCGCCCTGGCGGCAAAAACTATCGCGGCAAAACCGCAGATGCCGTTGAGAAGGGTAATCAGCGATGGCAGTATCGTGATATATTTTAGCCTTTGCCTGCGAACGGTTCGCAAAAGGCTTCGCTTTGCTCGTTCTGATTTGTTAACTGGTTCCATCATATTTCGCAAGTATCGTAAGGCCTGCCTTTACCTTGTCGCCAATCTTGACGGCAATTTCAGCGCCGCAGCCGGCAGGCAGATAAAGCTCAGTCCTAGAGCCAAATTTTATCATTCCGAAGACGCTGCCGCCAGTAAATTCCTGACCCTTCTCTGCATCGCAAACAATTCTCCTGGCTATCGCGCCGCTTATCTGGCGGACAAGAATTTTGTCGCTGGGCTTTTTAAGGCGAACCATCCCTATGTCGTTGCTCTCATTGACTTTACCGCAATTTGGGTCAAGGGCATTTATGAATTGCCCTTTGCGATATGTGATTTTCTCTATCCTGACGGCACAAGGCGCTCTATTTATATGTACGCTGAAAATACTCAAAAATATGCCGATTCTTGTCGCCGGGCCGCCTATAATGCTCGACTCATCGACAAGTTCGATATCGCTTATCGTGCCGTCGGCGGGCGAAAGGATTAAATTGTCCCCTGCCGGTATTTGCCGATAAGGGTCGCGGAAAAACGACAACATCCATATTAAAACTACTGCCAAAACCGATTCAAGTATCCAAAACAGCGAACTAATCGGCACTAAAAAGGCGATTATCGCCATCGTCAGGACACTAATGCCGGGATAAATCACAACCTGCGGCAAACCATATTTTGTAAGCGGTATTCTCATAAGTTTATTTTAACCGCGGCTCCGTCCTAAGTCCAGCCAAAGATTAGCAGACCCGCCGCCGCACATTCGTGCTATGGCGGGCAAGTTTCACGAATTATTTTCTGATAACTGAATTACCGATAACTGATAATTATTTCCTTGATTTTGGGGGAAGATGGAAGGTATTCTATTGTGTGTATGTTTGGCGTTTTATGTAGGCTGTATAATGATTATTCGGCTTTTAAGGCGCAATCAGATTTTATTTTGGAGGCGTTATGATACTTAAAACAAAACTTTCGATGGGTTTAGGGGTTCTGTTCCTAATCATTTTTGCATTAGCACTTTTCTGCAGCTATTACGTTGACAAACTATCCGACCAGGCAGAGGGCATCCTGAGAAATAATTATGACTCCATTGTCTATACAAGAAATATGATGACCGCCCTGGATGATATGGAAACTTCCATCAGCAGCAGTGTCTCCAATCCAGACAATAAAAAAATAACCGATTATTATTCACAGCTTTTCGAAGCCGGCAAAATTGAATTCGATAAAAACCTAAAAGCGGAAAAGAACAATATAACAGAGATTCATGAAAAAGAATATGCAGAAGCACTCAACAGCGATTATAATATTTACCTGAACCTCTGCGAACAGATAAAGAAAGGAGCAGGCAGCTCTTCAACAAATTTTAACGAAGTTCTGCCGTGCTACGAAAGGCTCAAACATTCTATTTTCAATATCAACGACCTTAATATGCAGACAGTTGTGCGAAAAAGTCAGGCAACAAAAGATGAGTCAGTTCATATAGTAAACTATATGGCCGTAACAGTAACATTGTGCATTATACTTGCCTTTGGATATTTCTGGTACTTTCCGTTTTATATTTCCAATACAATATCCTACTTATCAAACAGGATGACGGAATTGCTTAAGAAAAGCGGTATCGCAACTGATGTAAAAACAAATGACGAGACATATGTCATTTTGCAGGCAATAAAGCAGCTCGAAAAGAAACTGGGCGTTGAGGGCACGGAAAAAGATACTTAGTAGAATAAGATGCTGCGGTAAAATGCCAAGCGAACTACCTTATCCTGCACCTAAACTTTAGGTCTTGACTATTTGCGGCAAAATAGTTACCCTTTTTGACTCGAAAAGAAATAGTTTCCGGTATGAGTTTAGAGATTCAGTTTCCTATCCCCTAAACCCTATACCCTAACCCCTGAGTATGAAAGGAATAATACAATGTTCACGGCAATAGTTGGCGTAAAGGCAAGAGAGATTCTCGATTCACGAGGCAATCCGACCGTTGAGGTCGATGTAGTCCTCGAAGACGGCTCATTCGGCAGAGCGGCCGTTCCATCCGGAGCAAGCACAGGCGCACACGAAGCGGTCGAGCTTCGCGATGTAAAGGCTAAAAGATATATGGGCAAAGGCACTCTCGGCGCGGTAAACAATGTAAATACGAAAATCGCACCGAAAGTCATCGGAATGGACGCCCTCGAGCAGGAAAAATTAGACAAATTTATGATTAAACTCGACGGCACAAAAAATAAAGGCAAATTCGGCGCAAACGCAATCCTCGGCGTATCGCTCGCGGCGGCAAAGGCAGCAGCCAATTCAGTCGGCCTGCCGCTGTATCGCTATCTCGGCGGATGCAACGCAAATATTCTGCCTGTGCCGATGATGAATATTCTCAATGGCGGAAAACATGCCGATAACACCGTCGATTTTCAGGAATTTATGGTTATGCCGATTGGCGCTCCGAATTTTCCTGAAGCATTGAGAATGGGAGCAGAGGTGTTTCATACGCTTAAAGGCGTTTTAAAAAGCAAAGGCTATAACACATCTGTCGGCGATGAAGGCGGATTCGCGCCGTTGCTGAAGTCAAATAATGAGGCAATTGAGGTAATTCTGGAAGCAATCAAGAAGGCGGGCTACAAGGCAGGAAAGCAAATCGCTATCGCACTCGACCCTGCGGCAACTGAACTTTGGGACGAAAGCACAAAGAAATATAAATTATTCAAATCTGCTCCGAATAAAAGAATCTCATCCGAAGATATGGTCAAGTACTGGGCAGGCTGGATAAATAAATATCCAATCGTAAGTCTCGAAGACGGTCTGGCAGAGGACGACTGGTCCGGCTGGAAGAATCTGACCGATACGGTCGGCGATAAATGCCAGCTTGTCGGCGACGATTTGTTCGTTACAAACACAGAGCGTCTTGCCAAAGGTATAAAACTTGGCAGCGCTAATTCGATATTAATAAAGTTAAATCAAATCGGCACACTGACAGAGACGTTTGAAGCGATTAATATGGCAAAGAGAGCAGGCTGGACGGCTGTTATAAGCCATCGCAGCGGCGAAACGGAAGACAGCACAATCGCGGATTTAGCTGTCGCCACAGGCATCGGCCAGATTAAGACAGGCTCGGCGTGCAGAACGGACAGAATTTGCAAATACAATCAATTGCTGAGGATTCACGAAGAATTAGGCAAGGCCGCTCAGTACGGCTCGTTCCTGTTCGAATAAAAATATAAAAGTATAGAGTATAAAAACCCTCGGCAGTAAACCGGGGGTTTTTCCCTTTCGGCGGATTGTAAGAGATGATATGTCAAGATTAGCGGAGATTATATTAATAGCGGCAGCGGCATCGGCAGCGATGGCTGAGCCGAATATTGTATCCCCTGTCTTTGAGCCGGGCAAAGAAGTTCGGCTGAACATCGGCAAAGAAGTGGGCGAAATACTCGTTTATGTGCCCGCCGATTATAACGACGACTGCAATTGGCCTGCGATATTTTATTATCACGGACAAGGCGGACAGCTTTCGACAAAATGGCTCCAAACGGCCACAGGAGGCAAAGGGTTTATTATCGTTAGTCTGGAATTTGTCCCCACAACCTCAGAAAAAATGAATCAGTTGCAGTATCGAACATACGCCGAACGGGAGATAAAAAACATTGCGTTCGCAAGACATTTTTTGCAGGGCCGGCTTAAGATAGACCCTAAAATGACGGTACTGGCGGGCGTCAGTCGCGGAGGCTGGCTGGTCGCCGATATTTTTGGGTTTAGGCCTCAGCTCGCAGCGGCAGTGGTAATTACGTGCGCAGGTAATCATAATTGGCTGCCTGATGAACCTATGTCTCTTGCGGGCAAGTATGTCTATATCGGCGCCGGCGAAATAGACCAGAACCTGGGGCCTGCGAAAAAAGCTGCAGCATATTTTGGAAATCGCAAAGCCGATGTGACATTTGAGATATACGCCGGCTTAGGACACGAAATAAATCCTAAATCGCCAATAATGCAAAAATGGTTTTCCGATTTGAGGGGCAATCTTAGTCGAATGGCGATAAAGAAATAAATCCGTCAGCGGATTTTAAGTGTCGCAAGCGCTAAAGCCGCAAAGGCGGCGGCTAAAAGCCAGAACCGCACCACTACCTGCGGCTCAGACCAGCCGGCAAGATGAAAATGATGATGAATCGGGGCACAGCGGAAAATCCTCTTCCCGCCGCTGTATTTAAAATATCCTATTTGCAAAACAACGCTGAAAAGCTCAATCACAAACACGCCGCCGATAATCAGCAGCAGTATTTCGTTTCTTGTGACCAGTGCGCCGTATCCCATCGCTGCTCCCAGCGGCAGTGAGCCGATATCGCCCATAAACGTCTGGGCAGGATGGCAGTTAAACCACAGAAATCCCATCGTCGCGCCGAGAATCGACGAGAAAAATATGCTAAGCTCGCCCGCCTGCGGAATGTGGGGCAAGAGAAGATAACCGGCCCATGTCATTGTCGAAGTCCTTGTCATCGATTCGGACGCCATATAGCAAAGCGCCGCCAGAGTTGCGCTGGCAATCGCGACACAGCCTGCCGCCAGACCATCCATACCATCGGTGAGGTTGACGGCGTTGCTCGTCGCGGAAATATAAAATATCGCAATCAGCACGAACAGCCAGCCGCTGATAGGTATGCCGTATTTGTAAAATGGAAGCCACAGTCTCGTCGCGTCCGGCACATTAGCGACATCGCGATAAAGAAAAGTTGCGATAAGCACTGCCCCGCCGAATTGAAACGCAAGTTTTTCCCATGGCTTCAGGCCGTTGCGGCTGCGATGGCGGATTGTGCTGGTCAGTTTGAGCCAGTCGTCAACGGCGCCTATTGCGCCGAACCATATCATCAAAATTATCGCCTTCTGGACAAACGGATTGTTGAGTTTGGCCCACAGAAAAGTTCCCGCCATAACGGATATGAGAATAATAAGTCCGCCCATAGTGGGAGTATTTTCTTTGTCTTTATTGAGGGCATTTAATTTTTCATGATGAAATTCGGGTCTGTCGCCGATTTTTTTTCGCATCAGCCAGCGGATAATTTTGGGGCCGGAAATCCACGCAACGATAAGGCTCGTAAGAGCCGCCATTATGCACCGGAACAGAACTTCCTGCCAGGCATAAAAACCAAGTGAGCGAGTTGTAAAATGCTCCAAAAATGAGAACAGATGATAAATCATATTTCCTTATTGTCCGATAAAAAGGCTCTTTAGCCTATCAATAACGGCTTCGAAATGTTCACTTCGCGAAGCTTTAACTAATATTATATCGTCAGGTTTAACAAATTTGTACAGATTATCGCAGAGTTGAGCGGTATTTTCAAATATGCCGGCTGAAATATTATAATCAGCGCATTTTTCAGCGGTTTTAGCTGCGACGGCACAATCGCCTTGGGTCGTCAGCAGAACAGGAATTTTATATTGAGCGATTTTTTCGCCGAGCTGTTTATGAAGTTTTTCGCTTTGACTGCCGAGTTCGCCCATCCTGCCGAAAATAAAGACAGCTCTTTTTTTCTCCTGCCCCGCCATCAGCGACAAAGTTTCAAGAGCATTTTCCATCGAGCCGGGGTTGGCGTTATAACAATCGCAAAGTACAAGACAGGAGCCGAGCTTCAAAGGCTCAAGTCTCATATCAACAGGTTTTATCGATGCCGCTGTCTGTGCGAACTGAGCTGCTGAAATGCCGAGATTTTTACAGACCGCCCATGCCGCGGCGGCATTTTCAACATTCGCCCTGCCTGCAAGCGGCAAATTCACCGTGACACCATCGATAACAAAAGTACTTCTGTCGCCTGAAAGTTTAATATTTTCGATATGCACATTACAATCTTTTGTTGTCCCGAAAGTTTGAAAGGTCAGTTTCAGAGTTCGGCAATAATCGACAAGTTCTTTTATCGAGCCGTTAATGAAAAATTCTCCGCCGGCTCTCAAACCTGCCGTGATAGAAACTTTTTCCTTTATTATCGCATCGACATCGCCAAAACCTTCCAGATGAGCCGGGCATATTGTCGTTATGATTGCAATATCAGGCCGAATTATCTTTGTAAGATGCTCAATTTCGCCAATGTGATTGCTGCCAAGTTCAGAAATCAGAATTTGACTGTCGCAAGGAGCATCTAATATCGTAAGTGGCACGCCGATGTTGTTGTTGTAGCTCTTCGGCGATGAAAAACATTTAAAATTACTCTTTAAAACGTGATAAATTATATTTTTTGTGGTCGTTTTTCCAGCCGAGCCGGTAATTGCGATAACTTTATATGATGAATTTTCTCTTACATACCTCGCCAGCTCGCCAAGAGCCTTAATTGTATCATCAACAATTAGAACAGGTTTATCGCTGACGATTTTTTTCTGCGTAACTGCGCAAACCGCGCCGTTTTCAAAGGCTTGTTTGACAAAATCGTGACCGTCGTGATTTTCACCTTTAATTGCGAAGAATACACAGCCGGGCGATATTTTGCGGGAGTCGATGCTTACACTGCTTATCGTGTTTGCGACGGCAGGTATTTTTTGAGCTTTTATAATTTCAGCAAGTTTTTTTGTATTTAACAGGATCACTGTAAAAATTTCACAGCCGTCTCAATATCGCTGAAATGCTGTTTTTCCGTACCGATAATTTGATAATTTTCGTGACCTTTTCCGGCAATAAGAATTGTATCGCCGGTTTGAGCATTTTTAATTGCTTCCTCGATCGCCTTTTCCCTGTCCGGCTGAACAATAATATTATCAGCCGCCGGATTAGTAAAACCTCCGATGACATCTTCGATTATCGCCGCCGGTTTTTCCGTTCTCGGGTTGTCGCTCGTAACAAAAATTTTGTCTGCAAACTGCTGGGCGACCTGCGCCATTCTTGGTCTTTTTGTTTTGTCCCTGTCGCCGCCGCAGCCGAAAACCAGCATCAATTTTCCTTTGCACAAAGGCTTAAGGGTCAAAAGAACATTTTTCAACGCATCATCGGTATGGGCATAGTCCACAAGAACCGTAACCCCTTTGCTGCAAGGCACTTTGTGAAGTCTGCCGGGAACAACCTCAAGCTTCGCCAGCCCCGCAGCAATTGTTTTAAGGTCGAATCCTGCGCCAATCGCCAGCCCCGCCGCGGCAAGGTGATTGCTTAGATTGTGTTCGCCGATAAGAGGCGACGAGACCCGGACTTTTTCGCCCCTGAATGAAATATCGAAAACAGTACCGTTTATATCCATCGAAACTATTTTGGCGGTCAAATCGGCATCTGTCTTAATCGAATAGAAAATCCTGTTCGCCTTTGTCACAACAGCGACCTGCTGGAAAACCGGGTCGTCTTTGTTTATTACCGCTGTCGCATCAGACGAAAGGCTCTCGAACAGTCTTAACTTGGCCGCCAGATACGCCTCCATTGTCTTGTGATAATCCAGATGGTCGCCCGTAAAATTCGTAAACGCCGCGGCAGTGAAATCAATTCCCGCAAGCCGGTTCTGCTCGATGGCGTGGCTGCTGGCTTCCATAATCATATATTGCGAACCTGCACTTGCCATTTTGTCGGCGATAGACGCAAGTTCAAGGGCGTCAGGCGTCGTCATAGCCGCCTCGATATTATCTTCGCCGCCGCCCATATCAACCGTTACAGTACCTATCAGGCCGCACTTTTTGCCGGTATTGGTGATAATCGAGCGAACCAGATATGTCGTAGTCGTCTTGCCGTTGGTGCCGGTAACAGCAAGGTTAACCAATCTGCTGTTTGGATAGTTATAATATGCCTGCGACAGAAGGCCTAGCGCCTTTGTCGTGTCGTCGGTCTGTATAACTTCGGCTGACGCGACCTGGGTAGGCTCCTGCGTAACGATATATCTGGCTCCGGAGACAGCGGCCTGACCTATAAAATTATGGCCGTCGCTGCGGCTGCCTTTTACCGCCACGAAGATATCGCCCTGCCGGATATTTCTCGAATCGGCACAGACCCGAGGCCGCCAGACTAACGGTTTGTTTTCCACAAGTTTTAATAATTGCTCTAACGTCATTGTCCTGCTTTCAAAAATAGCATAAACTTATAATTTAACAAATGATTTTATTCAATATCAACAACAAAAAAATAAAAAAGGCCAGCTAAAACTGCCGGCCTTTCATTTTCGAGGCGTTTCTTTGACTAAATCTATGGTTCGTTCGGGTCGCGGATATACAGCGTTTCCTGCGAGAACGAAACGTAAGAACTATATTGACTATCCCAATCAAAAGCAAAAGCCTCGCTGTATTCCTGGTCAATATAAACACTGACCTGACCACTATGGTAACGGAATTTGACATAACCAACCGTACCGTTTGCATCGGCAACCCATTTAAC
>CAINDG010000026.1 GCA_903847315.1 uncultured Planctomycetota bacterium
TATCTGTTTTATTTTGACGGCTACAAACATTGCCCTCTTTATTCATCTGGCCGGACATGAGAAATCCGGGCAACACGACAGCAGCCATTGTCCGATTTGTCAGAATTTAATTATAAATAAAAATCCGATTCTTTTATCCTCCCCCGTAATAATCAGCGGATTTGATAAAATTGTCTATACCATCGATTATATTTTTGTTATTTCACCACCAACTATTCAATTCCAATCGCCTTATTTAAGAGCGCCTCCTCTTTAATCCCCGCTTACATCTCCAGAAAAAATTATTTCATCGTGTACCTATCGAAGATGTTTTGCAGAAGTCCAATTTATTACTTTATTTATTATATTGGAGTGTAATATTATGAAAAGAAACATTATGAAAAAAATGCGGCTATATTTCTTAATAGCGATATTTACAGCACTGCCCTTGAACTACGGATGGTGTGATGGGAAAAGCGGTGCCGCGCAGAGCCGAATACTTGCGTCATTTTATCCTATGTACATTATGGCGATTAATGTCGCAAAGGACGTGCCAGGTGTTACCGTGGCGAATCTAACTGGGCCGCTTACCGGCTGCCTGCATGATTACGCGTTAACCACCAACGATATGAAAAAGTTTGTCGATGCAAATATTTTTATCGCAAATGGCGCAGGCATGGAGTCCTTTCTGGACAGAGTAACGGCTCAGTATCCTCATTTAAAAGTTGTCCAATTATCAGAGGGCATTCCTTTAATAAAAGGCCAGGGGGATGAAGGCGATAATCCTCACGTATGGGTGAGTATTTCCAATGCAATTACACAAGTTAAAAATCTTTGCAAGGATTTACAGGAATTTGACCCGGCGCACAAAGATATGTATCAAAAGAATACAGATGAGTATGTATCGCGATTGGAAGCACTTCGCCAAAAAATGCATACTGCGTTGGCACCATATAAAGGTAAGAAAATTGTGACATTCCATGAGGCATTTCCTTATTTTGCGCAAGAGTTTGGATTGGAAATCGCCGCGGTAGTGGAAAGAGAGCCGGGCAGTGAACCAAGTGCGCAGGAACTGGCCAAGACGATAGATTTAGTTAAAAAATCAGGCATCAAAGCTTTATTTGCCGAACCGCAATATCCTGCTAAAGCCGCAAAGGCCATTGCCAAAGAGACCGGGGCCAAAGTTTATATTCTGGACCCCGCGGTGACCGGCCCTCAAAAGCCTGATGCATACATTAAAATAATGGAAGCGAACTTAGCAACACTTAAAGAGGCACTTAAAGATTAATATGGAACAATCATGCGAGCACTGTTGTGTCAAGATTGAGAATTTGAACGTCAAGATTGACGGTAATTCGATACTTAAAAATGTCCGTCTGCATACGGACTGCAAGGAAATCCTGTCGATTGTCGGGCCTAATGGGGCTGGTAAAACCACATTGCTAAAGGCGATACTGGGCGATATTTCCTATTCAGGGGATATTCAGTTTCAGGTGAGGGGCTCGATAACTAAGAAACCCAAAATAGGTTATGTGCCGCAAACGCTGAGTTTTGATCACGGTGCCCCTGTAAGTGTCCAGGATTTGATTGCTTCATCTCTAACTGCTATCCCTGTCTGGTGCGGCATAGGAGGAAATGTTAAAAAAAAGATAAAAGCCGCTCTTGAAAAATTTTCCGTGACACATCTTTTGAATCATACCATAGGGTCATTGTCAGGCGGAGAACTGCAGCGAGTGCTTCTTGCTATGGCGATGATACCAATTCCTGATTTACTTTTGCTTGATGAGCCGGCCTCAGCTATTGACGTAAAAGGACTCTCTTTATTTTATGAGATCATAACGCAGCTGAAAAAAGAATACGATATTTCGATTATTATGATTACTCATGATTTGGCGGGAATTGCTGCTTATGCCGACAGGATGATTCTTCTTAACCGTTCAATTCTCGCGGAAGGCTCGCCGTGTCAGATTCTCTCAGACAGGAAACTCGTTGAGGCGTTTCAGTTGGACCTGCTGAGTGTATCCCGTTTGTCGATTCCCACAGGGACAAAAAACTATGAATGAATTTTATTACCATATTAGTACATTGTTTTACTTCAACTGGATGCAATATGATTTTATGTGGAACGCGTTACTGGCGATTCTTTTCGTAAGTCCGTTATTTGCGCTGTTAGGCACGGTGGTAGTCAACAACCGTATGGCCTTTTTCTCCGATGTGCTTGGACATTCCGCATTAACCGGTATAGCGCTGGGTGTTATGCTTGGTGTGGCTGACCCTCTTTGGGCACTGGTAATTTTTACAGTTATCCTCGCTGTTGCCGTTAATTATTTTAAAGGTGTAACCGGAGCTTCATCAGACACAACGCTGGGTGTATTTTTTGCTATGGTAGTCGCACTTGGGGTAGTTATTTTGAGCAGGAACGGCGGTTTTAGTAAATATACGACATATCTCATAGGCGATATTCTGGCTATTTCCGGCGACGAGATTAAGTTGTTGATAACCGCATTTTTATTTGTGACAGGATATTGGTGTATATTCAGCAACAGTCTTTTACTGCTGAGCATTAACCCGAGTCTTGCGCGCAGCCGGGGCATAAAAGTTTTTTGGGTAGAGACGAGTTTTGTAATTGTATTGGCAATAATCGTAGCAATTTCAATACGATTAGTCGGCATTTTGATTATTAACTCACTTTTAATTCTTCCGGCAGCGACTTCTCGCCTGATGGCTCGTAATACCGCGAAGTATACTTTTTACAGCGTCGGGATCAGCCTTGTCTGCGGAGTAAGCGGTCTTATTGCCTCGTATTATTGGAACACCGCTTCCGGGGCGACGATCGTGCTGCTGTGCGCGTTTATGTATGTGGTTGTAACTTTTATTACAAGATTTTTACCAAAAAAAGCATAAAGGGAAAAATGGATGTGGATAGGTAATACATTAAAAAAGATATGCCGCTCTTCCTTTTTGCGATGGTGGTTTATGATTAGCGCATTATATTCAGTATCTTCTGTCTGCCCCTGCTGCGGCAAACCTGCGTGTCCTGTTGGATTTGGGGTAGGCGCATTTATAGGATTTATATTTGTTTCACTCTCGACGATGTGTAGAGCTATTTGGCTGAGGATTACGAGTTTTTTATCGTTGGCAAAGAGTAAGGAAAAAACAAAATGACACAGACGCTTTATAAGGCATTTACGGAAACTCCTATTTTAGCCGTTTTTATTGTTCTGTTTTCCGGAATAGTTGCTTCTTTGAGCTCTTGCACAATTTTAAGGCTTCCGGTAGTGCTGGGGATTGTGTCAGGAGCAGCTGAATCGAAAAGGAAAGCATTTTTTCTATCTTTGGCTTTTTCTTTGGGTCTCATGGTAAGTTACACGCTTTTGGGGATAGCCTTTGGTTTGGTAACGAATTTTGCCGGAAAGTTGATTACGTGGAGTAAGTATATTTTCTTTGTGTCCGGGATTCTGCTTTTCCTGTTAGGGGTCATTATCGCCGGACTTATAAAAACGAAGTATGCGCAAAAATGCCGGTCAATCACTAATCGCTTCCAGCGATTTGGTACGGCAGGGATTTTCCTTTTTGGAATGTTGTTTGCTTTATTTGAGATACCCGGATGTCCTTGCTGTGGCCCGGTTCTTTTAATCATTGCCAGCATAGTTGCGGTAAAGGGTTCGGTATTATATTCATTACTTATTTTTATCAGTTTTGCTGTTGGTCAGAGTTTGCCTATTCTTTTGGCGGGATACTCTGTTGGCATTATTAAATCCTGGGCGCCTAAAATAGAGAAATACGAAAGTTCAATCCAATTTCTGGCTGGGAATATATTACTGGTCTTAGGTATATTTTTCATTTTGATTGCTTGAGGGAAACATGGCTAATCATAATCACAACACTCCGTGTGAATGTGAGGAACATCGCCATCTGCAAGATAGCGGCCGGCAAAGGAGTTTTTACCTGAAATGGTTGTTTAGCATTCTGTTTGTTTTTGTTTCGTTCTATATCCTCAAACCATTTTTAGTCAAGCAACTTGTTAACAGGGGTGCAACTTACATGTCGTATTCAATGTACGATGAGGCTATAAGGCAATATAAAAAAGCGATTTTCTTCGATAAAGAAAATAGCGATATACATACGTTTTTGGCGTATGCCTACCGAAGTAAAAATGATATTGTGCAGGCAAAACTTGCGTATCAAAAAGCGATAAAATTAAATCCGAAGAATAAACTCGCTCTGCTTGATTTGGGAATAATGTATTTCAAGGAGAAGAATTATAAGGTAGCGATAGAATATTTTAATTCTATCATAGAATTAGGACCTGAGGATCAGAAGGAAATGACTTTTAATCTAATTTCCTATCATCGTTCTGCGTTGTACATGCTGGCGGTGTGTCATAAAAGTCTAAATCATATAGTTGAGGAGAAGATGACCTTGCAAAAATTACTTCGCTTCTATCCGGATGATCAAGATGCGAAAAAGCGATTAAGCGAATTAGAATAAAGAGGGAAAGCTCTTAAAATATAAAATAAGAAATCCGGGATTACGGCAAAGGGGCTAAATAACTTTAAACTATGAGCCCTGCCCCCGCATTCGCGAGGTTAAACTCTGTGATGGCAGGGTTAACAAAATAAATCCGAATCTTGCAATGACAATTAGAGGATTTCAAGGACGATGAGGGTGATGTCGTCTGGTTCAGCCAAATCTCTGTTTTGCCGAACGAGGGATTCAAATTCCGATTTCATCTGCGAGGCGGGCAGATTCGCGATTTCCAGGAAACGACTTTCAAAAGCAAATGACTGGTTTTCCTGGGTGATGCCTATGAAAGGCTCTGCGCCGTCGGAATATAAAAGGAGCTTATCGCCTGCGATGAGCTGGATTGAATTTTGTTCGAAATGAGCGTTATCAAAAACGCCGAGCAGCGAACCTCTTGTCTGAAGCTGCTGCGGGTTTTGATTTTTTCTTATCAGGATTGGATACGGATGGCCTGCCCTGCAATAAGACAAATTCAAAGTCTGCGTATTCAGCAGGCAATAGCAGCAGGTAACGAACTGGCAGCCGCTGAGATGCTGGGCGAACATTTTCTGGTTGAGACTGTCGATGACATTCAACGGCGAAAAGATTTTATATTCGTTGCCGATGGTTTGACGCATCTGGATAGCCTGTTTGAGGAACATCGTCAGCAGGGCGGCGGGCATAGAATGGCCGACAGCATCGGCAAGATAAAAGCCCGTGTTATGCTCATCCAGTCTCGCGACATCGTAGATATCGCCTGAGACCCAGTCTGCGGGCATAAACGCGACAGACCAATTGATTTTATCGCTGTCGGGCAGGGTCTGGGGCAGGAAATCGCGCTGGACGGAACCGGCCATTTTTAACTGTGTTTCGAGCTGCTGGGCGTGGTTGTCTTTGGCTGAGGCGTCGGTGTTATTATTTTTGGTCTCGATGATGTATTTCCGATAGACGTTGCTTATTTTGATTACGGGAATAATCTGCCGGGCAGATGTCTTTTCGATTATGTTCAGCATTTTGAAATTTTCTATGTTGATTTTATTAGTGTTTCCATAAAGGATGGTGGGGATGTTTACCCTGTCGAGCAGCCTGATAATATCGAGCCATTTCTTCTGGTTGTCTGCCGTTACGAATTCGGCATCTATTACTACAGTGCCGATAGTTTCGGGGTCAAATTCTGTTTCGAGGAATTTATCGAAGTCCACGATTTGCCAGTTGAAGTCTCCATAGTCGATGATTTTTCGCATTTCAGGCCGAACGTAATCGCCGGCGAAGATGAGCAGGGCATCAACGAAAGCTGTCGTGTTTTTTACTGGTTTTGTAAGGGTTTCGACCATTTTTCCAATCGCGATTTATTTAGTACAAGAGTATTTCGGCGGTTTATGTTCAGGACTTATGGAGGTTAGTTTCTATTGACAATTTGCAGGGGGTATATTAGGATTTTATCGGTCTTTGATTTTATTTGAGAGGGTTAAATATGCTTTCATGTGTAGGGCCTGAAGCGATAGCGGCGCCGTTTATGGTACTTTTTTTTATTCTGCTGGTCTTTTTTATTATTTTGCCTGCGTTTCTGCTAAAGCTTTTTCTGTGGTGGCGGGTTTTTTCCAAGGCAGGATACAGCGGGGCGTTTAGTCTGTTGATATTAGCGCCGTTCGGCACATTGATAATGCTTTGCATTCTGGCGTTTTCTCAGTGGCCGACAGCAAAGAAGCCTTAATATAGACGCCAGGCTATCAGGCAAATATCGCTGAGCCGATACGCAGGATTGTGGCGCCGTATTCGATGGCGATTTCATAATCCTGACTCATACCCATACTGAGATGTCTGAAATCATGGCCTCCGATTTTTTCGCCTTGAATTTCCTCGAATAATTCCCTCGTGCGGGCGAAACAGGCCTTTACGATGTCCTTGTTGAGCGTAAGAGGAGCCATAGTCATAAGGCCGATGAGTTTGATGTTCGGCATAGTAACAATCTGCTCGGCAAGATGAATAGCAGCGCCGACCGGAACGCCGTATTTCTGGGGCTCTTCGGAGCAGTTTACCTGCATTAAAATTTTGGGACAGATATCGAGTTTTTCTGCGCCTTTACTTATTTCCTCGGCGAGCCGGAGCGTATCAACGGAATGAATGATATCTGTGGTTCTCAAAAGCTGGCGGACTTTGTTTCTCTGGAGATGTCCTATCATATGCCAACTGATTTTTTGCGGCAGGGCGGGGTCGGATTTCAGAAAAAGCTCAAGATCATCTGCGGTGAGTTTGAGGTGCTGTACCCTGTTTTCGCCAAGCTCGACGCAGCCGAGGCGGACAACCTGTTTTATCGCATCGAGGTTGGCCGATTTTGTTACAACGACGAGCGTTACTTCGGAGTTGCTGCGTTTGCAATGTGCGCAGGCGGAAGCGATGTTGTCGTGAACTTTTTTCAGATTGTCGGCTAATTTATTCATCTGATATTTTTTTACGGCAGGAATTTCGCCGTATTTTTAAGTTTGCGAGGCAGATAATCTTTTACAACAAAATCTAGGCCGTGCTTGGCGAAGGCCTGCTGTTCGACACGAACGCCCATATTCAGCATTTGATTTATCGCTGCCTGCCAGGGTTTGTGATGTTTTACGAAGGGGTCGTTTTTCAGGGCGTCCTTTGCACGCTTTATATCCACGTCTTTTAATGGGTGCGTAGGCAGCTTATAATCGATAATATCCTGTGGAGTTACGCCGAGGAATCTTGACTTCGGGACGCAGAAGAATTCGTTTAAGTGAGCGGAATTGCCGGAACCGACCTTCAGCGTTCTGTAAATGTTAAAGTAGCCGTAAGGGTCGCCATCGACAAACGCGTAAACTGGAATCCTGAGTTTGTCGGATAGTCTGCGGATAAATCTTCTGCATGCGCGGGTAGGAACGCCGCCCATACTGATAAGGATGCAATTGTTTTTTTCCCAGTAGTCGTACTTGACGAGTCTTTGAAAGGCGCCTGCTGTTTCAATGGCGAGAATGAATTTGGCGTCGCTTGAAAAGTCGAGGTCCTCAACGTCAATCGGAATGGAATACGCCCCGGAGCCGAAGCGTGTGCAGTCGATTTTGAGTTTGTTTCCCTTTGAATCGGAGTCGATGACGATGAGCCTGCCGGCGACTTCGCCGCCTTTTTCTTCCGGGATGAATTTTAACTGCTCACGGTTTACGCCGAACATCGCTTCGATATCGTCCATTATCGTGTCCGATTCGGGCTGCTCGGCAAAGCCCGCCTTGCCCCAGTTTTTCGAGATGTAATATGCCTCCCTCTTCGTGGCCATATTGTTTGCTTCAATAAGCTCCTTCGAGAGCGACATCATCTTAAGAGTCTGGGCGAAACTCTTTACGGTGCTTACAGTTAAGGTCCTGACTTTGTTTTTGCCGAGGATTTCGAAATGCCCGTCGTCAGAGTGATATTTGACATTGCTGAGCGAACGGACAGGAGTGGACATAGTCGGCTTCTGCTTTTTCAAAATCTTGTCCTGAATGGACCTGGCGGTGTTTTTGATTTTTTCCGCGACGGCTACATCAGTCTTTTTGGTCATTTATTACGACTCCCTGAAAATATAAGGGGAAATTTTCCATAACTTAACATACATAATCTAAGGCGTAAAAAAATGTAATTCAAGCTTAAAGTTTTTCTATTTTTCGCTAAAAATGGCTTGACAGGGCTTTTAAACTTTGATTTTATAGGATGTGTGGGTAATGTAAATTACATTGACTTTGTTCCTTAAAATTGATATAATGCTAAAGTTGTAAAACGGCTGCATAAAGCAGTTTAAACGAAAACCTCGGCGAGGCTGTGTCAAAACAGTGGTTTCCCCCCAGCCACTTTGACCGTCTCGCCATTTTTAAAGTTCCTTAGGGGACTTTATAAGAGTCGGCGAGAGTTTTCATAAATGACGGGGCTCCCCAGCCGCGTCACTATCTCGCTGAAAAAACCTCGGCGAGGCAGGTGCAATAGGTGGTTTCCCCCCAAGCCACGTTGTCCTGCTTGCCTTTTTTATGCGCAGAATGAAAAAATCCTAAATCCTAATACCTAAACCCTAAACAAATCCGAATGACCCAAATTCAAATGGTTTTGAAAATTTGAGAATTAGAAGTTTGAATTTGTTTAGAATTTAGGATTTGGTGCTTAGGGTTTTTATTTACTGGCCGGTTATCCGGACGTTGACGGTTCTTTTCCTGGGGCCGTCGAATTCGCAAAAATAAATTCCCTGCCAGGTGCCGAGCTGCATTTGGCCGCCGGTTATTATTACTGTTTCGCTGCAGCCGACGATGGAGCTTTTGACGTGAGCGTCCGAATTGCCTTCGGAGTGCTTGTAGCCGTCCCTGTTTTGCGGCACAAGTTCGGAAAGCGTAAGCAAAATATCGTGTACGACATCCGGGTCGGCATTTTCATTAATGGTAATAGCCGCGGTTGTGTGCGGACAATAAATTATAACTTCGCCGTCGGATATGCCTGAATCGGCAAGGGCTTTTTCAACTTTACCCGTAATATCGACCATGTCGCAGCGTTTGTTTGTGCTGACTGTAAATGAGTTATTAAAAATCTTCATATTTTTTCTTACATCCTCTCGATAGTTTTTATGCCGAGCAGATTTTCAAGGCCATGGCGGATTATTTTCGCGGTTAAATCGCAAAGAAGCAGTCTCGACGGCCGAATTTTAGGCTCAGCATCGAGAACGGGGCAGGCATTATAAAACGAGCTGAATTTTTGAGCCAGTTCGTAAAGATAAGCCGTAAGAAAATTAGGCTTGAAGTCGGCGATTGCGGAATTGAAGGCCTCGCCGTACCTGATAAGCTGTTTTGCAAGTTCCAACTCGGTGTTATTCTCAAGATAAATTTCTTTTATCCCTTTTAATTCTTTTTCTGTATCAATTCCTTTTTCCTGTCCCTTTCTGCCGATGGATTTAATCCGAGCGTAAGCATACTGCATATAAGGGGCGGTGTTGCCGTCCATCGCGAGCATCTTATCGAAACTGAAAATATAATCGCTTGTGCGGTTGTTTGAATAATCGGCGTATTTAACGGCGCCGATGCCGACGGCGTTTGCGATTTTTTCTTTTTCGCTGTCTGCCAAATCAGGATTTTTTTCCTGAACAACCGACTTTGCTCTTTTGACGGCTTCGTCGAGCAATTCTTTTAGTTTTACATTTTCGCCTGAACGTGTTTTTAAAGGTTTTCCATCTTCGCCGAGGACGCTTCCGAAAGTGATATGAATAAGTTCTGTATTTTTCACCCAGCCGGCCATTTCCGCCACCTTGAAAAGCATTTCAAAGTGCAGTTTCTGTCTGGCATCGGTAACGTAAATTATTCTGTCAGCCTTTAATTCGTTTATTCTGTATCTGATTGCCGCCAAATCTGTCGTAGCGTATAAATACGCGCCGTCAGACTTTTGAATAATCACCGGCATAGGCTCATCGTCTTTTGTTTTAAAGCCTTCAGGGAAGACACAAACAGCACCTTCCGATTCAACGGCCAATCCTTGTTTTTTTAAATCAGTTACAACATCTGCTAATTTATCTCTATAAAAACTTTCGCCTCGTTCATTGCTTTCGTTTAAATTGATTCCAAGTGTGTCATAAATTGGTTGGTAATGCTTGCGAGATGCTCTTACAAACTCTTCCCACACTCGAAGTGTATCTTTATCGTTATTGTGTAATTTTACCACTTCTCTGCGGGCAGATTCCGCAAATCCAGGGTCTCTATCGCACCAAGCCTGAGCATCTTTATAATATTGGTCTAAATCATTTATTGAAACAGAACCTGGTTTTTGGAGTTTTTCTTTATGTGTAATTTGTAAATAGGCAATTAGCACTCCGAATTGTTTACCCCAATCACCGCGGTGGCTTTGACGAATAACTTTATCGCCTGCAAGTTCGAGCGTTCTGCAGATACAATCGCCGATGATTGTGCTTCTTAAATGACCGACATGCATCTGCTTTGCGATGTTCGGGCCGGAGAAGTCAACGACGACAGTTTGGGACTTTTTTATTTTTTCTATGCCAAGTCTGTCTTTGTCGGAAACTATTTCACGCAGATTTTCAGCGACAAATTCAGGGTTTAATCTTAAATTTATAAAGCCGGCACCTGCGATTTCTGGCTTTTGGCAGATATCATCAATTTTCAGTTCAGCGATGATTTTTTCAGCAAGCTGTCTTGGACTCATGCTACGTAGCGAATCGCTACTTCGCAGAGTAGTATTTGCCTTTAACTGTTTCGCAAGGGCGAGGGCGTTATTGCATTGGTAGTCGCCGAATTTCGGGTCGGTTGCGCCTGTTATAATTGCGGGGACATTTTGGCCTGTTGCCTTTTGAATGGCCTGGCTGATTCTTTCAGAGATTAATTGGATAGCTGATTTCATAAGAAATAAAAAGGTTCATCTGCCGAAGGCAGAATCCACAATTTTTAATTTTTACTTTTAAATTTTTAGCTTCTTGGCGTCGCCCCAGAGCAATTCCAAATCATAATATTCTCTGAATTCCTCATCGAAGAGATGGACGACCACATCAACGAAATCCAATAATACCCATTTGCCCTGTTCGTAGCCTGCCCTGCCGAAGATTCTAAAGCCGCGTCCTCTGCCTAATTGCGTAATTTCATCCGCGACGGTGCGAGTCTGACGGTTGCTTGTGCCGGTGGCGATGAGGAAATAATCGGTAGCGGGGCTTTTGCCTTTAAGGTCGAGTACGACCACGTTGGTGCAGTGCCTTTCGAGAGCGATTTTGGCCGCCTCGACAGCGAATTTTTTTGCGGTTAAAGGTTTTTTTGCCAGGTTTTGTCCTTATTTTAGATTTAAGAAGCGGCAGGGCCGATCCGCGCCGCTGCCGACAAGTTATAGAAAATCGCAAAGTTTGTCAACCGTGATATTATAAAACAAAAAGGGGATTTGCAAAACCACAAATCCCCTTATCTTTTAATGGTCGGCAGTATTAATCTGCTTCTTTGATTCTCATACCGTAAAATGAACGTGCGACGAAGAAGGCAGAGATGATAAAGAAGACAATCGCCAGGGTGATGTTGACTTTCCTGCTCAATACAAGAGCAAGCTCGATAGCCAAAACGCCGAACAGGGTGCTGAACTTGATGATGGGGTTCATAGATACTGAAGAGGTATCCTTGAACGGGTCGCCGACTGTATCGCCAATAACGGTTGCGGCGTGCAGCGGAGTGCCCTTTTCCCTGAGGTCAACTTCGACATATTTCTTGGCGTTGTCCCATGCGCCGCCGGCGTTTGCCATAAAGATGGCCTGATACAAGCCGAACAGGGCGATGGAAATCAGGTAGCCGATAAAGAAATACGGGTCAAGACAGGCGAAGGCGAGCGTGCTGAAGAATATGACTAAGAACAGGTTTATCATACCCTTCTGGGCGAACTTAGTGCAAATCTCGACGACTTTGTTACTGTCCTCGCTGGATGCCTTGGTCGCGCCTTCGAGCTTGATATTTTCTTTTATGAACTTCACGGCATGATAAGCGCCGGTCGATACGGCCTGCGTGGAGGCGGCCGTGAACCAGTAGATGATTGCGCCGCCGGCCATCAGGCCAAGCAGGAACGGCGGATGTAAAATCGACAGGTTTGCCAGAAGCTCGGGTTTGAGACCCTGGGTGAGAATAATGATGATTGAGAAAATCATCGTGGTCGCACCGACGACCGCGGTGCCGATAAGCACTGGCTTTGCGGTTGCTTTGAAGGTATTGCCTGCACCGTCTGCTTCTTCGAGAAATCTCTTGGCTTTGTCGAAATTCGGCTCGAATCCGAATTCCTTTTTGATTTCCGCCTTAATGTTTGGAACGCTCTCGATCAATGAAAGCTCATAAACGGACTGTGCGTTATCCGCCACAGGCCCGAATGAGTCAACGGCGATTGTTACAGGCCCCATACTGAGGAAGCCGAACGCCACAAGGCCGAACGCGAAGACCGAAGGAGCAATCATCATTACGTCCAGGCCGGCCGTGCTTACGCCATAGGCGATTGCCATCAGGCCCATAATGCTCAGGCCCATCCAGTATGCGCTGAAATTGCCGGTGCAGAAACCAGCGAGAATTGTCAGCGGTGCTCCACCCTTGCGTGAAGCGTTGACTATATTCTGAACATAAGCCGATTTGACGGCTGTGAACATATTGACTAATTCAGGAATCAATGCTCCTGCGATTGTGCCGCAGGTGATAATCGACGCGAATTTCCACCATATTGTGCCGTCGCCGAGATTCGGCAGGACAAGCCAGGAAACGAAGTAGGTCAGGCCGATTGAGACAAACGAGGTCAGCCAGACAAGCGACAGCAGCGGTTTCTCGAAATCCATTTTATCAACGTTTTCGAACCGGGCTTTTGCTATGGCGGCGTTGATCCAGTAGGAAGCGCTGCTTGCGAAAATCATTACAAGCCGCATAACGAAAATCCAGACAAGGAGCTGAACCTGAATAACCGGCTCTTTAACGGCCAGTAGTATGAACGAAATCAGCGCGACGCCTGTAACGCCGTAGGTCTCGAAACCGTCAGCGGTCGGGCCAACTGAGTCACCCGCGTTATCGCCCGCGCAGTCGGCTATGACACCCGGGTTGCGTGCGTCGTCTTCCTTGATATTGAAAACGATTTTCATAAGGTCGGAACCGATGTCGGCGATTTTGGTGAAAACGCCACCGGCGATTCTAAGCACTGATGCGCCGAGTGACTCTCCGATTGCAAAACCGATAAAGCAGGAGCCGGCGTATTTGGGGTTGATAAACAGAAGGATGCAGAGCATAACGAACAACTCGATACTAATTAGGAGCATACCAATGCTCATGCCTGACTTAAGAGGAATTTCGTAAACCGGAAATGGTTTGCCTTTCAAGCTTGCGAAAGCCGAGCGTGAATTTGCGAACGTGTTAATTCTCATTCCAAACCACGCTACGGTGTAACTGCCGGCGATACCTATCAAGCTGCATACGAGGATTATAGCAACCGTGGCATTCGGCATTTCACGCAGCAGGTGGAAATAAACCCATATAATTGCTGCGACGAGTGCCCACAGGACGATAATGAATTTGCCCTGGGTTAACAGGTATGTCTTGCAGGTGCCGTAGATAAGCTCAGAGATTTCGAGCATCGACTTGTGCACCTTCATTTTCTTAATTTGGGAGTACTGCACCATTCCGAAAATCATACCGAAGACGCATATCGCCAGCCCCCCAATTAACAACGACCAGCCGTCAATCCTGTCTCCGAAGAATTTGACTGACCTGAGGTCGGGCAATATCAGATCGGCTTCGCTGGCAGAGGCGCCGCCGGCACAACACAAAATCGGCATTGTTAAACCAATAACTCTGCATAATAGTTTCACTTTTTAGACTCCTTAAAAATTACTTTAATAATACCGTTATTTGGACTTGGTGTAAAATTAGCGACAGTGTATATAACGGCAGTTTTTTTGCAAGTAAATTAACGCTAAAAACCCAAAAATTGGTCTATAATTTAGACCAGAAAGAACAGTCATTTATGATTATGGGCCAATAGCTTTAGTCCTTTTATGATAAGTAGTTATGTTGTATTAAAGCGGAATTGGTTGTGTTTTTAGCAAAGGGGGGAATTATCTGTGAGCAATAATCAATACAACCGATTTTTTTGCCCTTTCAATGGCGACAGACCTGTCTTTTGCGGTGCCGGCAATTTTGATTTTTTGCGAAAGGTCGGGAACGGAATCGATAAACGACAAAACAAATGAACTTTTCAGAGCATAGTTGACGTTCTGCGGTACGGAGCCGGATGTCAACAGAGAGGTAACATCGTTTAGCTTTGCGACAATTAAACCGATGACTTCGCCTTTTTTGTTGACTAGCGGACCGCCGGAATTTCCCGGCTGGACAGGAACACTGATTTGAAAATAGTGAGGATTGTCGGCGATGCCCGAAAGAGAACTGATGGAACCTTCGGTAAATTTTGGTTCTGTGCCCTGAAGCGAAACCTGCGGATAGCCCATAGTAAATACCGTGTCGCCTGTCCTGGCATCTGCGCTCGAGGTTATCGGCAGATAAGGCAGGTCGTTACCGTCGATTTTAATAACCGCAGCGTCGATAGATTCGTCTTTTAAGATTACCTTTGCGGTGTATTGTTTTTGATTGTAGGTGACCTCTACATTTTCAGTTTTCCCGACAGAATGACAGGCGGTCAGAATAAAACCATCCGGAGTTATCAAAAATCCGGTTGACGTGCTTTCTATATTTTCCGCAGGTTGCTCATTGTTTTTGGAGCCGTTTGTTTCAGCCAGAAATCCCTTTATCTTTATTACCCTGTTTAATCTCTGTTGGGCTTCTTCTATTTGCTGGGGCGTCATTCTCTCGTGAAGGTCTTTTTTGAGCAATTGGGCATTTTTGTCGCCGTTCATCGCGGCCAGGAGCATCCATTTATAACTCTCGACATAATCTTCCGGGACACCCTTGCCGTTCCAATAGCAGGCAGCCAGGACGAGCTGTGCCTCTGCAAGTCCCTGTGAGGCGGCCTTTGTGAGCCATCTTGCCGCCGTTTTGTAATCCTGCTCAACGCCGTCGCCTCTGCAGTACATCATACCGAGAACATACTGAGCTTTTGCTTCTCCCTGCGCAGCGGCTTTTGTAAACCATTTTGCGGCCTCTTTGTAATCCTGTAGGACTTCTTCATCTTTATTTTTACAATACATCGTACCAAGAAGATACTGAGCCTTTGCGTTTCCCAGAGTGGCGGCTTTTGTGAACCATTTAATCGCTTCTTTGGAATCCTGCCGAACCTCCTGGCCTTTATTGTACATCAGTCCCAGGTCAAACTGGGCATCGGTATTTCCCTGCTCGGCGGCTTTTGTAAACCACTTGATAGTCTCTTCGTAATCCTGCCCGACACCGTGTCCTTTGTTGTACATCAGGCCAAGACTGTGCATCGCCTTTGCGTTTCCCTGCTCAGCGGCTTTTGCGTACCATTTAATCGCCTCGTTATAATTTTGCGAGACGCCCTGACCGTTATCGTACATTGTGCCCAACTCGTACTGGGCTTTAGCATAATTTTGGTCGGCGGCTTTTGCGTACCATTTGGCCGCTTCGTCGTAATCCTGTACAACCCCCTGACCTATGTAATACTTTTTGGCAAGGATAAACTGACTGTTCACATCGCCACTGTCAGCCTGCCTAAGTAATTTTTCGATAGATGCCGAATCGGCTTTGCATATCCCTGAGAACAAAAAAACTGCAGAGCAAATGACAATCACAGACGATTTTGTTCTCACATATTTCTCCGGTAAAAAGCTTTCCTCTATTATACAAAACCGGGTCATTTTAAACAAGGCGGCAAAAAGTGTCGCAAGTCCTGATTTTATAACCTCTTATGTATGATAGTCGGCATTAATGGTTACATAACCTTTGCTTAAATCGCAGCCGAAGCAGAAATCGCTGAATTTTCCCGCCCCTAAATTTATCGTAATTGTATGTTCTTTCTGCGTTATGATTTTAGAGACTTTTTTCGGGTTGAATTTTACAGGCTGGCCGTTTTTGAATACGGTTATGTTTCCAATGGCACAGGTTAGTTTGTTTGGATTTAGTTTTACTCCGCAGCTTCCGACCGCGCAGATAATTCTGCCCCAGTTCGGGTCGCCGCCGTGAATAGCGCATTTTACAAGGTCGTAATTTGCAACCGCTCTCGCGGCTTTTGCCGCATCTGTTTTTGAAACAGCGCCATTTACGACAACAGTAAACATTCTTGTGGCGCCTTCGGCATCGAGGGCCATTTGTTTTGCTAAATCCGTGGCAAGCTGCGAAAGTGCGGCAGCGAATTTTTTGTATCGCGCATCTTCTTTTGTTATTGGTTTATTTCCTGCAAGGCCGGAAGCCAGAATAATCGCGGTATCATTTGTGCTCTGGTGTCCGTCAACGGTAAGTTTATTTAAAGAATTGCCGACAGCATCCTTTAATGCTTTTTGCAATAATGGTTTTGTAATTGCGGCATCGGTTGTGATAAAGCAAAGAGTTGTAGCCATATTCGGGCCAATCATTCCTGCACCTTTGGCGGTACCTGCGATTGTGATTTTCGCGCCGCCGATATCGATGGCTTTAATTGCCTGTTTGCAGCGGAGGTCTGTTGTCATTATGGCCTGCGCAAAATCATTTCCGGCTTGTGGACTGCTCGATAATTTCGCTGCCGCCAGAATAATTCCTCTGCTGATTTTATCCATCGGCAATTGATGGCCGATGATGCCGGTTGAGGCGACGAGAACCTGATTTGCCTTTGCGTCAATTAGTTGGGCGGCTGTTTTGCACATTTTTATCGCGTCTTCGAGACCTTTGTTGCCTGTGCAGGTGTTTGCGTTTCCTGAATTGGCCACGATTGCTTCAGTATCGCCGGTCTTTATATGTTTTTTACTGATAGTTACTGCCGCTGAGACGATTTTATTTGTAGTAAAGACGCCGGCAGCCTTTGCGCCGGTCGGACAGCAGATAATACCTATATCTTTTTTGCCGCTCTTTTTTATTCCGCAGCTGATTCCAGCCGCCAGAAATCCTTTCGGTGCGGTTACGGTGATGTTTTTCATTTTTTGCTCCATTTGTCATTCCCGCGAAAGCGGGAATCCAGTTATCCGCTTAAATTGTTATACAAATCTTTCCAGTCCGAATTTGTCTTTTCAATCAATTCTATTTTCCATTGCCTGTTCCATTTTTTCAACTGTTTTTCTCTGGTTATTGCACTGGAAGCGTCGTTATGGATTTCGTAATAAACAAGGTTGTGAACGTCGTATTTTTTCGTAAAGCCGTCAGCCAGATTATTTTTATGTTCATATACTCTTTTGATTAAATCGTTTGTTATACCGATATATAAAGTACCGTTTTTTTTACTTGCCAGAATATAGACAAAGTATTGTTTTGTTTGCATTTTAGGAAATTATACCAGATTCTTAAGGGTTTTCCAGAATATCCAAAAGAAAATGGATTCCCGCTTTCGCGGGAATGACACAGACGAAACAAACCTTTCGATTATTTATTGTTGGAGTTAATCAGTTTCTTCTTCTATGGTTTTCGAAAAAATATCATCGATATCTTTTTTCAAGTTCTGGGCAAAAGATTGTCCCCAAAGATATCGGTCTTTATCTCTGAGTGTCAAATCCTGCGGTGCTTTGCTGACTACCTTTTTTTTGAACTGGTCATATCCATTCCAGATGTCTTCAAACTTTGGTTTATTTTGGATATTGTCAAACTCACCTAAAATGCTACATACACGAGTGTCGTAAACAGTAAAATCTTTTGGATACAGTACTGTTAGGATAGCAGAAGCCATTGGAAGGCGGAACCCCCATTTTGATATCAAAATTTCCAATCTTTGTTTATGGTCCTTTGCATTGTAAAGTGATTGAGTAAGGTCCTCAACAATTTTATTTAAATCTTTCTCTGTTTGGTCTTTTTTTAAGAGTTTGAGGGCGATTTTTGACTTGGCTCGGTTTGCCTTCCATATTACGATACAGAAAAAATCAAAAGCATTAAGTTTTCCATTCTTGAGAAATTCTTTTTGAACGGTATCAAAGAGATATTTTTCTAACCAGTATAGTTCCCCGTAATCCATATCATTTCCTTTCTTTCGTCAATCTCTGACCCAATATAGAGCACAAAGCATTTCTGCTTATTTTTATAAAGTTTCTGGTGATATACACATTTTTCTGCTTTTTAAAGAGATCTTGTATCCCTGCTTCGCGGGTCGTCAAGTTGTCCGGGACCGTTTGTCAAAATTCCCTTCATAGCCAATCCTCTGAATTTTTCGGAAGGGTCATAAAACCCCTGCGTAGTATCGACGGTATTTATCATAATGCCGGGCTTGTTTAATTTCAGTTGTTTTACGATTTCGCCGTCGGGCTGGATAAAACAGGATGGATACGGAGCAATCGGCCTGCAGGAATTTGCCAGGCTTACCCAGAAATAATTTGTCGCGGCGTGGCCCTGCATTGTTTGCCTTATAATATGTTTATGCACGCTTTGTTCTTTCTGGCTGGCGTTGTAGAACGATTGAAAAATGCACTGAATATTTAATTTTTTCAGTTCTCTATAGAGTTCCGGGAAACGCAAATCGAAACATATAAGCAGGGCGCATTTTACGCCGTTAAGCTCAAAAGTTACGAATCGATTGCCCGGCGTGTAATAATTCAAGTCACCTTCAGTGCAGAAACGCTTGTCATATCTGTCAGCGATTTGGCCCTGCGGATTAATCTGCGGATTAATAAGATAAAGACAGTTGTGCGGCTTATTCGGCGCTGTAAGTCTGTGCGCACTGCCGAGGATTACCCATAAATTGAGTTTGGCGGCAAGCTGCATAATTTTTTGAGTTTCTTTGACAAGGCCCGCCCAGTCATAACCGTCGAGAGAGTTAAAATCCACTCCGCCGTAACCGCTTAATGCGCATTCGGAAAAGTGAACGATGTCAGCGCCGAGTTTTTTTGCTTTTTTGAGGAATTTTTGAATAAATTTTGAGTTTTTATCAATAAATTCGCTCACAGGAAACTGGCAGGTCGCAATTTTTAAGATTTTTTCAGCCACAGAGTTCTCTTTTTTCCACAGAAAACACAAAGATTTTTAGATACAGATAAACAAAGAGCAATGGTTGCTAAAATTATTTCAGTATTTTTGCATATAGATAACAATCGTGATATTTATCGTTAATTTTTAAATATTTTTTCATAGTAGCCTCTTTTATGTAACCAGATTTTATAGCTACTTTTTGGCTGGCAATATTTTCTTTGGCCATGCACATTTCGATGCGGACAATGTCGAGATTGTCATTAATAAATTTTTCGAGTAATTTGACAGCCTTTGTTGTGATGCCTTTATTCCAGTATCGTCTGTCTAAAAAGAAACCTATGTTGCCAACATGCGGCGGATCTTTTATTTTTATGCCAGCTTCACCAACATTTTTTTTGTTTGCTATGATGGCAAAAGAGTACTCTTTGCCGTCTTTACGTGCCTGTTGTAATTTTTTCAGAAATTCCCGTTCATACTTTATAGAATCAGGCTTGGCAGGAAAGTAATGAAAATCCGGGTGGTTAAGTATTTCAAAATACCGTTTAGCGTCTGATAATAAAGTTTTTCTTAATTCTATTTTCATTTTTATAAGAGTCCATCGGTTTCGTCAAAACCGTACATTATATTCATATTTTGTATCGCCTGGCCTGAGGCGCCTTTTATCAGGTTGTCTATGGCACTGAAAATTACAATCTTGTCTTTGCAGATGACAGGATAAATCTGGCAGTAGTTTGTCTTTGCAATATCTTTGAGCATCGGGGCGGCATTAAGCACCTGCACAAAACGCTCATTTGCATAGAAAGACTTATAAAGCTCGGCCAATTTTTCATTTGTCATTTTTTCTTTGGGCTGACAGTAAATCGTTGACAGAATTCCGAAGTCAAACGGCCCGACGTGCGGCTGGAACAGTACATCGATATTCTTACCCGCGATTTCGCCGGCGATTTGTTCCATTTCCGGCTGATGACGGTGCTTGCCGATGCTGTAAGCGAAGAAGTTTTCGTTCATATTCGGAAAGTGGAAATTTTTCGACGGATTCTTTCCAGCACCGCTTGTGCCTGTAACGGCGTTTACGATTACCGAATGCTCGATGAGTTTATTTTTCAGCAGCGGGGCAACGCCAAGCATAAATCCTGTCGGAAAACAACCGGGGTTTGCGATGAGTTTGGCGTCCTTGATTTTATCGCGGTATAGTTCGCACAGGCCATAAACGGCATGCTTGAGATTTTCCTTGTCGTTGTGCGGCTGATAATATTTTTCATAGACCTTGACGTCCTTGATTCGATAGTCCGCGCTGAAGTCGATAACCTTCAGGCCCGCCTTGAGCAGGTTGGGCACAAATTCCATCGAAATTTTGTGCGGCAGACAGCACAGGGCGATTTTCGCCTTGTCTATGAGTTTATTCATCTGCAGTGGTTCGATATCGAGCGAGCAGCGTCCCTTGAATCGCGGAAAGACTTCGGCGACGTTGCCGCACTCTTCCGGCAGTGCGGTAAGGTAGGCAAGCTTGGCCTGCGGATGATGCAGCAGGATTTCGATAGCTTCGGCGCCTGTGTATCCGCTTGCACCTATAATAGCAACTTGTAACATTTTAAATCTCCCAATAAAAAAGGCCGCATAATAAATACCGCGGCCATTGTAATAATCCTGAAGGTAATTTGCAATTAACGTTTTGAGAACTGATATCTCCTTCGGGCACCCGACTGGCCGGGCTTTTTCCGTTCAACCATCCTGCCGTCACGAGTCAGCAGACCTGCGTCTCTGAGCGCCTGTGTCAGCGAAGGGTCGTAAATCTTCAATGCCCTTGCGATACCCAGCATAATTGCGCCGCTTTGACCTGTAATGCCGCCGCCTTTTACATTGACCATTACGTCAATGCTTTTTTCAGTCTTGGTCAACTTCAATGGAGCAATCACATTGTTGACATCCTGCGGGCGGGTGAAATATTTGGCAAGCTCTTGTTTATTTATCTTGAGCTCTCCCTTGCCCGGCATAATTCTTACTCTTGCGACGGATGTTTTTCTTCTTCCTGTACCCCAGGTAAAGTTGTCTTTGGGGCGTGCCTTTTGCGCAGCTCCTGTGGCCGGCGAGGGCAGCTTTATTCCCGCCAATGGGGTATTAGGATTTGCTGGATTTTCTGTCATACTCTAATTTTCCGTAAATTCAGTTTTTTTATAATTCGATTTTTTCAGGCATTTGCGCGACGTGTTTATGAGTTTGGCCGCGATATATCTTCAATTTTTTCAGCATACGTTCACCCAGAGCGGTTTTGGGCATCATTCTCTTGACGGCAAGTTCGATAATTTTTTTGGGGTTTCTTGCCATCATATCATTAAAGCTGACATATTTATGTCCGCCCGGATAGAACGAGTAGCTCTGGTATTCCTTGGCTTCAGTTTTTCTACCGGTAAGTTTTATTTTTTCAGCGTTAATGACAATGACAAAATCGCCGGTATCGACGCTTGGCGTATAGATTGGCTTGTGTTTGCCCATCAAAATCGGGGCTATTTTCGCGGCTAATCTGCCCAGAATTGCCCCTTCGGCGTCAACAAGAAGCCATTTTTGCTGTATTTCTTCTTTTTTAGCTAAAAAACTCTTCATAGAACTCTTTCTAAATGTATTGAAAACGAAGTATTATAACGGCCTAAAAAGAGGTGTCAATGGTTTTTTAGCCGAACAGCACGAATTTTATACGGATAACCTATTTCAATAACAGCAGTTATGTAAATTTTTAAAAATACTTGTCTGATTAAAAAGGTATTGCTATATTGAATGAGCCAACCGTCGGTTTTGCAGGAGAAGTTTACAGGAGAAATTTGCAGGAGAAAAAAGCTATGTCAAATTCTGCGATAAATGGAACAAATATATTCTCAGATATTGAATGGGCTGAAATTGTTGAAGAGCTTTCTTTGTCCCCTCGCGAAGGCGAAATTATAAAGGGTCTTTTCGCGGACAAGGCAGACAAAAAGATAGCCATAGACTTGAAAATGTCGATTCCCACGGTAAGAACTCACATGAGCAGATTGTTTCAAAAGCTTCAGGCAAACGACAGGGGGGATTTAATATTGCATGTTTTCGGAAGATTTCGCCAGAATTGCCGGAAACTGGGCTGTCCTCGTTTTCGACGACATCAGAAGTGACGAATTGTGAATAATTCGTAATTTGGTATAATACCGCCTTTTGCTGGGGTTACGTTATAAACGGAGTGAGTAAAGAAGTAAAAAACTTGGGAGAAAAAAGGAGAGTAAAACAGGAGATTAAGTTATGAAGAAGTTAATCGCAGTTTGTTTAGTATGTGTTTTAACAACAGCAGTGTCCCAGGGGATGGTTATCACTTTCGACGAAAATAGCATCGGCAACTGGGTAAACGGAGGTTCTAGTGGAGCGCTCCCATGGGGAGTGGGCACCCCGTCATTTGGAAGTTGGAGCACCCTGTATTATGTGCTTCCATTTACTTCGGTGATAACAGGAGATGTTGAGGTTTATGAGACTGGGAGCAACACTATGGTTTGTGACGTCTTGAGATTCGACAATGTTAATAGTCAGGCTCGTGTTTATGTGTACTCGGACATAGGGGACCTTGTCCCGGCGGATACTGGAATTCCCTCGCTGTGGACTATTTCCGGCGGGGCCAACCAAGACCCGGTTTATGTGTATGAAGTCGGAACAGAGATGAATAACTATTTTGACTATACGCCCGCGGGCCAGAGCGAAGTCACCTACCACGTCATTAGCGACATTCCCGAACCGGCAACGATGATTCTGCTGGCTGCAGGGTTGCTTGGCATAAGGAGAAAGAGGTAGGGAAATTTACGCAATCAATAGCAAAAAAACAGGCTGGTTTTATTCGCCAGCCTGTTTTGTTTTATAGGTTTTTTTAAATTTTCAGCTGCAACCCATTGAGTTCCCGCAGTTAAAGCACTTATAGCAGGAGCCGTTGCGGACGGTAATAGAGCCGCAAATATCGCAGACCGGGGCATCATCCTGAAAATGCTCGAACTGTGCGTTAAACTGCTGCACAGCGGCAGCCTCAGCCTGTACGTCACTGTCGCCTTTTACCATGGAACTTACCATTGCGACTGTCCTGTCAGCTAAATCAGCTAACCTGCTTTTTTCGTGACGATGCGAAAATGAATCCGAATCGTCGAGCGATTTTACCGGCGGTTTGGGCTGGGTGGCTTTAGCCTCCGCTATTTTTTTGGCGAGGTCTTTTGTCTTTTCGACAAGAGTCTTCGCGGTAGTTGTGGTCTTATTCTCCGGCGGATTGGATTCGGAACGGTTCGGCGTGTTCTTCTCGGCGTAGCCGGGGATAAATTCGCAGCCCATCCAGCAGAAAATATAATCAATCAAACTCTTTGCGAACGGAATATTTTTGTTCGATGTCATACCGGCCGGCTCGAATCTGGCATGTCTGAACTTATCGACAAGCGTAATCAGCGGTACGCCATACTGCAGGGCCATTGAAACGCAGGTGCCGACAACGTCCATCAGGCCGCCGACAGTACTGCCTTCCTTTGCCATCGTAATAAACAGTTCGCCCGGCTGACCGTCGTCATAAAGCCCGACCGTCAGATAGCCTTCGTGGCCGGCGACTGAGAATTTATGCGTAATGCTCTTTCTGGTCTCCGGCAGTCTTCGCCTGTACGGTTTTGCCGGTGCGGCGACGGTGACGACTTTATTTGAATCTTCTTTTGAATCGGCCGTGTGTTCGTTGGTCTTTACCGGCTGAAGAAGTTTTGAACCGTCGCGATAAATTGCGACAGCTTTTAAACCAAGTTTCCAGCCTTCGATATATGCCGACTTTATTTCTTCAGCGGTTGTTTCTTTCGACATATTGATTGTTTTACTGATAGCTCCGCTGATAAACGGCTGAACCGCGGCCATCATTTTTATATGTGCCATATAATGTATGCTGCGGGAGCCTTTTTGCGGCCTGAAAGCGCAATCGAATATTGACAAATGCGCCTTGTTGAGTTTTTTACTTGTTTCGATAGAATCGTCTTTATCGATGTCATCGCAGATATGCTTGATATCTTCAGCGCTGTAGCCGATTCTCTCCAGAGCCATCGGAACAGTTTTGTTAACGATTTTCAAAATTCCGCCGCCGGCAAGGAGTTTATATTTTACAAGCGCGATGTCCGGCTCGACTCCCGTTGTATCGCAGTCCATCATAAAGCCGATAGTTCCTGTCGGAGCAAGGACGGTGACCTGAGCGTTTCTGAATCCGAATTTCGTACCGGAATCAAGGGCCTGGTCCCATGCGTCTTTTGCTGCGCTTAGCAGATAATCCGGACAGTTCACTTCGGAGATGTTTCTGCTGTGCTCTCGGTGCATATTGATTACGTTCAGCATAGCCTGAGAGTTTTGATGATATTTTTCGAATGGGCCTTTTGCCGCGGCGATTTCAGCGCTGGTTATATATGCTGTTCCTGTAAGAAGTGCGCTTATGGCCGATGCGAGCGTTCTTGCCTGGTCGCTGTCGTAAGCCAGAGCAAGGCTCATAGCGAGACAGCCGAGATTTGCATAACCCAATCCCAGCGCACGGAAATTATGGCTGTTTTCAGTAATGGCGGCATTTGGATAACTGCCGTTATCGACGAGGATTTCCTGTGCGATAATATATATTCGTATCGCGGATTTGAATCGTTCCACGTCGAACGAGCCGTCTTCTTTTCTGAATTTCATCAGGTTCAACGAGGCAAGATTGCAGGCCGAGTCGTCAATGAACATATATTCGCTGCACGGATTGGAAGCGTGTATTTCGCCGGCGTTCGGGCAGGTATGCCATCTGTTGATTGTGGAGTGATATTGGATGCCCGGATCGCCGCAATACCTTGTCGCTTCAGCAATTAAGTCAAGCAGTTCGTTTGCCTTATATTTTACCGAAGGCTTGCCGGATGTAACCTCATAGGTTGTCCAGACCTCGTCTTTTTCGACAGCTTCCATAAACTGGTCGGTAACTCTTACCGATAAATTTGAGTTTTGGAACATAACGCTGTTATACGCATCGCTGTTGAATGGTCCGCCGTATCCTTCTCTTATTAGAGCGCGGGCTTTTTTCTCTTCTTCCAGTTTGCAGGTGATAAATTCCCTGATATCCGGATGAGTAATCATCAGCGACTGCATTTTAGCGGCGCGTCTTGTCTTGCCGCCGGATTTTACTACCGCCGCAATCTGGTCATAGACCCGCATAAAGCTCAGCGGCCCGGACGGTTTTCCGCCGCCGGCAAGTTTCTCTTTGCTGCTGCGAAGAGTAGAAAGGTCTGTGCCTGTGCCGGAACCGTGCTTGAAAAGCATCGCTTCGTTTGCGGCAAGTTTCATTATATCTTCCATCGTATCTTTTACAGACTGGATGAAACATGCCGACGCCTGCGGATACTCGTAACTGCTCTTGCACGGCGCAGGTTTATTTTGTTTGGTGTCCCAGTGCCAGTTGTGTTCGCTGCCTTCTATGCCGTAAACGTCTTTAAGGCCTACGTTGAACCATACCGGAGAATTGAATGAGCCATATTGATTGACGCACAGCCAGACCAGTTCATTGTAAAAGTTTTCAGTATCTGTCTGGGTGGCGAAGTATCCATCTTTGTGTCCTCTGTCGGCGATTGTTCTGCAGACGCGGTGAATAAGCTGCTTGACGGAATTTTCGCGATGACCTGAGTCCATATCGCCATAGAAATATTTGCTTACGACGACTTTTGTGGCAAGTTGACTCCACGAGGCGGGGACTTCAACGTCATTTTGCTCGAAGACTACTTCGCCGCCGTCGCCTGTGATTTTCGCCTGTCTTATTTCCCATTCAATCTGGTCGAATGGATGCACCGCAGGTGTAGAAAAGAACTGATTTATTTTAAGTCCTTTTGGTCTCGCTCCGGGACTTTGCCAGTTCTTCAGACCACTCTTGTCGTTTCTTTCCATAAAACCATTCGAATTGCTGTTCGTGGCCATTACGCCTCCCTACAAAAATCGCTTCCTTGCGGCTGAGTACACAATATATTGTAAATATTGAGGATAAACCACAATATATAGGTGGTTACCTATATAAAATATACTACGAACAGAAACCGGCTTTATCAATCGAAAAAAGGAAAAAATTATTAAAATTTTGTTACTCCTTATGGCTTCTGAACCTGCGATAAAAAATTTTCTGCAAACTGTCTCAGAGTTAGGATGTTAGTTGTTGAAAAGACGATTAAATTGAAAAAGAGTGTCTAAAAAAGGTCTTGAAGTTTAGAATAGTCGATATGGCAAAAAACGATTTATCGGACGTTACGGGCAGACTTCGAAGGGAGATAAAAGACTTTCCGGCCGGACCCGGCCTGTATTTTATGAAGGACTCGAAAGGAACGGTTCTTTATGTCGGCAAGGCCAAGAATTTGCGGTCGCGCGCCGCGAGTTATTTTCAGCCGTCGGCAGATATCGAATCGAGCCGCGGACCGAGAATCGTCGAAATGCTCGCAAAGGTCAGAACGGTTGATTTCCTTGAAACCAAAAGCGAAGTTGACGCGGTACTGCAGGAAGCAAGGCTGATAAAAGACATCCGTCCGCCTTATAATGCGGATTTAACCGACGACAAGACATTTCCATATCTTGAAATAACGATTCGCGATGAATATCCGGCTGTCTATATAACAAGAAAGCCGCAAACCGGCAGCAGACTGTTCGGTCCGTTCGCAAACGTCGGCGATTTAAGAGGAGCGATGGTCGTTCTCCAGAAGATATTTAAGTTTCGCACCTGCCGGCTTGAGATTTCAGAATCTGACGACAAACGAAAGTTCTTCAGGCCCTGTATTCTTTACAGTATAAAACAATGTACCGCCCCCTGCGCCGACAAGATAAGCAAAGCCGATTATCGCAAAGTTATTAAAGATTTGACAACTTTTCTTAACTCCAAGCGGTCAATAGTGTTACGGCAGTTAAAAAAGCAGATGGCCGAATCTGCCGGCTCGCGGGATTATGAAAAAGCGGCAATGTATCGTGACAGAATTCGCCTGATAGAAAATCTGGACAAACGAGGCTCTGTCGCCGAAGATGTCCAGCCGGAAGTTTTCGCGGTCGAGCCGACCGATGCCCTTGAAAAATTGCAAAAACTTCTTGGCAGTACAAATCCTGTCCGTGTAATCGAAGGTTTTGATATTGCCCATATCAGCGGTTCAGAAACTGTTGGTTCTCTTGTGCGGTTTATCGACGGCAGACCTTTTAAGGCAGGCTTCAGGCGGTACAAAATCAAAACGGTCAGAGGAATAGATGATTATGCCTGTTTGAAAGAGGTTTTGCTTCGCCGTTTCCGTCACGCCGCGGCAGGGGAGGAACTTTGGCCGGATTTGGTATTAGTCGATGGCGGTATCGGTCAGCTTCACGCCGCAGAAGATGCGTTTAAAGAATTAAATGTTGCAAGACCGCTTCTTGTTTCAATTGCAAAAAGAGAGGAAATTATTTATATTGCCGGAAAAGATGAATCGTTAAAATTGTCTGCTACCAATCCTGCGAAAAAGCTGTTACAATATGTCCGTGACGAAGCGCATCGTTTTGCTCAGCACTATCATCATATTTTGAGAAGTAAAAAAATGCTTAATAAGTCATAACCTGTAAATTGTGTTTTAAGGAGAAAATTATGACTGTCAGAACTTATATCAAATCAACATTGATTGCCGGGCTCCTGGTTATGTCCATTGGAGGTTTGTTATTGCATTCCAGGATTCATCCTGTCAAAGCGAATTATTCAAACCTTGTTCCGGCCATCGCGGGCATTCTGGGCATTTTGGCTGTTCCTCTTCTTTTTTGCTTCAAGAGAACGATTGCCTACGGCTATGTTTTAAATGGATTTTTGGTCATTATAGGCACTATTACAATGGCTCATTTTTCAATTGCTCATTGGCCCAATCCGACAACGCTGCAGGCGATTATGCTGAATACGACATTAGCTGATATATTGATTTTGTGGGGCAAATTTTTTATCGGAAAATCTCTTTTCGATTTGGAATTCCTGGGCTATGACGCGGCAAGGGAGAAAAAGGGCAAGACTTTTCGTTATCCCAATATGGGCTGGTGGTTTATCCACCTTGCCGCGGTAAGCCTTATATATTATATCGGGTTTATGTTGTGGAGATAAATATGAGTCAGTTTAAAATGTTTACATTGAATTGGTGGATACTTCACATATTGGCGATAGCATTTTTTCTCTACCTCGGCCATTCGGTTCACTTTTGATTTGTGGCCTATCGGACAAACCATGAGCCGATGCGGAGCAGAAATTTTTTGCCGAGTCCGTTAATTGCGTAGGAAGTCAATCTCATCGTTTCGCCGACAGTTTGCAAAACGCCTTTTTCCCCGCCGGAGAAACGCATTGTATTTGAGACATTTCTTTTTTCGTCGAACTGGTAATCGTATCCTCTTATTATCGTAACGGGAATGCCCGCGTCTGTTTGCCCGAATAGTAAAGCTGAAGCCGCGGTGATTTCCTGCCCGACCAAATCAACGCCGCCGAATTTCGGTTTGCCGAACTTGTCCTTTTTGCCGAACATTATCGAGCAGGGATTTATGCCCGACGAGCCGACAGCGGTATCAATTGTGCCGTAGAAAGTTAATTCCGTATCGGCAAGGATTACAGCGATTTTTCTGCCGGAAATTTTTTCGATTTCTTTTCTTATTTTTAAGGCCTCGCCGTCCGGATTTTCCGGAAACAGGCTGACGATTCCTTCCGGATGATTTGAGCCGTCGATTCCCGCGTCGCAGGTATGAATGCTGCCGGAGGGACTTTTGGTTATAAAAAGGCATTTTTCGTTATCGCATAATTTCTGAGTTGTTTCAGTATTTGTTGAGCCGTCGACGATGTATTTTCCTATTACGCCGCCAAGCGGCAGAACGGCGACGACCTGATGGCCCACATCGAAAATCATCTGGACCCATATCGGGTCTTTGCCGGTCTTTTTGGAAATTTTCAGGGCTTTTTCGCTTATTTTTACATCTGATTTTTTTCTTGTCAAACCAAGCGCCTTCGAGACGATTTTACTTGTCAGTACGATTATATCTTTATCGTTTATGCCTGTGTTTTCGCTTTTTGCGCAATCACAGATAATTTGAGCGAGCCTGTCGCCCGCTTTGATTTCCGGTATCGTCTGCAAACCCAGCACCTCAATTTTTTTCATTTTATAAGTTCCGTCAATCGTATGTTTTTGTCGAATAATTTTTTGTCTTCGTAATTATTTTTGAGCTGACTGTAAAATTTTCTCATTATTTGTGACCCTTTTACTTTGCCGTTTCTGCCGAGTTTTTCATTTGAAGTATAAATAATGATTTCATCGGCGAGTCTCTGTTTCAAAAACGATGTAATGACTTTTTCCCCGCCTTCGACGAGTAATTGCTGAATATTTCTTTTGCCAAGCTCCGCGAGTACTGCTTTAAGATTTATTTCGCCTTTATATTTTCCGGCTTTTACTATTTCGACGCCTTCAATACTGTCATTTCGAGCGGAGGCCGCTTTGCGGCCGGAGTCGAGAAATCTTTTGTTTGTCGTAAAGATGCAGACAGGCGTTTTTTTTGCTGTTTTGATTAAATTGCAGTTTCGTGGGATTTTTAACTGGCTGTCTAAGACAAATCTTAACGGCCCTCTGCCGGTATCCGGCCTTGCGGTCAGCATCGGGTTATCTTCCAGAACGGTATTTATACCGACGAGGATTGCCTGGACTTTTTTCCGCAGTTTATGAGAGTCTTTTCTGCTTTTTGAATTTGTTATCCATCGTTTTTTATCGGTTCGGCCTAAAAAACCATCTTTGCTTTGTGCCCATTTGGTAATTACCCAGGGGTTTCCTGTTTTTGCGAATTTAAAGAATGGAGCATTTAAAATTTCAGCTTCTTTTTTACAAATACCCGTTTTAATTTCGACCCCGGCCTGTTTTAAGATTTTAAAGCCTTTGCCGCTGACCTTTTTTGTCGGGTCTCCAGCGGCCGCGACGACTTTTTTGATACCTGCTTTGATAATTGCGATTGTGCAGGGCGGCGTTTTGCCGAAATGACAGCAAGGCTCAAGCGTTACATACATTGTTGCCCCGGCAGGGGACTTTTTGCAGCTTTTTAACGCGTTTATTTCTGCGTGAGGAGCACCGAATTTTTTATGAAATCCTTTCCCGAGGATTTTATCGTTTTTTACTATAACGCATCCAACGGCAGGATTGGGCTCAACATTGTCGAGGCCTTTTTTGGCAAGTTCAAGAGCCAGTTTCATATATTTGATTTCTCTGCTCACAGTTATTTGCCAATCAGTTTTAGAAACTGCTGTTCGTTAATGACTTTTACGCCTAATTGTTGCGCCTTGTCTAATTTGCTGCCTGCCTCCGCTCCAGCAAGGACATAATCGGTTTTTTTACTGACGCTGGATGAAATTTTCCCGCCGTTGTCTTTTATGGCCTGTTCGATTTGCGACCTGCTGAAGTTTTCAAGCGTTCCTGTAACGACAAATGTTTTGCCCGCGAGTTTGTCGCTTTGTTTTGTTTGTTTTTGTTTCGGATTTACGCCTGCCGCGAGGAGTTTATCGATAATTTTGAGATTATTGCCGTTGCGGAAGTATTCATAAATACTTTTCGCCAGCACCGGCCCGATTTGGTCGATTTCAGAAAGTTCTTCTGCGGTCGCCTTTTTAATTTCATCTATTGAGCCGAATTGCTGTGCGAGAATTTCCGCGTTTTGGATTCCGATATGGCGAATACCCAGAGCCGCGACGAGCCTTGCCAGAGTCTGAGATTTGCTTTTTTCAATTCCATCGAGGACGTTTTGCGCGCTTTTTTGAGCCATTCTTTCAAGCGAAGCAATCGCGAATATATCGAGTTTATATAAATCGGCGAAATCTTTTACCATTCCCTTGTCCACAAGCTGGTCAATAAGAGCGGGGCCGAGATTTTCAATATCCATCTGGTCTCTGCCTGCAAAATATCGCAGCCGTTCCTTTAATTGAGCAGGGCAGCTCGAGCTTGCGCATCGGACATAAACACCTTCCGGGTCTTTTTCGGCTTTCGAGCCGCAGATGGGGCATTTAATCGGCGGCTTGAACGGTTTTGCGTCTTTAGACCTGAATTCCTTTTTTACCTCGACGACCTGCGGAATAATTTCGCCCGCCTTTTCGATTATTACCGTATCGCCGACCCTGACATCGAGCCTGTCAATTTCATCGAAGTTATGAAGGCTTGCTCTTTTAACGGTTGTGCCCGCAAGCAGCACCGGCTCGAAATTTGCCACCGGCGTAAGATTTCCTGTTTTGCCGACCTGCACATCGATTGACAAAACTTTTGTTTTTGCCTGCTCAGCCGGGAATTTGTATGACATACACCATCTCGGCGCTCTGCCTGTTGCCCCGAGCATTTCACGCTGGTCGAAACGGTCGATTTTTATAACCATTCCGTCAATCTGGTAGGGCAGTCCGAACCGTTTTTTGTCCCATTGGTTGCATATTTCGATTACCTGTTCGATATTTTCCGCTTTTTTGATATTCGGATTAACAGGCAATCCGATTTTTTTGAATTTTTCAAGACTTTCATAATGGGTTTTTGCGAAAGGCCTGCTTGTTTGCCCCAGTGCATAAGCAAAAAACGACAAATTTCTTTGTGCGGTTGTTTTCGCGTCGAGCAATTTGAGCGAACCTGCCGCTGCGTTTCGCGGGTTGGCAAAAAGCTGCTGCTCCTGCTGTTCTTTTTCTTCATTGAGTTTTTCAAATGCCTTTTTAGGCATATAAACTTCGCCGCGCACTTCGAGCACATCGGACGGCTCGTCTTCAAGCCGCAGCGGAATGGCTTTTATCGTCCTGATGTTGTTTGTAACATTATCGCCTGTTGAACCATCGCCGCGAGTTGCGCCGAGCACAAGCAGCCCTTTTTCATATCGCAGGCTTACGGCAAGGCCGTCGATTTTCAGCTCCACAACGTAACTGTAGTTTTTTGTTCCAAGTCCCTTCGCTACTCTCTGGTCGAAATCCCTTAGTTCATCGGCGCTGTATGTGTTGTCAATGCTGAGCATTTCGATTGAATGTTTTACCTGCCCAAAACCTTCGATTGGTTTGCCGCTGACTCGCTGCGTGGGAGAATCGGGTGTAATTAATTCAGGATTCTGCTGTTCGAGTTTTTTGAGTTCGGAAAAAAGCCTGTCGTATTCCTGGTCTGAAATTTGGGGATTATTCAGGACATAATAGAGATAATCGTGTTTTCTGATGTGCTGCCGCAGCGACTGGATTTGCTCTGATATATCCTTTTTCATAACGGATAATGTATTACCAGGCGGGTATTTTTGCAAGCGGGCAGTTTTGGCCAGATTAGAGCCAGTTTTTGTCGGCCATTTGGTAGTTGAGGATTTCAGCCGGCTTGAAGAACAGGCGGATTTCTTTTTGTGCCGATTTTGCCGAGTCTGAGCCGTGGACGAGGTTGCAGGTCTGGCTTGTGCCGAAATCGCCCCTGATAGTTCCCGGCTCAGCATCATAGCCGAAAGTCGCCCCCATCATTTTTCGGGTGATTTCGATTATCTTTGGACCTTCAATCACCATCACAAGCACTGGTCCGGAGGTGATATATTTGACAAGTCCGCTGAAGAAATACTTGTTTTTATGCACAGCGTAGTGCTTTTTGGCCAATTGGGGGGTGATTTTTATCAGTTTGGCCGCGGCGATTTTAAGGCCTTTTTTCTCGAATCTGGCTATAATCTGGCCGACAAGTCTTCTCTGAAGACCATCGGGCTTGATGATTATCAGTGTTCTTTCTGACATCGGTTTTCGAGATGCTTATTTAGCCGTTATTCCTGCAGGCACAAGATATATTTCAACTCGCCTGTTTTTCGGATTACCTTTATGGCCTTCTTCATTTGCTTCAAAAGGTCTGTATTCGCCATATCCTTTTACGCTCAACCGCGTCGGCTTTACGCCATTGGATTCCATAAGTTTTTCAACTGCGATAGCCCTGTGTACCGACAGGTGCCAGTTTGTCGGGTGCATAGTTATTGTGTCGGATTTTCTAATGGGGATATCGTCCGTATGGCCTACGATGGTTACGTCAAAACCTTCAGCAGAATGCGAATTGATTATTGTGCTCAGTTTCCTCATCAAATCAACTGCCTGTGGAGCCACAACATCGCTGCCCTTTTCGAACAGCAGGTCGCTTTTAAATTTAACCATTCCGCTTGCCTCGTCGAAGGTAATTATATCGCTGTTTTCGGCGGCGAATTTTTCAAGGTCGCTTGCAAGCTCCGGCGGAAGGACAGAACCTCCCAGTGCCGACTGCATTCTCTTAATCAATTCTTCTTTCTTCGCGATATCACTCTGTAATGCCTCGACTTTTTTGCTCAAAGCGTTAGTATCGGCAGCGCAGGCTTCCTGTGCCTCAGCCAATAGCTTTTCAGTTTGCGTAAGTTTTAATTTCGCCACGTTAAATTGGCTTTCGAGTTCGTCTATTCTCTGCTGCTGACTGCGGTTTCGCAGTTTCAAATCGTCATATTGCTGCTGAGAGTTACAGCCGCTTACAAAAAGGGCGGCCGACAATGAAATGACCACAAAACCGATTAAATTCTTGACCTGCATTTTCTTGTCCTTTCCTGACAAAACTTGTCCGCCTTTGGCGAGACAATTAATCCTTTTTATTTATTGCAATTAGACAGGGACTAAAATTTATCACAAGCAGATATAAATGCCAGAAAAAAATCAGCCGAAAAAACGGATTTAACCTTATGATTTACCCCTGGGCAGGAGGCGTTTCAGCGCCTTTTTTACCCTTTTTTTCCTTTGGCGGCTTGACTTTTTTTACTTTCGGCGGTTTGGGAGCTTTCGGGGCTTTAGGTTTTTTGGGACCGCCCGATACCGAGCCGATAAGAACTGCCACGATAACGAGCGCCGCGGCGCCGGCTGCGACATACCAGATAATCGGCTCAACGGCAGACAATATCGGGAAATTTGATATAGGCCTATAGCCGGAGACCACAATAATGGTTGTGTATATCATGGCGACAAGCGGTACAAAAAGAATAAGACCAAAAATATTACTGCCGGCATCTGCCGACGGTTCGAAGGTTGCTGCAGCGGCAGTCGGAACCAGTACTTCCTGCGGGATAACTTCTTCGGGCATTGCTCCCGGAGCGGATTCGGATGGTTCGAGCATTTTGTCCGCGTCGTCAGTTACCGCGGCGCCTTCTGCTGCCGGCGCTGGTTCGGCAGGTGATGCGGCATTAGGACTTTCAGGATAAATATCGTCAAGCACAGCGCCAAGCGAAGTATCGTCTGCCTGCAGCGAAAGGTCCAATAGTCCCGAGCCGCTTCCGCCGGCGTCGAGATTTACATCTTCGTCGAGTCTTCCGGCATCGCCGCCTTTGTCATCGAGGGCCTTGGCGCCTTTTGCGACCATTTTCGTCTTGCCGCTGCTGTCTTCGCTTATCTTAAATTCGGAATCCGATTCGTTAAGCACATTGATTGAATCTCCGCTTAAGGAGATTTTTGTATCGCCGCTGGATACATCATCTTGCGATTCCTGTTGAGCACTGTCGGCCGCGATTGAAATACTGTCCGATGGAGCTTTGGTGCCGTCAGCGGCTGGAGCAAGCGGAACTTCATCCTCTTGCGGTTTGGCGCTTTTATTTTTGGAACTGCCTCCCAGCGATTCTTCGGCAAGGAGTTGTCCTGTTTCGTCAAGCTTGAATTTCGAGTCCTGAGCTTTGTTTTCTTTTTCCGTTCCCATCAATGCGTCGAGTTCTTCAGGAGCCAGAGATACATCGGCGTTTTCATCTATGGAAATCTGAAGCGAATCGTCGAGTACCGCCGTATCGCCCTTGGCGGAACCAACGAGTGCGTCGACGTCTTCGGTTTTGTAAAGCTGCTTTGCGCCGTCGCGAAATTCGCGGAGCTTGCCTTCCTTTACGAGGACCTTAATTTCAGCTTCGTTTTTGCCAAGTTTTTGAATTACTTCCTGCAATGAATAGAACATTCCAGCCATTGTGAATTCCTGAATGAAACAATTATTTCAAATACAAGTCACCTATATTAGCATGATTATACGAATAATGCAATGTTGTTCAAGTTATTTATTCAAGCAGTTTTAAGTCGTGTTTTGAGGTTCAAAATCAAAATTTACGGAAAAATGTTCCTAATTAGCCCAAAGACATAGTATCAAAACGTTACTTTATGCTTTTATAAAATCGAATGATTTGTTATAATATCTTTCATATTTTTTAATTTTTAGAAGGAGGAAGATTAAGATGGGCAAAGGAGCAAACCTAAAGGTTTGGGGGCTAATATCGTTATTTCTTATCGTGATATGCTGCGGTTGGGCTGTTGGAAAAACCATTTACGTTGATGCCAATACTCCCGACAGTAACGATGGGTCGAGTTGGGCCAAGGCCTGCGCTGAACTGCAGTCCGCATTAGGTGCGGCATTATATGGCGACCAGATACGAGTAGCCAATGGCACATATCTGCCTGACTATAGCGTAATAACTAAAACGCACACCGGTGACCGAACAGCTACATTCGGACTTGTTAGCGGTGTAGCTATTTATGGTGGATATGCCGGCTTCGGCGCACCAGATCCTAATGTTCGCAACCCAAATACATATCCGACTATTCTTAGCGGTGATTTAGCCGGTAATGATGCGACTGTCAGCGACCCCTGTCAATTACTAACAGAACCAACAAGAGCCGAGAACAGCTACCACGTATTAACAGGCAGCGGAACCGATTCCAACGCGATTCTCGATGGTTTTACCATCACCGCCGGCAACGCCGGCGAAGATTCATGGCCGAACAGCGATGGAGCCGGGATGTTCAATGAGTTCGACAGCAGTCTAAGGTTAATCAATTGTAGTTTCTTTAAAAACTCAGCTATGCAAAGCGGCGGCGGAATGAAAAACGACAATAGCAGCCCTGTGCTGACAGACTGCACATTCAGTAATAATTCCGCAGGCTGGGGTGGTGGAATGAATAATGGCAGCAGCAGTCCTGAATTAACCAACTGTATATTCACCAATAACACAGCAAACAGCGATGGTGGCGGAATAGACAATTACAATAACAGTGATCCTAATATTACCAACTGCACATTCAACGGCAACTCAGCCGGTGCTAATGGCGGTGCAATACTAAACTATGAAGCCAATCCGACATTGACTATGTGTTCATTCAACGGCAATACTGCTGTTTACACCGGCGGCGCAATCCACGACAATAACAGTAACACCACAATAACGGCCTGTAATTTTACCGGCAATTCAGCTGGCACCGGCGGAGGAATATTCAACTTCGTTAGAAGCAATTCTGTTATTGAGGATTGTAATTTTATCAGTAATGCCGCAACTGATAATGGCGGCGGAATATACAATGACAACAGCAACCCCGTCGTAACAAATTGCACATTCAGCAGCAACTCGGCAAGTTATGGTGGTGGAATGAACAACTATCAAAGCAGCCCAAGCCTGAACAGTTGTTCATTCACTTCAAACACAGCACAAAGCGGCGGCGGAATAGGTAACTTTGAGAATTGCAGCCCAACGATAACCGACTGTACTTTCAACAATAACAGCGCCGCCTACGGCGGAGGAATGAATAACAACAATAGCAGTCCGACACTGACCAACTGTACATTAAGCAACAACGATGCAAACAACACAGGTGGCGGCATATTCAATGACAACAGCAGCAGCCCTGCCATAACTAACTGTATTCTCTGGGCAAACTCGGGGCAGATAAGCGGCGGTACACCTGTTGTTAGTTACAGTTGTGTTCAGGATAATGACTCCAATGATGCCAGTGTTTATCCAGGTATTGGTAATATTGATGATGACCCATTATTTGCTGATGCTAATGGGCCGGATAATATCGTCGGCACCAAAGATGATAATCTGCGGCTAAAACCCGGGTCACCGTGTCTTGATGCCGGGACGAACATTACAACTCCGCCGCTGCCGCCTACCGACCTTGACGGCAAGCCGCGAATTCAAAATGGCATCGTGGATATGGGTGCTTACGAGGGCCCGGCACAGGTGTTTGTCATAGAAGGTGCACCGGTGACGGTACCAGAAGGCGATATCGAATGGTTCCATGTATCTCTTGCTTTGGAGCCAAACGGCCCGGTCGAGGTTACAGTTGCTTACTACTCGGGTGATACCGATATTAGTGTACTCTACGGCTCAACACTAAACTTTAATTCCAGTAACTATTCAACGCCGCAAGCAGTTATTCTGAAAGCCGCTGAAGATGTTGATTTCCTCAATGAAACAACAATTATCCGTGTCAGCGGAATTGGTATTGCTCCTGCTTATGTAACTGCCGTTGAAGCTGACAATGACCCTGTCCCGCCGGTAATATATGTCGATGATGACGCAAATGGATTAAATAATGGCTCAAGCTGGAAAAATGCTTTTAATTATTTACAAGATGCCCTGGACACCGTGGCAAACACAGGCGGCAAGGTCAACGATATCTGGGTTGCCCAGGGAACATATAGACCCGACCAGGGAGAGCACCAAACGCCCGGCGATCGTTACGCCTCATTCCATTTACTATCCGGCGTAAAAATCTATGGCGGCTTTGCAGGTTTTGGCGCACCTAATCCCGACGCTCGTGACTACAAAAAGTATAAAACAATTCTTAGCGGCGACCTTAACAAAAATGACGGACCTAATTTTGTTAACAACGCCGAGAACAGCTACAATATAGTTACCGGTTCTGGCACTGATTCTACTGCTGTAATCGACGGCTTCACTATAACTGCCGGCAATGCCAATGGTGCCGAGTCAACAACAACACGCGGCGGCGGAATGCTTAACTATCCTGGCAGCCCAACAGTAACCAACTGCGTATTTAGTGGTAACTCTGGTGGAGGTAATGGGGGCGCGGTGTACAACCGGAGCGGCGGCAGCCCGACGATGACCAATTGCACTTTTGTCGGCAATCGGGCGAATGGCGGCGCCGCGATTTGGAATAGTAAGAGCCATCCGATATTAACGAACTGCACATTCATCGATAATTTTGTAACTGGTAACGGCGGTGCAATATACAATCACCCGGGCACAGAGGCAGAACTCGGAAGTAACCCGGTGTTAATCAATTGTGTATTTACTAATAACACGGCAGGAGGTAACGGCGGGGCAATGTACAATCGTAACGGTAAACAAACATTAACCAACTGCACCTTTAACGGCAACTCAGCATATAGTGGCGGCGGGATGTCTAACTACGAGGCCAGCAGTCCGACAGTAACTAACTGTACTTTTAGCAACAACTCGGCATCATATATTGGCGGCGGAGTGTATAACTACAACGGCAGCAGTCTGAAAGTAACTAACTGTATCTTCAGCGATAACTTCGGCCGATATGGTGGCGGACTATGTAACTTGAATGAAGCAGCAGTTACCAACTGCACAATTACGTCAAATTCAGCATCAAATGTAGGCGGCGGAATATACAATGGAGGCAATATAACGCTGACAAACAATATAATTTGGGACAACAATGATAGTAGTGGTACCGGCGAATCAGCACAAGTTCTTCACAATGGTAGTTTTGAGATCAATTATAACTGCATACAAGGTCTTACCGGCACTTTAGGCGGCATTGGTAATATTAATGCTGACCCGTGTTTTGTTGACCCTGCTAAGAATGATTATCATTTAAAGAGCCAAGGCTGGAGTTGGGATATTAAACGTAATCGCTGGACGTATGATGATGTTACAAGCCGATGTATTGACGCCGGCAATCCCGGCTCACCGCTTGGCGATGAACCGATAACAATACCGGATGACCCCGACAATGAATGGGGCGAGAATCTGCGAATCGATATGGGAGCCTATGGCGGAACTGCCGAAGCTTCTATGCCGCCTTACGATTGGACACTGTTAGCGGATTTGACAAATGATGGTATTGTTAACTTAGAAGATTTTGCAGGCCAGGCCATGGATTGGCGGGAAACCAAAAGTAAACAGCCTGGCGACTTAGATAGAGACGGCACCGTTAACATAAACGACCTTGCGATATTTGTGGAGGACTGGCTTAAAGTTACAAGCTGGAATTAAAATACTTTTTTGCCGTTTTTGCGATTTCAGGAATCTTAATCCGCCGGGGGCGGGTAAATCTATGGGCCATTCGGTTCGTTCGGGTCGCTTTCAAAAATTAAGTTTTTTTGCGGCCAGGCGGCAAGGTCGATAAGATGACTCGTTGCAGACAACTTGGTCGTTGTCTGCAATGTTATATGATTGGCATCAATACGATACGCCTGAATTTTATACCCGTCGTGCGAGCTTATGACAAAAACAGATTTGTTGGAAGCGTAAGAAATTTGCGTTGATATGACCAGATAAATAGACAGAATAACTGCTGTGGAATACTTTTTGCAATACATCGTATATCCTCCTTGACAAAAGTTTTTTATCTTTGGTTAACTGCTTTTTCTTCTCAATCCTGAAATAATCGGGACACCAATACCGAATAGTAAGAGTGTTGCTGGTTCCGGTATTAAATTAATTGCTGAATAGGCACCAGAGTAGTTGAGGTTAATAGTGAATGCCGAACCACTCTGCCAAAAACCTGTAACCTGGCCATAACCATACGTTCCGCCGGTAATTGTTTTGGCAAGGTCGTAACCAAAGATGTTAATTGTTGCTGAAGAACCGGCACTAATGTATGTATACAATCCCCCTCTGAGGTTAAAAATGGACGATTCATCTGCAATTAATCCGCCACCAATGTAACCGATAGTGCCTTCATATATATTGACCGTGGAGGAACCAGAGCCGTCTAATTGGCGAATTGTACCGCCATAAACATTAAGAGTGCTAGAGTTGCCTGCGCCTGCTGATAATGAGACATTAGCGTTATTTGAAATATTAATCATTGCATTATCATACGACGACAAAAAACTTATCCATCCACCTGATATGTTGATAGTACTGGCGTTATAAGCATCTATCGAACCTACATTTCCGCCGGTCATATTCACTGTCGTATGATTTGGCGGAGTGTCGTGAACAATTACGCCATTCCAATTATCGCCTGCCTGTATGTTAGCATCGCTGGTGAATGTAATAGCTTGCGCATAGAATGAAAATGCAAACAGAATTGCAAAAACCACTCCTGCTAACTTCTTCTCCATAATATTACCTCCTTAAAAATCGCATCCTTACTTCTTAATTATACTGGATTTACGGTGCGAAAATCAAGTCCTAAATGCCTCGTTTTTTAACTAAAAAGCGGATTTCAGGGCAGAGTAAGCTTTTTCATCATTTTCTCGAATAATTCCATACTGAAGCCCATTACATTTGTTTCGCTGCCTTCGATGCGATTGATGAATTTATCGCCGCCTTCCTGGATTGCGTAAGCGCCGGCCTTATCTTTCCAGATGCCTGAAGTTATGTGTTCTTTGATTTGTTTTTCGCTCATTTTTATCGGATAAACGATTGTTGTATCATATTCGGCAAGTTCAAGGCTGATATCTTTTTTAACTATTACTATGGCAGTTATAATTTTATGAGGACCGCTGAAAAGTTTTCTTGTTATAGCCTCGGCCTGTTCGGCAGATTCGGCTTTGCCGATAATTTCCCCGTTAAAATCGGCGACGGTATCGGAGGCGACGATAATTTTGTCAGGAAATTTTTTTGCAACGTCGTATGCCTTTGCGATTGCCGCCTTGCAGGCGAATTGTGCGGGGGTCAGTCCCTGCGCTGAGATTTTTGATTCGTCGATATTCGAAACGACTATATCGAAACTATAACCTGCGCGAGTCAGGAGCTCTTTTCTGCGAGGCGATGCCGATGCGAGTATGAAGCGATATTTTTCCATCGGAATTACTTTACGCTGATATAGTAGGTGATTTTAGCGCAGAACCGCAGGTATTCAGGTTCGATTTTTTCTTCTATATCCTGACCTATATAAATGCTGAACAGTTTTTGTGCGAGATAGCTGTTCCATTGCGCCGTAACCGGGGCGTTTTTGTCGGAAGCTATTTTAGTCTCTGCCGCGTCAAGCGGCCAGGTACCGTTAAGCGCACCAAGCAGCATTTGATGATAATTGGCAAGTCTTTTGCCGTAATTGTCCTCCCGCAGAAAACGCACAAGGGCGTAGGACTGGGCGTAAAACGCCATTACCGCCGAATCAGCCTGTTCCCAGAGCACGACTTCGCCGGGGTTTAGCAAGATGAGATTTCGCAGCGGAATCATCCGGTTGCCCTGCATAGTCAATTTCAAAGCGCCGAGCTTGGCGTAATTTTTCGCAGGCTGGAAAACAAACTGGCCGTTCCCAAACTCGCTCTGTTCGGAAAGCTGGGCGATGCCTTCATCCAGCCAACTCGGCAGGCGGTATTTGAAAAATCTATGGCAGAACTGATGCCATCCTTCGTGTCCGATTACGCTGAAAGTTCGGCTTCTTCCGATATTATAAGCGACGCAGGTATCGTTAAGAAAATACGCGCCTTTTTTAATCTTCATATACATAGGCCACTGGGCGCCGGTGAATTCTTTCGAGAACTGCTCCCACTGCAAACGGTCCTTGAAGATATACAGAACGAACGGCTCTCCGCTTTCAACCGGCACAGGAAGCTGGCTCTCGTATTGCCGCCAGGCGGCTTCGACAAACGCCGGAATCTGCCTGAGCATCAGCGGCTCAAGCAGCGTTGTGTGAATTTTGTAATGCTGCGTATTTATCGTCAGTCCCTGTCCGTATGGACTGTCCCATCTTTCAGCGCTTCGCACGGAAGGCAGGGGGGTGACATATTTAATTATGCCGTCAACGGTCGATAACTTTGCGACAGAACCGTTGGAAACAGTTGTTGTCTTATTGCTTTCGTTGCAGCCGCAGATGAAAAGCAGCAGCGATATTAAAATAATTTTTTTCATTATCTCTCAGTTTCTTCAATAATTTCCGCAGTGAACAAATACACTTCCGTATCTTTATCTTTCCACGCATCCGGTTTCAGTCCCGCCTTATGAGCGCAGCAATAGGAAAGAAATTCTTCCCTGCTCCAGCCGGTCTCGGTTGCGACCTGCGGCAGGAAACAGCCGTTTGCGTAGCCTTTTTTTATGTATATGCCGTCAGTTCCGAGTCGCAGACTCAACGGGTCATTGGTTTTTTTCAGCGGCGAAAGAACGGAAATTTCGATATCAAGGCCTTTTACCTCGTCCGGCCTGATACGGTCGTCGAAAAATCTCGGGTCGCCTGTCGCCGCCGCCACTGCCATATCGCTTACTAATTTGATTAACGGCTCATTCGCGACAAATTGTCCGATGCAGCCCCGAAGTTCATCTTTGTTTTTCAGAGTTACAAAGCAGCCGCAGTGTGTGTTCAGAACAGGGTCGTCAGATGATATTTTCGGCGCCCTTTTACCGTTGATAACCGCCTCGACAGTATCGCGTGCGATTTTCAGGAGCGTATGTTTCTGGGCGTCATTCATTAATTTGTCGGCTTTCGCCTTTTTTCTCTTATAACCTCAATTACAGCCGGCATAATTGATATTATGATAATAGCAAAGATAACGAGTGTGAAATTCTTTTTGATAACAGGGATATTTCCGAAGAAGAATCCGCCGAAGACAAAAATTGAAATCCAAAGAAGTCCTCCCATTATATCGTAAGGCAGGAACCGCCGCAGGTATGTCATTTCGCCGACACCTGCGACAAACGGCGAAAAAGTCCGCACTATCGGTACGAACCTGGCCAGTATGATAGTTTTGGTTCCATATTTTTCATAGAATCTGTGAGTTTTGTCGATGTGTTCCTTTTTCAGAAACCATTTGCCCTGATGCTTTAAGATTATTGAGCCGAAATATCTTCCTATGGCATAATTTGTATTGTCGCCCAATATAGCCGCCGTCAGGAGAGCGGCAAACAGCCATCCTATATTGAGTGAGCCGCTGGCCGCCAGCGCACCGAGCGCAAAAAGCAAAGAATCTCCCGGAAGAAACGGCGTTACTACTAATCCTGTCTCACAGAAGATAATAGCGAAGAAAATCAGGTAGGACCAGATTCCCCAGACTTCTATAACAGAATTAAGATGCTTGTCGAGATGAAGAACAAATTCGATAAAATTATTTATCAGTTCCATTGGCCTTGGATATTAACGATTAAATGCTATTGGCTAACGACAAAATGAGGGCGCAGGGATTCGAACCCTGGACCTACGCATTAAAAGTGCGTTGCTCTACCAACTGAGCTACGCCCTCAAATTATTATCTGACAGCAGGTTATGTCGCTGATTAACCTAAAGTCGAAACAGCGATTATACCGAAGTTTGGGATACTTTACAAATAGTAGTCTGTTTTTGCAAGAAGATTAAGGGGTTGATGATGGGCTATTTTTTGCCAGTTCACGCAGAATCGGAAGTTTGCCGCGGATTTCATCGGCCATTTTGCTATTGGGGAACTCCCTGATAATCTCTTGACCGCTGATTAGAGCATCGGCCCACTGCTTATCGCTTACGGCAAGGGAGAACTGCACTCCGAGATTGTGGAGTTTGTTTTTGAAAAGTTCGCTGGCCGCTTCCTGAAGAGCCAGACCTTCACTCGGGGTAAGATACATATCAAGCTCTTGAAGTACCGTAAGACTCCTGTCGGTATCTTCTCTTTTGACTGCTGCGTCCCAGTCGGCCATAAGCTGCCGCTTGCGATGCTCTTTTTTCTCGGCAAGTCTGTGCGGCATAGATTTCGCCTTTTCCGAATCCGGGTATTTCTTTACGAAGCTTTCAATCTGGATACTGGCGGTTGTCCATTGACATTGGTCGAGCAGCTGTTCGATATAGTTTACTATCTGATCGAGTCTTTCCTGCTCCGTCGCGTCCTTATAATTGTCGGCGACCACCTTGAGCGCTTCGGCCAGTGTTCGATATTCGATTTTGCGCGCGAGGTCCTCAATCATTGCATAAGTCGATTTAAAATCCTGCTGATGAAGTTTTTCCATCACTATTGTGCGGAGGTGATGACGGTCTATTTCCCGATAGGCGATTGTTTTTGCCGTTTCGCTTAACTTGACTCCCTGGCTTATCTGTTCAAGCAGAGTTTTGCCGGCGCTCAGAGCCTCGTTCATCTGCTCAATCTGCTCTCGTTGTTCCATCAGGATTCGTACTATGTACCGAAGCATCAAAACCACGGCGAATACCGCAGTACCCGCTGCGAAAAACAGCAGCATAAAAAAACTGCCCTTGAAAACCGGAAATACCTCCGCCAGTACCCATACTGCCGCTGTTACTAATGCCAGACCGGCGAAAAGCACTTCCCACTTTATAAGAAGTTTTTGAGGCAGCTTTTCCCTCATAACTGTTTCTCCATAAATTTTCTATAAGCAAACTGTATCGTTAATAATACAAACTTCCGGCTTTTTCTGCAAGTATAACCTGCCGCCGCCATTAAAAATTGCAGGCCGTTCTATTTTGTTTTCTTTAAATATTTACTCAAAGCCGGCACTTTTTTGCCGATTTCGTCAACAACCAGTTTCGTTATCGACTTTGCCCCTTCCTTTGTAAAATGCGTACGGTCCGGCTTGACGGTCGGGTTCATATAACTGCATCCTTTTTCGCCCAGCGACTCATAAAGTTTAACGCTTCTCGTGTACAAATCAATCACCGGTACATTTTCTTTTTTGCCGACTTTTTTCATAGCATCCGCGTATTTAGTCAGCGTCGTTTTTATTTTCCCTTTCTCATCGAAGTTCCTTCGTTCCACCGATGTTACCAGTATCGGTTCGGCTCCCGCCTTTCGGCTGTCTTTTATGTATTTAAGAAGATATTCCTGATAATCGCTGTTGGGGTCTGTTGTTCTGTCCCCCCCCTTGCCCGGGCAGTCGTTATGGCCGAACTGAATCATAACGTAATCCGCCTTGGTCTCCATCGCCTTGTCCCACAGTCCTTCTTTTATAAAGCTCTTGGAGCTTCTGCCGTTCCTGGCGCAATTCTTTATCGTGACCTTATCGTTAAAATATTCCGGTATTATTTGTCCCCATCCGCGCAGTTCGTTTTCCAAAGCGTAATCAGCCACCGTGGAATCGCCCACCAGTACAATCACAATCGGTTTCAATGAAATCTTATTATCTTTATTTATCTTGGCATTCTCCGCAAGACAGCCGTTAAAACAAAATAGCGCAGCAACACACGAAAAGGCAAAAATTATTCGTCTAATCATAATAATTCCTTTCATATAAACAATACAGGCCAAATACTATCAGAACTCTGCTCGTTTGTCACCTGTCAGATGTCGAATTTCAGCTCACCTGCCGCCGTCAGCGACGGCGGATGTCTATTTTCCGCAACACCTCTGCAAATTTCGCAAAGAACGCAATCTCAATGTCTTCAGCGAAAATTCAGCCCCTCGAACCCAAATAGCGGTTTTTTCAAGCCCCCGGCCGGCAAAAATTCGATTAACCCCCAATGGCACATACTTTGCACCTGTTTTTTTACAAGGATAGACTGTAATCGCAGGAAGCTAAAAGAAGAAGAAAACAATAGATAGGGCGCTAAAATGGATATTTCTGCTTTTGAAGCCAAACTGAACAGACTCCTCAACGAAATTTCAGACATACCCGCCGACCAGGGCAAAAAACTTTTACTGCTCACCAAAAAGATAAAACCCGTCGACCCCAAAACCAGGGATACCCAGACCATTGACGAGTCGCTCGACCATCTCGGCCTGATTGTCAAGTATCTGCTTTTTGATGTGGAGGCCACCCGTCGGGAAAACTTATACCTCCGCAGAATGCTCGAAAGCCGCGAAGATTAATATTTTTCTCTGTGAGTTCTGTGTTCTCTGTGGCTAAAATTGAACTCGTGTCTTAGTGCCTTAGTGGCTGTTTTATTCAAAGTTCAGCACAGCGAATTTACCCCGATAAAGTTTTGCCGCCGCATCGTATGCCTTCGCCGCTTCTATTTCGTTATCGAAATATCCCAGATGAATTTTACGTCCTTTATGCGGCAGTCTTGCGCAATATTTATTATTATGTATTGTAACGCCTTTATATTTACTCACGCCTTCGTCAAATCCCTGCCTGTTATTCCAGTTATTCTCCTGTACGGTAACGATTCTCAGGTTTGCCTTGCGGTTATCTAATCCGTCTCCATTTTCATGGTCAACGACAAAGCCTGTTGGCGGGGGCATTATTTGCCGGTGCAGGAACATAATCCTCTTCTTTCCGTTTTGATTTGAGGCTCGTCCCGCGTAGTATTTCTTTTTATTCTTGATAGCGTACCATGGATATTGGCTCAGTTTCTCGTAATCTTCAACGTCAACGATTGCGTATTGGCCCTGCGTAAGTTTTATCTTGCGAAAGGCATATCCGTATTTCCATTTTCTGTAGCGCAGCAGAAAATATACGAAAATGATTTCGATAAACGTTGGATAGTGAAAATTAAAATTGACATTGATTTTGGACATAGAATTTCCTCGTATAAAATTGCGGATTTAAAATTTGGGAATTGGATTAAAAACTCAACAGAGCCCCGAATGTAAATGAGGGGTATTCTGTTTTATTTATTTATAATTTTTCCGGGTTTCCAGTTTATAGGTACTGATAACCGTTAACTCATATTGTTAATTTTTTACTTAACAATATGCGTATTTTACCATATTTTTAATAAAAGTCAAGGATTTTTTGCCTGTTTTTCAAAATGCGTCAGTTTCTACTTACGTTTTTGTCCATATACAGACATTTTATATCTGAAATTGTGAGGCAAAAAATTTTAAATTTAAAAATAATTTCGCTTGACTAAATAGAAAGAGTGTCATAAGCTGCACAATTGTATTAATTGTATAATTAAAATGTTTAAGGAACTAATATATGGCACAAAAACCAACAATCGCAGAATTGGAAGCAATTTTGGATCGGGAAGAAGAAATCCCAATTGAAATACTTCCTAATGGTGAAATTCGGGCAAAAGGCCAAACGAGTACCGATGAGCTGGGTGGAAAGAAGCCGTTAACGATGCGTGAGAATCTTGGCGGCGAATATTATAGGAGATAATCATGGATATTTCTCGTATTAATTCTGAATTTTATCAAGCACGAGAGCATTTCTCCTACGTTGAGCTTCATCCGACAACAGAGGGAAAAGTTTATGTCAAGACGGTGTTACAACCTTCCTCTCAACAATATTATAGTGTTGAGATTCATTTTCCCGATAGCTACCCAAATGAAATGCCAAAAGTATATATTATTAAACCAGAGATTAATTCATCGCCTCATCGTTATGAGGCCGGTAACATTTGCTATTTACATCCAAGTATGTGGAACCCAGGAATTCATAACCTTCTATTTGTAATTCAGCGTGCAACTAAATGGCTTGCTAAATATGAAGTTTGGAAGCGGAATTATAATTGGCCAGGAGCACAAATAAAACACTAAAGGAAATCCTATGGAGTTAGATTTTAAAACTTTGACAATGATGGAATTACGTAGTTCGCCCGGAGAAATTCTTGATAAGGTATACAAAAATGGCGAGTCATTTATTATTGAAAGAAATGGTTGCCAAAAAGCATGCTTAGTTCCGATATGGTTTTTTTTACCCGATATACCAAAGGATATAGTATATAAAGTTAATGAAGAGTTAGACCAATTACGTCAAATAGGAGAAAAACCATTATTGACATTTTCTAATAGAAACGAATTGGAGATACTGTTTAAAGAAGCTGTTGATAAATATGAAATTACACTTAAAATAGTACTCCCCCATGGATATCCAAATAACGCTCCTAAAATCTACGCTTCGCCTATTATCGACGATGCGCCTCATCGATGGCAAGATGGAGCACTTTGCATTTTTGGCGCCATGGCAAATTGGAATCCCGGTAAACATAATATTACTTCTGTGCTAGCGTTAGCCAGAAAGTGGCTTACTGGCTATGGTGAATGGCGAGAAAAAGGAAGTTGGCCAAATAAAGTTGAAGGTAATAAATGAGCGAAGAAAAAATATTTACACGAATAGAAAAATTATTTGATGTCGGACTATTAAGCGATACTCGGGTTCTTATCGTTGGGTGTGGTTCAGGTGGTGGTAATCTTGCTCTGCAGTTGGCTATGTCAGGTATTCGTAATTTTACTCTTATAGATAAGGATGCTCTCGAGTTAGAAAATGTTATTAGGCATGTTTGTGGGCGTAAGTTTATAGGTAAGAAGAAAGTCGATGCCGTCGAGGAGGTATTGTTAGACAGAAACCCCGCGATTAATGTAAGAAAACTTGACGTAGATATAATGCACTATGATAATCTTGAATTCGAGATAAAAAATCATACAGTAATCGCTTTAGCCACTGATAATGAACCTTCCCGTTATTTAGTTAATGAGATTTGTGTACGTAACAAGATTCCGTTTGTAGTAGCTCGTGTCTTTACTCGCGGTATTGGGGGAGAAGTTTTTAGCTATCGTCCAAGCTTAGGTGGCTGTTTGGCATGCCTAGAACGCATTCTTGAAAGAACTGAATATCGCCATGGGATAAGAGAAATAGATTTGGTTTCTGAAAAAGAGAGGGAATTAATGTATGGAATGGAAATATCTGAAATAAAGGATTCTCCTGGGCTCAACGTGGATATATCTTTTATCACAGCTTTCCATGCTAGATTTCTCCTTGATGCAATTGCTGCGACATTACCAGAACGTCCGAAATATATGCAACCAATTCCTGATAATTATATTATTTGGGGAAATCGCCCCACTCATCCATTCACCAAACATTTTCAAATTCAGCGTATTACTCTGGATCCACAGGAAGGATGTCAAGTATGTTCAAAAGAAAAAAAATAGAAGGCTTCCAAGTCAAAATTTCTATTTGCAAAGATGTATTAGAAGCTATTTTTGATGAGTGCGATACAAATGACATAGATGAGACCGGCGGGCGCATTGTTGGATATTATCATCAGAGCGGAAATAAATTAAATATAAAAGTCTGCGGTTTAATTGGTCCTGGGCACAATGCACGTAGATCGCCAACAAGTTTTTTTCAAGATGGTGCATATCAAGAAGCAGTTTTCCGTAAGATTGAAGCTGAACATCCAGAGATTGAACATCTCGGGAATTGGCATACCCACCATGTTAATGGTCTAGATACACTAAGTTCAGGAGACGTTGAGACGTATGAAAGGATTGTGAACCATGAGAAACATAATACCGATTTTTTCTATGCTCTTTTAGTTGTGGCTAAGGGCCGTACTTTTTACAATAGAGAAAGATATTTAGTGAAACATTTTTTGCTTAAAAGGGGAGAGTCTTTGGTCCATGAGATTCCAAGTGCACAGGTTAAGATTATAAAAGAGGCTGCTGTATTTATAGATAAAGCAAAAGCTATTGAAGGAGTTTCTATAAAAGAAACTTTAACTGATTTAATCTCTAGTCAGCCAATGCTAGATCATATTCGTGCAAGAGATAAAGAATTTATTTCTGAAATGTATACAGAATTAAAACCTTTTCTTTCAAAACAAACAAAGAGTCTTTACTGGAGAGGCAACCTTAATCTTATCGATAATTCATCTGTTGAGGTTTTTGTATTGGAATCAATCAATAAAAGAAAGCCATCGTACTCCATAACCTTATCTGCTTCAAGCAGGCACCTCTTCCAATGCTCTCAGTTATATCTTAAACGAATTTTTGATTCAGCTTGGAAAGCAGTATATTTGTTTGAGCGCGATTTGAATAATGAGATATTCGAAAAGATAAAAAAATGATTACCTTTTAGTTTATTAAGGGGAAAAATGGATATAATTACAGTTAATGTTGGTCAAGGGGCACTTGCTATTGTTCGCCACGAGAATGATGCTATTATTGTGGACTCTTATATCCCACCATCCGGAGATGATACGGTTACTTATGTCAAAGGTATGTTAGCGTCCTTTTTGAAGAATTATTTTGTCCGTGGCCTAATTTTAACAGGATTTGACGAAGATCACTCTGATGTTTCTGGGGTTGGGTTAGTTCTTAAAAAATATAGACCTGATTGGGTTATGTATCCCAAATATTTTAAAGATACGGAGACAGCAAAAAAAGTTTTTCAGATCATAGATCAGCAAGAAAAAGAAAGAGAGAGCTCTGATCACCCTCTTAAAAGAATTTCTGTGCGACTTGACAAGGTGGGGTCTCGAATGCTCAAAGGTTTATCTCAATATTTCGACTTTGAATTATTTTCTCCGCATCCTGAAGATATGAATAATTCGAATAATTCAGGTATTGTGCTTCGCTTGCAAGGTAAGGGTGAAGGTGGGTTTTCTTACCTGATTACTGGCGATACTGAAAGTGAGCGTTGGGATACAATCAACCGATTATTTGGGAAAGCGTTGCGGTCAGATATAATGGCTGCCCCTCATCATGGATCAAAAACAGGAGCAAATGCCCAAACTTTTCTTCTTGTCGAGCCTAATACTATATTAATTAGTGCTGGCGTTGATAATCAATATGGGCATCCTGATTCCCAAGCAGTTGCTGTATATAGTAAGACTGCCAAACATGTTTTTTCTACAAATGTAAAAGGCGGTGTTTCGCTCTTTACTTCTCTTGGTACGAATGATTTCGAAACTAAGCTTATTAAATGATAGTCCCATTACCTTGTTAAGTATGACGCTCCCTCTCCAGGAGTGCTTGAAGGTTAAAGGGTTATTATTTTAGAAGTAAGCAAGGAGTGCTTTATGACAAAGTTTAACACATATACAATTTATGCTCGGTTCTTTCCTTGTATTATATCAGCTTTGCCGCTTTTTGTCCTTTGGTTCTTTCTATCAGATAATATACAGCTTAAAGAATTAGGAGCTTATCTTTTAGGTTTGAAGTTCTATGGCGGCATAACATTATCCATTATATTTCTTTATTTTTATGCTCAGGTGTTACGTATAACTTCCAAAGTTATAGAAAAAAAACTTTTTCAAAACAAATCCGGATTTCCAACAACATATCTAATGACGTATGCTGATAATACAATTTCAAAAAGCTATAAAGATAAATTCAGGCAGCTTGTGAAAAAACAATTTGATATTGATTTATTGAATGAAAGCGAAGAAGCCGCTGATATTACAGAGGCAAGAAAACGTTTGAACGAAGCTACCCAATCAATTAGGCTCAAAATTAAAAAGGGCTATTTAGTTTTGGAGCAAAATATCTGGTACGGCTTCATGAGAAATGTAATTGGCGGAGCGGTATACTCTATAATTTTTTGTATTATGAATATAATATTAGGCTCTATATGGTATAAAAATCCCATTCTTATTATTTCATCAATCATTTTACTTATTGTTTATGCAATTGTGTTATTACTTCATAAGCAAATCCTCATACAAAACGCTGAAGCTTATGCGAAACAGTTAATCGCCGAATTTATGACCTAAAACTCTAACTCAAAACTGAAAAACCCTCGCCGCATAAAAACCACCCTTATTTTGCGCATAAAAAAAACCAGCACTTAAAATTCTTTAAGTGCTGGTTTCCTCATTTTTTATCTTTTATTTCGCGTCAGCGTCTCGGCGAAGCCCTCTTGTCCGTTCGTAGTCCCTGAGGGACGAAGACGGATTAAATCTTCAATTACAATAACCCCTTACGTAAAAAACCCTCGCCGCAAAAAATCTCTAATGCAAAAAACTACGAAGTATCTATACTCGTATGCAGTATACTACATAGGAGTATAGTGACAAAACAGATGTTAAATGCGTATCAGTGTATCTTTTTTGTTTTTGCACTGCCTTAAAGCAATATTGCCTCTGTGCGTTCTGTGAGCGGCGCCTGCCCTGCCTGCCCCGTTAGATGTTTACCCCGTGGGATGCCCGTAGCTATCCCATCGGGGCGTCAATTAGCTTCTTGAAGATACTTTAGCTATCTAACTGGGGTGTTCTCCAAAAATATTATCTTATCGGGGTCCGCCGCCTTGCCTGCCCTCCATAGTCCGTCTTAAGGGACGAAGGATGGGAGGCGGCGTTCAGTTCTCAAATATGAAATTTCAAATCTTAAATCTTCAATTTTCAATCCGCGTAGCGTCTCGTCATAGTCCGAAGGACGAAGACGGATTAAATCTTCAATTACAATAACCCCTTACGTAAAAAACCCTTATGCAAAAAATCCCTAATGTAAAAAACTACGAAGTATCTATACTCGTATGTAGTATACTACATAGGAGCATAGTGACAAAACACCTAAAACTTCCACCTGAAAAATTCTCTGTGGTCTCGGTGAGCGGCGTTTACCCCGTTAGATGTTTACCCTGTGAGATGCCGCTTCGGCTATCTCATCGGGGCGTCAATTAGCTTCTTGAAGATACTTTAGCTATCTAACTGGGGTGATTTCATCCCGCATCTGTTATTGGCTTTTATTTGATTCTTCTTTTTTGCACTGTTTCAATACTTTCTTTTACCCCATCCCAGTGATCGTTCATCTTCTCTAAAACATTTCGGCCTTCTTTTGTCAGCTCGAAATATATTCTCGGCGGACCGCCTTCCGTGCCTTCTTCGCTGCTTTTAACAATCCCATCTATTCGAAGTCTTATTAAAATCCTGTAAATATTACCTTCACGCATTTTAAGGCCGTTTAACTGTTTGAATTTCTGTACTATTTCATACCCATGAATTTTCCTGTTCTGCAGAAGATTAATTACCGCCATTTCCAGCAGCCCCTTGCGAAGTTGTGTTATCCAGTTATTAAAATCCATATAATAACTCCTTCATTTTTAACCTTATATCTTATATCAAAATCCACCAATCCCATATCAATCAGTATCTATACTCGTATGTAGTATACTGCATACGAGTATAGTGCCTGCCGGAAACAAATCAAGCTTTTTTAGGAATAATAGGGAATAAAGGAAATCATAGAGAATACCTGTGGTGAAAGTTAAAAATCCGCGTAGTCCGCGAAACTTGTCCGCCGGAGGCGGATCCGTGGTTAAAAAATAGCGCAATAAAAAACCCCAGCCTGTGCCACACCAAACCGGGGTTAAATATTAATAGGTCTCGCCCAACGGGCGTTCCTCATTTTTTATCTTTTATTTTTGATTTTTTATTTTATTTTTATGTTCCTTCAGTCGGACTGTCTCCGGGTACGGCAGCGACGGGCGCGGCCTGTGGTTTTGGTCTTTCTTCCTGCAGACCTTCGAATTTCAGGGTATTTTCGTCCTGCACGTCGATTTTGATGACATTTTTATTTTTGAATTCACCTCTGAGTATATTTTCGCTCAGGGCATCTTCGATATATCTTTCTATCGCTCGGCGTAATGGCCGGGCGCCGAATTCGCTATTATAGCCTTTTTCAATAAGGAATTCCTTGGCCGGTGCGCTGACATCAAGCCGATATCCCTGTTTGATAAGGCGTTTGAAGACTTTGTTGAGTTCGTATTCGACAATAGTAGTGAGGTCTTCGCGTGTCAGGGCATGGAACACGATAACATCATCGAGTCTGTTAATGAATTCCGGCCTGAAATGGCGGTCGACTTCTTTTTGGAGCATTTCCTTCATTTTTTCATAGTTTGCTTCTGCGGTGCGTTTGCCGAACCCGAAGCCTGACTGGTTTCTGATAAGGTCTGCTCCGATATTGCTGGTCATAATAAGGATAACGTTTTTGAAATCTATATGTCTGCCGAAGCTGTCGGTCAGTCTGCCTTCTTCCATAATTTGCAGCAGCATATTATAGACATCCGAATGTGCCTTCTCAATTTCGTCCAGCAGCAGCACCGCATACGGCCTGCGTCTGATTCTTTCCGTCAGCTGTCCGCCCTCTTCATAACCAACATAGCCGGGTGGTGCCCCGACGAGGCGGCTGACGTTGTGCTTCTCCATATATTCGCTCATATCAATCTGGACAAGGGCGTCCTCGTCGCCGAACATAAATTCGGCGAGGGCGCGGGCGAGCAGGGTCTTGCCGACGCCGCTGGGACCAATGAAAATAAACGAGCCCATCGGACGATTTGGGTCTTTTAATCCGCTTCTGCTCCTGCGGACTGATTTGGCGACTGCGTTAACGGCCTCTTCCTGACTGACTACCCTTTTGTGCAGCTCAAGCTCAAGCTCCAAAAGCCTCTGCGTCTCGTGCTTCTCCAAACGAGTAAGCGGCACGCCAGTCATCTTGCTGACAACCTCGGCAATAATCTCGATATCGACTGTGCCGGTGCTGTCCTTGTTCTGGTCGTACCACTGCTGCTGAGTCTGAGATTTTTCGTCCAAAAGCTTCTGGCACTGGTCGCGAAGAGAGGCGGCCTTTTCATAGTCGGCGTTCTTTACGGCCTCGTCTTTTTCCATCTGCATTTTTTCTATCTGCTTTTCAATCTCAGCCATATTCGGCGGAGCTGTCATATTCTTCAGTCTGACACAGGCGCCGGCCTCGTCAATAACATCTATTGCCTTGTCCGGCAGACATCTGCCTGTTATGTACCTGCTGGAAAGCTCAACGGCCTGGTCGAGTGCGTCATCGGTGAAAGTTACGCGATGATGGGCCTCGTAACGGTCGCGCAAACCTTTGAGAATTTCCAGTGTTTCTTCTTTGTTCGGCGGCTCAACGATAATCGTCTGGAACCTGCGCTCCAAAGCCGCGTCCTTTTCGACATATTTGCGGTATTCATCGAATGTCGTAGCGCCGATGCACTGCACTTCGCCTCGTGAAAGAGCGGGTTTCAAAACATTGGACGCGTCAATCGCGCCTTCCGCGCCGCCTGCTCCGACAAGAGTATGAAGCTCATCGATAAACAGCACGACGTTCTTGGCTCGTTTGACTTCGTTGATAACCGCCTTGATTCTCTCCTCGAATTGGCCGCGGTATTTCGTGCCGGCAACCATCATCGCAAGGTCGAGCGATACTATTCTTTTATCGCGGAGCAGTTCGGGCACCTTCTTATTGGTGATCATCTGGGCAAGACCTTCCACAATCGCTGTTTTTCCAACGCCCGCTTCGCCGATAAGTACCGGATTATTTTTCGTTCTCCTGCAGAGGATTTGAATGACTCTTTCAATTTCAGTTTTTCTGCCGATGACAGGGTCGAGTTCGCCTTCGGTCGCCAGAGATGTAAGGTCTCTGCCGAAACTATCGAGGGCAGGTGTTCGGCTTTTCTGCTTGGCTGCCGACATCGGGTCCATTTTCATATCGAGCGATGGCATACTGTTTTCAACGCCTGCGCCGAGAAGATTCAAAACTTCCTGACGGACGTCTTCGAGCTTTAAGCCCAGATTCATAAGAACCTGCGCTGCGACGCCCTCGGATTCACGGAGCAATCCCAAAAGCAGATGCTCTGTGCCGATGTAATTGTGGTTTAGCGAGCGAGCCTCTTCGATTGCGAATTCGATGACTTTTTTGGCGCGGGGCGTGTGAGGCAGTTTGCCCATCGTAACCATATCGGGGCCGCTCTTGACGAGCTTTTCGACTTCCAGCCGAAGCTTTTTAATATCGACGTCGAGATTCTTGAGGACATTTGCGCCGACGCCGGAGCCTTCCTTGACAAGGCCGAGCAATATGTGCTCTGTTCCGATATATTCGTGGTTGAACCGCTGGGCCTCCTGATTGGCAAGGGCCATTACTTTTCTTGCTCTATCTGTAAACCGTTCAAACATAGTTACCTCTGCTTAATATTGAGTATCTGGTATTCTATATCAAATAGCGAAATTAACACTTAAAAACAGCAATCAAATTTCTTTTATCTATTCTTATATGCTTTTGGCGGAAAAATGTTCAATTCCGCCTTCGGCGAGACTGAAGTTATCGGGCGTAAACCTTCTCCGCAGAAGGTTTACCTTGTTTTATCGACAAAAAGGGGGAGTAACTTTTGAGACAAAAAGAGAAAAAAACGCTTTTTTTAAGCATCAGAGAACATTTTTTTAGACACGGATTAACACGGTTTTTCACCACCGAGCCACCCCGATGAGATAGCCGAAGCGTCATCTCACGGGGCAGGCGCCGAACACAGAGCAACACAGAGGCGATATTGCTTTAAGACGTCCCTTGGGGACTGTAAAATTCAAAGCTGAACCCTTGCTTGAAGTAAACTTCAGCCGGGTTTGCACTTTAAATTTTTGCCGGCTGCGCCAACGGCCTTAAAGCAAACGAACGTTGTCGTACCGACAACGGCTAAACGCAGGGTTTCAAAATCTGAATTTTTGCCGATTATATCAGCAAAGTTGAAGCAATAAATCTACTGCGCAGTTTTGCCTTAAAGATTAGAAACATCGCCCTAATCCGCCTTCGCTAAGGCTTCGGACGGACAAGATGGCGACGGCTAAATGTTTTTTTTCGTTGAGTTTAAAAAGAAGTCATGATATAATCTTAAAAAATATTGAGGAATTGCAACGGCAGAATATTAAAAATAGACTTTGGTTAAAAATTTAGTTTTAACTGAGGGTCAACTTTTCTTTTCTTGTTAAATCCTAAATTTGTGATTTCCTCTATTAACGTTTCATTGTTCTTTTTGCTCCATGCTTGATATAATTGTTCAAACAATATAAATTTCCAATTATCACTTTTAAATCTTTCATGAAACATAGGCGTCTTCATCTTTCGTTCATACTGTCGATATCTGTCCGATGGGAAAAGCATGACTTTTGATACTGAACTTTCAATGTTTGATCCTCTTAATAAAGCACTCGTCATAGAGGTTGTTGCTTCAATCTCAAATACATATTCAATGTTATGGTTTTTTATCCATAACAAATCAATATCTTCAACAATATCAATGTTTTCGATATTTTTTATTCGGCTTAAGTCAGGGTAATCAAGGTAATCCTTAAGAAATTTTTTATGTATCATGAAGGAATCAATTTTGTGGGATTGCTCCACCTTGCCTATATATATTTTATAACCATGCTTTCTGCCTATCTCTGCCAATAATGCGATAATTGTTGAGTGCTCTTTTTCTATAACATTTGGCTGAAAATTTTGTTTAATCATCCAATTCCCACCGGCTACAGGTCTAGCATAGTCTTCTAATGCGCTTTTTATGCTTGTTTGGTCGGAAGTCAATGAGTTAGGGAAGGCAATACTCACCGCCTCCCAAATATCTGTAAAAGTAACACTTCCTTTTGATTGCAATTGCCGCAAGACAGTTTGCTCAACTCTTTCCGATAAGGGTATTTTTTCCAGATGTGGAACAATATTAGGATCAGTAAACCACCATAATTTTCCAGTAGTTGCGGCTATTTTGCCTTCAATAAGAGAAAACTCCCTATCTAAATGCTTCTTTAGAACATCTTCAGAATCTAGTCCTGTTTCAAGTTCTGAGAAATATCCTTGCTTAGCAAGCTCTGGGTCAATAGCATTTATGATAATAGTATATGGCGTTGGTTCTCCTCTTTCAGCTAATACCTTAGTAGTAGTATCTACTACAATTTTCTCAAATCGCTTTTCATCGATTAATTCTGGCTTATAACCCCCTTTACATAAATCAGGCTTATAAAACCTTAGATAGAAATCACCTTGTGCTGAACCAAAAGGTTGCAATAATGATTTTGGTGAAGAATGGGCTAGCTCTTGATGATGAATTTTTTGAAGTTCAAATCCTGCTAAAACCCCTATCCGCATAGTTGCGTTTCTGACCTTAAAAGTGGGATTATGGAATGTAAGAGTTAAATACTTATCTGCTTTTAAAACATTGAACATGCCTTGGAAGCTATTTCTTAAAAGCGATGTATATACAGTAAAATCTTTGTTTTGCTTTTCATTATGAATAATTTCTTTACTATCAATCGTCTCGAGATAATTCTTATCTTTCTTAATCCATGTAACCCAAATGTAGGATAATTCCCCATATTGAATTGATGAATCATAAGGGGGGTCAGTAAAAATATAATCAACACAACCATTATCACCAAACTTTTTATTCATCCTATCCATTAATTCGATACAATCTCCATTATATATAAATACATTAGCATCGCCTTCAATTACATCCTCTATCTTTCTTGCAAATTTGATTTTTCCATAATACCTGTTCGATTCTTCTTTGGCTTTTATTAATCCCTGTTTGCCTATAATTGCGCTTTCAAATTTTTCCCATACATTTTGTTCCATGAATTCATTTGCGCTCCAATAACTATGTTGGGTCCAGGCTGAACTCATAGGACGTGTTGGTCGAACAGGTGTCATTTTGCTACAAAGGTGTAGCATTGAAGTAAACCCAATAATTAAAAAGTCTTTTATATCTCTGTTTTCCTCCTTTTCAATTGCATCCATTAAGATAGCAAGCGCATAGAGATTTCGCTTTGTGAATAAATCATTAATTTGCTCATAATGTTGCTTTTCTTTAAATGGATTTCCGTTAATATGGTAGAGTTTGTTTGTTGGATACCACTCCTTAATTTTATGCTTATCAATCTCATTAATTTTTCTTAAATCGTAATCGATCACAGGATTATTTGATATTTTTTGTTCCCCACAAGATGAACAATTATAATATCTTATTTCAACACATTTGTTTTTCTTCCATATCGCACAATTAAATGAGAATTCATTTCCACACTTGCGACATTTAGTTTTATATAAATCTAAGATTTTATTTTTTACCAATTTTTCTATTGCCACAAAAGCTTCGTGAAGCTTATTTAAATCTATAGGCTTTAAAGTTAAACGAGTAATTTCAGTTGCGATTGGGTTCAAATCAGAGACAATAGCTTTTCTGCCTCTTTTAAGTGCTTCCATCGCAACAATACCACTACCCACAAAAGGATCGAAAACAATACCACCTTTAGGACAATATGTTTCAATGAATTGACCAACGACATTCCATGTTTTACGAGCCCAATATTTATGAAAGTTATACATCGGTGTATGGGCTTCGGGTGCCAATTGTCGATTTAGGTGATTTAAATCATGTTTCATAAGGGTTTTTCTTCATCCTCAGGTTCTTTTAATCCGTAATTGATAATATGAAAAAATGGGAGTATTTTTTATCATTTCTTTCATTTTCGCCATACACATTACCCAAAATCCATCGTTCTGTCAATAATCGCTTTTTCACTGCCCCACTAAATTGAGGTTCAGAATGACGCCTTGTCCGAAATGAATTTAATATTTGAAATTTGAAATTTCAGAGATTTCTCGACTGCGCTCGAAATGACGGAACGAGATTGCCGCGGCCTACGGCCCGCCAGTCCGCCTGAGGCGGATAAAAGGCGGGTAAGCCTCGCAATGACAACGAACCCCCAGTGCAACTGGGGGCTAAACATGTAAATATTACGCCGCGATTTAATTACCCATCGCTTACGCTCAGGGCTCTGACCCGCCGAGTAAATCGGCGGGCTTTTGGAATTTATGGATTCCCGTTTTCACGGGAATGACAAGATTAACTATTTACAGCCAATAGACGAATAGGTGCGCGAATCCTTCACTGATGCGGGAGAAGAAGGGACGTTTTTTCCAGTCTTCCAATTTAATCTGGTCTGACTGCTCGATGTACTTTGCAAACAGCGCTTCCATTTCAGAGGCGAATTGGCGATCCATGATGACGGCGTTGACCTCATCATTACTTAAAAAGCTCCAGTAGTCCATATTGGTTGAGCCGACAGTTGACCAGATGCCGTCAATTACGGCGGTCTTGGCGTGCAGAACGGTTTTGCGGTATTCGTATATCTTTACACCCGCCTTCAAAAGCCTGGAATAATAAGACCGGCCGGCAGCTACGGACATCGGGGAATCGCTGACAGAGGGGAGAACTATCTTTACGTCGATACCGCGTTTGGCGGCATCTGTTAAGGCTTTGGTTATCTGGCTGTCGGGGACGAAATATGCGGTAGTCAGATGCACGGAATGGCGGGCAAAGGTGACGGCAGAGACATACATAACATAAGTCTTCCTTCTACGCTCGCCGGGTGAGTTGGCGACGATTCGAACAAGAACGTTCCCTTCTGTTTTCAGCGGGGGGAGATAGCTTCGCTGGGCGAGTTTATTTCCGCCTCGCTGCTGCCAGGTGTTGATAAAGAGATTTTGAAGCTGGGCGACAGCAGGGCCTTCAATCTGAACGTCGGTATCACGCCAGGTTACCGATGCATCCTTGCCTTTTTTCTTTTTCCCTTCAGGAACCTGGAGCGAGTAACCCTGACTGATGTTGATGCCTCCCGTGATTGCCAGATTGCCATCGACAATCAGAATCTTGCGGTGGTCGAAACGCAATTGCAGCCATGGCCCCGAAGTACCGGGCGGACTTGTCGAATGGAATTCGATTACGTTAATCCCGGTGTCCCGCAGGTTTTTGAAAAAGGAAGCGGGAGTTTTGCTGCTGCCCAGGCTGTCGTAGATGATATTAACCTGGACGCCCTGCGCCTGTTTTTGGCGCAAGAGTTCCGAAAATTTATGGCCAACATCGTCATCTTCAATGAAAAAGGTTTCAATATTAATATTGTCTTTAGCATTCTGTATCGCTTTGAACATTGCGGCGTAGGCGGTATCCTCATCGCCCAGGAGCGTGACCTTGTTGCCGTTTGTCAGAGGCGATTTGCTCCATGCATCCATGACCGCCAAATAGCCGGTCAGAATATCGGTGGGAGGAGCCGTTTGCTTTAACTGGTCAATAATGACCTGGCTTTCGTTGTCAGACAGCGGTCCGTTGGCCGAGACGATTTGATTCGGTTTGTTCGTGGGCGACACCTCGTGAATCATTTTAGAAACATTCGGCAGGGATGCGCATCCGCCGACAAGATTCAGCAGCGAAACCAGCAGAGAGAACGAAATGAAAGGTCTGACCAGTGTCATTTACAATTTTTCGTATTTAATGACGGCTTTGTAGAGGCCGTTGATTCGTGAGCCTTCAATTACCATCGGCGAATATTTTTCGTTCCGCGGCTGGAGCCTTACCATATTATCAGCTTCGAAAAAAATCCGCTTAAACGTCGTTTCGTGCGGCGTGGCTAATCTGACAAAACAGTCGTCGCCGCTTCTTACCTCGACGGCAGGCGAAAAGATTACGATATCGCCCTGCACGAATCTCGGCTCCATAGAATCGCCGATAACCCTTACGCCGAATGCGTGCGGGTCGTCGATATCCGGACATCGCACATAATCGTCGGCAAAACCAGCGGGGTACTGCAGGTCGTCAAAATCGACCGGATAACCCGCCGCGACGCGATTTATAATCGGTATCAATCTGCCGGGCTCGGTTTTGGAAGTGTTCTTTTCGACATTCAAATCACTTTTTGAGAGCAGGGCGTTGATGTCGTGGCCTGTAACTTTTTTGTCCATCAGGTTCCGCACTAATTTTCGCCATCGCTGATTTTCCGATTCGTAAGCCTCGAACTGCTGACGCACATCGGCGGGCATCCTGTCGAGATTGGCGGTATGTCTCAAAGTGCCGGGGGCGAACTGCAGGACATCTTCGAGCTTGCGGAGAAGCTTGTCGCCGGGCGGATTTTTCACCTTGCCAGTCTCTATCGTCGATAGATAAGGCTTTGAAAAACCGATTTTTGCGCTCACTTCGTCGAGCGTTATGTTCAATTCGTGCCGTCTTTTTCGAATTATCTGGCCTAATGACATTTTTGCTTCCTTAAAAACATAATAGACAAATTTGTTCTTTAATTATATAACTTCTTATAATTATTTGCAAGATTCTTTATTATTTCAACATAATTTTTACCCCCACACCAATTGTACCATGCAAAAACCCCAAAAAGGCGGTTCAATGAGTGCCTGTCGAGAAAAATGCTGATATTCAATCACACGGAACAATTGGTGTGGGGGTAAAGCTTGACAATGACCCAATAAAGAAGGTTTAATAGCCGATGCGAATTGAAAAGGGCGATTAGCTCAGCTGGTTAGAGCGCACGGATCACACCCGTGAGGTCACAGGTTCGAATCCTGTACCGCCCATTTTTGCCTGTGGGCAAGGTAATGCGCAATTGACTTTCATTAAGAATGATAAAGGTGAAGTAACGGCTGTAATCCACCATCTGGCAGGGTATCCGGATTGCGAGGGAAAGAAACTTAAAAACGAATGATCGCGCCTTTGTCCAAATTGATTGACTGGTCGGCCATTCAGTTCCTGACCACGCTGGGTTCGCGCGACCATGGACGAAGTCCACGGCTGGAGGAAGCGCTCCAATTCCTGAAAGGGCCGGACTTCATTCCCGCCGAAAGCCAACCGGCGCGGGTTGAGTTCAATCCCGACAAGGCGGGATTGAACTTTCGCTTTCCCACGCCGCGACCGGGCGACTTTGCGGAGAACAACGTTGTTCATGGCCGGCTCTACCGCTGCGGCGAGAACTGGCAGGAACGGCCGGTGATCGTTCTGCTGCATGGTCGGGCTGACTACTTTAATCATTGGTACAAATTTCCATTGATCGCTCGCCGCTGCAATCGGGCTGGATTCAACGCGGCGACGTTGGTGTTGCCCTGCTACTTTCAACGCCGTCTGCGCAGACCTGCGGCGTTGCGCGGCTCGGATTACATGCAACTGGCGGAGACAACGTCGCAGGCGATTGCCGAAATACGCGCCCTGACCGGGTGGCTGCTGGGTGAAGGTTGCCCTGCCGTGGCGCTGTGGGGCATTTCGTATGGCGCATGGCTGGCGGGGTTGGCGGTGTGCCGCGAGGCGCGCCTGACCGCGGCCGTTCTGACCATACCCGGCGTGCGAATGAATCCAGAGTTCGCGGAACTAGTCTTCTTGCGACGCATCCGAGAGAAGTTGCAGGGACAGCGCGTGGCATTGGAGGCGTTGAATCTGACCGCTTTGAATCTGGCCACAATCCGGCCAGCCATCCCCAGGGAAAATATATTATTGATCGATGCAATCCATGATTTGATGGTTCCCAAAGAAGCCACCAAGGAACTCTGGGAAGCGTGGGGGCGGCCCGACATCTGGCGGTTGCCGCACGGGCACATCAGCATCACCTGCATGACCGCGCCGGGCTTAACAGGCCGCATCCTTCGCTGGCTGGCGCCGCGCTTGAACCCGCCCGCCGTTAGAACGAGTCAAACCACAGTTTTGCGCCATTAGCGAGTAGTGAGCGTCAGCCGGATACTTTCACGCCACCCTTTTAGTATTGACAGAGGAATCAACAAATTATTACAATGCAAGCACTTGTGGTTTTAAGCGCCCGTAGCTCAATTGGATAGAGTTGCGGACTTCGAATCCGTAGGTTGCAGGTTCGAGTCCTGCCGGGCGCGTTTTTACGTAGCCACAAAGGCACCAAGACACAAAGTTTTTTTATAAAATTATTTTTTTCGTGCCTTTGTGTCTTAGTGGCTATTTTTAATGGGAAACGCAGTAAGTGGCCAATCATAAAATTCAAATACCTCAGGACGAGCTTATATTCAAGGCCAGCAGGAGTTCAGGCCCCGGCGGGCAGAATGTAAATAAACTCAATACAAAAGTTGCCGTTGTGTTCGATGTTGAAAACAGCGGGATTTTAAACAGTCAGCAAAAAGAAATTATTATAAGAAAACTTGCGTCTCGATTAACAAAAGACAATAGGTTGATTGTGGAAAGCCAGAGGTTCAGAAGTCAAAGGGCCAACCGCGATTTTGCCGTTGAGAAATTAACTAATATTTTAGAAGGCGCACTGAAGAGGCCGAAAATAAGAAGGCCGACAAGGCCTACCCACACTGCGGTTGAAAAAAGATTAAAACAGAAAAAATCGAGGAGCCTGCTTAAACAGCAGAGAAGAGGATTAGAGGATTAACTGATTAGAACGTTATTCTGAAATCCTTAAGGGAAGAATCGAACGAGGCATCTTCTATTTGAGTGTTCCTGACGCTGAAGGTTTGCTGCAAATCCTCTATGCAATCGTTAATATCATCTTCGCTGCCCTGCAGGAACAGTTCGACTTTGCCGTCGGATGTGTTTCGCACAAAGCCGGTCAGTTCGTATCGCTGGGCGACGCTATGAGCGGTGAATCGAAAGCCGACGCCCTGAACCTGGCCGCTGAAAAGTATATGTTTCGCGATATTCGTCATTGAATTTTCCTTAAAGATAAGTATAATTGGAATTATATGTTTTGGCAACTGTGCAGGAAACGTCAATCCCGGGGGTAAAATAGTCCAAAAAATAATAAGATATTCGTAATTCAAAATTGTTTCAAAATGGTTATAATAAGGCACTTAAATTACCTTAATTAGCAGAATGATATGAAAAGTCCTGGAAAACTGACAAAAAGAGAAGAACAGATTTATCAGATTACGACGCTCGTAGCAGGCGGTTTTGCGCTGGGCGAAGTACTGGATAAGCTTTCGCGCGCCGCGGTCGAGATAACCGGCGCTTCGGCCTGCTCGATAAGACTGCTTGACGATGAAACGGGCGAATTGAAGATGCGAAGCACTTTCGGCCTGAGCGATGAATACAGAAATAAAGGCCCCGTTACGAGAGACGACCCAGTTATCAAGGCGGCCTTTGCCGGCGAAGCGGTGATTATAGACGATATGAGAGACGACTCGCGGGTCAGATACAAAGACGCTTCGAAAAGGGAAGGCATTATAAGCCAGCTTACCGTCGCGATGCAGTTCAAAAATACATCGATAGGGGTGCTGCGGCTTTACCGGCCGCGGATAGGCGGTTTTATGGAAGACGATATTGCCCTGGCGCGGTCGGTTGCCTCGCAGTGCGCTATCGCAATTACCAACGCTAAATATTACGCGAGGGCAATTGCTGGCGAGCAGGTCGCTCAGCAGGTAAAACTGGCGGGGATTATTCAAAGAAGAATGATACCTGAGACGGCGCCTAAAATGCCGGGCCTGGAAATCGCTGCGGCTTATAAGCCCTGCTTCGGGGTCGGCGGGGACTTGTACGATTTTATCAAACTCGACGACAATAATATCGCAATAACTATAGCGGATGTTATCGGCAAAGGAATTCCGGCTGCGCTTACGATGAGTTCGTTCAGGGGTATGATACGCGCTTACGCAGACGGCGGGCATAAGAGGCATACGATGGCGGAAATAATCCGGAAACTTAATAACACCGCCTGCGAGGAATGCAGGGACGGAGAATTTATCACGCTCTTTTATGCGATTATCAACACAAAAGAGCTGAGTATGACATACTGCAACTGCGGACACGAGCCGACGCTGCTCTGGCGGGGCGGCAAAATACGCGAACTGAAAAAAGGCGGCCTGGTTCTCGGCGTAACGAAAGAGACGGAATATGAAATAGAAAGAGTCGAGCTCAAGCACAATGACCGGCTGCTGTTTTATACCGATGGTTTGATTGACGCGGTTAATTTCGACGGGAAAATATGGGGCATAAACAATTTGTATAAAACGTTCAAGCAGTGCGTGATGGGCACGGCTCGTGAAATTGTTAATAATACTCTTATATTGCGAAGAAGATTTATCGGCCTTGCGCGTCAGACCGACGATACGAGTATGGTAGTAGTCAGAATTACAGATAAGCGTGGCTAAACTAATAATCACAATTGATGGTCCTGCCGGCAGCGGGAAAAGCTCAACGGCAAAACTTCTTGCCGCCAGGCTTGGAGCGGCATTTCTCGATACCGGCGCAATGTACCGAGCGGTAACTCTTGCCGCGATGCAGAGCCGCTGCGACCTTGCCGATACGGCCCAGCTCGAAAAAATTGTCGACAGCACAAATTTCAAGTTCGAGATTAAAGACAACCGAATGACCGTGAAAATAAACGGCAGCGATTTTACAGAAAAAATCCGCGACCCGCAGGTAACCGCAAACGTCAGCGCCGTTGCGTCTATGCCGTCTTTACGCAAAAGACTTGTGCCGATACAGAGAGCCTTCGCCGGCCAGTATGAAAAAATCGTAGCGGAAGGCAGGGACCAGGGAACGGTTGTTTTTCCAAACGCCGACTTTAAATTTTTTCTTACCGCTGACGGCGTCGAACGCGCCAAAAGACGGGCAAAGGAACTGACCGAAAACGGCTATAAAGTCGATACGAATAAACTGCAGACAGAAATTGAAAAACGTGACAGGCAGGATTCGACAAGAAAAGTGTCGCCGCTTATTGCCGCGGCCGATGCGATAAAAGTGGATACTACCAGCCTGACGCTTGAACAGGTTGTCGAAAAAATTCTCGGACTGATAAAGAAAAATGATTAAAAGCTTTATATTTATAAAAGACATGTGGTATTTTATCTGCGGCTGGCCGATCCGGTTCTTTTGTGTTATGTTTTTCAGAATGCGGTTCTACGGCGTCACAAACGTTCCAAAGCGGGGAGGATTTCTTCTGCTGGGCAATCATCAAAGCTTCATCGACCCTCTGCTTGTTGTTGCGCCGATAAACAGGGTGTGTGCTTTCGCTATAAGGAACAACCTTTACAGGGCGCCGGTATTCGGATGGCTGCTTCTTATGTACAGCAGCGTTCCCATAAAAAGAGGTCAGGCCGACCTTACCGCGATAAAGGGATGTATAGAAAAGCTGAAAGCCGGATACGGTCTTGTTCTTTATCCCGAAGGGACCAGAACAAACGACGGCAAAATCGGAAAAATAAAACCTGGTTTCGGTCTGCTTGCCAGAAAAGCAAATGTGCCGATAATCCCTGTTATTGTTGACGGTGCCTTTGAATGCTGGCCAAAACATAATATAATGTTTTCGCTGGGAAGAGTTTTTGTTCAGTACGGCAAACCGATACAGCCGGAAGAAATAATCTCTATCGGCGACAGAGAATTTGCCAAGTACCTCACCAAAGTTCTCAGAAATATGCAAAGTGAACTGAGATTAAAAGTCGGCAGGGAACCTTTTGATTATCAAAATAAGCCTTCTGAAAAACCGGATGATCTGCCGAAGCAGGAAAACTCCGCCGTCCCTGTTTCAATAGGGGCTTCCAATGCAGCTTTTCAGAAAAGTCAAATTACTAAAAGAATTAAAAAAGACATTAATTATATCTGGTATTGCTTATGGCGAGTCGCCTGCAGAGCATTCTGCAGAGTACTTTTTAATCCAAAGGCATATAACCTGGAGCGCGTCCCGGAAAAAGGCGGATTTCTGCTGCTATCCAACCATCAAAGTTTTCTTGACCCTATGCTTAACGCCAATCCGTTCAAGCGTCAGTGCTGCTTTGCCGCAAGAGACACTCTTTTTAAGGTTCCCGTTTTCGGCAGGCTTGTTCACACAGTTAACGCCATACCAATCAAACGGGACCAGGCCGACCTTACCGCGATGAAGATGTTTTTGGAAAAACTCAAAGACGGTTACGGACTCGTCCTCTATCCTGAAGGAACCAGAACAACCAATGGTAAAATCGCCGAGATAAAACCGGGCTTTGGGCTGCTGGCAAGAAAAGCAAATGTCCCTATAGTGCCGTCTGTTATCGATGGTGCGTTCGAGTGCTGGCCGAAACATAAAAAATGGTTCTCATCCGGAAAAGTATACGTAACTTACGGACAACCCATTCCGGCAGAAAAAGTCGCCGAACTGGGCGACAGAGAGTTTGCTAAATACCTCACCAAGATTCTCAGGGATATGCAGACAGAACTCAGACTAAAGGTCGGCAAAAAACCGTACGAGTATCAGGAGAATGAAAAATGAATCCCGCACCTTCCCTCTATTTAATTTCCTTCAAATTTATTAAAATCCTATTTTCTAATTGGATATGCGTTCATCCAAAAGAAATCGTTGAATATTCGGAAGGTGCGGGATGAAAGTTATAGTTGCACAGAGCTGCGGTTTTTGTCCGGGAGTAAGAAACGCCATAACAATGGCGGAAAAGACTCTCGCGAAAGAGAAAAACGTCCATAGTCTTGGCGAAATCATTCATAATAAAGACGTGGTCAGGAAATTATCCGCGGCCGGACTAGAGAGAATCGAAAAGATTGAAAAAATAAAATCGGGTACGGTTATTATCCGTTCGCACGGCGCGACCGCAGAACAAATAAAGCAAATCAGAAAAAAAGGGCTGAAAATCGTTGACGCAACCTGCGTACTTGTAAAAAGGGTTCAAAAAATCGCAAAACTGCTTTATGACCAAGGCTATAAAGTAGTAATGATTGGAGACAAAGGCCATCCTGAAGTGCAGGCGGTAATTGGTTCTGCGCCTGATATAGCAGTAGTAGGTGAAATAAAAGATGTTTCTAACCTAAGTAAACACAAGAAGTTAGGAATCATTTGTCAGACTACTCAAAGTCCTGAGCATTTCGCGGAAATGATTGCCGCGATAGCCAAGACCAATTTTTCAGAGCTGAAAGTGATTAACACCCTGTGCAGAGAAGCCATTAAGAGGCAAAGTTACGCCGTTCAGTTGTGCAAAAAGGTTGACATAATGTTTATTCTCGGCGGGCTGCACAGCGCTAACACCAGGAAACTGGCGGAGTTATGTAAAAAATACAACAAAAAAACCTTTCATTTGCAAAATTACAAAGAGCTTGACAAACGCATTCTTTCCGGCAACAATGTTGCGGGTATAACGGCAGGTGCTTCTACACCGCAATGGATTATAGATGACTTTGTTGAAAATCTGCGGAGGTTTGACGCCAGGAAAAAGATAAAATAAAGATAAGGCCGATTTGAATTTCAGGGATTGGATACGCATTGGCTACGTAAGGTCAATGCGTTTTTATGTCAATAAATTTTGTGGCTGCTGCGTTTAAAGCGGATGTGGAGGACGCGGCGGCTGATTAATGTACTCCACGAAAAAAAGGAAGGTATTATGGTTGACAGAAATATTATCAGGAAATTAGGTTTTACCCCCGAGGATCTCGAAAGCAAAGTTGACGAATTATTCAGCGCAGATGAAAACAAACTCCTCTCCGAAGCACTTCAAAAGAAAGTTGACGCCTTAACGCCCGGCACAATATTAAAGGGCAGAATTCTCCAGCAGATAGGCAACGATGTAATTTTCGAAATCGGTCTCAAAAGCGAAGGCGTCGTGGATGTCTCTGAATTTGACGACCCGGACGAAATACAGAGCGGCAGAGAAATCGATGTGCTTCTGGAAGAAGTCGATTCAGGCGGTCTTATCATTCTGAGCAAGAGGAAAGCCGACCGAATCAAGGGCTGGGAACAAATCATCACAACAAAGAAAGAAGGCGATACGGTAACCGGCAGGGTTATAAGGCGCATAAAAGGCGGCCTGCTGGTGGATATCGGCGTACCTGTCTTTTTGCCCGCTTCGCAGGTCGATATCAGGAAGCCGGGCGATATCAGCAGATTTATCGGTCAGGATGTTACCTGTGAGGTTCTCAAAATCGATACAGAAAATAAAAATATCGTTATATCGAGAAGGAAAATTATCGAGCAGCAGCGCTCGGCCGGCAAGGAAAAATTGCTTGCTGAAATCGAGGTCGGCCAGACCAGAAAAGGCATCGTCAAGAATATCGCCGATTTCGGCGTATTTGTTGACCTTGGCGGAATTGACGGCCTTCTGCATATTTCCGATTTGAGCTGGGGCAGAGTATCGCATCCGTCGGAAGTCGTCAATCTCGACCAGGAAATTGAATGTATGGTTATCGGCGTCGATAAGGAAAACGAAAAAGTTTCGCTGGGCCTTAAACAGAAGTCTCCAAGTCCGTGGGAAAATATCGAGACCCGCTATCCGATTAAAGCGAAGGTAAAGGGTACAGTAGTCAATGTTATGAACTACGGCATTTTTATCAGGCTTGAGGAAGGCGTTGAAGGACTGGTGCATATCAGCGAAATGAGCTGGACGAAAAAAATCAATCATCCCGGGGACCTCTACAAGCTCGGCGACCAGGTTGATGTTCTTGTCCTCGAAGTCAACAAGGACAAACAGGAAATATCGCTCGGCGTTAAACAGCTTGAGGCCAATCCATGGGCGGTCGCCTCACAGAAATATCCGCAGGGCACGGTTGTTAATGTCAGGGTAACAAGTCTGACAAACTACGGCGCCTTTGTCGAAATCGAGCCGGGTATCGACGGGCTGATTCACATCTCCGATATAAGCTGGACGAAAAAATATAATCATCCGGGCGAGGCTCTGCAAAGAGATAAAGAAGTCAAATGCGTTGTGCTCGAAGTCGATGAGGAAAAGCAGAGAATATCTCTCGGCATAAAACAGCTTTCAGAAGACCCGTGGCTGCACGCGATTCCGGAAAAATATCTGCCTGGGCAGATTGTAAAAGGAGTCGTAACGAAGATAACCAATTTCGGCGTCTTTGTAGAACTTGAGCCGGACCTCGAAGGATTGCTGCATATATCTGAAATAGCGGACCACAAAATCGACAACCCGCAGGATGTTGTAAAGCCGGGGCAGGAAGTCGAAGTAAAAATTCTTCGTGTTGACAGCGATTCAAGGAAAATAGGGCTTTCAATGCGGAGAGTTAAATGGGCCGAAGATGACCAGAAACAGGCAGTCGAAAAGACTCAAACACAAACTCAATCTCAGCCCCCTCAGCAGACGCGAAGAGGCGGTCTTGAAGGCGATGGACTTATGATTCCGCAGGTAAGTGAACAGCAGAAAGAAGAAACCGTCTCGTCGGACGAGTCCAAAGACAACACTGAGAAAACAGAATAAATAATATTAAAAAGTTCCACCCCGCACCTATTTGCATAGTGGTGCCATACGTTGGATTGTGCCGGTATTGCGGCACTGTCCGGTTTTTATGTATGTTGCCAGAATATAAATAGGTGCGGGGTTTTTGTTTCTTAACAGGCACTCCTTTTTAGACGATATAACCAGCGGAAAGAAAACCGCGGACAAAGTCCCATAAAAGGAGTTTAAAAATGACAATTTTTGATATAACGATAAAAGATTACCTGACCGAAATCGACGAGTCGCCGCTGCTTAGCTGGGAAGAAGAGTGTGAACTGGCTAATCGAGTAATCGAAAACGACGACCCCGAAGCAAGGGACCATCTGGTCAGAAGCAACCTGAGGCTGGTAGTCAGCATCGCCAAAAGATTTTCCACAGTCCGATTATCGTTGGGCGACCTTATAGAGGAAGGAAATCTGGGACTCATCCGTGCTGTCGATTCTTTTGACCCATCGGTCGGTGTGCGGTTCAGCACATACGCAGCATGGTGGATTAAACAAACTATCAAACGGGCACTTCTGCTCGACAGCGGCCCGATATCAGTTCCGACATATATGGTTGAAATGGTTAATCAGTACAAACATATTGTCGCGGACCTGCAGGCAAAGCTGACAGATACGCCTTCTGTCGCCCAGATAGCCGAAGAAATGAAACTGCCGGTCAAAAAAATAGTAGCTATAAAAGAAATCGCGGATTCTGTTAATACCTCATTAGAGGAGGAATCTTCCCAGACAAATCAGACATTACATGAAACTATGCCGCAGGCATCAAATCAATTGCCCGAAGATGAGCTTGCCAGCACCGAAGAGCTCAAAAAAATTGTCAGGATGCTCGATAAAATGGAGCCCAGGCAGGCCGAAGTGCTCAAACTCCGCTTCGGCATAAACGGCACAGAACCATTGACTTTAAAGCAAATAGGTGCTAAACTCGGCCTCACTCGTGAAAGGGTACGGCAAATTCAGCAGGAAGCATTGAAGGCCCTCAACGAGTTAATGAACTGCGATTAAGAAGCGGTATTTCTTGAGGCAAAAAAGTGAATCTCGAAAAACATATTCGGTCTATCCCCGATTGGCCTAAAAAGGGTATTCTGTTCAGAGACATTACGCCGCTTTTGGCCGACAAGGAAGCATTTGCGGCAGCGATTAAGACTATCGCGAACAGATACAAAGACAAAAAAATCGCTTATGTCGCGGCAGTCGATGCGAGAGGTTTTATTTTTGGCGCGGCAATCGCGGCAGAACTCAATGTAGCTTTCGTGCCAATCCGCAAAAAAGACAAACTGCCGTGCAAAAAAGAATCGGTAACTTACGACTTCGAATACGGTCAAAACACGCTCGAAGTTCACACAGACGCGATAAAAAAAGGTTCAAAAGTTTTAATGGTTGACGACCTTCTTGCGACCGGCGGGACTATGGCCGCTGCGTGCAGGCTCATTGAAAAAATCGGCGGCAAAATAGAAGGCATCGCTTTTCTTATCGAACTGAAAGACCTTAACGGCAGAAAAAAAATCGAAAATTATAATATCTCGGTCGAAATCGATTTTTAGTTTTGACAAAACAAATATGCAGAAAATAGAAGTTAAAATTCCGTCTTGTCCGAAAAACAGTTACACGATAGCTGTCGGCGATGAGTTTCTGCCGGCGGTACTGGGGCAGATTAAAAAACTTTTGCCAGGGAAAGAGCTGTTTTTAATTACCGATGCCAATATCGCAAAAACAAAACACCTTAAAAAATTAACTGGTCTTTGCAATCTGTACCGTTATGTAATCACTCCTGCCGGCGAAAAATCAAAGAATATAAATACCGTTACGAAAATCGTCGAGCAGATGGAGAAAAAAGCCCTCGGCAGGGATTGTGCCGTAATCGCGCTTGGCGGCGGAACAGTCGGCGATATCGCAGGGTTCGTCGCCGCTATTTACAAACGGGGCGTACCTGTGGTTCAAATACCGACAACTACAGTTGCGCAGGCAGATTCCGCTATCGGCGGCAAAACAGGCGTCGATTCGTCAATCAGCAAAAATGCGTTCGGTGTATTCAAAAATCCCACAGCGGTTTATATTGATGTAAGCACCCTTAAAACTCTCGATGACAAGCAGTTCAACGCAGGTCTGGTCGAATCGATAAAGCACGCTCTTATAGCGGATAAAGATTATTTTGATTATTTACAGAAAAATCTCAGCGGCATTCTTGCGAGAAAATCTCAGCCTCTTGAATACATCGCCGTTAAAAACTGCCGGATAAAAGCATCCGTTGTCGAAAACGACCCTTATGAAAAAAACAAAAGAAGAATTCTCAATTACGGCCATACAATCGGCCACACCGTCGAATCGGCGAGCAATTATAAACTTCTGCACGGCCAGGCCGTTGCCATAGGTATTATCGCGGCAAATATTATTGAACAAAAACTCGGTCTTGGCGGCGAAGAAAGACTTGCATCGCTTAAAAAACTGTTCGGCAGATTAGACATCAGTCTCAAAGTGCCGAAATCAATAACCAAACGGCAAATTCTTGATATAATCAGCAGAGATAAAAAAGCCGTGCAAAAATGGCCGCGATTTGTATTGCTCGAAAAGACGGGAAAAGTATTGTGCAAAAATGGTCAATTCGCGCTTCAGGTCGAGCGTAAAATCGTTGAAGAAACGATTGATATATTATTAAACAGGAATTTATAAGGAGAAAAAATGTTCAGAGAGAAAATCAAAGTTCTTGACTGCACCATCAGGGACGGCGGTTTGATTAACAATCACTATTTCACGGATGAATTCGTCCGGGCGGCATATAAGGCTCTTTCAGAAGCGGGAATCGACTATATGGAAATGGGTTATCGTTCCAGCAGGGCACTTGCTCCGGAAACCAATTACGGCCCGTGGAAATACTGCGACGATGACAAAATAAGCCGGATTATCGACGGCATAGAATCGAATATGAAAATCTCGATTATGGTCGATGCCCACCGCGTCAAGGAGCAGCAGTTTCAGCCCGCCGATAAAAGTCCCGTTGATATGATTCGTGTTGCCACGTATGTCAAGGATATCGACAAGGCGATTGCGATGTTAAAAATCGCAAGCGACCTCGGCTATGAAACAACCGTTAATATTATGGCAGCGTCCATTGAAATTGAAAAAGACCTGATTGAGGCTCTCGACCAGCTTGCACAAACGCCTGTGCAGGTTGTTTATGTTGTTGACAGTTATGGCTATTTTTACTGCGAGCAAATCGAATATATGGTTAAGCTTTATCGCCAGCACCTGCCGGCGAATAAGGAAATAGGTATTCACTGTCATAACAATCAGCAGTTGGCTTTCGCCAATACAATCGAGGCGATAATTCACAACGCCAATTTCGTTGACGCTTCGCTCTATGGAATCGGAAGAGGCGCAGGCAATTGTGCGCTCGAATTGATTATGGGATTCCTGAAAAATCCAAAATTCAGCCTTACACCGATTTTGAAAATCATAGAAGATTATATGATTCCGATGCGCAAAGATCTCGAATGGGGATATTTAATTCCGTTTATGATTACCGGCATATTGAACAGGCATCCGGAGGCGGCTATCAGTTACCGCAAAACCAAAGACAAGGACAAATACGCAGAGTTCTACGAACAAGTCAGGGATTCGCTCGATACCCTGTAAACCCCCACACCAATTTACACTATGGTTGGATGTTTGCATATCAACCAAGGTGTTTTTTGGTGTTTTGTTGGACTTTACAGCCACAAGGTAAATTGGTGTGGGGGTAAAGCGCAACAAAAAAGGGTTCAGATTTGACTGGACCCTTTTCGTTTCACCGGTTTCGAAAAACCTTTTCTTCTTCTTCCTTTATTTTTCGTAAAAGAGCAACTGCCCCTATACAGATTAATGTTATTGTCGCGGGTTCCGGAATTTGCGACAGGTTCAAATGGAATTGGCCCATAGTATTTGTAACATCAATTCTAAAATTCAGCGAAACAGTTTCGTCCGAAAGAACGCCATCGCCGGCTGAAAAGACAAGTTTATGGCCGCCATTGCTTATCGTCGAAGATTCGAATTTATCGCTTGAAACAGGCCCGGCAAAAGTTCCAACTGTATATGGGTCAAAAATGAGTTCGAAAGTACTCCACGAAGAACCGCCTGAATTGGTTACTGTTTCGGAAATAAGAAATGACGAAGGATTTGTATCTGCCGAGCCGCTCACTTCAATATGGTCGTATCCCAATAAAGAGTTGACATCAGCAGTTAATGTTAAAAGATCGCCGAAATTATTAAAATTCCAGCTATGTTTCATTTGCATCGGGTCATCAGGAAATGCACACTGAAATTGACTAATATTAGCAAATGCAAAATTAGCAGTTGCCAATGCGATTAACACAATCAATAAATTCTTCATATAACCATCCTCCATCCACAATAAGCAATCATAATAAACAAGTACTAATTTGTCAAGTAATTTATTTGAAAAATTATTTAAAAAAATTTATATCATCCCGGAATCCAGCGCAACAAAAAAGGGTTCAGATTTCGCTGGACCCTTTTCGTTTCACCGGTTTTTGAAAAACCTTTTCTTCTTCTTCCTTTATTTTCTTTTTGTAAGAGCTAACGCTCCGATACAAAGTAATGTTAGTGTCGCAGGCTCCGGTATAAAAGAAGGAGTCTGTTCAGTAGTGAAAGCAATAGTGCCTAAGAAAGTGAGTTTGAAACCAAACTCTCCTTCAGTACCGTCAAGTATTGGGGAACCGCTGCCCACATAATAATCAATTGTTCCGACATATCCCGGGCCGCCGCCATTAGGTATGGTTCCCGCTGCAACGGAACTGACATTATATGTCCAGCCGATGTCTGGAGCTATAATATTGGAAATTGAGAATGTTTTGGTCATCCCGATTATGATATGATAATCCGTCCAGTCTTTATGTGTGTCGTTCAGTACAGTTTCGTCAATTAAAACTTTCGGGTCTAATTCAGTATTGGTAGTAAAAGTTCCCTCAATATGTCCGGGATAACCATTTTGTGTGCAGTTCCATGCGATAGCATATTCACCATTGCCTGAAGTCCAATTTTGTGTTCCCATTACAATGGCACCATCATTATCATCATCGCAATACCAAGATGTTATTTGAGCATTGACTAAAGAGGTGGTAATTAGGAAAACTATAAAAGATGCAGCTAATAACTTCTTCATCGCCTTCTTCCTTCCTTAAAAACACGGTACACAGTACCGCTATGCTAATGATAGTATTATATAGATATTTTAAATTTTGTCAAGGAAAATTTATTTGTATAACTTATTATTAAATAAGTACATAACACATCCAAATTTTTACTGTATGGGACTTATCCAGATTGTATCTAATTTCCCTTAAAAATTAACACAAGTTCAATTTAATCAGCGGTTTAAGCGAAATAGCTTGCAAAAATGGGCTCTTTTCTATAGAATCAGCCGGTTTTCAAAACAGGTTAATAAGTATGTTTGATGCACTGACAGAAAAATTTAATAATGTATTCCGCGCGATTACCAATCGCGGCAGGATTACCGAGGCCAACGTCTCAGACGCGATGAACGACGTCCGTAAAGCTCTGCTTGAAGCGGATGTGAACTATCACGTCGCCAAACAGTTCTGCAAGGATGTCAGGCAGGCCGCTATCGGCGCTGAAGTCATAAAAAGTCTGCATCCGGGGCAGGTCTTCGTAAAAATCGTCAATGATGAACTGACCAAACTTATGGGGCCGGAAGATTCAAAGATTTACTTTGTTTCGCCGGGTCCTACGGTAGTTCTCCTTGCTGGTCTGCAGGGCAGTGGTAAAACTACAACCGCCGCCAAGCTCGGAAAGTACATCGTCTCAAAAGGCAAAAAAACACTCCTCGTCGCAGACGACCTGCAAAGACCTGCGGCTATCGACCAGCTCGTAACGCTCGGCCAGCAGCTTAGTATAGACGTGTATAGCGAGCCGCAGTCCAAAGATCCCGTAAAAGTGGCTAAAAACGCGTTAAACCACGCCAAGAGCAATAACTATGATGTAGTAATTCTCGATACGGCAGGCAGATTGCATATCGACGAAGATATGATGACTGAAGTCGCCAACGTCGCAAAGGCCACCAGCCCTCATCAGATTTATTTAGTCTGCGACTCGATGACAGGTCAGGACGCCGTCAACAGCGCAAAGGAATTTAATGACAGACTCGAATTAGACGGCGTAATCCTTACTAAACTCGACGGCGACGCGAGAGGCGGGGCGGCCCTGAGCGTAAAAGCCGTCACCGGCAAACCAATAAAATTCATCGGCGTAGGTGAAAAATTAGACAAACTCGAAGAGTTCCACCCGGACCGAATGGCAAGCAGAATACTCGGAATGGGTGATGTCGTCAGCCTTGTCGAAAAGGCGCAGGAACAGTTTGATGCCGAGGAATCGGCCAAGATGCAGCAGAAAATGGCCAAAGGCACCTTCGGTTTCGATGATTTTTTAAAGCAGATGCAAAGTGTCCGGAAAATGGGTGGATTAGCCGATATGCTCAAAATGCTGCCCGGAATGGGCAGTAAAATGGCCGGTATGGACATCGACGACAATGAAATGGTAAAAATAGAGGCAATAATTCACTCAATGACACTTGAGGAAAGAAAAAATCCGGATATAATCAACCCCTCGCGCAGGAGGCGCATTGCCGCAGGTTCCGGAACAGACCAGTATGATGTATCCGGCTTGATAAAGACTTTCGAACGCAGCCGCAATATGCTCAAGGCTCTTTCGGGCGGTGCTTTAGGCGGATTTAAGGCGCTGTTAAGCGGCGGCGGTATGGATGCCATCGGCTCGATGATGAGTCAGGGACGGAAAATCAAACAGCGTTCGAGACGAAAACAGAAAATCGTAAGAAAAGGTAAAATAAGATACAGGTAGATACCGGCTGTCATTCCGAGCGGAGCGAATCGCAGCCGAGGAATCTATTAAAAACAGATTTCTCCGCTTCGGTCGAAATGACATCGAAAGATATTATTAAAAATATCTGTAAATTATCTCTGAATCAGTTTCTCGAAAAGGCCGCTCAAAAGACGGACGATAATTTCGGAAAACAATTCAGAGGTTTTTTCGCTGATAATAAAGGCGACTCTGAACTTGCGATGCTCGCGAGCCCGTCGAAGGATGAAGTCGAACAGCTGCGAAAAGCTGTTGCGATAATGACGGAAGACGAAAAGAAAAACGCCGATAAGCTCACAGATGAGCAGGTCAAAAAAATAGCGGAAGACGCGAAAATAGACCCGGCGTTATTAGCCATTTTTATTAACGGCTATTCATTATATTTGAAACGTGTTTCCTGACGACAATGTGTCTGACGGAAAATTAATTATATACAGAAAGGGAAATAGTTATGGCAGTAAAATTAAGACTTATGAGAATGGGGCGAAGGCACAAGCCTTTCTTCCGCCTCAACGCGATTGATTCCCGCACGCCTCGCGACGGCAGAATCATCGAAAAACTTGGTCATTATGACCCGATTGAGAAAGACGCTTCAAAGCAGATTGTTCTCAATAAGGAAAGAATCGAGTACTGGATTGGCGTCGGCGCTGTACCGAGCGACACGGTTGCGGAGATGATTGCAAAGATAGGCATTGTCAGCAAGCACTATCAGGAAAACCAGGCTCGCAAGAAAAAAGCAAGACAGGTCGCCAAAAAGAAGGGCGTACTTTACGATAATACACAAAGAACGCAGGCAAAGAAAATCGTTGAAAAAGCTGAAGCGGAAACAAAAGCCAAAGCTGATGCCGAAGCCAAAGTAAAAGCCGAAGCCGATGCAAAGATAAAGGCTGAGGCTGAAGCAAAGGCAAAAGCTGATGCTGACGCGAAAGCCAAAGCCGAGACTGAAGCAAAGGCAAAGACCGATGATGCCGGCGAGAAGAAAGCTTAGGTTAAAGTAAAAAAGTGATGAGAATAGATGTTCTTACGCTTTTTCCGGAAATGTTTGCCTCGCCGCTGAATTTTTCAATTGTTAAGCGTGCTCAGCAGCGGGGATTGGTGCAGATAGCTCTTTCAAATATCAGAGATTTCGCAAAAAGCAGCTACAACAAGGTCGATGACAGTCCATACGGCGGCGGAGCCGGGATGGTTTTAATGTGTCAGCCGGTTTTTGATTGTCTCGAATCAGTTCAGAAACAGGACTCAAATTCCGGACGCGTCATCCTGCTGACACCGCAGGGCAGAAAATTCGACCAGCAACTGGCAAAAGAGCTTTCGGCTGAAAAAAGAATTATTCTCATCGCAGGCCATTACGAAGGCTTTGACGAGAGAATAAGAATCGGCACCGGCGCCGAAGAAGTTTCAATCGGCGATTACGTCCTTAGCGGCGGGGAACTGCCTGCGATGGTGATAATCGACGCGATTGTAAGACTTCTGCCGGATGCGCTGGGCGATGAAGACTCGGCGGCAAACGATTCTTTTAGCGACGGCCTTTTGGAATATCCGCAGTACACCAGGCCGGAAGAATTCAAAGGGTTAAAGGTGCCGGATGTGCTGCTTAGCGGAAATCATAAGGAAATAGATAAATGGCGAAAACAGCAGGCCTTGGAAAAAACAGAAAAGCAAAGGCCTGACCTGTTGGACAAACATAAAAAATCAGAAAAATAAGACATAAGGAGTATAAACGAGTGAAAACTGAATTACTTGATGCAGTAGAAAAGAAAAATATCAAAGCTAAACTTCCATATTTTGAAGTAGGCGATACCGTTGATGTGCACTGTAAAATCCAGGAAGGCGAAAAAAGCCGTACGCAGATTTTTACAGGCGTTGTAATCGCGCGCAGCGGCCGCGGAATGAACGAGCATTTTATTGTTCGGCGAATCGTGGAAGACGAAGGTGTTGAAAGAACTTTCCCAATCCATTCACCGAATGTGATTGATGTCAAGCCGGTAAGAAGCGGCAAAGCCAGAAGGGCGAAACTTTATTTCCTTAGAGACCGCACCGGAAAAGGCGTTAAGCTTTCACAGAAACGATCAGAACATACCGCCGGCGCATAAAAAAACGTGTTTCTTTTTAGGAACAAAAAAAAGATTCTGTCGGACCCCCATCTGCTCGGCCAGTGGGGGCAGAAACAGTGTGAAAAGTTTTTTAAGGCAACAGGCTGTAAAACTCTGACGCGGAATTTTTCCTGCAGCTCAGGCGAGATAGACCTTATTATGACCGCCGGCGACGGGACGGTGGTCTTTGTCGAAGTCAAAACAAGGGCAGATGAGAAATTCGCCGATGCCGAATCCGCTATTACGTCCGCGAAAAAGCAAAGAATGATAAAGGCCGCAAATCTTTTCGTAAAAAAATACAAACTTGATAATTATCCTTTGCGTTTTGACGTAGTAATAGTGATAGCCGACGAGAAAGGAAAGGCGCAAATAAGGCATTACGAAAATGCCTTTGCCCCGTGAGAAAATGAACCTTATAGATTCACACGCCCATCTTACATTCGACCAGTTCCGGAATAATCTCGATGATGTTCTGCAAAGAAGTATTCAGGCCGGCGTTACCGGTTGGATTGCCGTAGGAACGGACGTTGAACAAAGCAAAAGGGTGATTTCAATAATAGATAAATACGAAAATCTCTACGGCACCGTGGGGATTCATCCGCATTATGCTTCTGATATTTCAGTCTCTGATATTGAGCAGGTAAAAGAAATGGCCGGACACAAAAAAATCGTCGCTATCGGCGAGACAGGACTGGATTTTCATTATAATTTTTCCAAACAGGATGCGCAAAAAGACCTTTTTAAAAACCTGCTCGAAATCGCCGCACAAAAAAATCTGCCGGTAATTATACACAGCAGAGACGCCTTTGATGAAACAATGGATATTATCGATAAATTCGCGGACAAAAACGCGAAGATAGTTTTTCACTGCTGGGGCGGTACCGTCGAGCAGACGCGGATTGTCCTCGATAAAGGTTTTTACATCTCATTTACCGGCGTTATCACATTCAAAAACGCCCAGCAGGCGCAAGACGCGGCAAAAATCGTCCCGCTTGATAAAATGATGATTGAAACAGACTGTCCCTATATGTCGCCTGAGCCGCTTCGCAAGCAGAAGGTCAATGAACCTTCTCTGCTTGTCTATACGGCTCAGAAAATTGCCGAGCTTAAAGAAACAGACATCAACACTCTGGCAGAAAAGCTGACAGAGACGACGAGAAAATTTTTCAGTCTTATTTAGTTTTCTCATCCTTTACAGCCGGCTGCGCCGACGGCGGCTGATGTTTTATATGAAATAAAGTACCATCCTTTATGCCCATATATTCTACAGAGCCGTCCGGATGGAATACCGGCCCGCCTTTGACAAGCTTGTCAACTTCCGGTCCGGCTTTGCCGTTGATAACCATAAGCCACTTTTTGCCTTTTCTTGCTCCGTACGCTATTTTTTTACCGTCCGGGCTGAAGACCAGCGAACCCTGGCTGATTCCCTCAAACTCCGGTCCCTTTTGATTATCAACGACCACAAACCATTTCTCGCCGTTTCTTGCTCCGTAGGTTATCTGTTTGCTGTCGGGACTGAAAACCAGCGACCCTTTGCTGATTCCGTCAAACTCCGCGCCTTTTTGATTGTCAACGGTTACATACCACTTTTCGCCTTTCTTTGTTACATAGGCTATTCGTTTGCCGTCCGGACTGAAAATAGGCGAATCGGCTCCCTCGACTTCCGGTCCTGCCTGGCCGTTAACAACAACCATCCACTTTTTGTCTTTCTTCGCGATATAGGCTATCTGTTTGCCGTCGGCATTTAAAACAAGCGAATTCGGAATAAGCTCACTATACTCAGAACCTGCTTTGCCGTTAAGGACGACAGACCACGTCTGTCCTTTCTTTGCTCCGTATGCTATTTGTTTGCCGTCCGGACTGAAAACAGGCGAACCTTTAAGAATCCCGTCGAACTCCGGGCTGGCTTGGCCATCGGTTAATATAGACCACTTTTGATTCTTCTTTATTCCATAAACTATATGTTCGCCGCCGGGGCTGAAAACTGGTGTGCCTTCAAGAATTCCTTCAGCCTCAGGCCCTGCTTTGCCGTCGATGACCGCGAACTGTTTATTGCCTTTTTGTGCTACATAGGCAGTGCGTTTGCTGTCAGAGCTGAAGGCGGGTGTATTAATTCCGTCAAATGCCGTCCCTTCCTGGCCATCGATAACCGCCAGCCACTTTTCGCCTTTCTTTGCGATGTAAGCTGTTCGCTTGCTGTCGGCACTGAAAATGAGTTTGCCCGGACCTATCAAGTCGAACTCCGGCCCCGATTTATTATCGGTAACTACAAACCACTTCTGACCTTTTCTCGCGGCGTAGATTACTCGTTTGCTGTCGGGGCTGAAGGCGATTGGATTTTTGCTGATGTCGTCAATTGCTATTCCCAGCTGGCCGTCAACGACCACAAATTTTTTATCGTCTTTCTGTGCTGCGTAAGCCGTTCTCTTGCTGTCAGGGCTGAAAATAACTGAACCTGCGACAATTTTATCGAATTCCGACCCACTCTGGCCGTTGATAACGACGAGCATATTTTTATTCTTTGTTGTTATGGCGGCCCAGTGGCAGCCGTCAGGGCTGATTATTGTTTCAAGAGCCTGGGCCGGTGCCACGCCGGAACGTTCCTGGCTATCCGCCTGTTTAGCCGGTCCCGGTGCGTTCGCCTCGGCCCCAAGGCAGTTCAGCGTCAGCAGTCCGATTACCGTAACCAATGCGGCCATAACTATTTGTCTCTTCATAAGAATGACTCCTTTCTTTATCCCGATTTATCGGGATAGTTAATTTATACTTTTAAATTATTCCTGTATATTGGGATATTATAGGAATTCTCCTGCAATATGCAATCCGGCAAAACATCTATTTTACATTTAATTTAGTCGATAAGTTTTTTGGGATTTTCGGCAAGATTTATTATTTCGGCGAGAAATTTCGCCACATAATCTCCGCTGACTATCCTGTTGTCGGCGGAAAGACCGAATTCGACAAACTTTTTTATTTCTGTATTGCCCTGATTCGGAACCGGCCGCTCGATTATTTTACCGACAGAAAGAATACTGCACTGGCCGGGCAGGGGTATCGCAAGAAAAGAATCGATGCCGAACATTCCGAGCGCCGTCAGTGTTATGCATCCACCAGACAGGTCGTCGAGACTTAGTTTGTTAATTTTCGCCTTTTCTATAAGCTCGGCGGTTACCTTTGCGATTTCTGAAAGCTTTTTTTTGTTCGCGTTTTTTACTACCGGTACGACCAGTCCTTTCGGCGCGGCTACAGCAAGGCCGACATTGACGGTTTCGGCGATTTCAATATAGTCGTCTTTGAAACTTCCCGCCATCAATGGAGATTTTTCAACGGCGACGCCCATCGCGCGGATGAAAAAATCGTTCATTGAAATTCTTGTGCCAAGCTGTTTGCTTAAAGGCCTGCGCATCTCGGAAATTTTGCCGATGTCAGCTTTGGCGGTCAGATAGAAACAGGGCTGGGTCTGTTTGGATTCGAGCATACGCTGACTGATAAGTTTTTGTATTCTCGTCAATGGTATGCGTTTGGCGTCCGCTTCGGACATAAATATTACTCGGCAAGAAGTATAGATTTCATTTCGCCCAGATGCATTGTTCCTTCGGTGGCAAGTTTTAATGTGCCGTTGGGCCTTATATAGAACGCCGATGGAAAGGCTTTGACTTTTTTGAACGGCTCAGGTAAATCGCCCTGGTAGGAACTAACCATATAGGTAATATTTTGGCTTTCAGCCATCGCCTTGACCGTATCGACGGGTTCATTTGAAATCGCGAGAATCGCCAGTTTGTCCACCGGCATTATTTCCCGCAATGCTGTAAGATGAGGAATCTCCATCAGGCAGGGCTGGCACCACGTTGCCCAGAAAACCACTAAAACATCCCTGCCGTGGTAATCTGCCAGGTTAATCGTTTTACCTGATATGTCGGTTACTTTAAGGTCGGGCATTTGTTTGCCGTAAGAGTCAGTCAATATCGGATTCCAGCTGGTTCTGTGCGAAATAATCTCGTCAAGAGATTTGGAAATAAAAGAATCTGTTTTAGAAACCTTCTCAGTCGTTGAAGGCGAACTTACTGCGGGAACGGATTCTTTTGGCGGACTGCTTTTGCGGCAGCCGCTTATCGCCAAAACAGACAGTAGGCAAGCGGCCAAAATTACAAAAGATATTTTCTTCATTAAAATTTCCAATCTCATAATTTTCTCCGGCTAACTTTTATTCACTCATCGCGTTTTTCACAAAAAGGCCTCGACCGCTGTCAAGCCCCGTTATCAAAAGCCTGAAACGTCCGTCTTTTTTTAACTGTTCAAATTTTTCCCCGCTCGCGATAACGCCGTCGCCTTTGACGTATTCTGCGTAAACTTCATCGATATTGCACAGCACGGGAACATTTTTGTTAAAATAGTATATAAATGATTCATTGACTTTGCAATAAGCAATTATGGGTTTGTCAATCGCCGCCGCTGCACTCTTCTGGGCTAAATCCCTGATTACGAGATTTTCGTCGGCCTCTTTGTCTTCGATTCCCGGCCGGACAAAAAAGAAAACACATAGCCCCATCAGAAAAACGACTATGTATGCTGCCAAAAAATTTCTCGCCAGTCTTCTGTTGTAAACTTTTCTTGCGAATATCATATCGTCGAGAATTATTCCTGTCAGGACTGCCATCGCTGGCATAATCGGCAAAATGTAATGCGGTCGTTTGCCGCCGCAGACGGTCATCGCCGCGATGCCAGCAAAAAACCAAAGCCACTGATAACTAATCGCATCGCGTTTTTCTTCCCATATCCTATAAAAAGGCGCAGCGAAAGCGAACGGTATAAAAGCGGAAAACGGCAAAAAATGAACGAAAATTACTGTAAAGTAATAATAAAACGGCTGTCCGCCCGAGGCGTATTCGCCCGTAGCTCTGCCCAGAAATTCATTTTTCCAAACCGTCAGTGCCGTCGGTTCACCTTTCAAAATTGCTATCGGCCAGGGCAGAACTATCAGCAAAAACAATATTACTCCCGCTATCGGCAGTAATTTCGGAACAAGTTTCCATTTCCGATAAACCACAAAATAAAAAAATATCGCGGGAATTATCAATGGCAGCGGGGCAGGACCCTTTGCGAGCATCGCAAGGGAAAAACTTATCCAGAAAACAAGCATACAGTAAATTTGTTTCCTGTGGGAGCTGGCTTGTACCGCGGAATAAAAACTCAGCATCGCAACCGCGACAAAAGCGGTCAGTGCCATCTCCGGCCTGCCTGTATGGCTGTACCTGATATAACAAAACGAAGTTGACCAGATAATTGCCGAAAGCGCCCCTGTGCGAAATCCAAGCTGGTCTGAAATAAAATAAAAAATCGCGATTGCCGAAAGGACCGCAAGCGCCGCCCCGGGCAGGCGAACAGTAAAATCATTTACACCGCCTGTTATTTTTGCCGCTGCCGCTGTGAGCCAGTAGCACAAAGGCGTTTTATTTAATCGCGCTTTGCCGTTAAACATCGGCACAACCCAGTCGCCGCTGCTGACCATATTTCTGGCGGCAACCCCGACATAAGCCTCATGATTGCCGATAGCTCGGCCGGTCAGATCCCAAAACGCCGTCAGAACACTAACCCCCATCACGCCGGCAATAACAATCCATTTTATTTTTTTGTCGTCCATTACAACTTATGCACTTTTGCACTTATGCTCTTATGCACTCATTATTTTTATTATCTGTTTCAAATCGTTGGGGCATTCGATAGGCGGATTGCTGTATTTGCCGCCTTTTTCCTTGTGGTAGGTTACAGTTACATTAGGGTCTTTCAAACAATGGCCGGTAAGAACACACGCGACCCTCTCGTTTGGTTTTATCATCTTCTCGGCAAGCAGAACCTGCAAACCAGCTATCGTCGCCGCCGACGCCGGCTCGCACCCCAGCCCGTATTTTCCTATCAATGCCTTTGCATCGGTTATTGCCTCGTCGCTCACCGCCCGCACAACTCCGTTGCAAACGTCAATCGCTCGCAGACATTTTTTCAAATTCACAGGTCTTGAAATCTCTATCGCCGATGCGCAGGTATGAGGCGAGAATTTTTTCGCCGTAAGCTCTGCGTAAAAATCACTGATAATTTTATTATCAACTTTGCCGCCGTTCCATTTCAGTTTTCTATGGTTTACAAGCTCGGTCAGCGTATCTGCTCCGGTCGCGTTGATAATCGCCAATCGCGGCACTCTGTTGATAAGACCGAGCTGCTTTAATTCATAAAATGCCTTGCCGAACGCGCTTGAATTTCCCAGATTTCCGCCCGGCACGATAATCCAGTCCGGCACATCCCAGCCCAATCCCTCAAGAATGCGGTACATTATGGTTTTCTGTCCTTCGAGCCGGAACGGATTAAGCGAATTGAGAAGATATAATTTCAATTCAGTGCAAACCGCCTGCACCTGTTTCATACAATCGTCAAAATCGCCGAGAATTTGAATAGTCTTTGCGCCGTAATCCATCGCCTGGCTTAATTTCCCGAACGCGATTCTGCCCGAGCCGATAAAGACCGTACATTTCATATCGCAGTGATGCGCGTAAAGAGCGACTGCTGCGCTGGTGTTTCCGGTAGAAGCGCACGCGCACGATTTTGCCCCGACCATTTTCGCATGACTGAACGCCGCCGTCATTCCGTTATCTTTGAATGAGCCGGATGGATTGAGCCCTTCATATTGAAGATGGAGATTTCCCTTCTTCATACCGAGAAATTCGCCGAGCATATCGTTTTGTTGTAACAGCGTTTGCCCTTCGCCGATTGTTATCTTGAATTTATCGTCGCAGAAATCCAGCAGTTCCCTGAATCGCCACACGCCTGAAAAGTCGAGTTTATTTTCTCTCGTTGACCATCGCTTTGCGAAGTCGGACAGTTTCTTTGGCGTTTTTATTTTGTCCCAGTTATAGCAGGCATCGAGCAGGTCTCCGCATTTTGGACATTTGAAAAACGATTCATTACAGCCGAACTCTGCGCCGCAATCCGGGTTTATACACTTCTGATACGCTTTTTGATTTTCTGCCATTTTACACTCCATTATTTCCTTTTTAGATTAGCGATTATAATAATCTTTTTATGTTTCATTTGCAACCTTCATCGGAATTAAAAAAAATCGTCTAAATCAATTGCGTTTTTTCATTTATCCGTTATTTTATAGAAACCTCGTCATTGCCGCCGAGCCAGGCAATCTTAAATTTGAATATTCAGGAGCAGAAAAATGAATAGAGTAGAATTTGCAATATTGTTGTTTGCGTTTTTAATCGCCGGCTGTAACTGTGATATTGTACGCAATCAAAAAATAAAACTCGATGAACCAAAATGTGTTTGTATCGAGCAGATAAATACGCAGGACCCTTATATCGGAAAGGTTCTTCGCGATGTTATAGAAAAGGAATTTGTCAGGCGCGGTTTTGCGTTATGTGATGCAAACAATGCCACGATTATAATTTCCGGCTCAGCATTTTTGACAGAACGTTCAAAAGCCAGCCAGAATTTTATTTTGATAGTTGGCGGCGGCTCATCGAACTCAAACCAGGCCATAGAAAGTGTTTCTTTAACGGCGAAAAATAAAGCCGGGCAAATTTTGGCAACCGCATCCTATGATAACAGCGAGCGTTTTACAGCCAGTAAGCTCGCAACCGAATTTGGCAGAGCATTTGCCGACAAACTGAAAAAATAAAAAATCTAAACAGTCCATGTCATTTACCGTCTTCTGAAATCCGCGCAGCGCCGCGGCGACTTGTCACGTCGAAGCTTTAGTGAAAACGGAAGTTCTTAACGAAGCCGGATTAATTTTTCACTTTTAACTATTCACTATGCCCCCCAAATCCCCCAAAAAATCAAACATTTCATTTTTAGGTTCAGAACGAATTGTCGGCACGGCGTAATCATTTTGCTGAAAAACCAATTAAAAAGATTGAATTTTAACGACAAGTTTGATATTTTGCCGCAAACAAGATTCAGCATCGCGGAGAGACGGGCTTAAATTAAATCTCGGTTATAAAATAGTTTTAACAGCGAGATAAGCAATATTAATAAAATATCACACATAACTAAATCGGAGAAGGTATGCCGGATATAAAAAAAATACGTGTGCTTATCGCCAACTGTCGGTTAGATTACAGGACAGGAACAGAGACCTACACTTACGATATCGCCATTGAATTGTCAAAGCTGGGGCATATCCCTCTGGTTTACAGTCCCAAACTGGGCGAAATAGCTTTTGAGTTGCGCAATAAAGGCATCACGGTAGTCGATGACCTTAATATGATAAATGAAACCCCTGATATTATTCAGGGGCATCATTATATAGAAACATTTTTGGCGGCCATGCGTTTTCCTCGGACACCTGTTTTTTTTGTCTGCCACGACCGTTCAACTTGGCATTCCGAACCGTTTATCGACCCTCGTATTCTCCGTTACGTCGCCGTTGATTATTATTGTTTGGACAGGCTGCTGGAAAATTCTATTCCCAAAGAAAAAACACTGGTTCTTTTTAATACCGTGGACCTGAAAAAATTTAAGGCACGCGTTGAACCTCTTCCGCCCAGGCCGCGAAAGGCCCTGATTTTCAGTAATCAGGCAAAGGAGGATAATTATATTCAGCCTGTTACGACGGCCTGCCGCCAGCTTGGTATTTCCGTTGATGTAGTTGGCTCCGGAGTTAAAGCCGTTTCCAGTACGCCGCAGGATATTCTTGGAAAATATGATGTTGTGTTCGCCAGGGCCCGCTGCGCTTTCGAATCGATGGCCTGCGGAGCGGCTGTTATTCTATGCGACATAACCGGATGCGGCCCGCTGGTAACTATGCAAAACATCGAAAGCCTCAGGATGTTAAACTTTGGAGTGAAAACGCTGGTAAATCCGATTACTCCGGCTTTTATTAAAGAGCAATTGTTGGCTTATGACCCTGTAGAGGCCGGCAGGGTTACCGAATGGATACGCGGCAATGTTTCTGTTGAAGAACTTGCAAAAAAATATGTGGCATTGTATAAAGAACTTATTGAAGAGCATCGAAACATTATACTTTCTCGCCCGCAGCCCTGTCAGGAACGGCAAAAATGTCTTTTTAAGAGAATTTGCCGCAATCTCGAAAAATATCTTTTCAGAGCAAAATGTTATATTTCTTCTGATAGAATTGCTGACCAGTATGGTGCGGTTATGATTAAAATTGTTAAAAAAATAGATCGTAAACTATGGAATTGATTTTCTAAATAAGTCATCTAATTGTTGTTGAAATGATAAAAAGGGTTTTACTTATTGTTGTATGTATACTGGCGTTGACAAGCGTCTCCGCTTTTGCGCAATTAAAGACCGGCCTGCAATCCTTGCCGGGCAAACTGCCTCACATCGAAACCAGATATAAATGGATTCAATACGACTTCGATCTCAATCAGGAAAAATTCTATATCTACGTACCGGCGAACTATACGGATACCGAACCATTTGGAATTTTAGTATTTCTCGGTCCCAGCGATAATTGTATCGCGGTACCTCCCGGCTGGGAGGCAGTACTTGCCAGGCACAAACTCATTTACATCGCACCTCAGAAAATTGGAAATAAACAACAAATAGCTCGAAGAGTGGGATTGGCCATTATTGGTGCGATGAAACTTTCTGAATTCGCCAAAATTGACACGACACGAATATACGTCTCTGGAATGTCCGGTGGGGCCAGAATAGCTTCTTTCGCTGCGTTTGCTCATCCGAACTTGTTTTCATCGGTGTTTGCGGTCTGCGGAATCAATTTCTGCCGCAAAGTGCCTCGGGTCAAAGCGACCCAAACCGATGAGTACGGCTATTTTTCCATTGACCCTCGGCAGGCCGACGAAACCAAACGCCGCGTCAAGTTTGCCCTCGTTACAGGCCCGAAAGATTTTCGTTATGGAAATATTCTCGATATCTATCAGGGCGGCCTCCTGCCGGATGGATACAAAGTCAAACTTTTCGATGTCCCCGGGATGGGACATGAGATTTGTTCTGCAAAAATACTGAACGATGGCCTCAGTTGGTTCGAAGAACCGCCGCCGCGTCAATAAATCACTATGGCTTTACTTGATTTTTCAATGGCCAAACGCGGCACAAGCTATTTTCAGGTTTGAAGCAATTATATGTTGTAAAATAATGTTGACACCATAAGTCAGACTCCATTATAATTTACTATCAAAGGGTTCGGGGCTTGCAAAGGCCCCGGAGGACTGTCAAGGTGGTCGGGCCGCCACCTAATTAATCGATTATTACGATTTTTTAGGAGACGGAACATGACCGAGCAAAACGACCAACCCACTAACAACCACAGCAGCATATTGAGCTTCATATTAAGACTCTTCTGGATGCTTCTCGGCAACGCAATCCTTTTTGTTTCGATGTTATTAATTTTTCAGAGTACAGATGGGAAGTTTCATATCGTAGATACGGTTTTTTGGGTTACCACAGCATCTCTTGTCATTGCCAGGTATCTCGATATAAAGTTTTATAACGGCCATACCGCTACAGGCGAGCCTGCCGATATGTCGCATTGGCGCGGTTATACTATCATTCTTCTGGTATGCTCGGCAGTATTGTGGGTGCTCTTACATGCCATCAATTACCCGGTTGTAAACAAATAGAACTACAGTATGAAGAATGTTTAGTTTGGACTGAAAAACCTTGAGGTCTATAGCAATTTTGCCGATATAACTCAGGTTGGACTCGAAATTGACATCAGTATGGGAAAGTACGAAATACAGGGCTTTTTTGCAGGTATATTATGAAACTCTCAGGACTCAAGGTTGCCGGAGTAGGGGCCTTTGGCATTGCAGCGATTGGGGCAGTTGTGCTCCTTTTATACTGGCCATCTCACTCAAAACCTGTTGGAACGCCATTGTCGCCCGAACCTGCGAAACCTATCGCCAAATCTATAAGGGTGCTTATCGTTCACAGCTATAACCCGGAGTATATCTGGGTACAGCGTATCACCGCCGGAATAATGAAGGAATTGGCAGACCTGCCCGTTGAAGTGAAGATGTTCTACATGTACACTAAACTGAAAAGCGACGAAGCTTCAAAAGTCGCGGCGGGCAAGAAAGCTGCGGAAATAGTTGCACAGTGGAAGCCGGATATTGTGATAGCTTCGGATGATGCCGCCCAGGAGTATTTTGCGTCACAATACGCAGGCAATGAAAAACTTCCGGTAGTGTTCTGTGGGGTCAACGGCGAACCCAAAGATTACGGCTATCCTGCGTCGAACGTCACGGGAGTATTAGAGAGGCCGTATTTCGAGGAAACACTGAAGCTGCTTGCCGCGATTCGGCCGGGGTTCAAAAAGATAGCTATAATATCTGAAGACCCCTCGACAGCCGAATTAGATGCACGTTTTGTGCAAACTGCAAATCCGCCGTTTGAGGTGCAGTCATATACGACATGCAAGAGTTTTGACGAATGGCAAAAGGCCGTGAAAGACGCTCAGGACAAGGCTGACGCCATCGGCGTTTGTACGTATCACTCAATCAAGCGAACGGGCACAAATGAGAATATGCCGCCCGCCGAGATTATGCGATGGACCATAGACAACAGTGCGCTGCCGGTGGTTGGGTTCCTGGATTTTGTGGTCGAGGATGGCGCCCTTTGCGGCGTGGTGGAATCGGCTGAGGAACAGGGACTCCGTGCCGGTCAACTGGCCAAAATGATTCTTAAGGGCAGAAAACCATCGGAATTTCCAATCGTTGAACAAGGAATTAATGCACGAAAAATACTCAATATAGACACGGCCCAGAAACTCGGTATCACTGTTCCCGATTACCTTTACAAGTTTGTAGAGATCGTACATACGGAAGGGAAGATTCAACAGTAGAGCGGATAAGCAGTTGGCTCTTCTATTGACTTTCAGCCGCGTTAGGCAGATTGAACCTTGCCATCGCTACAGTTCCCGTACGCACCATATTCTTTATGCCGTAAGGTTTGCACGCGTCGATAAAGGCTTCCAGTTTTTCTTCGGTATCCGCCAGTTCGACCATAGCGAATTTCTGCCCGATATCGACGACTTTGGCCTTGAACATTTCGACGAGCGCAATGATTTCGTGTCTTTTGTCCGGCGGGGCGTGTACGCACATCAGCATTAAATCGTGCGCGACAACGTCCTTTATGGAAAAGTCCTGCACCTTGACGACGTCGATTATTTTTTCTAATTGTTTGCGGACCTGCTCGACAACCTTATCATCGCCGACAACGACGATAGTCATCCTGCTCAGTGCCGGGTCGTCAGTTCTGCCGACCGCAAGCGAATCTATATTGAATGCTCTTGCCGCGAACATACCCGCCACGTGGGCCAGTACGCCGGGCTTATTTTGCACCAATGCGCTTATTATATGTTTCATCTTTTATTACCTTAATTCCGCATTTTTGATATTTTATTTTTGATTTTCGTTATGCCATACTTTCGAAGATATCGAGACCGTCCATTTCGTGAAGGCTTTTTCCCGTCGCGACCATAGGCCAGACGTTTTCTTCGCGTTCGACTTTAAAGTCAACGACGCAGGGCATCTTTTCGCCGAGCATTTTCGCGATAGCGGTTTTGACTTCGCTTTTCTTATCAACTGTTATACCTACCGCCCCGAAAGCTTCTGCGACAGCCGCGAACTCCGGACTTTTCAGTGAGCTTTTCGAATATCTCTTGCCGTAGAACAGTTCCTGCCACTGCCGAACCATTCCCATATAGCCGTTGTTTATAATGCAGACTTTGACGGGCACTTCATATTGAACCGCTGTGCACAACTCGTTCATCGTCATATTAAAGCTGCTGTCGCCGTCGATATCGATAACTGTCGTGTCTGGTTTTGCGATCTTGGCGCCGATAGCCGCCGGCAGACCGAATCCCATCGTTCCCAGTCCGCCGGACGTAATAAAATGCCGCGGCCTTGTATGTTTATAAAACTGGGCCGTCCACATTTGATGCTGACCGACTCCGGTAACGATTATCGCGTTATCTTTTGTCGCCTGGTAAATCTGCTCGATAACATATTGAGGCTTGATGTTCGGACTTTTAGCGTCGTATCGCAGCGGGAAACGTTTTTTCCAGTCCGCGATTTTGTCGAACCATGCCTTTCTTTCCTTATGCTGAACTTCCTTTGTCATCTCGCCGAGGATATATTTCGCGTCTCCGACAACCGGAATATTAACATTAACATTTTTGCTTATACTCGCAGGGTCGATATCGATATGAATAAACTTCGCGTTCGGCGCGAATGTTTTTAATTTCCCAGTTACTCTGTCGTCGAACCTTGCCCCGATCGCAATCATCAAATCGCATTCCTGCACCGCGTAATTCGCGTACGCCGTCCCGTGCATACCGAGCATATCGAGCGATTCCGCCCTCGTCTGGTCGTAACTGCCCAGTCCGAGAAGGGTCATCGTCACAGGCAGATTCGCCTTAATCGCGAAGGCCCGCAGCTCATCCGATGCGTTTGCCGAAATCACGCCTCCGCCGACATAAAGCACAGGTTTTTCGGATTTATTTATTGCCTCCGCCGCCATTTTTATCTGCCGATGGTGTCCTTTTTCCTGCGGCCTGTAACCAGCCAGACTTATTTCGCCCAATGGCTTCATCTGGCATTTGGCGACTTCAATATCGACTGGGATATCTATCAGCACAGGCCCTTGCCTGCCGGTACTTGCGATATAAAACGCCTCGCGAATCGACTGTTGAAGGTCTTTAACATCCTTGACAATCATATTATGTTTTGTAATCGGCCGCGTTATGCCCGTCGTATCAGCTTCCTGAAATGCGTCATTGCCTATCAAATCCGTTCGCACCTGCGCCGTCAGCGCGACAAGCGGCACCGAATCCATCATTGCCGTCGCTATCCCCGTCACTAAATTGCACGCCCCCGGCCCGCTGGTCGTCAAAACAACTCCCACCTTCCCGCTCGCCCGTGCGTACCCATCTGCCATATGACAGCCGCCTTGCTCGTGACGCGGAATAATGAAATTAATCGGCGCATCGTACAGCTTGTCAAACAATGGCAATACCACCCCGCCCGGATAGCCAAACATCGTATCCACTCCCTGCTCAATCAGTGTAGCAACGATAATCTCTGCGCCTGTCTTGATTGGCAAAGCAGATGGACTTTGTGGGGGATTGTCCTGTGAAGGATGTAACGGTTTCTTCATTTTTTAACTCCTGATAAACATAAAGTTATTCCGACATTCTGTGGCTTTTACGGGCGTTTCTGAAGCGCCGACTATTAGGCAACGAGCTCTAATAGCCTGCCAAATCAGGATTTGCGCCCCGCCGCAGCGCCATAATCGCCCCTAAGGGCGTTTCAGGAAACGGCTTACAGTAAACTGTAAACCATTAACTGTGAAATATTATCATAATATATCTATCGGTTATTGTCAAGAGGGGATTTAGAACAGGCCAGCAGTAAAAACGATAAGAATTGACAAAAAGATAAGAATGGTAGAAAATGGGGGAAAATCGAGCCGGAATTAGAAGCAAAGGGAGAAATGGATAGGATGTTTTCAGATAAGTTTGTGCATAAAAATACTATTTTCTCTTCATACATTTTTTGATACAGTATAAACCGATTTTTGACATAAAAGCTATTTATAATCATTGATAGTAAATGGAGAATTCAGGTGCCAACAAAAGAACTAACACGCAAGCCAAATCTGTTTGATAATTCTCATTTTATCGCTACTGACAGACCTCTTATTATAAACAAAGTTAAAATTCTGGAACTAATTGAAAACTTAAAGCACGAACACTCTTTAACTTCGCTTAAAAACTCTGTTTTCTGTCTCGAAAAAAACCTACAAAGTGTTAAAAACGACGAAATTGGGGTTATGAACGTTGATTCTAATGGTGGTACCGTAACAATTAGTCAAAAATATATCTTTGACCAATTGAACCAAATTGCGGAGTCTCAAACCATAGACAGAGCAAAGTATTACATTGACCGATTCGAGAAAGCTATTAGCGAAGTCAGGACAAGTCAAGTAAATGATATAAATTTAAACCGCTGGCAAGAATATGAAGATATAAAAACCGACAGTTTGTGGATAATGGACCGACGTGATAGTACGGGAGTACACACAGCAGGTTATTGGGGGAACTTCATTCCACAAATACCTAATCAGATGCTCAAACGATACACAAAAAAAGGAGATTGGGTACTTGATACTTTTGCAGGATGTGGAACAACTCTCATTGAAAGTCAGCGACTTGGCAGAAACTGTATAGGAATTGAGCTTCAAGACAATGTTGCACAAAAAGCAAGAGAACTTGTTTCCAGCGAACATAACAAGTTTGGAACTGTCTCGGAAATCGTCACTGGAGACAGTACCACAATTGACCTAAAAAGTATATTGCACAAACATCAGCAGAAAACAGTGCAAATGCTTATTATGCATCCTCCCTATTTCGATATTATAAAATTCAGCAATGATTCACGAGACCTAAGTAATGCCGGCACAGTTGACAAATTTTTAGAACTTATGAATAAAGTTGTCGATAATGCTTCGGCAGTATTAGAGAATGGCCGCTATTTTGTATTAGTTATCGGCGACAAGTACTCAAAAGGTGAATGGATTCCGTTGGGTTTTCTAACAATGAATGAAATCCTTAAAAGAGGATTTAAATTAAAAAGTATTATTATCAAGAATTTTGAAGAAACTCTAGGCAAAAGAAATCAAAAAGAATTATGGCGATACAGAGCTCTAGTAGGAGGTTTTTATATTTTTAAACATGAATATATATTTTTATTTAAGAAGAAGTAAAGTATGGAAATAAAAACAAAATTTTCAGATGATATAGCGAAAAAAATTATGGGCAGCCAAGACAGAGCAACAGAGTACTTATTAAAATTGAATGAAATTAAAACAATTTCATCTCTAAAATTCAAAACTGTTTCCAAGGGGAAAAATAGCGGAAATGAAGTGTTGCATTTAAACACAAACGAGATTTGGAAGGCAATTGTTGATAGTTGGGATTACGAAGTAAGCAAAAATATTATCAGAGATATTTTCAAGAAAACCGACAAATACAAAAATGGGAAAGAAGCAGACAATGCGATGAATATCCTCATCACTGAATGGAAATCTTTGAAATTAGGTGATATTGCATGGCCATTTTCACAAGGTGCCTTTGATGAATTTGTGCAAAGAATCAATTCCGAAAAAGAAAATGGTTTTGTAAAAGATGAAGAAGTAAAAGTTGCCGCAGTTAAATATAGGAGAATAAAAGAAATCAACACAGTTAGGAATGATTTTATTGAAACCTTAATTTTTGAAAAAAATAGCAATATCTTGCCAACATTAAATCATAGACGAGGAGTTGATTTCTTTATAAACGGAATTTCTTTCGACCAAAAAGTTGCTAAAAGTCCTACCAATGAATTTAAGAGACATTTTAAAGATAACTGGCGAGAAACAGCAATTAAAAAACCAGGATTGGTTGCAGAATATTTATATAAGTACCAAGACGAGGGAAGATTTGGAGCAGATCCAAGACTTTTAGTTGTTTATATAGATGAAGATGTTTCGATTGATAAGATCAGGGAAATAATCAATAGAACGGACTTAAATAATCCGATTGAAATTAATTTTACCTACAAGCACAAACATCTAGGCGAGAAAAATTATAAAGTTCGTTGTTTTGTGATTTTGTTACACAACTAAAATAGTGGGATAACTAAAGAAAAAATGAAAGGAGAGAAAAATGGAACGGAAGAGAAAAAGCTTTGCTTATTTAAGCACAAAAGTCTATGGAGGCAGGCCAGAAAATAAAACTTTAGGCATTAGATTCGAACCCAAAGACAAGGATATCGCAATAAAATTTTCCAGGGCCATCCTGCAGGCAGTAGAGCATGGCAAAGGTGTAGATATAACAGTATTTACGCATAAACCATTAAAAGACGGTTCTGTAAGAGTTACAGTTACAGCTCGTAAATAGGTATAAAATTCTAAAGCACTGTCGAATAATTAAGGAGTTGCCTTTTGTTCTTGCAGAAAACGTCTCTTTAAGAAATATTTTAATTTTTCGGAGTCGGAGATCGTATTGAAATGAGAAAGAATATTCCCGAAGCATATGCAATTGATTGTCTAATAAAAGAAATTGGTCAAAAGTTTTTTCATAGCGTGGAAAATAACAGTAAACGGAAAGGCAATTCTTTTCAGTATCTTTGCTTATCTGTCATTTGTAACTTAGATCTGAACTCGATAAGCAAGAATGACGTAACAGATGGAGATGACGATCAGAGAATTGATATCATTCACATCGAAAAAGAGTCCGGGAATAAAATCAATATTAATATATTTGATTGCACAACTTCAGGAGGATATAGTCCAAATGAGATTTCCTTATTAAGCAATGAAGGATTATCTTATATTTTCGTAAAAAGCCCTGCGGAGATACGGCGGCTGATAAACAGCAAGCTCAAAAATAAAATCTCATCTATCAGAAAGAATAGTAAATTCGTCAATAGTATAAATGTTTATTACTGCATTTGTGATAACGTAGATGAGAATGAGCCTAAACTTCAAAGAGAGGTAGAAAACATAAGGAAGCGATATAAGAGTAGCTTGAAGACAAGATATAATAATGCCGAATTTAATTTTCAGTTTTTCAATGGTTACAAACTTTTTTTAAAAAAACAGAAGAATGAAGAACCTTTATCAAGTAAAAAAGTTATTATTACTTATGATAGGCAAGATGATGATCAGATAGGTTTCCGTTTTTCTAATGAAGAAATTCCCGAAATAAAAGGGGCTTTGGTTACTGTTAGTGGTATAGAAATTGCAAAACTTGTTAATCAATATGGAGACAATTTATTCGAAAAAAATATTAGAGACGAAATAAAAGAAAGTAGAACTAATAAAGATATCATACGTTTTATTGAAACCTCAGCAAAAGAAAAACAAGGTAAGTTCTGGTTTCTAAATAATGGGATAACAATGATTTGCGATAAAGTTCGAGAAATAGGTACAAGTCATAATCGATTGGAACTGCTGAATCCGCAAATCGTGAATGGACAACAAACGGCCTTTTGCCTAAAAGAAGTAAATAGCCGAGGAAAGTTAGAGAAAAATGTAAAAGTCATATGTAGAATTGTCGAAACGAACAATTACGAATTTGCCAAAGAGATAGCTAAAACTAGTAACACACAGACAAAGATAGATGCGGGTGATCTTGTTTCCAATGATTCTAAACAAATTGCAATTTCAAGTTTTCTGGCTTCAAGAGGATATTTTTATAAACGCAAAAAAGGTGGCACTAAACCTCCAGATGGATTTAAGAATCGTATCACAAAAAAAATATTAGCCAAGGTCTCGATGGCACTTATAAATCGACAACCGTCAGTAGCAAGAATCGCTACGACGGATAAATTGTTTGACGAAGAATATGATAGACTTTTTGATTGCGACCCCAAAGAACTATTGCTGGCATCCTTGATTCATAAGTATTGTCAAAAACAGGCAAGGAAACATAAAAAAAATGTTTTCATACGAACGACCATTTTACATATAGCAAGCATTTTGTGGCAGATCTTGCAATCGGAGAATGAGGATTTTAAACAAAAAGTTGATTCAATGATAGAAAGTCTAGAGATGAAAAAGGATCGGATCCTAAACTACAAAAAGGCAATCGAGATTTTGAAAGCGATAATAAAACACGAAGCCAAAAGACATAAAATTTCCTTTGCGGAATACATAAAGACAAAGGATTTTCAGTCTTTTCTTAATACAGAGAAGCTAGATGGCCTGATATCTAAAGAAATTCAAAAAGAGTTTTAGGAAATATTACATATTAAATTGGTGCAGGACAAGCAGGCGAAAGTAGGGGGGAAAACCCTGATTTTTTTGAAAAAATAGGGATTTTTTCCTTGACTTTTGTTAAAAATATGGTAAAATACCGATATTGTTAGACGGAAAGTTAATATTTTACATAACACCTTATTTTTAAATAGAATAAGAGAATAATCCGCCTGCGGCGGACAAGTCCTAAACAAATTCAAATTACCAAAATCCAAATTAATTAGACAAAATAACCTGCCGGATAAACCGGCAGGCTTTCGGACAAACCAATTCAATCCCGCCTTCGGCGGGTAAACTTCAAAGAGGAAATATCGTGTCAAAATTAAATTTACAAATTCCGTATCCAACGTTTATCGAAAGCATTGTTGTTTATTTTCTCCTGCTCTATCGAAAAAAACATTACGGCTTCGCATTTAGAAAAATCAAACTTATAGGAGGGAGACCTGCCGGGTCGAAGCAAGGCGAAGACCGGTTTGCCATCGTTGACCCTGACGATTATCAGAAGTTATCTGAATATCCCTGGCAGCTTTATGAAAACGAAAGAAAGACTCGAGCTGCTGTCCGATATTGCGGTAATAGAATCATATATATGCATAGAGTAATTATGAATGCTCCCAAAGGTGTTATCGTTGACCATAAGAATCGCGACAGCCTTGATAATACCAAACGCAACCTGCGATTCGCGACACCTTCTCAAAATTGCTGCAACTGCAAGCGAAGAAAAACAGGCCGTTCCAAATATAGAGGGGTTCGGTTTGATAAAGACAAAAGAAAGAAAAAATGGAGGGCCGAGATAAATTATAATGGAACACGCAGGCATTTAGGATATTTCGATAATGAGGAAGAGGCGGCGAGGGCGTATGATGCGGCGGCGAAGATTTATCATGGAGAATTTGCTGTGTTAAATTTTGAGGATAAGCAGTAAATAAATTTGCTTGCAAAAAATGCGGTTTGGGGGTAAAAATACGTAAAATACTCAATAATCATTAATTAGGAGACAATTGAAATGGCAAAGATATATTATCAAAAGGACGCACCAATCGGCCCGCTTAAGGGTAAAAAGGTAGCAGTAATCGGATACGGCAGTCAGGGCCATGCACATAGTCTGAACCTTCGCGACAGCGGAATAAAAGTCGCGGTGGCGGAGCTGAAGGGCACGGATAATTACAAACTGGCACAGAAACACGGCTTCAAGCCGGGCGATATAAAAACGGCAATGGCCGGGGCGACTTTGATAATTATAACACTGCCGGATGAGATGCAGGCGAAGATATATCAGACGCAGATTAAGCCGAACCTCAAGGCGGGACAGACGCTGGGCTTCTGTCACGGATTTAATATTCATTTTAAATATATTGTGCCGCCGAAGAATGTTAACGTGGTTATGATTGCGCCGAAGGGGCCGGGGCATCTGGTTCGCGCCGAATACGAAAAGGGCGGAGGCGTGCCTTGTATTGTAGCGGTTCAGCAGGATGCGACGGGCAATGCGAAAAAGATAGCGCTTGCCTGGGGCAACGGAATGGGCGGAGCAAGGGCAGGTATCATTCAGACGACGTACAAGGAAGAGACTGAGACGGATTTGTTCGGCGAACAGGTAGTTCTTTGCGGAGGTTTGACTTCGCTGATAAAAGCCGGATTTGAAACACTTGTCAAGGCGGGGTATCAGCCTGAGATAGCGTATTTCGAATGTTGTCATGAAGTAAAGCTCATTGTTGACTTGATTTATCAGGGTGGCTTAAGTTATATGAGATATTCGATTTCGAATACGGCGGAATACGGCGACCTGACGAGAGGGTCGAAAATTATTACCAATAAAACAAGAGCTGAGATGAAGAAAATCCTGGCGGATATCAGAAGCGGGAAATTCGCGAAAGAATGGGTCGCGGAATATAAGGGCGGGATGAAGAAATTCAACGCACTGTACAAAAAAGACTATAACTGCAAGCTCGAAACGGTAGGCAGAAAACTGCGTAAGATGATGAAGTGGATCAAGGCGAAAGAGGTGTAATCTGCCGGCGGAGAATAGGTGTTTTATGAGAAAGAAATCCATGAAGACCTCAAATTATCTGTTGTTTGGGTTTATCGTTCTTGCGATGACGTTTTATATGGGCTGCGGAATAGAAGAGCCGGCCGAGAGGGTGTGGTTCGAGCCGAAGCCTTATACGAATAAACTGCCGAAGGCTTACCGGATGATCGAACTGAAAAAGACGACCAGCGCCGATGTGCTGGAAAATGTAAAGCTATATAAGCCCGAACTTACAAGCCAAAGCCAAAGCGTTGTGGCGTGCTGGGCCGAAAAGAAAGAGACTTACCAGTTCTGGCTGACTATGACGGCGTTCGACGAGGAAGATTTTACTGTCGCACGGAAATATTTCCTGGCGGTCGATGAAAAGCCGTGGCATCTTCATAACGAAGGACAAAGTCTGAGGTTCGATTGCGAAATAGTACTCGACGCAAAGACTTTGTCGGAGCCTTACACGAGCGAAAACGAAAAACGAATCGCAATACTGAAAAAGATTCTTGAAATTACGCGCGACGATATAACGCAGGTCCGGCAAGACAGCAGAGTTGTGAACCAAGGGGCGATGATGATAAATCAAATGTTCGAGCGAGTACTCTATGTGCTGAAAGAATCGCCCGGCCTGGCGGCCAGACTCGACGACCCGAATGCCGGACTCGATTTTGACCATATGACGTTGGGGAAAAGCAAGATAGGCCTGATAATCGATGATACTAATGACATTGCGACGGTTAAAATAAGAATAGGGCAGGCAAAGCGGCTCTGGAAGCTGAAATAATCAAAAAGGCCGGCTTATTTAAGCCGGCCTTTTTTTGTTGGCATTATTTTGCGGGGGCACTGAGTTTTTGCTGAATGTTTTCAAACTTTCCAAAGCAAATCAGTTCATCATTAAGTGAAAAAGTTTTGTCCGCAGAGGGGTTCGGTATTGTTTCATTTCCTCTTTTAATCGCAAGAACGGTTATGTCATAACTCCGCAGTTTTGAGTCGATAAGTGTCTTATTCAATATGGGGCTGTCCGGAAGAACCGTTATTCTCGAGACACCATAGCCGCCAGTAGTGATTAGAAGCTCCTCAAAAGTTACGGGTTTGGCTATATCCTTTTTAACGAATTTTCTTAAAAGGCTTGTCAATCCATGACCAGAATCGTCGTGGGTGAAGAGTTTGTAGAGCAAATAAAACAACAGAAGGATTACGGCAAGGTTTACCCAGGGCAGCATTTCCGCAGGCAGATAATTTTTCAGAAAAGGCAGGGACAATTTGGCCTGGCCGCCGCCCGGCTGCAGAGAATTGGCGAAAGTGGCTATCATCGTAACAAGACCGGCATTGCCGAGCACTATAAGGAATGAGGCGATTTTTCGTCTTTGAGGATTCGATACAATCAGCTCCGATTCTTTGGTAGTAAAACCTGTGCCGGTAAAACAGCTTAATGCCTGGAACTTCGCCAAGGACCAATCAAGGCCTGTAAGCTGAAAGGCAATGGCGCCGATTCGAACGACAATAAACGATACCAAGAGAACCATAATAAAAATTATAAGATTCATATTTGAGGCTCCAGATACTTAATAGCTGAATAACCCCCGGCAAAGCCGGGGGCTAAATATGTATAAAAAAATTCAGGCAGCATTGTCCAAAGCGTGCGGCGGATTTTATTTCTTCTATCCTAACCTTTAAGCTTCGAGCGGGCAAAGTCCATTCTGCGGCTGCCTGAGGCGGTCATCCCTGGCCGCGTTGTAAATTATATTTGAATCTATTCCAATCGTTTTAATCTGCTGCTGAGCAGAAAGAATCGCCTTTGCCTGAGAAGTCGCCAAAAATTTGATGAAATCCGTCGGCACAAGACGAAAACCGGAATTAAGTATTTTTTCTTCCACCAAAGCGGCAACGGTCCTTGCAGTGGCGGTATCGAGATTATGCTCGGTTATCAAATCACTGATAATTTTTGATTTGTTCCAGGGCCTGACGGAGCCGGAACGGTTAAATGTTCTGTCATCTGAGTCTATTTTAATCACTTCCACCCTTGTTCTGAGCAGATTTCTCCGCTGGCAATGTTCGGCGAGTGTTAGGGCGGCATTATAGAAACCAGTAGAACTAAGAACGGCTTTAATTATGGATAAAATTTCGCAACTGGTGATTTTATTTGAGTTGTGTTTGCTATACAGATAAAAAGTAACGGATTCGGCGAGCTGCTGTGCCATATATGTGTTATTTTCCGCAGGTTCCGCAAAGGCGTTGACAAAAGTCGCGATAACCTTCGTATGCAGGTATTCTTCCTCACTGCCGTCAGTTTTTATTACCATAAGCTGCATTTCTTATCCTGTTTTATAAAAGAAAGATCACTAATCGGTAAACAGCTTTGGTTGAGTGGAATTATCGGGCTCTGAAATAGCCTGAGTTACTTCCTCGAGTAAATCGCCAGCATCGTCGAACTGACGATAAACACTTGCGAATCGGATGTAAGCAACCTTGTCCACTGTTCTAAGATGCCTCATAGCGCTTTCACCGATAAATTTAGAACTTACTTCCTTGTCCGAATGCCTGAAGATGTCTTCTTCAATCCTGTCGGCCATCTGCTGAACCTGCTCTGCTGAAACGGGTCTTTTGTAACAGGCTTTCTGCAGTCCGGCGATGACCTTTTCTCTGTCGTAAGGCACTCGTAAATTGTCTTTTTTAATAACGCAAAGCTTAAAACTCTCTCCGACTTTTTCGTAAGTCGTAAACCGCCTTTTGCAAACAAGACAATGACGGCGTCTCCGTATAACCCGTCCCGCTTCGCTGGACCGAGAGTCAATTACCTTGTCTTTGTTTTCCTTGCAATAGGGACATTTCACGAGCTTTTTCTACCGGAAAAACTACAATATTTTGAATCGGAGGTATTGTAAGACCTATATGTAGTATGTCAACCAAAAATGTTTAAAAATTTTACTCACAGGCGACAATGCCTGTTAATGGTTAATTTGGTTTGCCGCAAGATGTGCGATTTAATAAGGTAACAGGATGCGGAATGAGAAATTCACAGCTTGATTTTGTTCGATTTGTTCTATTTGCCGGTATAATTTTGGCGCAAAAAAAAGGGCCTCTGCGTCCCCTTACAGCAGAGACCCGACCCCCAATGTATAAGCGTAACCCCCCAAAAACGAGTTGCTGACTCAGGACGCTTACCAATTTGTTTTAGGCAGCCGGTTGTAAACTACCGGTCTGGCCTGATTTATTTGCGTCCCTCCTCTATTTGTAAAACAGCAACAAATTAACACACCGGCGAAGCTGTCCGTCCCGCTGCCGTCCTGCGAGCCGGGGCGGACAAATGTTATATTCAAAGCTCCTGCGAGCTGTTCAATTCCGACCTGCCCTGGTTATTCCCCCCAAGGCAGGAAGCACAAGTTAAAGGAGGAGAGAAGAAGTCATTTTATTATTAGCGATTGCTTTCTTATCACTTCCGTTAAAACTATAAGAAATAAAAACAACAGAAGCAAATCGCTGAATATTTTTTTTAAGCCGATATTAACTTTTTAATGACGTTTTACGACCGATAATAAACCGAGAGCAAGTAAAGCAATAGTAGCAGGCTCCGGAATCGTCATAAGAGCAATATCATTTGTATGGCCATTGCCTGCGGCGTCATAGAGATAAGTCAAATTATAGAGATGGTTAACTCCGCCATAACCGAGAGTAACCGATGCGCCTTCAACCGCGGCGATACCATTGATTAAATCGAATTTACCAAAAACGGGGCTGCAGCCTGTATTGTCAAAGAGAACGATATTTCCGGCAGGTGGTGCGGCAGAGAGAGTAACAAGCAGATTCGCAGCCGAAGCACAATTGTTCATAGGGTCAATATAAACGCTTTGGGCATGAATAGGACTTACGCCACCGGCACCAACCACGAAAGCGACAGTGCCAGTACCTGCATAAGTTCCTTTAGAATCTTTAGCTCCAATATATATTTTTGCCAGACTAATGAAAGGATCGTCACCTATTACAGTAAAAGTTCCTGCGGCACCATTGGCGCCGGCTCCTCCTACAAACAGACAACCGTCGCCTGTAAGAGAACCACCGCTCATAGTATAATAGCCCACGCCGCCCGTTTTATATCCGACTTCGATTTTACCGGCAGAGCCGGTAGAAAGTTGTCCGCCTGTTTGAATGAGATATCCAATATTTCCGCTGCCGGTAGCGCCGGCACTTCCAATCATCAATTCTCTGTCGGCGCCGAGATATCCGCCGTCTGTAATTTTGAGAGTCGCGGCATTGGCGTTGTCAGGTCCGCTGGCAAGGTAGATTTTTGCTATGGAATAATTTCCTACGTTGCTGTTGACGGTGCATATTGCGGCAGGTCGAGTAATCTTAATATCCTCAAAGTCGTTCGGCACAAAACCTTTGTCCCACAAAGCAGGATTTGCCCAGTAACCGGTCTGGCTGTTCCAGACAATAGTCGCGTAGGCATTGCCGGCACAAAAGACGGCCAGCAGGCATGCGATAAAAAGTTTTAAATTCAGCTTCATTTTATTACGACTTTCCCAATTAAATATTGTTTCCGCACACATTCTGAAACAAACCCTCTTTTAGCGTCGTTTCACAGCAGCCAGTAAGCCGCCAAGAGTAATCAAAATGATAGTAGCAGGCTCCGGCACCCAAAGCAGAGCAATGTCTCGATTATCAGTGCCGCCGGCATAAGTCAGGGTATAATCGTAATTAGCTTTTCCGAAAGTCAAAGTTAGAGAAGCGCCTTCGGCAGCCGAGCCGCCGTTGAGAGTGTCGAAAGTGCCATGGAGATGAGTAGTGGCGTTAACGAGGATAATATCCTGTCCTATCGGAGGCGCACTGGTCAGGCTGACAATCAAATTTGCGGTGGTGTTTGTTCCCTGGTCGATATAAGCGGTACTGTCCAGAACAATGGGACTTACACCGTTGGCACCAACCATAAATTTGAGAGTTCCGATACCATTGTTGTATTGGCCGCCTCCGTTAGCGACGGAATCGCCAGCGACATAGAGGTTCTTCATATGAATCACAGGGGCATTGCCAACTATAACGAAAGTTCCTTCACCGTCGCGAGAACCTATAACCAACTGCCCATCACAGCCCGCGGTGGCGGCGTCATAAGTAAGAGTTCCGCCGCTCATAGTATAGGTAGAACCTCCTAATAGACCATAGCCATCACCAATGGCGAGTTTGCCGGTTTCTTTGAATTTTCCAAGGAAAATGAGTCCTCCAGACTGGTTGAGGTAACCAATCTGTTCCGGAGTGCCGGTCTGCTCACCGATACGAATCCAACCGAAGCCTCGAAGCTCTCCGCCATTTACGACGTTCAGCGTTGCTCCCTTGTATATTCTTAATCTGGTGCCGTTTCCGGTGTAGCTCCAGTTTCCCTCGACAGTATTTAATGTGACTATTGACCCGGTACCCTTGACTTTGACCTCATACTGGCCGTCCGGCTTTGCGACAGAACCGCCTAATTCGTCCACCCAGTTTTGGCCATCGCTGTCGCTCCAGTTACCTACGTCATTGACATCCCAATTGTATGAGACTAATGCAGAAGCACCGTTTGTTGTCAGAGCAATCAATAAAAGTGCAGTCAACAGTTTCAACTTTATCATATATTGCCTTTCCAAGGTTTTCTCTCTCATATTGCATTAGACCCGAGAAGAAAATAGTTTTGTCAGCGGTCGAGTTTCTCCGCTTCCAAGTAAACTATGTAAAACGTAAGAAATAAAATCGACATAAGCAAAATCATCAGAAAATTTTATTTTTAAAGCCCTGTTTCGCCCCCGATGGGCAAATGTGAGCTTCTCAAATTCACCTGCCCTGGCTAAGTTCCCCCAAGGCAGGAAGCACAAATAGCAGAAGGAGAAAAGGAGCCCATTAGTAACAGTTATTTCCGACTCTCCAGGGAAAATATAAGAAATAAAAAATGGAAGTGCAAAGTGGGGAGTAATTTTTCTAAAATTTGGAAAATGCCGTTGGAGAAAGTGTGATTATAGGACTATCCTTTTGCTTTGGCATACCAGTCTGGGTCTTCGGATAGTTTTTGCTTTGCCTCAGCGGTCATCATCGCGAAGGCAGGATGCGAAGATTCCCAGGCGCGTTTTTTGAAATCACCGTCTCTCATTTTTTCGACTTCGGCAGCGGCGTCTTTGAAATAACTGCCGTAAATGTGAAGCGAATCGGTAATATCGACGTATCTGCCGACTTTAACGGGTTTGCGGATTTTTTTGGAGATTTTTTCAGCTATAGTTCTCTGCAGGTCTGTCAGGGCATAAACATTCATAAACCAGGCTTTGTATAAGTCTCTGCTTCGCCAATGGGTGTTCATATTCAGATTGAAACTGCCGTCGGGATTTTCAATCAGCCTGCACCATATCCGCTGAAGGCAGGGCGGGTCTTCGGTTTTTGTGTCGGCTGTCGGCATCCAGGTAATGGCCTGTGCCCGCCTTGTGTAGGCAGTTTGTGCCAGGGAGTCGATGATATATTGAATCTGATTGACTTTCGCGAAAGGTTTTGGCGACTTGGGATTCCTGATGTTTTCGACGGGACAATAAGAAAATAATCTTTCGTGGTAAGTATAAGTCCATTTTCCGGCGGCGGGGTCAATCCAGTGGTCGTGAATGCCGTCAACGACTTCCTGACGATAGGCTTCGAGTTCTTCGGGCCCGCCGGGGAAATTTTTGTGTATTCTCGGTTCGGCAAAAGGATCCAGGACGATAATCATTGCGGTGGCATCCCTGCTTGGCGGGTCTGTGGGTTTATCGTACTGGGTTTTAATCTCAAGGCCGTTATCCCATACAGCTAAAACCGCCGCCTCCCAAGCCTCAGGCAGACAGGCTGCCTCAATAGTAATTACAGGGATGTTTTCCATTCTGCCACCTCCGTGTAGTGATAATAATTACAATCCTAATTCCTCGTCGGTGAGATTATATTGCTGACGATATTCCTTTGGCACGTTTCGCAGAAGCGTTTGCGCCTCCTGTGAATATTTTGTGTTGGGATAATCTTTCATTACCTGTCTGCACATTTCTATGGGACTGCGATATATATGAGACGGAAGTCTGTTACCGATTTTTAGAAAAGTCCTGGCATTTGAGAGGAGTTTTTCTGCCTGATAATCATCGGCAACGGCAAAATTTTCGTCCGACTGCTTTTTAGTTACGGCAGGAGACGATACTGCCTGAGACTGTTTGTGACTTTCGTTAGCATCTCTGACGGCAGGTTTATGGTAGGGTTTATTCGGCTCTGTATACCGCGGCAAAGTTTTAACCGGTTCGGCCGCGCCAGGATTTTGGGCAGGTTTCAGCGGCAGATTGGGCTTATTAGGTTCGTTGGGTTCCGCAAATTCCTGCGGATTATCCAGGATGTTTCGAATAATCATCTGCGGCAAAAAGCCATCGGCTTTTCCGGTATACCTGATTTTAGAATCCGGCCCGACAATCAAGAGCATCGGCTCATTAGGGCCGATGGCAAGAAGCGAAGTTATTTTCTGCTGCTGTTCGGCAGAAGGCATAGGGGTCTGCCACGGCTGAGAATTTTTGATGAGCCAATTTTCAAGATTTTTTGTCTTTGAAGGGTCATTGAAATTGATTCCCACAAAGACGGCTTTCGTATCTTTTGTGAAGCGGTTCTGTAATTTTGAAAACGCTTCAAGTTCTGGATTTTGTATTTTTTTCGGCTGCCCGAAGTTGGTATAATAAGGGGAAGAAACAGGCTGAGATTCCACAGATGGCGAAGCAGCTTGCCCCGAATTTTGCGTGCCAAGCGGCGAAGGCGCAGGATTGTTCGGGTCTTTGCGAGGCGCATTCGGCTCATTTATTTCCGCTACTGCGTTGACTTCTGCCGGCGCAAAACTGTCAAGCGTATTAGGTTCGATTTTCCACAAAAGGACACAAAGGACATCTTTGACAGACCGATTTGAATTCTGGTCCGACTGCGGACGAATATCAAAAGTTTTGCCCAACAGGTCGGCCCTTATATCATTAACGTCAAGACTTAACTGGTCAGAAAGGGGTTGCTGATAATATGATTGCTCCTGCTGCGACTGCGTATCTTCGCTGGTTTTCGGTTTGCTGACGTGAGACGCGAGAATCTCGGATGCCGAGACATAATCCTTGTAAATTAATGAAAGGGCAAGATGCGTCCTGGTAAAGTTTGAATTTTGCGGGGTAATCTTCTGGGCGGCAGATATCTGCTTTAATACCTTGTCCTGCTTGTTGTCAAAATAATAAACCCATGCTGAAAGAGTATAATAATCGATTTTTTGCTGCTCATTAAATGCCGGCAGGAACTTTCTGTTTCTGGCGACAATCTTAAGAGCTTCGTTACGGTTTGGGTCGGAGAGCATTTTGCCGGAATTGACACAAGTCAGGATTTTTGTGTATTCGGCCGTGACTTCAGGTAAGGCGGTCACAGCCTGCTGTTCAAACTGCTGCTTTTTCTCCTGCGGAGTTTGTTTTGTCACCTGGGCTCTCTGCGTCTGCTGTTGCTGCTGTGGAGCGGCAACAGAAAGTGCGTAAGCGATACAAACAATAAAAGCCCCAAAAACGATTTTCGAAAGATTAGCGAATTTTTTCATAATTTATCCAATTTTTCCTAAAAATAACCTTATAGTATAATGCCAATATATAATACCATAATACCAACTAAGTTTTACCCTGAAAAGCTAAAAAAAGGGCGGTAAAAAGGTATTTGACAATGTGGTTTTATAACCCATAATATCTGTAATTTATTGAGGGTTCTATGTTTACAGGACTAATAGAGTCGGTTTGTAGAGTAAATTCTACTGTTAATAAAACAGGCGGAATGAGACTGTCGATAAATATTGGCTGGGCGGCTCAAAGCGGCGAAAGCATCGCCATAAACGGAATATGCCTGACGGTTGCCGGCCTGAAAGGGAATATGGCGGAATTTGACGCAAGCGGCGAGACATTGGCGAAAACCACACTTGGAAAATTAAAAACGGGCTCATTGGTGAATGTCGAAAGGGCGATGTCGGCGAGCGATAGATTTGGCGGACATTTTGTGCAGGGACATATCGATGCGACCGGCAAGATTAAGAAAATCGAAAATAAAGGCGGCTTTTGGCAGTTTGTTTTCGAGACGCCGAAAGATGTCCTGGATTATATCGTACCCAAGGGTTCGATAGCAATCGATGGGGTCAGTCTTACAATCGCAGATATACAAGGACAAAATTTTACCGTTTCGATAATACCGGCGACTTTCGAAAACACGATTTTTAAAAATTATAGAGTTGGAGATTCGGTTAATATCGAAACAGATATTCTCTGCAGAATAGTAAAAAAACAACTGGAACATATTCTGCCGAATAAGACAAACTTTGCAATTGGAAAACTGAAAGAAATGGGATTTTAAAAATCATCCGATGACCGATAATCGAAATAATTCAAATGAGCCGATGGTAATCGGGATAACGATGGGCGAGCCTTTGGGTATCGGGCCGGAAATAATCGTCAAAGCGCTGTACGACCCGTTTTTGCGGCGAGGCGTGAAGTTTATTATATTCGGAATGGAAGAATTTCTCGAATATGCAGCCGATGCCACTGAAATTGCACCTTACTGGGGACGATGCCAGCATGAAAAAATCAGCAGAGATTTTCCGCATAATATAATCGTGGCGGATTATGACGACTATTCAGTGCCGACGTGGGCAAAAGGGCCGAGCAAGGCAGGCGGCGAGGCGTCGCTGCGGTTCTGCGTCGATGCAATCGAAGCGGCAAGAGCGGGTATCATTGATGCAATTGTTACGGCACCGATAAGCAAGGTAAGCTGGAAAGAAGCGGAGGCTGAATGGCCGGGGCATACAGAAATGCTCGCGGCGATGTGCAAAAGTCCGCGCAAGGCGATGATGTTCGCGGCAGGGCCGCTGAAAATCGCACTTGCGACAATACACGAAGCGCTGTTCGACCTTCGCAATAAATTTACAATCGGATGCGTTTACGAGCCGATAGATTTGCTGAATGACGCTTTGCAGGAATTTTTCGGGATAAAAAAGCCGCATATAGCAGTGGCGGCGCTAAATCCGCATGCGGGCGAAGAAGGGCAATTCGGCGATGAAGAACAAAGAATAATATCGCCGGCGATTTTGATTGCACAGGAAATGGGGATTAAGTGCTCCGGGCCGTATCCTGCCGATACGCTTTTTGTCAGGGCGGCGGCGGGTGAATTCGACGGAGTTGTCGCGATGTATCACGACCAGGGAATGATACCTGTCAAACTGCTTGCGTTTAAAGACGCGGTTAATGTGACGATAGGCCTGCCGATAATACGCACATCGCCGGCGCACGGCACAGCGTTTGACATCGCTGGAAAAGGAATCGCGGATGAATCAAGCTTTAAAGCGGCAGTTAAACTCGCGATAGAAATGGCGAAAACCAAAAAACAAAACGCAGAATACAAAACACAGAATACCGAAGCAGGGAAGTAGAAAAAGCCATATATGCAGACGAAAACAGACATTCAGAGACTTTTAGCAGGGGCGGGAGTTGAGCCGAATAAACGGCTCGGGCAGCATTTCCTCATCGACCTTAATCTAATGGAGTTTTTACTTACAAACGCAGCGATAACGAAAAACGATATTGTGCTGGAAGTCGGTACGGGAACAGGGTCACTGACGGGCGAACTTGTCAAAAGGGCGGGGAAAGTTGTCGCTGTCGAATGCGACGATATTCTTGCGGGAATAACAAAACAGCATCTTCGCAACGCGGAAAATTTAGAAATTATAGTCGCCGATGTACTGGAAAGTAAAAATACAATCAATCACGAAGTAATTGAAAAATTAATACAGGCACAGCAGGAAGTTTTCGGCAGAGTTCTTCTTGTGGCGAATCTGCCTTATAACGCGGCGTCGTGCGTAATGCTGAATCTTCTGGATGGGCCGGTCGTTGCCGATGAAATGGTTGTGACCGTGCAAAAAGAAGTCGCCCAAAGAATGGCGGCTGCGCCGGGCAGCGAAGATTACGGGATATTGAGCATATTCCTTTCAGCGATGGGGCAATGCAAGGTGCTGAGGAAACTTTCGCCAAAGGTGTTCTGGCCAGTGCCGCAAGTGGACTCGGCAATGGTGCGATTCGACAGAGACCAGAAAAAAGCTTCTGAGATTCATAATGTTGTATTATTCAAACAGGTGGTGGACCTTTTTATGGGTCATCGGCGAAAAATGATGAGGGCCTGTGTGAAATCGGCTGAAGGCAAGCTGGCTTTGATTCACAACTGGGAAGATATTTTCGCCAGGGCATTTGTCGAGCCGCATCACAGGCCTGAAGAATTAAGCGCTGTAGATTACGTTGCAATCGCAAATTTATGTAATGAAACGCTGGGCTAAATTTCGCATGAAGCGTGGCGGTGGGCGTGACATTCGATATTTACTGCGACGGGGAGCGAAGCGATATGACAGGGGGCAGTCTCAATTAAAACTGCAATGGCCGTTGTGTCGCCGCCTAAGCCGGCAGGACCAATACCGAGTGAATTTATTTTCCGCAGAAGCTGGTTTTCCATTTGGGCATAGAAAGGCTCGGTGTTTTGCGAATTGAGTTTTCTTATGAGGGCTTTTTTACTCAGGAGGCAGCACTGCTCGAAATCACCGCCGATGCCAACGCCAATTATAAACGGCGGACAGGCATCAGCGCCTGCATTGGCAACAGTTTTTACAATCCAATCGGAAATTTTTTCGGCGCTGTCTGTCGGCAAAAACATTTTGAATTGACTTTTGTTTTCGCATCCGCCGCCTTTTGCCATTAGCGTTATTTTTATTTTGTCGCCGGCGACGATTTCAGTGTGAATAACAGCAGGGGTGTTTGTGCCGGTGTTTTTTCTGTTATTAAGAGGCTGGGCAACGACGCTTTTCCGCAAAAAGCCTTTTTCGTAACCGCTTGCTACGCCTGCGTTTATGGCATCGACAATGGTTTTGGTTTCCGGTTCAATTTTTACCTGAGAGCCTAACTGAATGAACACAACGGCAAGGCCTGTGTCCTGACAAATGGGGATTTGTTTCTGCTGAGCTATTTTCGCATTTTCGAGAAGCTGATTCAGCGTATTTTTCGCGGAGGCGTTAGACTCTTTTTTCGCAGCGGCTGTCAGTGCAGCCAAAACATCCTGCGGCAGTTCGCAGCCTGCGGTTATGCAGAGCCTTTCAACTTCAGAAACGATTTTTTCAAATGGTACAGTTCTCATAGGATTATTTTATTTCAATATCAAACGTTTTATACATCGTATTGTTTTCGGCGTCGGATATTTTAACGGCGACAACGTGCCGGCCGGTTTTCAAATCTTCCATTTTTATTGTAAAGTTTTCAGAGGTAGTGTCAAAGACATTATCATCAGGCAGAACAGAAATCCATTTTTCGTTGCTGTCGATTGTATAGGCGAAACCGTCAATTGTGCTGAATTCATCGGTAACTTTCAGGGTCAGAACCGCAGAGGAGCCGGTTATCTGAAGCTGATGCTTTTCAATTGCAGGAGCGGTATTATCAATGGTAACCGGTTCGCTAATCCTTGAGCCTGTAAGGGTTGAAGAAGCGTTGTTGCTTAGTCTGTCGGAAGCGGTAACTTTCAATTCGTAGATACCGTCCTCAACAGTTTTAGTATCCCAGTCGAAGGTGGTTTTGTCAAGTTCATCTACCAGTTTAATCCAGCCGGTACGGCCTTTTTTTCTGAAATCTATTTGGTAAATAAGCTGGTCGCCGTTTTCGTCCTCCGCCCTGAAGCTGATTTTACGTACGCCGGTATTGGCGTTTTTCTCATCGACTTTGCCGACGGTAATTTCTATTATTTTCGGGGCAAGGTTCGGTACGACATAAGCCGCGGCCACTTCTCGAACGACGGGAGCAGCGGTGTTTGTGCCGTTTAGAATCAATTTATACTGGCAAAATCTGCCGAGAGGAACGGTAAGGTCAACGGGTTCCGTTATTTTTACCGGTTCTGTCCAGGCGGAGAAGGTCGGGTCGTTTACATCATTAACATTTCCGCTTCTGGCGCTTAAAAGTATTTTCGCATCGGCTGGGATGTCGGCTTCAATCTGAAGTTTGCCCCACTGGGCGGGCTGGCCCGCGTCAATCAGGCTGGATTCATAGTCGCCTGTCTGGGCAAAGGCCGATTTGAGTTTTATGAGCTTGGGCGGATTTGCGGTCGCAAAAATTATGTCGCTTCCAAGTTTTTTAATATCGGTTATCTGCGAAGACTGCTTATCTTCATAAATCATTGTTTCAGTTTCGGTTTTTGGATTGATGCTGAACAGTTGCGCCTTGTTGCCTGTGCCGAGCAGGAACCGGTCGTTCTGCGTACACAGCGTAAAGAAGACCGCAGTTTCATGGAAAATATCCGTTACGAAACCATTGGAGTCAATTTTGTAAATGTGACTTGCGGAACCTGCCGGCTGATTTCTTTCAAACTCCGCAGGGGGCGGCAGATTTTTGGCCGGACGTACGTCCAGAGACGTGTTAGGTGTTTTTAATGATAGACCAGAGTCCTGGCCCGATTCAGACGGTTCCTTTGGTTCGGGGTTTTCAGGTTTTCCGAGGGCCAAAGGTTTTTTCATTTCCGAGCCGCCTTTTAGCTGGGCTTTTATCGACTTGTAGGAAGTGGCGGCGGCGTATAGATTTCCGCTGCCGTCAAAAAGCAGGTCGGTAATTTCGTTTTCGCCGCTGTCATAAAGGATTGAAGCGGTTTTCTTTTCAGGATTAACTTTATAAACGAGACCTCTTGTGTCGGTGCCTGCGTAGACGAAGCCGTCTTTGCCGACGACAAGACACAAAATATTTTTGTCCTGGCAGGTATAGATAAGCTGCGGATTGCGGCATTTGCTGTCGAGCCGCCAGATTTGCCCTTTGGGGCCTGTGCCGAGAAAGATATTACCGGCCTTGTCGAGCGTGATGGCGAAAATGTAGGAAGCCTGATTCGGCTCGAAGACGCTTTCAAATTTTTTGCCGTCAAAACGAATGAGTCGGCATTTGTCGCCGCTTACGCCGGCAAGGAGGTCGCCGCCGGAATCCAGAGCCAGTCTGAAAATATGCTGATTGGACAGGTGCTTTCTCGGCTCGTTGGGTTCGTTGGTTTCTTTTACCTGCTGTTTTTCCGGATAAATGCAGACAGTTTTGCCGTCTTTATATTTGTAGATTTGGCCGTTGGGACTTGTGCCGATATATACGGAGCCATCGTCTTTGCAGACTATCGAGTTTATTGTCCAGACATCGTTAAAATCCGCTGTGAGTGTCTGTGACGAGGCGGCGAGAGAAATTGTTCCGCGGGAACTGATGATGGTGTTCTGCGTTTTGCCTTTTGAAAAATCGTCGAAGGTCTTGTGTTTTATAATTTTGCTCGTAACGGCAGGGCAATTGCAGGCGGCAATAAGAATAACGAGCACAAGGAACAAATATTTTTTCATTTTATTTTTTTCTCCGTATAAAATTATTTCTTTTCAACGGTGATAGTAAAACTTTTGCTGTCGAGCACGATTGTTTCGAGCGGTATTGTCCGCTGGAGCCATTCGGAAGCGGGCTGGACGGACGTTGAACGCTTTTCATTGTTCAGCAGGAGCGTCTTAGTCAGCGGCAATTGCGGCAGTTCGGATTTTTCAAGAGCGATTCCGCCCTGCGGAAGCGTCAAAACGACATAAAGATTATTTCTTTTTTTGTTAGCGATGTCATTAATGATATTTATAAGGTCCGGCAGATTTTCCGGCGTGTATTTATAGGGCGCAAGTTTTGTAACGAATTGTCTGTAGTCGTTATCGCCCATCGCGACAAGCTCGTATTCGCCCGGCGGGATATCGTCAGGAATTTTTATTTCTATTTTATAAGTTTTGTTGCCGGTCAGATACGATTCGAGCGTTGTCGAGGCAGTGATTGTCTGGCCGAGCTTTGCCGTTGTATTGGAAACCTCAAAATTCCATATATGAGAAACCGCTGTTTTTGGCAGGATTTTAATTTCAAAGTCGAGAGAGGTTATGGCAGGCCTGTTATAAGGATTATTCATAATCAGGCTTATCGCGCCGATGCTGTCAGAGAGGCAATCTTCAAGCGCGGCGGAGCTTGAGAAATTTTCGAAGCAGATGGGTTTATAGCCCTGGATGCCGATGCGTGTTTTATATAATACGGTATGTTCGGCGGGCAAAGGACCAAGCATTGTGGCTGTTCCGGAGAGGCAGACTTCCAGCAAAAGCGGCGTGAAATACCGGTGCGATACAATCTGACAATTATATATGCGTGTTTTGGCGTCGTTGAATCGCTCTATCGTAATCCGCATCGGGATTGTGGCGGCCTTTTTGCCGATTGTGCCGACGATAGCGGATGTCTCGTCGGCATATACAGCCCCTTTAACATCGATTGTCTGGCCGAATTTAAATGACCTGACGACATTTGCGACAATGGTATGTACGTAACCCGTCGCCATCGGCACATCAATCGAACCCTGACCGAGAAAGCTGTGGCCGAAGGCGTAAACTTTGTCGCCTGCGACCTCAGTAATTGTGCCAATTGCGGAAAGTTCTATATCGCCATAAACGAGCGGCAGAGAAAGAATGCCGCCGGGCTTCATTGGCATATCCGCGTATTCAGGGAAAAGTTTTCCGGAAGCGCCGCCCGAGACGGGCAGAAGACCTGCGGATTCAAAAGTATCGGCCAGACCTGCAAAAGCGGTTTGCGGCAGAGTAGTCGCCAAAGGGCAGGGCAGCATACTTATGCCGCCGGCGGTTTGTGAAGGAGATTTTATACAATTGATTGTCTGGTGATAGGCGGTTTTAAGGTCGATTGGTTTTGAAAAATCAAGAACCGGCGCAGAAGACATTTTGTCGGCAGGCGCAGAACCGCCAACGCTCAATATTTCTTCTATAGGCGTTACGCCGTAAAGCGGGTCTTTGCTGTATATCCAGGCAAAGGCCAAAGCGCCGGCGAGTCTGCCGTTTATATAGACCGGCGAACCGCTGCAGCCGGCGACCGGACCTGTATGGATAAAGCGTTCGTCAGTGCCCATAACAAGGATTGCGTTTTTTCCGGGCGTAAAGTCCCTGACGACATCGACGACTTTGAGGTTGAATTTTTCAATTTCCGTGCCTTTATAGACCGTAAGGCAGGTCGCGTCCATTCCGGGAGTGATTTCATCAATTGTTATGTACTTTGTTTTGTCGATTTCTGCGAAGCAACTACAGGGAAGCAAGGAAATGAGGACGTAAGGAAGTAAAGAAAATAGTCTTTTTCGAAACATCAGTTTTTATCCTGTTTTTAGATATAATCTTACAAACAGGGGATAATTTTAGTGGTGTAAAACAGATATTGCAAGTTAAAAGGCAAAAGGCTATAATCAGAGCCCTTAAGTAGTTATAAATCGAAAACTAACATAAAAATGAGGTAAACAATGAAATCAGAACGTCGTCATGAACTGCAAACGAACGAACTGGCAGACTGGATATCTAATTTCCCACAGTGGTTCCAGGATAATCTGGCGACAGTAATTGTCGGGGCAGTTGTAGTCGTAGGTCTTATAGCATATACAATCTTCTTTTATCACAGGGAAAGCAGCGTCTGGGACCAAAAATCGGCACAGACAACGGCACTTCTCGACCAACTTCGCTGGCAGAAACAGACAGTCATACAGGGCAAGAACCAGGGACTGGGAGTTTCTGATTTCTTTCTGAATACCGCCAGCGGCCTGGAGACGGCAGCTACTGAAACGCAAAATGATATTCTATCGGCTCTTGCAATGATTAAACGAGCCGAGGCACTTCGTACCGAACTTCACTATCGGACTCAAATCGCTGAGCCGGATGTCCAGAAATTCCAGCTCGAACAAGCTCAAAAACTTTATGCACAGGCACTGGAAAAGGCAAAAACTTCGCCGACAGTGGCGGCAATGGCTGAGTACGGAACGGCATTGTGTCTTGAGGACAAGGGAGATTTCGCGGGAGCGAAAAAGCTTTACGATAAAATTGCACAGGCTCCTGAATATAAGGGCACCCTTTATCCGGCAAGAGCGAAGCTTCGCGCAGAGACTATGAGCGACAACCAGATAAAAGTTGTTTTTGCAAAAGCTGAAAAAACAGAGCAGCCCGCTCCGGAAACAGTAAAACAACCCATAGGACCGCTGGAACTGGAAACACCGTCAAGTGGAACCAAGGCGACAACCGGCGCCGATGCTAATTCGGCTAAATAACCTGCGATGAGCGAAGACAAGTTCATCGAGCCGGAGAATCAAACCGAACAGAGTGCTCCGGACGCATTTGAGGTTGAGGGCGCAGAACATCTTACCCTGCGAGTCGGCACCAATATAACACAACGGAGATTGGATAAATACCTCGGCGGCAGACTAAGCAATTTCAGCAGAACGATGCTTCAGAAACTGATAGTTGAAAAGGCAGTAACTATCAACGGCAAATCAGCCAAGCCCAGCACAAAGATATCGCCGGGCGATACCGTCGATTTAATTCTTCCGCCGCCGCCGGCCAAGGAGTATATCCCGGAAGATATTCCTCTGAATATTATTTATGAAGACGACGATATTCTGGTGATTAACAAACAGGCCAACCTGATTGTTCATCCTGCCAGAGGTTATAAAACAGGCACGCTTATCAATGCTCTCGCATTTCATTCGAAACAGCTTTCTAAAGGCAGCGAAGATTTTCGGCCTGGAATAGTTCACAGGCTCGACCGCAATACCACAGGCGTTCTTATTATCGCCAAAAACGAAACGGCGCACTGGCGACTTGCCAGACAATTTGAGATGAGACAGACAAAAAAGCATTACCTGGCGATTGTACACGGCACGCCCGACCTTATGGCTGACTGCATCAATAAGCCGCTGGCGGTTCATCCGCTGATACGCGAAAGATTCGCTGTTCGGCCGGAAATCGGCAAAGAAGCTATAACATTCTACGAGGTCATTGAAAAATTCAGAGGTTATTCGCTGCTCAAGGTGAATATAAAAACCGGCAGGACACATCAAATACGCGTTCATATGTCGTATATCAAGCACCCGATAATAGGGGACGAGATGTACGGCGGAAAATTTGTCTATCCCTGGCAGATTGAAGATACAGAAGCCCAGCCGCAGGAGCCGCTGATATCAAGACCCGCACTTCACGCCTGGCAGCTTGAAATTACACATCCTGCGACGAATAAGCTGATGAAATTCGAGGCGCCTTTAGCCGATGATATGCAGCAAATGCTCGAAGAGCTGAGAAAGTTCAGGAAGGCAAAGTAATTTTCGCCGAATTCAATAAAAAAGCCATCCCGATTTATCGGGATGGCTTAGCCGAACGATATGGCACACGCCATTTTCTATTTCTATCTATTTTTTTCTTAGAAGCAGACTCAAAGCGCCGAGACTAAGCAGACAAATCGTCGCCGGTTCGGGAACCGGTTCAAAACTGTAGGTGTAACTATTCATGACAAAGTCGTCTGCATATGTGATTATTGTCTGGTTTGTTCCAATGACGCCCTTGCTGATGTTCATCCTGAGCACGGTGGCATTCGAGAAATCAAAGTTGTTTCCCCACTGAGACCACGGATTCTCGAACTGCGACCACGTCATTTCCTTCATAATCGGGCCACTGCTGTATGCATTGGTCCAGACGATGTACTCAAGACTCTGGCTGCTTGTGGACTGCAACCATGTATCACCAAGGTTGTTGTTAGTTGGCCAGATTGTGACCACCGTATCGTACCCGGTACCTGAGTATATGGGTCCGTTGTTGCTTATGTCGGGATCGTCCAACACGAAACTGAGGTTGGGGATGTAGTCTTCGGGTGCTTTCGCCCAATAACTCCAGGAATTAACGCTACTGACGGTAGTAACACCGGCGGGTGTGGGGTAGACTCTCGCTTGGGCGTATCCCCCGCTTCCGGGCCAATCTAATTTTGCCGACCAATTTCCTGCTGCGCTGGTACTATTGGTCCAGGGAAAAGTTCCACCCGACCCCTGCATTGTGGTAATATCGCCGTTAATGCTCGGGGTGGTATAAGGCAATTCAGCAGCACGAACCATATTTGCCCCAAAACTTAAGGCGATTACTACCGCACAAATACTAATTAACTTTTTCATAACTTCTCTCCTGAAAAATAATTTGTTTAATATTTTTTAAATAACACTAACTCCTTCGATTTTATTTTTCTCGTTTTCCCTGTCCTTATAAAAAATCAAATTATTTTTTTGACCGTATATATTTATCTAATCTTCCTAAAAAATATTGCTCCAATCGCGAATATTGCAATCGTCGCCGGCTCGGGGACGATAGTACCGCTGTCGACTACGAAGTTGTCAAGATAAGCATCGCCCGAAGCCAGTTCTCTGCCGTCTGCCCAGCCGCTTATGTATGGGATGACAATGCCGCTGCCCCACTGGTCCTGAAAATTCTCGATGGTAATCCATTCGTTAGTTGCCCAATAGCCGGCATAGCTCAGATATAACTTGTCTTCGCTCACATCGTAGGAGATGTACAGAGTTCCATCGTCTATAGTCCTCACCTTCTCTTCTTGGTCGATCTCAAAGTCGTCGCCATTTAGTCCTGCTATTCCTCGTTCGTGGTAAAAATATGGGTGGGTCCCTTCGTTGTTTTCATAACAGCCAGCTTCTAAGGTAAGATAATTACTCCCGTCTCCGATGAGCGCAAGATAAACGCAGGAATCGGAATTCAGAGGCCCAGAAGTTGAGATATGGTGGAAATCAATTTTAAGAGAAAAGTCGTTCGTCGGCAGAAGCCCCCAGCCATTAGCGATGTAATTAGCTCCATTATCCGCATCTGCGGTGGAGCGAAACTCCAATCTTCCGCCGGTCTCGTTCAGCCAGGCCTTGCTGTGATTGTCCTCATAAAGATTCCACATAGACGTATCCCTCGAAGTGTCGTTGAAGTCATCTGATTTCAACGCCGCATAGGCCACAGAAGTTGTTACGGCCATTAACAGTAATACTGTGGAAATTATTAGTAATTTTTTCATTTAAGTTTTTTCCCTTTCTGTTTTTTTATTTAATTATTCCCTTATTTATCTTTTTCTGCGAATCAGACTTAAAGCGCCGAGGCCGAGCAGGCAAATCGTCGCCGGTTCTGGTATCAGCAGTACGAGGTCCTTGCCGTCTGTACCGCCTTTATAAGTCAAGGTATATTGATATTGTATTCCGCCGTAAGTTAGAATTATCGTATCTCCTTCCTGACCTTTTCCGCCATTTATGTCGCCTGTGACGGTATCAAAAGTGCCCTGAATAATATTGACACAATCAATAAGGAGAATATCGCCCGTCGGCGGCGCAGCAGTCAGGGTGAGAATCAGCTGTGCGGTGGTGAACTGTGTGTCGCCGATGCCGTCTCCATCTGTGTCGATGAGGTCACCTTGATCAATATAAGCGATGCCATTAACGGCAATCGGACTTACGCCATCACTGCCAATCTGATATTCGAGAATACCAGTACCATAGTCATAGGGGTTTTTGTCGGAGGCATGATCACCCGCGATATACAGGTACTTTATATGAATGTCAGGAGCGGTGCCAACTATCGTCATCTGTCCGTAGCCGTTTCGGTATCCTAATATCAGTTCTCCCGCACATTTCGGGTCGGCAGCATCGTATGTAAAGGTTCCGCCGCTGATGGTATAAGTAGAGCCTGATAACATACCACCATTAGGACTCATATTTGCATCACCAATTGCAAGCCTACCCGAAGCCATCTGGCGTGTAAGGGAAATACGTCCGCCTGTCTGGTTTAGGTAGGCAGCGTTTGGAGTGCTCCGAATATCACCAACACGAATCGAGCCGAAGCCGTAGAGGTCTGCGCCAGCAACAACATTCATTGTCGCGCCCTCATATACCCTGATACCCGTGCCAGACGTTGTGCTTGCCCAGCCGCCTATAGCAGTGTCCACTGTGCATACTGCCGTTGGCCCCGCGATATTGATTGGCCATGCTCCAGTCGCCAGGTTAATCGTCTCGGCGCTCGGTTCGTCAACAAAGGCACCGGTGTATGCGTTACTATCTCTCCAGTTCTGGCCATCACTATCATCCCAGTGGCCTACCGCACCGTAGTCCCACACAAAGTTTCCTCCTTCAGTGAGAGTAGCAGCGGATGCGCCGATTGCCATAAAAGCTACCAGTAAAAATACAATCCACAATTCCAACTTCTTCATTTTAGCTTCTCCATTTAACAATCATTGTTTTTGTTATCTGCCTTAAGCGGATAAAGCAGTTATTTTTTCAAAATAACTACAACTCGTACGACTAAAGTATTTTTGTTCTTGTTTTCCTTTCTTTTCGTATTCTCGTTTATTGTTTTTGCCGCCGCGGCGATGTGCCGCGGCGGCCTATTATTCACTTGTTTATTATTTTTTCCTTCGAAGCAGACTCAAAGCGCCAAGGCCGAGCAGGCAAATTGTCGTAGGTTCGGGAACAGCCGTCAAGCCACTCAACGCCACAATATTAGAGGGTAGTTGAGATTTGATGTTGAAGAGCGCCGTTGCGCTTCCCGTCAGTGGGTTGATCTTATATACGTTGAAATCGTCAGAAGAAGGAGTGGCACCATTGGCCATCCAACTAATGCCGAGCAGGTCGCCGTCGGCTTCGAAGTCCCAGCCGTCAATCAACCCGACAGGAGAGGTGCCGACACTTGCCGTGAAATTGGTGGCTATGACATCTGTGGTTGTCTTTATCCAACTGGAATGATCAGTTTTCCAATCGGAGGCGTACCACGTGCCGTCTTTGTAGGCCAGCGCGCCGTCTGGGGCCGGATACCCGCCAATATAGGCGCCCAAGGTTGCGGAGATTGGGTCGTTGCTGCCGTTCAGACCGACCTCATAGATGTAACCTCGTTTGCTGTATGCGCTTCCCGTATCACCTGTACGGGTATTTGTCCAGCAGTTCTCCACTGCGTAGAGTTTGCCATTATGATATTCCATCGCGTTCCATTGGGGCTCGTCCGTCCCGGTCAATGTCCTTAATGACGTGTCTGACAGTATTGTTCCAGTGGCCGCGTCCACCTTTGCAAGTTTGAAATTGTAGAAATTGTCAAGCGAACCCGTTGTGTTATGCACGGCGTAGAGGATGTTGCCCGGGGCGTAGGTGACATCCATGATTATGTTCCAATCGGAGTATGTATAGGTCGTCCCGACAGTTCCGGTGGCGGTATCCAGCTTGAACAGCACCGAGCCGGTTTTACTCGTACTCTGTGGTACACTTGCGGAGCCCCAGAACTGATCTGCTTGAGTTATTCCGGCGATGAACAACACTACTGCACAAATACTAATTAACTTTTTCATAACTTCTCTCCTGAAAAATAATTTGTTTAATATTTTTTAAATAATACTAACTCCTTCGATTTTGCTTTCCTTGTTTTCCCTTTCCTTATAAAAAATCAAATTATTTTTTTGACCGTATATATTTATCTAATCTTCCTAAAAAATATTGCTCCAATTGCGAATATTACAATCGTAGCCGGTTCGGGGACCGTATAAATAAAGCCGTGGATACCAGAGGCGTCTTGGTATGTGCCAACAATATTACTGCCGTCTATGCCAGTTGGGTTTGTGCTAGTTGCTCCGGGTGCGTCGAGGGTGGTCCAGCTTGTTCCGTTGTAGAGAAAACCGTGTTGTTCACCAGAGGCGTCACCATAACAACCAACAATGTCGCTGCCGTCAATGCCAGCCAATTCTATCCAAGTCGCCTCAGGCTTGTCGAGGGTGATCCAGCTTGTCCCGTTATAGAGAAAACCATGTTCCTTGCCGGAGGCGTCAGTGTACGAACTAACAATATTGCTGCCGTCGATGCCATCTGCCGATGTATCGATTGCTCCAGGGTAGTCAAGGGTGGTCCAGCTTGTTCCGTCATAGAGAAAACCATGGCCGCCGGAGGCGTTATAGTACGAACCAATAATATTGCTGCCGGAGATGCCATAGGCGAATGTTCCAGTTGCCCCGGGTACGTCGAGGGTGGTCCAGCTTGTCCCGTTATAGAGAAAGCCATGTTCCTTACCGAAGGTGTCAGTATATTCACCAACAATATTGATTCCGTCGATGCCATCTGCCGATGTGTAAGTTGCTCCTGACATGTTAATGGTGGTCCAGCTTGTCCCGTTATAGAGAAAACCGTGTCCACCGGAAGCATCAGTGTATCCACCAACAATATTGCTTCCGTCGATACTACTTGCGCCTGTCTCAGTTGCTTCGGGCATACCAAGAGTGGTCCAAGTACCCGCCATTGTGTAACAAGTACCGAAGAGAGATATTACCACCCAAGTTACAATTAAGTTTTTCATTTAAGTTTTTCCTTCCTTCCATAAATTTACTATTTGTGTTGTTATTTTTTTCTTCGAAGCAAGCTTAAAGCGCCGAGACTAAGCAGGCAAATAGTTGCCGGTTCAGGGATGTAAACAACTGTGCCGCTGTCAACTACGAAGTTGTCGAGGAAGGCATCGCCCGAAGTCAGTTCTCTTTTGTCTGCCCAGCCGCCTAGAAATGGACTGACAGCAGTACAGTTCCATTCGCCTTGCAGTATGTTCTCAAGGGTCCAAAAAGAATTAGCAGACCCATAGCTTGTGGTGCTCAGATATAGGGAGTTCAGACTGGCGTCGTAAGAAATGTAAAGAATACCATCGTTTTCGTTTCTGGTGTCCTGCTTGTCGTCTTCGATGTCATTTGTGGTTTTGTAGTAATCGAAACGCGGGTGGCTTCCATTTTGGTCGAGATAGCTGCTGGCACTTATCGAGATATTGTTGCTTTTTATCCTTTCAAGGTCGCCTATGCCTTTGCCGAAACCAAGCTCAACTTCAATGCCTGAAAAATCTGGTCCCGAAGTTGAACCGTTGTGGAAATCAACTCTGAAAGAAAAATTGCTTGCTGTCGAAAGCCCCCAGCCGTTAGAGTAGTAAACGGCTGTTGACATTATCGCATCTGTCGTGGAGTGAAGCTCCAGTTGATGATTGGCTTGGTCCAGCCAGGCATTGGCGTGGCTGTCCTCGTAGAGATTCCACATAGATGTATTCCGCGAATTGTCGTAGAAGTCGTCCGATGGCAGGGCAGGCGCCGCATAGGCCACAGAAGTTGTTACAGCCGTTAATACCAATACTATAGAAATCGCAATTAACTTTTTCATTTGAGTTTCTCCATTTGCTTTTCATTTTTTTATTTGTTGTTATTTTCCCAAAATAGCAACACGTACGACTAAAATTGCTTTATTCTCGTTTTCCTTTCCTTACAAAAAACTCAGATTTTTTTCTTCTAATCAGACTTAATGCGCCGATGCCGAGGAGGCAAATCGTCGCCGGTTCGGGGACATCGGCGGTAACGGCAATGCCGGTCGGGCCGCTCAACCCCGAGACCAGAGAGGCATTCACCGTCGCTCCCGACGTGGTGTATTCGCCGATCATGCCGTTGTTCATGTTCGCGACAAACAGATTCGATCCAGACACGGCAATGCCGTACGGGCCATCCAACCCCGAGACAAGGGAGGCGTTCACCGTGGCTCCCGATGTGGTGTATTCGCCGATTATGTTGCCGCTCGTGACAAACAGGTCCGATCCAGAGACGGCAATGCCGCTCGGGTTATCCAGCCCCGGGATCAGGTAGGCATTCACCGTGGCTCCCAACGTGGTATATTTGCCAATCATGCCGTTAGCTGTTAAGCCTTGGTTCATGTTCGCGACAAACAGATTCGATCCAGACACGGCAATGCAGTACGGGGAACGCAACCCTGAGACCAGGGGGGCATTCACCGTCGCTCCCGACGTGGTGTATTCGCTGATCGTGCCCGTGATGTCCGAGACAAACAGGTTCGATCCAGAGACGGCAATGCCGGTCGGGGCAGTCAACCCCGAAACAAGGGATGCGTTCACCGTGGTTCCCGACGTGGTGTATTCGCCGATCGTGCCGTTGTTGTAGTTCGTGACAAACAGGTTCGATCCAGAGACGGCAATGCCGGTCGGGTAATCCAACCCCGAGACCAGAGATGCGTTCACTGTGGCTCCCGAGTTGGTGTATTTGCCGATCGTGCCGTTGTTGTAGTTCACGACATAGATATCCCCGCGCGCGGTCGTCGGCATGGTTGACGCCGCCAGCATCGCGGCCACTAAACAAATCGTAATTAACTTTTTCATACTTTCTCTCCTTCTTGAATTATTATTTTTATTAACCAATTTTTTTTCTAATCAGACTTAATGCGCCAAGACCGAGCAGGCAAATCGTTGTCGGTTCAGGAACGATTGTTCCGCTTTCGACTACAAAGTCGTCGAGAAAAGCATCGCCGGATGTGAGGACTACGTTTTCGGCATCGCCGCTCAAGATTGGGCTAACAACGTCAGCCTTCCATTCGCCTCTCAGCAAACCAGATATGGTAACAAAAGCATTAGTTGTCCCGTAGCCAGTATCACTCATATACAATTCGTCCAAGATTGTATTGTAGGAGATATACAAAATACCGTCATCCGAGGACCTTGTTATTTCACGTTCATTAACATGAATGCCATCCGTGGTTTTATCGCCCCAAATCTGCTTCTCGCTTCCATTGTCATAACTATAATAACCGGCGCCTAAAGAAGCATTGTTGTTACTCATTGTTGCAAAGTCCCCAAATTTGGCGAGGCCAAGCATAGCGTCAAATTCGTATTGCCCCGACCCTAGAAGCGAACTGGCGTGGAAATTGGCCCTGAATGAAAAATCCTCCGCTGTCGAAAGACCCCAGCCATTAGCTACATAATTGGCTGACACATCTCCTGAATTTCCCGCAGAATGAATTTCCAGTTGCTGGTTATTTTCATACAACCACACCTTGCTTGAATTCTCCTCGTAGAGATTCCACATAGATGTATTCTGCGAATTGTCGTTGAAGTTGTCCGATGGCAGGGCAGACGCCGCATAGGCCACAGAAGTTGTTACGGCCATTAACACCAATACTAAACAAACAGTAATTAACTTTTTCATTTGAGTTTCTCCTTTTGCTTTAATCTTTTTATTTGTTGTTATTTTCCCAAAATAACAATGTGTGCAGCTATAATTACTTCATTCTCGTTTTTCCTTTCCTTGCAAAAACTTAGATTTTTTTGATGAATATATTTATTTTTACTTCTTTCTTCGAATCAGACTTAAGGCGCCAAGGCCGAGCAGGCAAATCGTTGTCGGCTCAGGAACATCGCTGGTAAACTCGTAGGTGATTGGGGCGGATGTTGCTCCCGGGTCGTTGAATCCTGGTGTCCAACTCACGCCGTTCCAGCCACCCTCAGATCCGGATTCGGGCATTGGTATCACAATTGCGCTGGCCCATGGCAGGGGAATCATACTGTCTGCAAGGTCAAAGTCTGGTGCTGTGGGATCTCTATCGGAGTATACGTAAATGCTGCTAAAGGTGGTGCCTGGAGTGTCAATGAATCTTAAGACATCACTGACTGTGCCATCCGGCTCGAAAATCTGTACGTCTCCCGGTACGACCTTAAACGGAAGGTTGTAGAACAGGGTGTAAATGGGGCCTGGAGGGGTTGGGTCAACGCCTGAGGCGCCGATTCCCCACGGGAGCGAATTTCCGTTAAATAGACTATTGCCGTTTTCGTCTAAGCTGAGGACCATTCCCTGAGATGCCGCCGCTGTTAAAACACACACTAAACAAATTGTCATTAACTTTTTCATAACTGTTTCCTTTTGCTATTTATGTTTTTTATGAATAATTAAAATTTTCGTAACGCACAATTTTCTCGTTGTTTTTATTTTCCTTTCCTCATCTGTTTTCCCTTTCCATATAAACAATCAAAATTCCTTTTTTAATTTCTGTTTATCTGTTTTTATTTTTTTCTTCTAATCAGACTTAAGACGCCGAAGCCAAGCAGGCAAATCGTTGCCGGTTCGGGAACCGTGGTGAACTCTATAAAGTTGCAGTACTGAATCGAGAGGAGGCTACCAGGGTACGATTGCATGTTCCCAGTGGTTCCGAGGACGTTAACCTCAAGGCCGTACTCGTGATTGGGCAGCAACGGCCCCGGCATCCACGAAGTTGTGGTCATTGGGACCATCCAACTGTCGTAGACCGTCTCATCTGTGAGAACGTCCCACAGAGACATGCCTAAGACATTGCCGGCAGTGGGGCTTACAGTCCAGGTGAATGTCGGATTGATGTCAATGCCCGTCTGACCATTCGTGGATGGATACGTGAAATTCACGGCTTGCGTAGGCTCGGAAATGTTGCTATAGTCCATGGTAACGCTCTTTAGGAGTACATCCATGCTGTTGCAGAAGTCGAAAGTGTAGTTTCCGAATGGGTAGTCGCCCTGCAAGGCCTTGAGGCTAAGATAGCGGCTCGGCGACTGGTATTCCCAAATGCCATCGACTTTGTAAATAGTAAAAGACGTTGCGTCAGGCTTCGTCACGTCGATGTGATCGAGGCTGTCCGAGGCATATTCTATCCCGGTTTCAAAACCCCATGGGTTGGTTTCCGGTATCCCGTTCCAATGTTCTTTGCAAGAATTTATGTAAATTCCATGGATGTCGAAGTCTGCCTGCGCCGTGCCGGCTACTGCCATAATTAATCCTACTACTGCACAAATTGCAATTAACCTCTTCATTTGAGTTTCTCCTTATTATTTGATTCCTCTATTATTTTTTTCTTTTAATCAGGCTCAAAGCGCCAAGACCGAGCAGGCAAATCGTTGCAGGTTCTGGAATCGGGCTGAGGACGATTTCACCCAATGATTGCTGGTAAAATGTTACGTTGAGCGACGTGCCGTCAGCGAGTTTTCCGGTCAGTGTGCCTGAATATGCGCTGATTGGACCAAGACTGTAATTGAAGTTTGTACCGTAGATATTTACGGACCCGCCAAAAGCTTCGAGACCTCGACAGCGATTTCCACTGCCAGCCGCGATGCTCCCGCCATAGATATTCACTACAGTTCCATTATAGACTATGATGCCATCAGCCCAGACGCCATTGCCGCCTGTGATGCTCCCGCCGTAGATGTTCATTATGCTGTTGTCATTGACGATGATGCCATCAGCCCAGCCTCCATTGCCTCCTGTGATGCTCCCGCCGTAGATGTTTATAAGGCTGTTCGAATAAGTCCGGATGCCATCAGAGCAGTTGCTGCTGGTGCCTCCGGTGATGCTGCTGCCGCTGTAGATGTTCACGAAGCTGGCGTTACAGTTGATGCCGTAAGCCCATGTCTGGTTTCCGCCGTTGATATTGCCGCCCGACAGGACGTTTACCGTGGTTGCGTTTTGGACACCGACTGTTCCCGAGGGCATTGTCGTGTTGATGTTGTGAATACCACCATCGTTATAGATGGTATCCGCGAGTCCATACTGCGTTGCGGTCAACAGTAACATCAGTGCAACTATGCTTACTAATATATTCTTTTTTTCTGAACAAATTGTTATTAACTTCTTCATTTTAATTTTTCCTTTTGCTATTTGTGCATTTTGGTTAGTGTTTTTTTCTTCTAATCAGGCTCAAAGCGCCAAGGCCGAGCAGACAAACAGTAGCCGGCTCCGGAACGCCAATCAGCTCGATACAGACAGCTTCTCCGAGAACTTTCTTTTCAATGAATGTTGTTGAGCCGGGACTGCTGATAGCCATAAGATTGTTATTCAGCACAAGTTTTAAATTAGTCCAGTCAAAGCCGGTAATTACAGTCTGGGCAAACCAGTCCCCGGAGCCGCTCGATATCGGAGAGGCAGGGGTGCCTACGAGGCTGCCTGAGAGCACCTGAAGCGGCGAAACATCCAGATTTGTTATGAACGTCGTGCCGCTGACGGAAACCTTGCCCTTGGTAAGAATACCGTAGTCGCCGTATTCGGTAATTTTAATACCGGTAATTTGAAATCCATCATGAGCGAGCAGACCGACTTCAAGTCTGTCGGATTTGATGGCAGCGGCGCCGTTTGAGCTTTGGGCCCTGAAGTTTGACGGGAAGAACACAAAAGTGTTTCCGCCGACAAGGGTCGGACTGCCGAAAAGACCTTTATCGCTTCCGCCGCCGCTCCAGTCAAAAAAGCTGGCTGAGCCGTTTTGGTTTGTCCAGTAAATAAGAGCCTTTGCCGGGCAGGTAATCAGGACAAGCTGGACGAGAATAGTCAGCAGCCAGATTGCGGTTTTCATTGAACTACTTATTTTGTTTTTTCTGTTATTTTCCATTTTTGTTTCTCCTTAGGTTTATCTGTTTAACGATAAAACCTTTTGAAATAGAGTTTTCCCTTAGTTTTTCTTCCTTCTCAAATAAGCAATGCCTCCCGCCAAAAGAGCGAGCGTTGCCGGTTCCGGTATAATCGTTATGGCAACGGAATCGCCGACGATTTTTTTCTGAATGAACGCGACCGAATCAAGGTCGCTTATCGCGATAAGGTCGTTGCTGAGTGTTACCCTCAAATGTTTCCAGCCATTCAAGGAGACGCCGCCGTTAGCAAACCATGCACCTGTGCCGAAATCGGCCGGCATCGTCGGGTTATTTAAAATATCAGATTCTGTCTGCGGGGTTATCAGGTTCTCTGTGGTCAGAATGCTGGACATATCGACAAGACCATTGCCGAGAATACCGTAGTCGCCGTATTCGGAAATTTGTATTCCAGTAACTGATGCACCAGGATGAACAATCAAATCGAAAGTAAGCGTATCAGAGACCTCTGCAATTTCGCCGCCTACAGATGTGGCGATAAAATCCTTCGGGAAGAACACAAAAGTGTTTCCGCCGGAGAGATTGGGGTCGCCAAACAGGCCGGTATCACTGCCGCCGTTTTCCCAGTCAAAATTGGCTGCAGAGCCGCTGGAATTAGTCCAGGGAGTAAATGCACTTGCCGGATTTGTGCAAACAATCTGGATGCAAATTACAGCAATGGCCAAGGCTGTGAACTTTGTTAGATTTTTCATTACTTCATCTCCTATTCTTTAAATAAAATTATTTTCAAATCCTTTAATTTCGTTGTTCTTCCCTGGAATCAAATGGGGTTTAGAAATAGATTGTCTTTTTTTGATACGTAGGAAAACCGTACTGCCCAATGCAAGCAAAGCTACAGTTGCAGGTTCCGGAACGGTTATTTCGATGATGACGCCGTCCGAGGGATTCTTTTGAATAAAGACGGTAGAGTCAGGCAGACTGTAAGCCATCAGGTTGTTGTTGAGGACAACCATCAGATGTGTCCAGCCGATGTTGTTTCTGGCCGCCTGTCCTGTCCATAGACCCTGTCCGCTGCCGATTGGTGAAATCGGTGATGTTATAAGGTCATCGACAAGGGAGGGGACGAATGCGGATAGATTTGTCAGGAACAGTGAACCAGTGGCTGAGACCTCACCCGTTTCGAAAATACCGTAATCGCCGTATTCGTAGACTCGAATACTTTTAATTTCTTTGCCGGGATGAGCGATTATTTCGAATTGAAGCCGGTCCCCAACGGTAGTGCCCTGACCATAGGAACTGTCTGCCCTGAAATTGGATGGGGAAAATACGAATGTGCTGCCGCCTGTGAGTACAGGGCTGCCAAACAGATTGGCATCACTGCCGCCATTTACCCAATCAAACCCGTTTGCCGTGCCATCCTTGTTCTGCCAGAAAACAGTATCCGCCTGCGCTGTGCCCGAATTAAGTACGGACTGACACTGCGGAATCAAAAAAAGCAGGAACAATAGAATAAGGCGGTTTCGGACTGGGTGGGGACTGTGCGCGCAACTTCTTCGCGTGCAAAAATGCACTCTTCTCATAACAATACCTCTTCTCACATCTCATAAACTTCTTCTCAATTTTCCTAACTTGACTTCTCAAATCCTTTTACTAGTTCTTCTTTTCCAACTCCAGGACTCGAATTGAAAATGTGCGCAGAGTATCTCTGGGCAAATAATGCAATCGAGTTGAAAAAAACCTGATGAAAATCAGAGAAACTGATTGTCAAACAGCATAAAGCTTAAAAAACACGCTAAAACAGCGTAAAAGCCTTAAATGCTTTCTCCTTTTCAGTGATAAGTGCGAAAAAAACGCGCAAAAGACCACTGTCCCTATACTGCGTTTTTCTCCGTAGAACCCAAATGTGCTTACTCGTACTCTTGTTTTCTCGTCCACCCCTAATGATGGCAGTATTATATCATAAACGAGATATATTTGTCAAGAGAAAAAATGTGATTTTTTTTAGGTGGGATTTATCGCTGGATTTTCGATGGACCTAAAAAAAAGAGCCTTTTGAACGTACTGCTCAAAAGGCTTATGCCGGAAAAACAGAATTTTTTATTAAATTATTTTAAATGGTCGCCAGTTTTTTGCGGAAATTGCAGAACGTAAATAACGCTCCAATGCCCAGAGTTGCTATGGTAGCCGGTTCAGGGATTATCTGGAATGATATGGCATTGCCCAAAACCTTCTTTTCTATAAAGGCGGTTGAACCGTATTGGCTCATTGCAAACAAATTATTTTCGAGCGTGATTTTTATATGAGTCCAGTTTGTCGAGCCGATAGTAAATTGAGTTCCAGCCTGCCATTCACCTATGCCGTCAGTTACCGGCATCGAAGGAGTGGTTGTAAGGCTGCTGAATAGGCTGTTGCTTGTATTCATATTTTTGACGGTCACTCCGCCTGATACATCAACTATGCCGTTATCCAGGATGCCGTAATCGCCGTATTCAGTAACTAAAATGTTTTGAAAACTAAAACCTGGATGTGCTATAAGTTCGAATTCGAGCTTGTCTGAAACGGAACCCGGCAGTCCGTTTGTACTTTCCGCCCTGAAGTTTTCAGGAAAGAATACAAAGGTATTGCCGTTCACGAGATCCGGGTCACCAAACAGGCCGTAAAGACTTTGGCCGTTTTGCCAGTCAAAGCCATTGCCGTTTCCGCTGGAATTGCCCCAGAAGATGGTCGCCTGTGTGACCGATAAAGTACATAAAACAATTGCCACCACCAGAAGTTTTGTTCTGTTCATACAACCCCCAAAATATAGTTTCCCCATAATTGCCGCCAGAAGCGACAAGACCTCACAAATTTTTAGAGTATAAGCCCGATCCGTTGGGCGTCTAATTCGACACTTTCACATTCTATAAAAGTATAATAAATAAATCGGGCGGAGGCAAAAAAGCGGATTTTTTTAGGGGTGGTAAAAGATATGCATAAAAAAAGACCCTCTCAGCCTTTTGCCGGGCTGGAGAGGATCTCTATCTATATATAAACCCCTTCCTCAGGATATTTTTAAAGGAAAAGGACTATTTTTTTCTTCTAATCAGACTCAAGGCGCCAAGGCCGAGCATACAAATCGTTGCCGGTTCAGGTACCGGATTATCGGGCGGATTGTTCGGCGGGTTGCTTGGCGGAGTTTCGCCGCTGCCGAGGTCGCCGCCGATGACATCAGATCTTGGATATACACCCGGCGGTCCTACGCTGACTTGCGGATTATCGGCCGAGAACGCGTATTCATCCCTTTCGAAAACGGCAA
>CAINDG010000027.1 GCA_903847315.1 uncultured Planctomycetota bacterium
ACAATCGTTATTCCCTGCCATAGACTGAATTCTGATGGAGTGACTATCATTATGTAGGGAGCGTAGATTGCCCCCGCCAGTCCGGCAAAGAAGCAAGATACGGAAAAAACGATTTGTTTTTGAACAAATACCGATATTCCCGTATTCGCCAGGAGGTCTTCGGTTTTACCAATACATTCTAAAACGCGCCCAAGCCGCGAAGAGTAAAGTTTAAAATAGACCAGACAGGTAATCACAGCCAATAACAACGCTGCATAATAATAAGGAGCCAGTTGCGATGGCGAAAAAACGATATTTATTCCAAATATATGGATTTCCGGCTGAGGTACAGGATAAAGTCCAATCATGCCGCCAAAAATACTTTTCGGGTTCTTGAACAACCACAGGATAAATTCATTCAGAGCTATTGTTAAGAACAAAAAATAGGCACCTTTCAGTTTCAACCCAACGAAACCAAACAGCAATGCCACCAGGGCTGGAATAATTCCGGCCAGCGGAAATGCCAGCCAAAAAGGCAGATGAGATCGCATCAATAAAAGGGTAACGGTATAGGCTCCCAAACCATAAAAAGCAGGTTGGGCGGCATTGATGAAACCGACAGACCAAACGGAATACACTCCCATTGCCAGGACGATACCGAGGAATAGTTGAAATAAAAGAGATATGTAACGCGGGGACTTAAAGAATGTGGGCAACGCAAACATAAAGATTATTACTAGAATCGGGAGTAGAATCGGAAGATATTTCCGCCACCTTGGTAATTTCATTATCGTTTCCCCAACAATCCCTGCGGTCTGACGATCAGAACCAACATGATGAACGCAAAAGCGAACAAATAACTGGAGAAGAAACTAGAGGTTGTTATGTACGTCTGGCCAAAAGAATCGACAAATCCCAGTATAAAACCGCCAATGAGGGCGCCGGGGATACTTCCCAGTCCGCCGATGATAACGACGGCAAAACCCTTGAGTAAATAGCCGCTCCCCATCCAGGGGTCTACATAGTGAATACTCGATAGTAAAACTCCGGCTACAGCTGCCAAACAACTGGCGACAATCCACACCACGATCCGGATACTGGAGATGTTCATTCCTTGCAAGGCAGCCGCGTCTTGGTCCTGTTGTAACGCTCTGATTGCTAAACCGAGCTTGGTTTTTTGTACAAACAAGAAAAGTAGTACTATCATAAATAAAGCGCCTAAAATAATCGGGATTCTGTCTGCTGGAAAATAAGCGGAACCGATACTGATTTTCCCGGAAAGTATTGCCGGCACACCGAGAGGCATGCCGCCAAAAAGAATCAAAACTGCGGTTTGAAGTATACTACTCGACCCGAAAGTAGCCAGTGCAGGTTCCAGGCCGCCTCGGTTACGCATCGGATAAAAAATTCCCTTCTCAAATACGACGCCTAACAGGCTAACAATAACCATCGCGGCTAAAGGTGCTACTATATAGGAAATGTGATATTTAGCCACAATGAAATACGTTGCAAAGCCGCCGACCATGACGAATTCGCCATAGGCGAAATTACAAACGTCGAAGATCCCCATGATTAGCGTTAAACCGGTCGCGAACAGTATGTAGATAAGACTCAACGATATTGCGTTGATAATTACCTGCAGTATTTTAGGATCCATGCCTGATTTATACTCCGTCCGATAACCGGTAGTTATTTCAAATTTATTTATTATTAAGTATGATAATATTTGAGCTAATGATATAATGCCTAATGTCGCGCAAGAATAGGTAATTCGT
>CAINDG010000028.1 GCA_903847315.1 uncultured Planctomycetota bacterium
ACAAAAACCTTCCTCGATAATATTAGTATAGTCGAGAGATACTGTTATTCGGCAGAAGACCTTAACGGTGACTGCCTGCTGGATCTGTTGGATGCCCGCGTACTGGCAGAACAATGGCTGTCATGCAATAGAACTCCGTCAGACCAGTGCTGGATAGACTAAAAAAAATAACAACGGCCGGCCGTCTATTATTGACAGCCGGCCGTTTTTTTGTATCATCCGCATAAGAGATTTAACTTTTAATCCGCCCAAGACAGGCAAGTTTGAAAGGAATCAAAAATGCGGCGAATCATACCTTTTCTTAGTGCAATTGTGCTTTTTTCAGGCAATCTATTCGGAAACGTCGAATATAAAAACTGCTCGTTTATCGTAACCTCGCCAAATTTAAAACAGCCCTTGTTTATAGGCTCTGAAAAATTTCCAGTATTTGTGGAAACCAAACAGGAAAAAGTCTATTTGAAAGACACACCAAAGATAACTAAATCCGAGAACAGCCTGACCGCAGTCTGGACGCTCGATAAAGGGAAAACAGCAACAATCAATTTTACAGAAAATAAAAATTCATTCCGTATTAACCTCAAGGCGTCCGGCATTAATGATATATACCAGTGGGGATTTTCAATAAGTGCAGCCGGCGATGAATATTTTACCGGCCTTATGGAACGGGTTGTCGATGGGAACCAGGTACTTTTGTGGGAGCCTGGGATAACAGAAGCTATGAACCTGCGGGGCCAAACTATCACAATGTTAGTCAAGCCGACCGTTTCGCTCTATTGTCCATTTTACATATCATCACGAAATTACAGTCTCTTTGTCGAGGGAACATGGCCGGGCACATACGATTTTTGTAAATCAGAGCCCAATCTCGTTCAAATTACTTTCGAGGGGCCAGACGTTTCTATGATTCTTAATACCGCTGCCTGTCCTGCTGAACTTGTGAAGGCACATTCGCTCTATGTGGGACCGACGATATTGCCGCCAAAATGGATTTTTGGACCGTGGAGATGGAGAGACAACCATACTAACAGGGAAACCTATTATGACGGCACGAAAGTTACCGCTCCTTATAACAGCGAAGTTGTCGAAGATATACTTATGATGAAAGCATTTGATATCCCGCTAAGCGTTTACTGGGTCGATAGACCCTGGGCAATTGGGCCGGATGGATACAGCGATTTCGAATGGGACCCGAACCGGATTCCGAACGCGACGAAAATGATTAAATGGCTGAAAGGTAAAGATATCCGCTTTGTGCTGTGGATAGCTCCGTGGATTATGGGAGATATGGCAAAAGAGGCTGTCGAAAAAGGTTATGACCTTAAAGGACAGGAAATGGCGCGTGATAATCTGTTTCGCGTTCATATAGATTTTACAAATCCCGCAGCTGTGAAATGGTGGCAGGAAAAAGGTATCGCGAAAGTTCTTAAACAGGGTGTTAAGGGATTCAAACTCGACCGCGCCGAGGAATTCGCGCCATCTGATAACGTAAACAAGGCTTTCAACGGTAAATTTTTAAGGGAATATCGCAACCAATATCCTGTTCTGTACGCGAAAGCTACTTATGACATCAGCAAAAAGATTTGCGGCGATGATTTTGTATTAATGCCGCGAGCAGGCTATACCAACAGCAGCCGATATGCAGCGTTCTGGGGCGGCGATATCGGCAACGACAGCAAAAATAAAAAAGCAGTACCTGAAGCGCTTCGGACCGCGATTATAGCTTTGCAAAAGTCCGCCATAATCGGATTTCCAATCTGGGGTTCCGATACGGGCGGATATACTAAACTCAGCGACCATGAAGTAACCGCAAGATGGCTGGGGTTCAGCTGTTTTTGTCCAATAATGGAAGTGGGGCCGATGGAAGATAAAGGGCTGTGGGACCTTATAGAAGAGCCGCATTACGATACGCAGCTTATCGCTATCTGGAGGCTCTATTCTAAAATCCATGAAAAGCTTGCCGACTATTCATACGGTCTTGCAAAAGAAGCGAGAAAAACCGGTATGCCGATGGCAAGACCGCTGTTTTTGGTTTATCCCCGGCAACAGCAGGCGTGGAACGACTGGCAGACATATATGTACGGGCCTGATATTCTTGTGTCCGCTATCTGGAAAAAAGGAAAAACGCAGCATACTTTATATCTGCCGGCAGGTGAAAAATGGGTCGATGCATGGGATAAAAAGAAAATATATACCGGCGGTCAGAATATCACAGTAGATGCCCCTCTTTATAAGATACCGATATTCATACGCCAAGGTTCTAAAAGAGACATGGGCGACCTCAATGCTCTTTATGAAGAGTCGATGAAAATCGCTGCCAAAAAGCCTGACCTTGAAAAACTGCAAAAGCTCGAATTTCCACAAAAATAGTTATGTACACAAAAGTTTGAAAGTTTTCATTGTTTGCTCGGCGGCGGTTTGCGAATCGGGCCAAGGCGAGGCCTCGGCGGATAAAAAACCATCATAGCCAATAGACTTTAGAGCATCTACGGCGGATTTTAAATCAATATGTCCCATTCCTGCGGGCTTACGGTCGCTGTCAACAAAATCTACATAACCGATAAATCCGGCGGCCTTTTTTATACTCTCGGCGATGTCCATCTCCTCAATATCCATATGAAATAAATCGGCGAGAAGTTTTATATTGTCCTCACCTGCTTTTTTTATAATTTCTATGCCGTCCGCAACCGTATTTATCACATCGGTGCTTAAATGGCTTAAAGGCTCAAAAAGAAGGTCAACATTTCTCTGTCGGGCATATCGGCCTAATTCATTGAGACATTCTGTAAGTCCGGCCAGAGCATCTTCCCTGTTATTTTTGCCGATATTGCCCTGCATCGAGCCTATTTTTGCAGGAGCATTGAAAATCGCTCCGAAATCAATCATTCTTTTGATAAATTCAATCGCCTTGGCACGAACCGTTTTGTCCGGACTTGTCAAAGTAAGATTATGCAGTACTTTCCCGGCACCTGTCGCTACGGCCGAGAGGACTATCTGATTATCGCTGAGAAGTTTCTGTAAAAATTTGGCGTCAATCTCATCTGCACTAGCCGTAAAGAGCTCAACACCATCAAAACCGATTTTTTTTGCTTTGGGAATGCATATTGAAATGTCATCCTGAAAAATCCAAGCCCCCTTCAGGGACTTGACAGTAGAAATTGTAACGCTCGATTTCATAAAAATTTCCATCCTGATGTTATATTTGAAAAAAAACAGCTGAAAGGAGTCGCAAAAATCTTTATTTGATTTCCTACTTTTTAAGCCTCCATTTCCATGCATTTGACCAATCAAGTTTGTAGATTTCGACAGGTCCATAGTATTCGTCGTAAAACTCATACACTTTAGTGCCGACTTTGTTGCATAAAATGTCGGCAATGACATTGGAGCGGAATTCTGGCATCTTGTCCGGCAGTTTTCGAAAGCCCTGAGGTGGCCTAATGTACCAGGAAGTCCTGACCGCATATTCAAATGATTGTGAATAAGCCCACTGCAATAAGTCCTTAAGTGTCATGGTAACATCGGTTTCAACAAAATATGGGCCGTATATATACTTATCATGGCCAACCCAAAAAATAGGGTCCGCATATACCCTTTCTTTTGGGCCAACCACTTTGGCCACTTCATCAACAACACGGTTGAAATCTGCATCATGCTGCTTATACAGTAAAAGCATAACCGGGGGCAGCGAAGAGATTATATATATCAGTATTATGGCACTTTTGATAGCCCAATACAGCTTTTTTGAGTCGTGTAGATAGGAGAATTCACGTAAACGAAAAATTAACCTGACAATGAGTATGCTGAAGAAAGGTATTGTAACAACAAGGTAATCCGGAATACGGTTAACGCTAAAAAACGGCAGAGCCAGTATGTAAACAGCCACAACAGTCGCTGCGAATTTATCTTCAGCTGTAGATTTGCACCATGCTAACAGCCAGCTCATAAACATAACCAAAGCAATGGGAATGCCAAATGGTAATTGAAAAAAACTTTTCCATCGTACCATTTCATTTTGTATTACCGAAAATTGTAAACGGTTTGAATGCATTTGCACAATAAAACTTACACCGGGCTGTCTGGTTGCCCAAAAAACATAAAATATATAAGGTAAAATTATCAACATAAAACCCGCTATCGCCCATATTACAAATCTAAGCAAATGCGGGTTTTCCTTCCACATAATCCAAGCAATGCTTACCGCGACTACCATAGTAAAACCATTTGGATGAGCCAGAGAAGCCAAACCTGCTGTTGTTCCCGCCAGAAAAGCTATCAACAAACGGTCGCGGCGAAAGTATGAAATCATCAGCCACAGGAAAAGTAATGCCAGAGCAGTATAGAGCATCTCCGGCCGACAGCGGCGACAATTACTCCAAAACCAGGGATTTATAATGACTGCCAGACAAATAAAAAAGCTTTGCTTGTTTTTGAAGAACTGCTCGACAATATGATAAAGGATAACCACCGCCAGCACCCCCATCAATAAAGCCGGCAAACGAGAAATTGCAATGCTGTAGCCTGCGATCTTAAATAATCCCGCACATATAATGGGCAATATAACCCGAGGGGGCAGATAATAAATTTCCATTCCACCCAAATGATATATAAACGGATGCCGCAATACACCTGTTTCGGCAAGTTCGTGGCCAAGTGAAGCATCCCATGCTTCATCCATGTAAATCCGCGGCACAGAACCAAGATAAAACACACCCAACAAAAGCTGGAAAGTACATAGTAAAAACAGGTGCATAAAACGAATTTTGCCGGCAGTCAATATATTTGAATTATCGGTAGTCAATTATAACCCTCTTCTGCTTAATCCGGCACACATATACTCATTTCTCCATTAATATGAATCTTTTACTCATTATTATATTTGCTCAGAATATGAAAATCAAGTTTTGTGCAACACTACATTAATAAATTTATCTGACCGGAAGTTCTTTATAATAAATCTTTTCATAAGTTCCGACCTGAGTCAACTGCTTTTCAATTTTGCCCGCATCGCCAACGATAACAATATTCATATTTTCAGGTTTTATATATTCTTTAATAACACGATTAACATCGTCAACCGTAATGCTATTATAATTAATCACCTCTTTTGACAAATCATCAATAGTAAATCCTCTCATAATCGCTTTGAGTATTTTATCTGCTATCGAAGCCGGGGTTTCCAATTGCAGCGGAATCGCACCGCTTATATAAGCCTTGGCCTTAACCAATTCATCTTCGGTTATTCCCTTATCAATAAGTTTTTTCAATTCGGTCTGTATCAACTGATATGTATTAAGCATTTCCTGATTACGCGTCGAGGTGGTTATACTCAAAATTCCATAGTCAAAATTCATATCGTAACGGCTGCCGATGGCGTATGTTTTGCCGCCTTTGGCTCTTACCGCACTCATCAATCTCGATGAAAAATCGCTGCCGCCCAGGACATAATTAATCAGCAGATATTCATAATAATCCGGCGACTTGCTGCTGATTGCCCATTGATTTAAATAAATTACGGCCTGTGTCATATCCGGCTTATCTACAACCCTGAATTTACCTTTTTTCGTAAAATCAGGTTTAGGCTGCACCCGCTGCCGGGGTTCTGCCTGTTTCCATGAACCGAATTTTTCCGTTATCTGGGCCAGCATCTGCTCTTTTGAAAAATCTCCGATAACAAGCAACATGGAATTGTTCGGACAATAATATCTTTGATAAAAATCCCGAATATCTTTGGGGCTGATTCCTTCCAGGCTGTTTTTTGTATTCGCACGTCCTAAAGGATGTTCAGAACCAAATAACAAAAGCTGACCGTGATTAGACGCAATTTTATCCTTATCGGTAAAGTCCATATTCACAGTATTAAGCATTTCTTTTTTAACCCGATTAATCCCCTGCGGCGGAAAAACCGGATTCAATATAACATCCGCAAGGATGTCAAAACCTGCGCGGGAATGTTCACTGAGTATATTCAATCCAATCGTTGTGTAGTTCGACTGCGAAGATATACTTAATTCGCCGCCGATTTCAGCAATTTTGTCGGCAATCTGGTCGGAGGTCATTGACAGGGTTCCTTCCTGTAACAACCGAGCTGTCAAATCCGCCAGTCCCTCTTTGCCAAGCGGCCCGTCAATCCTTCCCGCCCTGACTACAACCCTATAAGAAACCGTAGGCTGCTCATGATGTTCTATCAGCATTACTCGCAGACCGTTCGGCAGCGTAACATCATTTACCGGTGGATAATTTATCAACCCTTTCGCAGGCTCAGCGATTGTATATCCAGCCGTAAACAGTAAAACCGTTAAAAAACCGTATTTAATATAATTCACGAGTCACCTTAATTAAAAAATCGACTTAATAAACCCGGCAAGACCGACGAGGAAATTTCTTTCCTTAGGCTCAAAACAAACTATTTTCATATTGTCTTTATTAAAGTATCTGTTGGCAACGCGAATAATATCTGCCTGCGTCACACTCTGAATTTCCTCATCAACCTTGTAAAACAACTTATAATCGCCTCTGACTACCTCAGAATAACCGATACTTGAGGCAAGTTTTTCCGCATAATATCTTTCAAATACCTTTTCTGAATGCAACTGATTTCTGGCTTTCGTAAATTCATTGTCCTCGAGTCCGCTGGTTTTGATATTTTCCAGCTGCTGTAAAATATTTTTCTGGATTTTGCCGGATAAATGAGGCAGATGCGCCGCCGCGAAAAACATAAGGCCGTTATTGCGTCCTTCCTCCTGGTCAGCAACGAACTTCTCTGCGATTTTTTTATCTTTAACCAGCACTTTCCATAAACGCGAACTTCTGCCATCCGCCAGGCAGTTAAACAACAACTCAAGAGCGGCCCTGTCTTTATCACGTGCACCGGCGGTATAAAACGCCATAACAGTGACAGGAATCGGCAAGTCGGTCTGGGCATTATTTATCGCGGAGATTTTGTCTTTTTGAATGATCATTTCGGGCCTGCCGGGAACCTTGGCAGATTTTATAAAGCCAAACTGGGCTTCGGCCATTTTAATAACCTGCTCAGCCTGAACATCGCCGACAATAATCAGTACTGCATTATTCGGCGAGTAAAAAGTGCTAAAAAACTTTTGGCAATCCTCAACACTGAACTTTGCAATATCTTCCATTCTGCCTATAGGCCCGAATTCATAAGGATGTCCCGGAAACAAAAACTGACGAACTTTTTTATCCATAGAACCAATCGGGTTGTTATCTACAGTCAGCCGATATTCTTCCATTACAACCTGACGTTCGGTATCGAGGATGCTCTGGTCCAGTTTCAGCCAGGCCATCCGGTCTGCTTCCAGTTTCAAAATCAGCTCGAGCTTGTCGGCAGGAATCCTCTCCCAGTAAACGGTGGTTTCATCTGATGTAGCGCCATTACAATATCCCCCTGCCTCTTTAATCAGGCGGAAATGATCCTGCGGTCCGAAATTTTTGGAGCCCCGAAACATCATATGCTCAAAAAGATGTGCTATCCCTTTAAGGCCGTTCGGCTCATCGGCGCTGCCGACGTTATACCATACCTGAACAGCCGCAACGGGCATCGTGTGTTTTTCCAGAATTAAAACCTTCAGCCCATTTGCCAAAGTATGCGAGACAATCTCGTATTGTCTGCCGTCGGTTTTTTCCGCTGCCTGCAAACAATTTAAACTATCCGCAATAAAAAATACTGATATTGCAACGATGATTATGGAGACAGATTTCATTTAGTATCCTCTGAATTATTGCACTTTACTTTACAAACGGACTAAGCTCCCTTAAACGATTGACAATCGCAGGCATTTTTTCAATTACAAAATCCACTTCATCTTCCGTATTATATCTGCTCAGGCTAAACCTTATCGAGCCATGAGCGGCGGTAAACGGCACACCCATTGCCCGCATAACGTGGCTGGGCTCAAGTGAGCCGCTGGTGCAGGCAGAACCGCTGCTGGCGCAGATTCCGAACTGGTTAAGCAAAAGCAAAATCGCTTCGCCCTCGATAAATTCAAAACTGATATTTGTAGTATTCGGCAGACGATTAATCTTATCGCCGTTGAGCATCGCGCCTGTACAGGTTTTTAAAATCTCGTTTTCAAGTTTGTCGCGGAGTTTTTTAACTTTCGTGTTTTCTCCATTTATGGTTTTTAAGGCAAGTTCGCTCGCTTTGCCGAGCGCAACAATGCCGGCGACATTTTCCGTTCCTGCCCGTCTGCTCTTTTCCTGATGGCCGCCGACGAGAAAAGGCGAAATCCGCGTGCCCTTCTTTATGTAAAGCACACCAACACCCTTGGGGGCGTGAAGCTTATGGCCGCTGAGACTCAAAAGGTCAATATTGCTTTTGGAAAGATTCAAAGGAATTTTGCCGACCGCCTGGACGGCATCGGTATGAAAAACAATACCCTTTGTCTTGACAATTTCAGCGATTTTATCAATCGGGAAAATTACACCTGTTTCATTATTAGCGTACATTATGGAAACTATCGCAGTATTCTCATCGACCTGAGATTTGAGCTCTTTAAGGTCGATTTGGCCATACTTATCAACGCCAAGCTCGATAAGGGTATAGCCCAAAGACTGCATTTCACGGCAGGTCGCAAGGACTGCCGGATGCTCGACACGAGTTGTAATAATTTTCTTCTTTTCAGGCAGAGCGGCAAGAACGCCTTTTATCGCGGCGTTATCGCTTTCTGTTCCACAGCTTGTAAAAATTATTTCCGAACTGTCGCAGCCGAGAAGCTGGGCAACCGCCTCTCTGCTGTGTCTGATATATTTTTCGACCTGGCCGCCAAAAGTGTGCATACTCGAAGGATTGCCGTAAAGGTCGGTCAAAAACGGTTTCATCGCCTCAAAAACTTCATCGGCAACTTTTGTCGTAGCATTATTGTCGAAGTATATTACCTTTGACATTTGTCTATCCTTATTCGCTTTGTTCTTCTACAACAATATCATTACTGACAAATTCCCGCAATCTGGCTTCGACGACATCCTTCAGCGTAAACTCGGCTGTCGGACACTTCGAGCACATACCGCGAAAAGCAACAATAACTTTACTGCCCTCGATATCAATAAGGTCGATATCGCCGCCGTCGGTCTTGAGCAATGGCCGAATCTGTTCGCTTATCGTTCGCTGAATGAGCTGAATTTTCTGCAGATTGGTAAGTTTTTTAGGTTTAGCCTGAGTTTCCGCGCCTTTTTCTTTTTTGCCGCGGATTTTATCGATTATCATCTGGATTTCGCCGCGGCAGGAGCCGCATCCGCCGCCCGCCTTGCAGTAATTCGTAACCTGCTCGACAGAATCAAGATTGTTCTCGGTAATTACTTTCTCAATTTCCTTGTCCGTCACGCCAAAACAGGTACAGACGATTTTGCCTTCGATTTTTTTAGTCTGCACACCCTTACCCTTGCTTTTGTGGTAATTGGCAATCGCAGCCTGCAAAGCTTCCATTCCCATCACTGAGCAATGCATTTTCTGCTCCGGCAGGCCGCCAAGTTTGTCAACAATGTCCTTGTTGGTTATCTTTGAGGCTTCTTCGAGAGTAAGACCTTTTACCATTTCAGTCATTACCGATGATGAAGCAATTGCGCTAGCGCAGCCGAACGTCTTAAACTTCACGTCGGCGATTCTTCCGTCTTTGCCAAGTTTGAAAGTCAGCTTCAGCATATCGCCGCAGGCAAGAGAGCCTTCCTCGCCGACGCCGTCGGGATTTTCAATCTCCCCGGCATTTACCGGATGAAGGAAGTACTCCATAACTTTTTTGTTATAATCCCACATATTTTTAGTCCTTAGCCTTGAGCTTTTTTCAATGCCTGGTCAAAATCCGCAATAATATCATCAATGTGTTCTGTTCCAACAGAGACACGGATAAAGTCCGGACTTACGCCGGCAGCAATCTGTTCTTCTTCACTCAACTGCTGATGAGTTGTGCTTGCCGGATGTATGACCAGCGTCTTGCTATCGAGTATATTTGCAAGATGGCTTGCAAGTTTTACACTGTTAATAAATTTTTCGCCGGCCTTTCTGCCGCCCTTTATTCCAAAGCCCAGCATCGCGCCCTGTCCATTCGGCAGATATTTCTTCGCAAGTTTGTAATCAGGATGAGATTCCAGGCCGGGATAATTGACCCAGCTTACGGCCTTGTGCTTTTCGAGCCATTTCGCAAGGGCAAGGGCATTTTCGCAATGCCGAGGCACTCGCAGATGCAGTGTTTCAATTCCCTGTAAAAACAGAAAAGCGTTAAACGGCGACAGGCAGGCACCCATATCGCGGAGCAATTGCAGGCGTGCTTTGAGGATATAAGCAATATTGCCGAACTGCTCGACATATTTTACGCCGTGATAGCTCGGGTCCGGCTCGGTAAGCTCAGGGAATTTGCCATTGGCCCAGTTAAACTTTCCTGAATCAATAATAATTCCGCCAATGCTTGTGCCGTGTCCGCCGATGATTTTCGTGCAGCTATGCACAACAATATCAACGCCGTATTCAATCGGCCTGAAAAGTATTGGCGAGGCCGTTGTATTATCGCAAATCACCGGCAGATTATTTTTATGAGCGATTGCGACTATCTTTTCAAAGTCCGGAATATTGTTTTTCGGGTTGCCGCAGGTTTCGATATACAGCAAACGGGTATTTTTCTTTATAGCCTTTTCAAAATTTTCAGGTTTCGACGGGTCAACAAGACTTACTTCAATTCCCAGTTTGGGCAAAGTATGTCCGAACAGCGTAACTGTTCCGCCGTAAAGTGTGCTTGCCGAGACAAAATGCTGGCCTGCTTTGCAGATATTCAGAATCGCCGCCGTAATCGCGGCCATTCCGGAACTGAAAGCAAGGCCCGCGACTCCGCCTTCGAGCGCAGCAAGTCTTTTTTCGAGAACATCCGTCGTCGGATTCATCAGTCTTGTATAAATATTGCCGAATTGTTTAAGCCCAAAAAGGTCCGCTGCGTGAGCGGTGTCCTTAAACACGTAACTGGTCGTCTGATAAATCGGCACTGCCCTGCTCAAAGTATCTGAGTCGACACTTTGACCTGCGTGCAATGCCAGCGTTTCAATATGATACTTTTTCTCTTCCATTTCTATCTATCCTTTCGGTAAAACCGTAACCATCCTGTCGAGTGCTTTTTTCGCCTTTTGGGCGACATCGTAGGGTACTTTTATAACATATTTATTATCTTCAAGGGCAAACAAAACCTTTTCAAGCGTAATCTTTTTCATATTAGGACAAACAAATTTTTCCGAAGCCGGGTAAAAAGTTTTTTCTGGATTCTGCTTTTGTAGAGTATATAAAATACCAATTTCAGTCGCTATAATAAATTCCTTTTTATCGCTGCTGTGGACAAATTTTAACATTTGTCCGGTACTCAAAAGCTCATCGGCACAGTCCCTGACAGGCCTTGGGCACTCCGGATGGGCCAAAGTTACCGCCGCCGGATGAGCAGCCTGTATTTTTTTTACATCGTCCGCCGTCGCGAAAATATGAGTCGGGCAATAGCCCGGCCACAAAACCATATTTCTGCCTGTTTTCTGTTTTACAAACTCGCCCAGGTTCTTATCCGGCACAAAAATAATTTTCTTTTTCGCGTCTATCGAATCTACGACATTAACCGCGTTTGAACTCGTGCAGCAATAATCGCTTATTGCCTTTACCTCGGCGGAACTGTTGACATAACAAACTACGACCGCGTCTGGATATTTTTCCTTCAACTCGGCAAGCTGCTCTGCCGTAATCATATCGGCCATCGGGCAGCCCGCGGTCTTATCCGGCAGCAAGACAGTTTTGTTCGGCGAAAGAATCGAAGCAGTCTCTGCCATAAACAAAACGCCGCAGAAAACTATCACGTCAGCGGAAGTGCTGGCGGCCTTACGGCTCAATTCCAGCGAGTCGCCGGTAAAATCGGCAATATCCTGAATCTCTGCCGATTGATAATTATGCGCAAGGATTACCGCGTTTTTTTCTTTCTTAAGATTATTTATTTTTTCAATGATGCTTAGAGTCATATAGTCTTTACTTTTTTGATTTCTTCTGGATATAAACAAGTTCCGGTCTTGACATTGAAACGATAACGCCGGCCGGCACTGAATCTTTAATCCAGACGTTTCCGCTGATTATTGTGCCTTTGCCGATTGTCACATCGCCCAGGATTGTAGCGGCAGCGTAAATCGTAACATCATCTTCAATCGTCGGATGTCTTTTTACGCCCCGCAGGCTTTGTCCCTTTGCCGGAGCAAGAGCGCCAAGCGTTACACCCTGATAGATTTTAACATTATTGCCTATAATGCTGGTTTCGCCGATGACAACACCTGTGCCGTGGTCGATGAAAAATCTTTCGCCGATTTTCGCGCCGGGATGAATATCAATACCGGTCTCGTGATGCGCCCGTTCACCCATAATCCTTGGAATCAGCGGCACATTTTCCAGATAAAGCTCGTGAGCAATCCTGTGAGTCGTTATTGCCTTTAGGCCCGGATAACTCAAAACAATTTCCTCAAAACTGCTCGCCGCAGGGTCGCTGGCAAAGGCGGCCTCAATATCTGTCTTGAGCAAATTGCGGATTTTCGGAAGCTGAGCCAAAAGATGTTCCGTAACTTCTTCGGCCACAACACGACATCCATCGCTATTGCACTGCTTCAGCCTGCACTGATGGCGAAACGCCCTTTCTACCTGCTCGGTTAGCTGGTTCTGAACCTGGCAGAGAATATCACCAATTACAAAACTGATATTTGAGCTTGTTATATCCCTTGCCCCTGTATAGCCCGGAAAAACAACTTCCGTAAGCAAATCGAGAATCTCGCGTATTCTGTCGCGCAGAGGCAGATTTGTAGTATCGATAAAATTGATACCCGAATCGCCCTGATAAGTATCAACAATCGCCTTGACAATATTTTTAATATTATCATTTTCCATATTCGAGCCTTTTACTGAAATAATTCCGTCGAAATATATCTTTCGCCTGTATCGCAGATAATCGTTACGATTACTTTTCCTTTATTTTCCGTTCTTTTTGCAATCTGCAGAGCGGCAAAAACATTTGCGCCTGAACTTATGCCCGCAAGAATGCCTTCCTTAGCGGCAAGCTGCTTTGCAGTTTCAATCGCGTCTTCATTTTTAACGCAGATAATCTCGTCAATTATATTACGGTCAAGCACGCTCGGCACAAAACCGGCACCGATACCCTGAATCTTGTGCGGGCCCGGTTTGCCGCCTGAAAGCACCGCCGAATCAGCGGGTTCAACAGCCACAATCTTTACAGATGGTTTATATTTTTTCAGCGCCTGTCCGCAGCCGGTAATTGTACCACCAGTTCCGACACCGGCAACAAATATATCGACGCTGCCGTCGGTGTCCCGCCAGATTTCCTCGGCGGTGGTTTTGCGGTGTATTTCCGGATTGGCCGGGTTTTCAAACTGCTGGAGCATAACCATATTGCCGCTGTTGCTGACAAGCCTTTGGGCATAAGCGACAGCTCCTTTCATACCTTCGGCGGCAGGCGTCAAAACAAGCTCGGCGCCGAAAATCTTAAACAGTTTCCTGCGTTCAATACTCATCGACTCCGGCATAATCAGTTTTAATTTATAACCTTTGACCGCGCAGACAAAGGCAAGGCCGATTCCGGTATTGCCGCTGGTCGGCTCGACAATTACAGTATGTTTGTTAATCCTATGCTCTTTTTCCGCAGCCTCAATCATCGCAAGACCGATTCTGTCTTTGACGGAGCCGCAGGGATTAAAAAATTCCATCTTGCCAAGTATCTGCGCCTCGGTTGTGTTCATAGAGTTAATCCTCACCAACGGCGTATTACCGATAGTCTCGGTGAGATTGCCATATATCTTTGCCATAATATGCTCCGCTTAAAATTAAATCTGATAGCTCATAGAACGTTTTTCGTTTCCCGCCATATCCACCAGGGTCTGCAAAGTCTTATTCTCAAGCACACTTAATATCGCATTATTCATCTGAATCCAGAGTTTTCTTGTCGCGCAGTCGGCGGAGTTTGGGCAGACCTCTCCATGCTCAACGCATTCAACAGTAAGCACAGGCCCTTCAAGCGTCCTGAAAACGTCACTCAGTTTTATGTCCTGCGGAGCTGCCGCAAGTACATAACCGCCGTGAGGACCTCGGATACTCCTGACCAAACCTGCTGTTTTTAACATCGCTACAAGCTGCTCGAGATACTTATTGGATATACTCTGACGCTCTGCTATCGCCTTAATCTGCAGCGGAACACCCTTATCAGCAAGGGCAAGCTCCAATAAAGCCCGCATACCATATCTTGTTCTTGTTGAAAGTTTCATGACTTTCTCCTAAATTCCTACGGTTTTAGTAGTATTTTATATATTATACGAAACATTGTCAATAAGGGTGCTAAAAAAATAGGTAAATATAATCAAGAATATTTAACTCCTTAATTATTAGATACTTGACACAATTTTGGGCCTATAATAAAATGAAATTACTTAAAGGATTGACCAATGCCTCAAAAAACGATGAATGACTCTTCTTATGAGCTGCCAAAACTATCCATAGAGCACCTTAAACGGCTCACTGACGATACGGGCCTGTTTCAGCACGCCAAATACATAATACCAGACCGCCAAAACGGTTACACCACGGACGATAACGCAAGAGCCCTTATCGTTATGGCTAAATATTACAACAATCATCCCAAGCCGGAGAATTTGAAGCTTTTCGAGATTTATCTGGTTTTCCTCTGCCATGCTTTAAAACCGGATGGCACAGTTCACAATTTTATGGATTACAACAGAAACTGGAGGACAGGCCAAACTGAACACGATGCGCTTGGCAGAAGTTTATGGGCTTTCGGCTCCATGATTGAATCGCCACCCAGTCCTACTCATCTTTCAATAGCCAAAGAGAGTTTCGACCAGGCGGCTAAGCATATACCAATCCTTTCGCCAAGGGGAATGTCTTATGCGATTTTAGGGATGGTTGATTACCTTGGCGCGTTTCCTGAAGAAGGTGAAACAAAAGAGCTGCTTGCAGGGACGGCTGAGAAATTGACAAATCTTCATCGGCGATACGCCGCCAAAGACTGGGACTGGTTTGAAAACATCCTTTCCTACGATAACGCGATAATGCCCGCGGCTCTTTTCGCGGCGGGATTGGCTCTGGGAGAAAAAAAATATCTTAATACCGCCGAAAGAGCCTGCAAATTCCTGCTGGCTAATATATACAACGGCAAACATTTCAGCTTTGTCGGCTCGGACAGCTGGTATTCGAAAGGCAAAGAAAAGTCCAAGTTCGACCAGCAGCCGATTGAAGTGGCAAGTACCGTCATAATGTTAAAAAACGCATACAGGGCAACTATGAACAAGGAATACCTGCAGCTTGCACGCAAGGCTTTTGACTGGTTCCTCGGTGAAAACGACCTGCATAAGCCGATGTATGATTCCCAGAGCAACGGATGCTGCGACGGGCTGGGGCCGGATAATATAAATCCTAATCAGGGAGCGGAAAGTATCGCAAGTTTTCTGATTGCATTATTAGCAATAACAGAAAAAGTATCCTAAGTAAATGAAAGCGGCCACATTCAACGCTAATTCCATAAGGGCCAGGACGGAAATAGTCGTAAACTGGCTGAATGAAAACAAACCTGATATCCTCTGTGTGCAGGAGACCAAGGCTCAGGACAAAGACTTTCCTTCCGATGCTTTCGCCGATACCGGCTATGAGTTTGTCTTCAAGGGCGAGAAAAGCTATAACGGCGCAGCAATTTTCAGTAAGCACAAATTTACTAATGTCGAATTCGGTCTGGACAGCGATCCGAAAGACGAAGCGAGAATGATAACAGCAAAAACAGGCGGCATTGCAATCGTTAATACCTATATTCCGCAGGGCTTTGAAATGGAATCAGAAAAATATCTGTACAAACTCGACTGGCTCAAGAGATTACTTGAGTATTTCGAAAAGCATTTCAAGCCGACAGAAAAAATTTTATGGATGGGCGACTTTAATATCGCTTATGAGGCAAAAGACGTTTATGATCCTGTTGGGCTTGACGGAACGGTTTGTTTTAATCGGCAGCTTTCGCAAACTTTGAAAAAATTTATGGAATGGGGTTTTATCGACCTTTTCAGAAAACACTGCAGCGAGCCGGGGCAGTTTACTTTCTGGGATTACCGCGAACCGAACGGCTTGAAACGAAATCACGGCTGGCGGCTCGATTACATAATGGGCACCGAACCGATGGCAAAAAAATGCACAAATTGCCTCATCGATAAAAAACCCCGCACACTCGAAAAGCCCAGCGATCATACGCCGGTCATTGCCGAATTCAACTAGTGATAAAAACTTCGTTGTTCTGAACCTGTTAGGCTTTATTTCTTCCGATGAAAGTTAAACAGGCATTCGTCATCTTTATATGTAATATCAAGATTCCAACCTGCTTTAGCTGCCCTGTCCTGCCAGATAGTTTCAAAAATCCGAAGGTAGTCTTCAAAAGAAATCTGCGTCTTCAGATGTGATGTCTGTTTATAAAGCTGCAAATATATCGGTTCCATTCGTAGTGCAGCTTCATTACTATCAAATTTTTCCAGTGTGACTTTGTTTCCTCTCAAGTTTACCTGTTCCCAGCACGAATACAGGATAAAGGCCTTCTGGGGCGGATAAAACGGCACCCAGGTTTTTGCCGTCAACAGGAACCCATCGCCATCCTTGAACCAGTTGAATGCAAAATCTTTCCCTTTTTCCTTAGTAAGGAAATTGAACAGTCGCACCTGCTCAGTCCAGTAATTTTCCTGCCGTTGCCAGGCCTTTTTCTCCTCCGGCAAATCAGGAAACTTTGAAGTCGGCGGCGCCGGTATTTGGTCGAGACGAATGGTTATATTTTCCAGGTGACGAAAATACCAATTGCCATCTTCGACGAGGACTGTGTGACAGAAGGTGCTTTTCCAATCGCCTTTAGCAAATGTAACAATATAATGTATGTTCTCCTCCACTTTGTAAACTTCCGGTGTCCCCTGGATTTGCTCCCAAAGTTTTCCCTCTTTGAACATTTTGCTCCATTGCAGGAGCATATCTTTCGGCAAGTTGTTATAAGTGCGAATTCTATCAGGTGTTATTTGGTCATTTTTGATGGCTTCGACGAATTCGTTCCAGATTTTGAGGTCGTTCTGCGCGAAAGTTATATTACATATCGATGAAATGAATATAGTGACGCTTATGATAATTAACGTTAATCTTTTCATAAACGGGCCTTTCGTGTATTAGATGGATTTGGTTTTGCTTCCAGACCAGGTCAAATGGAAGCTTGTCGATTTTTGCCAACAAAAAAAACAGCGGCAAAACATAGTGATCATACATTTTTTTTCGCTGAATTCAAAGGCTCTTAGTCTGAATCGTTTTGCTTTCTCCGTTCCTGGCCTTTCCTTCGTTCATGGCCTTTATGACCAAAGGCAAATTTCCTGCGGTCGGCACCGCTGCGTTTGTCGTTATTTTCCGGCTTGTCCTGTTTATTTTTATCAGATGACATAACCCTTGTCCTTTCGTTTTTTCATCTATATATGATATATTTCGACATAAACAGGCTGTTTTAATAAGCTTTAATGATGTTTTAGCCCAAAGTCCTGACGGTTTTCCTTTTTCAGATAATTAACTTCCGCGGTTGTCAGCGGCCTGTAATTGCCGATGCCCAGATGAAACAGAGAAATCCTGCCGATTTGAGTCCTCTTAATTGAGGTAACCTTACAGCCAAATTTCGCCATAATTTCCCGAATCTCCCTGTTAAGGCCCTGCCGGACTTTTATCTCAAACAGCGATTCTTTTTCAGATGCATTTAAAATCTTCATCTTTGCGGGCGAGTTTTTGTTTCCGGAAAGCCCGATCACTCTTTTTAGCCTCTCAATTACATCCGGCGTTATTCTGCCTTTTATGCCTACTACATAAGTTCTTTCGAGACAATATCGCGGATGTGTCAGGTGGTTGACAAGAGCCGAATCGTTGGTCAGAATTATCGCACCAGTAGTTTCGGTATCTAATCTGCCGACGCAGAAAATCCTCTGGTCGCTATTGATGAAATCAATAGCTTTCCTTCTGCCTGAAGGGTCATAGTTTGTGCAGATAACGCCTTTGGGCTTGTTGAACAGATAATAAACCTTTTTGGCGGTATGTACCCTTCTGCCTTCAACAGTAATAGTATCTTCGTCGATATCCGCAAAAGCAGGCAGGGTATTGACAACTCTGCCGTTGACTTTTACAAGCCCTTGAAGAATAAGCTGCTCACAATTTCTTCGCGAATCAACGCCTGCCGCGGCAAGTATCTTGTGCAATCGTTCGATAGCCATATCAAGTTTTTTTAAAAGTGTTTTTTCCTTAATTCTTCAAGATACTTTGCCACAATATCTTTACCGCCTAATCCAAAGGCAAGAGCCAAAGCAAGGCAAATGCCGCCAAGGATAATATTGAAAGTAGCAGTTACCAAAATAGGGGCGATACCAAGCTGTTCAAGCGAAATGGTTACTGCGAAAATTATAATCGCCCAGCGACTTACACCGGCAAGTATCTCCGGTTTGGGCAAATTGGCATTGCCTGCGGCTGTGCGAACTATTCCTGACACAAAGCTGGCCAGAAACATAGCAACTATCAGAACAAGCAAAGCTGCTATGACTTTCGGAATGTAAGAAAATAAGCTTTCAAGAACATCGGAAGCCTTGGGCAATCCCAGTGCGTCAACTGTCATCACTAAAACCATAATGATAATCAGCCAATAAACTATGTTGCTTACTACCGCCCTGGCTGAAACTCCCAAATCGCCTTTCTTAAGAATCGCTGATATGCCCGCCTTGTCCGCCAGCACATCGAAGCGTATTGTCTTAAGCAGCCAATCAACTAATCGTCTGATTGCCTTGGCCACAATCCAGCCTACTATCAGGATTATCAATGCGCCCAGCAGGACAGGAAGATAGGCCATTATTCTAGTCAACATTTTTTGAACCGGCTCAACAATAAGATTTCCCCATTCTATTACAGCTAACATATTATGTACCTCCACAATAAACCGCTAATATTGAACGCTTGATTTTTTATTTCCCAACCTCTTCTTACTCTTCCCCTGAAAATCGATTTGCAATAACTATCTAAATATACAAACACACAAAAACTGATATGTCAACTCTTAATTTCCGACTTATTATGCGGTCTTATATTGCAAACCCAGCTTAACATAACTATAACTATACGAGCCGAAAGATACTTATATTATAATGACTTTGAGAATTTAGGTAAGTTTTTAGTTGACTTAATAGGCATTTTTGCCGATAATTACTATACTGTTTTTGTGTATAAGTACTGAAATTAACTGATGTAATACTCATTTCAGGAGATTTTGAATGGCTGTCGGGCGTCAGGAACAGAGCGGCGTAATGCTTTATACGGTTATTACTTTTGTCGGTCTTTTCGTCATTTCGGCGATACTGGCAGTTATTTTTTACATAAAGGCACAGGACTGGCAAGACCAATTTCTAAAAAGCCAGCAGCAGCAGGAAGAACTTGCCTCGGCGCCGGAGGTTCAGAATATCGGCACGCTTGTCGGACAGAAAGACCGTCAGGCCAGCAGAGTCAAACAACTGATTAGCTATATCGACAGGCTATATAAAATGACTATCGGCCGTGAATCGCCGGAAGCGAGCGCGGAAGTAAAGCTCGGTGAACTTGAGACAAAATATAAGGATACTCTCACAGGTCTTCCTAAGGATTTTGTTCTTGTTGCTACGGACGCCAATGGACAGAACGTATCTGATACTAACAGCGGACCGGGCCTGTTCAGAATAATTGCAAGTTACGACAACAAGTTCAAACAGAAAGATGAAACTATCAGTCAGTCAACCGCACAAATCGACAGCCTCGGCAGCGAATTGGAACTTGCCAAAAAAGGCGCATCGGAAAGAGAAAGCCAGATGCTGACACAAATCCGCTCTATACAGGAAGACGCCAACGGAGTTCAGCAGAGCTACAACCAACTCCGCGACCTTATGGAAAAGAAAAGCACCGAGCAGGTACAGGCGCTTATGCAGCAGCGGGACCAGGCGATAGATGAAAAGAACAAGTCTAAACAGGAACTGCTCGATACTATGAATAAACTCAGTACTACACAAAATAGATTGCAGGAGGCCCTGAGCAAACTTGACGTGCTAAAGCCCAGACCTAAAGAAGACGTTGCCGCCTATCAGCCGGACGGCCATATTCTTTCAATTGAAATGACATCGAACATCGTCTTTATCGATATCGGCAGCGAAGCCAAAGTATATCCGGGCCTGACTTTTTCCGTTTATGACAGAAACGCTCCTATTCCAACAGACGGCAAAAACAAGGCTGAAATAGAAGTCTTCAACGTGGATAAAAACACAGCCACGGCAAGAATAATTAAATCGAGCAAAAAAAATCCTATCGCTGAGGGCGATATAATTGTCAACCTCATCTGGGACAGCAAGGCCACCAACAGGTTTGTCGTTGCCGGAGATTTCGATTTTAACGGCGATGGTGGAATTGACCGAGACGGCGCGACAAAAATCAAACAGTTGATTGAAAACTGGGGTGGAAAAGTCGAAGACAGCGTATCTATTGATACTGACTTCGTCATTCTCGGCACTCAGCCGGATGTTAAGAAAAAACCAACCCTCGATGAAATAGAGGCCGACCCGCTGGCTAACGAAAAATATGAAGCCACAGTAAAAGCATCAACCAGGTATCAGGAAGTTAAAAATCAGGCAAAAGACCTTTACATTCCTGTTTTTGGTCTGAAAAGATTCCTGAGCTTTATCGGATATGAATCCCTGGCCGCGGGCACAAAGGCAAAACCTTAAAATTTATCTTTGCTCTTTCGGCTCAATACCTATCGAGGCGATATAAACTTCGCCGGTATATCCAATCGACTTTGGATTTTTAAATCCTTTTTTGGCCGCTGCGAATGTAACCGTCGCTATTGCCTTTACCGCTGTACTTAAAACCTCTCCGCTGTCACAGTCAAGCCCCGAAGGAATATCTACCGCTGCAATCGGCTTATTAAGCGAATTTATCGCATTTATAAGCCCAACGAATTCATCGCCGAGATTGCCTGCCAGACCGGTGCCGAAAATCGCATCCACAATCAAATCGCAATCTTTTGTCCCAACTTCAACATCTTTTGCTGTGTTCTCTGTGGAAATTTTGATTTCCTTAATTGCAATCCCCATCTTAGCGGCGATTTTGTAATTTATCTCCGCATCGCCTTTTATTTTGGATGCGGGTCCGCAAAGAATAATATTCACATTAAAACCGGCATTTTTCAAATGTCTGGCGATTACAAAGCCATCGCCGCCGTTATTGCCCGTACCGCAGAAAATGCAAACTCTCGAACCTTTGCATTTTTTCAGTTCGGCAATAACGACTTCCGCACAGCCTCTGCCGGCATTTTCCATCAGGACAACGCCCGGCACGCCGGCAGTATTTATCGCCCAGGAATCGAAATCGCGAACCTGCTGGCGGGTCAAAACAAAATCTTTCTGTCTGTCGAACTTTCTTACCATATTGCCGATTATACCGCCGGCATCTAAAACATCAACAAACTGATTTATTGTTGATTATTTGAGGTTTTCCGATACCATTAGGATTATGAACATTCTTTTGACAAATGACGATGGAATTTTGGCGCCGGGAATAGCGGCAGCCTACAAAGAGTTGTGCAAACTCGGTGATGTAACTGTTGTCGCGCCATCCGACCGAATGAGCGGCGCAGGACACAGCATTACCGTATATGAGCCGCTGGCCTGTGAAAAAATAAAAATCGAAGACCACTTCGCAGGTTTCAGCGTAAACGGCTCGCCAGCCGACTGCGTTAAACTTGCCGTTATGGAACTGTGCCCCAAAAAACCTGACCTTGTCGTCAGCGGCATAAACAACGGCGCAAACGTTGGCATTAATGTCTATTATTCCGGCACGGTAGCCGCCGCGATGGAGGCCGCGTTTTACAGGATACCGGCCATCGCGTTAAGCACCGTCCACGAAGAGCAGACGGATTTCAAAAACGCCGCAAAGTACTGCGTTAAAGTTATAAACAAATTGCTGCCGGTCAGTTTCGCCAGCGTAATAAGCATCAATATTCCCCGTCTTTCGCGGGGCGAGCCGAAAGGCATAAAAGTCGTACCGCAGTCAACGATGGGATTTGACGAGCACTTTGTAAAAAAGCAAAACGATACGGGACAAACGCTTTATCAGCTTGCCGGCGGAAACCATCGCGATAAAGACCTGCCGAGCGATACCCTTGCATTGAACGAGGGTTTTATAACCGTTACATCGCTGGGCTTCGATATGACCGATTATAATGGAATGAAAAAACTTCATCAAATTCAATGGTGATTTAAGGAAAAAATAATGGCTGCAAAAAAACAATCCCAGATTTGCATAATAACCGTTACCGGCAAGGACAAAGTCGGCATCATCGCCAAACTCGCCAACGCGATGGCCAAGGCCAACATCAACATCGTTGACGTCAATCAGAAAATTATGGAAAACTATTTCGTTATGACAATGGCTGTCGATATCGCAAAAGCGACGATAAGTATCCCGCAGATTCATAAGAGGCTCGACAAAATCGGTCAGGAAATAAAGCTGAAAATCACCTTTCAGGACGAAAAAATCTTCAAGATGATGCATCGTATCTAATCTTCTTGCAAAACAAGCTTTGGGGATGTAAAGTAAGTCCAACTGCCGGAGATTATATCCGGCTTTTATGTAACATCTTGTAAAATAAGCATTTGCGCCCGTAGCTCAATTGGATAGAGTGCCGGCCTACGAAGCCGAAGGTTGCAGGTTCAACTCCTGCCGGGCGCGGTTTTTTGACCTGATTTGTCGTAATCGGCATATAAAAAACGGCCGATATAATATAAAAGACTGAACGGTTTTTAAGACTAAGTTTTAACTTTGAAAATAAAAATTTATGGAAACAAATAAAGATTTTTCTCAGCAAATTCTCGAAAAAGCAACCTCTCTTTTCAAGCACATCGTTTTGCCTGAGGGCGGCGACGAGAGAACGATTGAAGCGGCGAAAAAAATCACCGACCGCAAGATGGCAAAGCTCACGATTCTCGGTGACGATAAGCAAATCGCTGATGCACTCAAAAAGATAGGGGCAAAAACAAACGATATCAATATCATAAATAATTTCACCACCGAAAAACTAAAAAATTACGCTGAACAATTTTATCAGCTCCGCAAAAATAAAGGCGTTACTCCCGAATCAGCCATTAAAACCATCAAAGGCAGAGTCTATTTCGGCACAATGATGATAAAAAACGGCGAAGCCGACGGCCTTGTTTCCGGAGCAACCCATTCAACAGCCGATACTGTCCGCCCCGCTCTGCAAATCATAAAGGCCGCCAAAGGTATCACAACCGTATCGAGTATGTTCTTTATGACCAATAGCAAAATGACGATTTTGTTCGCAGACTCAGGCCTTAACGAAGACCCTGACGCCGAGCAAATTGCCGATATTACACTTGCCACAGCAAGAACCGCGAAGCAATTTGGTATTTTGCCGAAAATCGCTATGCTTTCCTATTCGACAAAAGGCTCCGCCCAGGGGCCGGGACCTGCAAAAATGGTAAAAGCAACCGCCCTTGCGAAAGAAAAATTTGCGAAGGAATTTAACGACGGCGAATATCTGCTTGACGGCGAATTGCAATTTGATTCCGCTTTTGTGCCTAAAGTCGCCGCCAAAAAATGCCCTGACAGCCCATTAAAGGGTCAGGCCAATGTATTTATCTTCCCGGATTTGGGAGCAGGAAATATCTGCTACAAAATGGCCGAAAGATTAGGCGGTTTGAACGCCTACGGCCCGATTTTGCAGGGTCTCGCCAAACCGGTAAATGACCTTTCCCGCGGCTGCAACAGCGATGATATCGTCGCAGCGGTTGCGATAACGGCGATACAGGCAAATGGGTAACAATTTTTTTATCGCTGATTACACAGATTATTTTAAATAAATTGTTTCAAAATCTGTAAAATCAGCGTAATCAGTGATTAAATAAGATGCCGGAAAAAAGATTTGTCATTCATAAACACACACAAGATGGGCAAATTCACTGGGATTTAATGATTGAATCCGGCGACAAGCTCAAAACCTGGCGATTAGAAAACCCGCCTGAACAATTAGCGACGGAAACAACAAAAGCAGTACCCATATTCGACCACGACAAAAAATTCCTCACCTACCAGGGCCCCGTCAACAACGGCAAAGGTACTGTTGAAATAGTTGACCATGGAAACTGTGATATTATCTACAGTAATGTCCCTTGTCTTGCTATTCGTCTAAATCAAAATCATTACACTATAATCGAAGGAGAAGAAATGTCTTGGATAAGTCCATATCAATTTCAGTTACAGATGCCTTTGGAGCAGATACAAAATTATATTGACCAATATCCAGAAAATGATCAGAAAAAAGACGATAATTTGCATCAAATTGTGGAAAATATAATCCATAGGCAACCTAAATTTATGACATATGAAGACCTCAAAGAGTTTTTCCATTGGAAAAGCGGAGATAGAAATATAGGAAATATCTCGAAAAATTCACCTAATTATATTCAAATAATTACAAAAGAAGCATTTTCTCAAATAGAACAGAATCATAACATAAATGAAATACTTGCCAAGGAGCGATTCAGAATCGAAGTGCTCACTTTATTAAATGGAATAGCTTGGCCAACTGCTTCAGCAATTCTGCACTTTGTTTTCACGGATAGCTACCCTGTTATAGATTTTCGGGCATTGAGATCAGTGGGTATCCTTTCCTTCAATGAAAATAAAACTGATAGATTTTGTAATTTTACCTTTTGGTGGGGATATACACAATACTGTAGAATGCTTGCACGAAATTTCAATATTTGTATGCGAAACTTAGATAAGGCATTGTGGACATTTGGATTCCCGCTTTCGCGGGAATGACAGCGTCACTTAGTTTTCAAATACTCATTAATCGCCGCGGCGGCGGTACGGCCCTGGCCCATAGCGAGAATTACCGTTGCGGCACCGAGGACTATATCTCCGCCGGCGTAAACGCCATCCAGAGCAGTCTTGCATTTTTCATCGACAATAATATTGCCCCATTTATTCAGATTCAGCCCCGGCGTTGTCTGGCCGATAAGCGGATTTGCTCCGTTGCCGATTGCGACAACAACAGTATCAACATCAATCGTAAATTCAGAACCTTCAATCGGCACAGGTCTGCGTCTGCCGGATGCATCAGGCTCGCCAAGTTCGTATTTCAAACATTCAATTGCAGTTACAATGCCATCGGAATTGCCGAGAATCCTTTTTGGATTGCGAAGAAGATGAAATTCGATGCCTTCTTCTTTTGCGTTGTGAACTTCCTCGACACGGGCGGGCATTTCCTTTTCGCTTCGCCGATAGATAAGATAAACTTTTTCCGCGCCGAGCCGCATAGCTGTTCTGGCCGAATCCATCGCGACGTTTCCGCCGCCAATAACAGCGACTTTTTTCGACATCGCAATCGGGGTATCCGCCCCTTTGCCGAACTGATAGGCCTTCATAAGATTGGCGCGCGTCAGATATTCATTTGCGCTGTAAACGCCGACAAGGTGTTCGCCTTCGATATTCATAAACACCGGCAATCCCGCCCCGACGCCGATATAAACCGCCTGGAAACCATCTTCATCCATAAGCTGTTTTATGGTTTTCGTTCTGCCGACGACGAAATTGCAGATGATTTTAACGCCCATTTTTTTAAGCTGGTCGATTTCCTCCTGAACGATAGCTTTTGGCAGACGAAATTCAGGAATGCCGTAAACCATCACGCCGCCGGGTCTATGAAACGCTTCGAATACCGTTACATCGTGGCCGGCTCTTCTGACATCGGTAGCGACGACAATTCCGCCGGGGCCTGAGCCGATTATCGCGACTTTTTTGCCGGTCTCGGCCGCGACAACAGCGGTTGAACCATCTTGGAATTTTTTGCCCCAGTCGGCAACGAATCTTTCGAGCCTGCCGATTGATACTGCTTTTTCTACATCCTTGAATTTTTTGCCGACGGTGCAGGGAAGCTGACATTGCACTTCCTGCGGACAGACACGGCCGCAGACAGAGGGCAGAAGCGAATTTTCCCTGATGATGTCGAGTGCTTTTTTGAAATTGCCGTCAACTATCTCAGCGATAAAATCCCTTATCTTTATTCTTACGGTACAGCCCTCGACGCAGGGAGCGTTTTTGCATTGCAGACACCGCAGCGCCTCAAGCCGGGCCTGAGTTTCGGTATATCCCAGCGCAACTTCGTTAATGTTAGACCGCCTTTTAACAGGGTCCTGCAGATTCATCGGCTGCGGAGGTATGGCGTACCTGTCCGAAGGCTTTAACGTCCCGTCTTTATGTTTTTTCAAAAGTTCGTTAAGTAATTGCTGCTCGTTCAATTTAGTATCCATATTATTTATCAAGGCCGATTTTGCATTTATGTTTTTTGTACTCTTCAAGAGCCTGCTGTTCCTGTTTTCTATACGCCTGCATACGTCTCATCATCAGGTCGAAATTGACTTTATGGCCGTCAAATTCAGGCCCGTCAACACAGACGAATTTTGTTTGCCCGCCGACTTCGACTCTGCATCCGCCGCACATTCCGGTTCCGTCAATCATAATCGTATTAAGCGAAACGACGGTTGGAACATCGTATTTTTTCGTAGTTGCGCAGCAGAATTTCATCATTATCGCCGGCCCTATCGCGACGGCAAGATTCGGCTTCGGCGTTCTTTGGCAGATTTCATCGAGAGGACCTGTAACAAGTGCTTTTTTGCCGTAAGAGCCGTCATCGGTAACTACGATTAATTCATCGCTTATTTTTTTGAATTCATCTTCGAGAATTAAAAGTTCTTTCGTCCTTGCGCCGAGGATGTTGATAACTTTATTGCCGATTTGTTTCATCGCGGTCGCTATCGGCAGAAGCGGAGCGCCGCCGATTCCGCCGCCAATGCATACTACTGTTCCAACTTTTTCAATATGAGTAGGCCTGCCGAGCGGACCAAGAATATTTTCCACATTGTCGCCGACCCGCAGTTCCGCAAGTTCAACGGTGCTTTTACCGACAGCCTGCCAGATAAGGCGAATCGTACCTTTTTGTGAATCTTTGCCTGCTATAGTCAGAGGAATTCTTTCGCTGTATTCGCCGAACAAACAAACAATAACAAACTGGCCGGGCCTGGCAACCGCAGATACCAGCGGAGCCTCTATATCGGCCAGGTAAACATTGGGGCATAACTGCTTTTTAGACAATATTTTATGAGACAATTTTACTGCCTTCCGACTAAATTTATTCCAGGAAATAAGATTATGCCTATTTTCCTTAACTGGTCAAGTAAATATACCACTTTTTTCGTAAATTGCCCGTTATAGAAGCAAAAAAGGGCTTTTTAAAGTTATTTTTTTCAATATATTTAACTTCAAAAATCCTGAAAAAAATGCTTGCTGAATAGAAGTCTTTGCTGTATAGTGGTTTGCGGTTTTTAAAACTGTTGAATCGCAGCTTTGATGATAACGTAAAAGAACTTTTAAATAAAGGACTTGTTCAGGACTAAATATAAAACGACAAACCAATTTCTAATCCTGTCTGATGATACGAGGTACCCTATGACAACAATAACGAAGAAAGAATTAATCGACCGTATTGCGGAACAAACCCAGGCAAAAAGAGTTGTAGTCAAGAAAGTTGTTCAGTCGTTTCTTGATGAGATAATTTCAGAACTCATCAATAACAACCGTCTTGAGTTTCGCGACTTTGGAGTCTTTGAGGTTCGTACCCGCGAAGCAAGGGTTGCCCAAAACCCAAAGACACTCGAAAGAGTGGATGTCCCGTCGAAGCGGACTGTAAAATTCAAGATGGGCCGGCTGATGAAGGAGAAACTCGGCGGCAAATCCTCAGCCGTGAGTGCATAAAAAATCATAACTAACATATTCCTATGTAGTTTATGGATATAAACAGGTCGGTCCTGTCTGCCGGCCTGAGACTAAAGGGGGCAGTATAAAAGGAGTACCTATGGCAGAGGGAGTTGTGAAATGGTTTGACCCGAAAAAGGGTTACGGTTTTATAGACGGCAACGGCCAGCCGGATATATTTGTTCATCATACCGGCTTCAAAGCCAAAAACCTCAAAATCCTTAATCAGGGCGACAAGGTAACTTTTGTAGTCGCTCAGGGCGAAAAAGGTCCGCGAGCAGAAGAAGTTGATCTTGTGCAATAATCGCCGGTCGCCGTAAAGGCCGTCCGCATCTCGCTTAACACCAAAACTGTCCGGCAGGACAAATTTTAACTTGCAAAAACACCCGGTTTCTGGTATTTATCGCCGCAAAGGAATGAGTGAGGAAGAAATGACTTTCATGGAACCTCAATCCGCTCTAAATTGCAGCGTGCTCGTACTTAACAAGCACTATATGCCGTTGCGCATCATAGACGTCAGACGGGCACTATGTATGCTGTGCAGGGAGCTTGCCGAAGTCATATCCTACGAACAAGGCCAGTATTACAATTACGATTTCGAAAGCTGGAGAGACATCAGCCAGATAAAAATGTCTTTCGAGCCCGCCGAACACGACTGGATTTCTACGGTTAATTTCCACATCGCCGTACCCAGAATCGTAAGGCTTCTGTTTTACGATCGCCTGCCGAGAAACGACGTCAAATTCAACAGGCGCAACATTTTCGCCCGCGATGCAAACCGATGCCAATACTGCGGCAAAAAATTCCCGACAAATGAGTTATCCCTCGACCACGTTATTCCAAAAAGCTGCGGCGGAACCGCATCCTGGGAAAATCTTGTCTGCGCCTGCACAGGCTGCAACGCCAGAAAAGGCGGCAGACTGCCCAAACAGGCCGGAATGACACTTATCAGGCTGCCGGTAAAACCAAAACGCAATCCGACAGTGCACCTTCACCTGAGCCATCAGAGATATCACAGCTGGAAACAGTTCCTCGACCACGCTTACTGGTCGGTCGAACTGACGTAAATATATACTGCTGTAAAAAAGTTATAAAGATTCACGGAGGTATCTTATGAAAACCATTCTCTATATAAAAGCCTCGCCAAGAAACGAGAGAAGCCATTCCCACACGACAGCCCAGGCTTTTTTATCTGCTTATCAGCAGAAAAATCCACAGGATAAGATTGTAACAATTGATTTATTTAAAGAATCTCTGCCTGAATTTGATAATTTCGCGGCGGAATCTAAATACGCCATTATGCACGGCAAAGAAAAAACCGCTGAGCAGGTAAAAAAATGGTCGCAGATTGAAAAAATAATCGAACAGTTTAAATCCGCCGACAAATATCTTATCTCCTTGCCAATGTGGAACTTCGGCATACCCTACAAACTTAAACATTATATCGATATCATAGTTCAGCCAAGCTATACGTTCGCAGTTACTGACAGCGGCTACAAAGGCCTTGCAGGCGGTAAGCCGATATGTGCTATTTACGCCCGCGGGGCAAGCTACGACAATGACTCGCCAATGGACTTCCAGAAAAAATATCTCGAATTTATTTTGGGATTTATCGGTTTTACAGACATTAAGACAGTACTCTGTCAGTCTATGCTGACCGATGTGGAAACAGTTAAAAAATCACAAGAAGCGGCTATCAATAATGCAAAATCAATAGCGATTGCATTTTAATTATTAAACCAAACATTTGAAAGCCTGCGGCAGATATTCCATAATATCCGTCGCAATCAAACTTATCTGACCTTTATCTTTCGCTGCCAAATCGCCCGCAAGTCCGTGAACGTAAACTCCCAGCACACAAGCATCAAAATTATTTAAATCCTGCCCACACAGAGCGGTAATTATCCCTGTAAGCACATCGCCTGCCCCTGCCGTAGCCATTCCCGGATTGCCGGTAGTGTTGATATACATTTTTTCAGTATCGGCAACTACTGTGCCCTGTCCCTTTAATACGATAACAGCCCTCGCCGCAGCGGCAAATTCAGCGGCTATAGTTTCTCTATTGAGCGGCATCACTTTTCTCAAAAGTCCTGCCCATAATTTTCCCATCTCGCCGGGATGAGGGGTAAGAACGACGTTTGCCTTGCATATATCCGGCCAATTTCCCAAAGTCGCAAGATTATTCAGACCGTCAGCGTCGATAACAAGTCTAATCCCTTCGAGCCGCAGCAGATTTTCAAGCACCGCTCTTACGCCATTGGATACGCCGACCCCCGGCCCAAAGGCGATAATATCATTTTCCTCGGCAGCTCGCAAAACTGCATCAACTGCCTTGCCGCTGATTTTGCCCGATGAATCCTCGGCCAGAGGAATCGTCGTATAGCACGGCTCTATCGCCGCGACAATCGGCAGGACACTCTGCGGCACCGCGAGCCTTACAAGACCTGCGCCGCTTCGCAGTGCGCTTTTTGCCGCGATAGCCGCAGCACCGCTAAAGCCGATACTGCCCGCGATTATGCAGACCTTGCCGAAATCGCCTTTATGGGTATCAATTGCTCTTGGTTTTAGTTTCGGTATCGTTTTTATTAATTGCATATAAACTCCTTTTCCGAAGTATTTTACAAATAACGCGAGATATGGTCAATAAAAGATTTGACAGGTATATTGCAGGATTTATAATCATAAAATCTCAGTGGTGTGCATTGGATATTAGGGCTGTATCGAATGAATGAGCAAATCAAAATTTATGACAGCTATCCCTGGACTACGCCATTTCTGGAAAACATTGTTTGGCTTGGTGTTTATCTGCTTGGCTCGATCATCTTTTTAATGTTTAGCAAATGGGCGGCAGGAGCGTATCTTGGCTATTGCTTCGTAAGTATGTACTTTTTGATTCCAAGGTTAGTGTGCACTCACTGTGCATACTATGGCAGGATTTGTCACTCAGGCCAGAGCAAACTGGCTGCTCTTCTGTTTTCCAAACGTGATACAGGGCTTTTCGCCTTGTGTTTTAAACGAATGCGGTTTGCTGCCCCGGTCTTTTTGGCCCCTATAATTGCTGCCTTGTTCCTTTTCTTTCTTCATTTTTCATGGGGACTTGTGGCATTGGTTCTTGGTTTCGGGGTACTTGCATTATGGTGCACCCGTGCAGTTACAAGAGGCCTCGGCTGCCCACACTGCAAACAGAAATCGGTATGCCCGGCGTGCCGGAATTCCTGAACGTGGTTTTTATGCAAACACCTTATTTGTCCAAAGGCCGCTGCCTAATTTGAGATTCGTTAATAAAAGATTTGACCCCAGCTTACTGATTGGCATATTGTTTATTAAGCTATTCTTGAGATAGAAAGGCTTGACTATGAAACGAAGTATTGTAATCGCCGCTCTTCTTGTTCTATGCAATTCACTTTTCGCACAAAAAGAAACACCGGGTCAAACTGTTTCGCTTTTTCCAGCAGACAAAGCCAGGCAGGTAAATCCAGACACGCATCTGGTACTTACTTTTCCCAGCGAGCCAACATTAGGCAAGTCGGGACAGATTCGTATTTATGATGCAGCGGATAATCGGCTGGTTGACGTTTTGGATATGAACATTCCGCCCGGCCCGACAACCGGCATCAAGGCCCCGGCGACACCTTCTTACACTACGATTCCTTACGAATACGTCCCCGGCCATTTCACTAATGCCAACACTAAACCGGGAACTCCATCCGGCACTGCACTTGCCACGCCGGGAACCTATCAGCTTACGATTATCGGAGGCTTCACCGATGCGTTTCACTTTTACCCCGTGATTATCCACGGCAAGACGGCAACGATATATCCTCACAACAATCTTCTGGACTATAACAAGACATATTACGTGCAAATCGATCCCGCAGTACTGACCCTAAGCAACGGCAGCTTCTCTGGAATCACAGGGAAAACAGGATGGACATTCACAACTAAAAAAACGCCGCCGCCAACAAATTCGCAAAAGCTCGTGGTCAGCACTGACGGCAAAGGCGATTTCAGCACCGTGCAGGGAGCGGTCGATTTCATCCCCGATAAAAATCCCAATCGCGTAACTATATTCATCAAAAATGGCACGTATGAGGAGATCGTTTATTTCCGCAACAAAACGAACATCACATTCCTCGGCCAGACCAGAGACAAAGTCATTGTCTGTTACGCCAATAATGAAGTCTTCAATCCGCATCCGTCGAACGTAGCCACCAACGAGATGCCGGGTACCTTTCCTTCCCGCCGCGCTGCGTTTATGGGAGATAATTCAAAAGGAATTCACCTGGTCAATATGACAATCAAAACCACAGCGAAAGGTCAGGCCGAAGGGCTGCTTCTAATGGGCGAGCAAAATATCGTCAGCAATGTTAATATTGAAGGTTCAGGCGATGCCCTACAGGTGAACGGTTCAGTTTACCTGACCGACTGCCAAATTACAGGCGACGGAGATATAATCCTCGGCCGCGGGCCGGCGTTTTTCAACCATTGCGAGCTTATTTCACATGGCGGTACCTATATGTGGATTCGCAACACATCCGCTAACCACGGCAATGTCTTTCTGAATTGCAGGTTCCAAACTATAGCGGGCAAAGAGACTGATATCGCCCGTGCACCCACGAACAAAGGCAAGGATTACCCATACTGCGAAGCGGTGTTGATCAATTGCGCTCTTGCGGGCATCAGCCCCGCAGGCTGGGGTCCGGTAGGCCCCGACACATCGAATGTTCATTATTGGGAATATAACAGCACGAAAACAAGCGACGGCAAACCAGTTGATGTAAGTAAGCGCAGTCCAATTTCCAGACAACTGACAAAAGAGAAAGACGCCAAAACAATCGCCAACTACAGCAATCCTGCTTATGTGCTTGGCGGATGGACACTGAAGTTTTAATCATCGCAGCCGGCTTTTGCTTCCAGTGACATATCCGCGAAAAGATTTGCTTTGTATTTATAATACGCAAGAGAAGCTATCATAACTGCATTATCCGTACAATATTTTTTAGGCGCGACCAGCAGTTTTCTGCCGGTACGCTGCGCCATTTTTTCAAGTTCGTTTCGCAAAACAGTATTGGCTGCGACACCGCCGCCGAGAAGGATTGTTTTTGCACCGACTTTGTCGCAAGCCATCCTGGTTTTTTTCACAAGCACATCCACAACGGCAGCCTGGAAAGATGCCGCAATATCGGCGATTTCCTTTGGGCTCATTTTGCCTACGCGATTTCCCCCCTTCATATCCTTGCCGCAGCAGTGATAAAGAACCGCTGTCTTTAAACCGCTGAATGAAAAATCAAGCGAGTCTTTGGCAAGCATTGTCCGGGGAAAACTAATCGCATCGGCCTTGCCGTCTTTAGCGGCCTTTTCAATACTCGGCCCGCCGGGATAAGGCAGATTCAGAATCGATGCGACTTTGTCAAACGCTTCGCCCGCTGCATCATCAATAGTTGAACCGAGTAATTTAAGTTCGAGAATATTTTCGCAATCATAAAGACTTGTATGGCCGCCTGATACAACAAGAGCTACAGCGGGAAGCTGCAAATCCTTCGTGTCCATCATCGCCGACTGAAGATGCGCGTGGATATGGTTTATCGCAATTAAAGGTTTTTCCAAAACAAGCGCAAGCGTCTTTGCGGCAGTCAGCCCGACGATAAGCGCAACGGTAAGGCCCGGCTGGTTCGCAACTGCCACAGCGTCTATATCGCTTTTATTGAGCCGGGACTGCTCAATTGCCTGTTCAACAATCGGGTAAATCTTTTCGATATGAGCCCGTGACGCGATTTCAGGCACAACGCCCCCGTATTTCTGATGAAGCTCTATTTGCGAGGAGATAACGTTTGAAAGCACCTCTGCCCCATTGCGCACCACCGCCGCCGCAGTCTCATCACAGCTTGTCTCAATACCGAGGATATTAATATCAGCCTTCATCCCGCACTTTCTTTTAATTCGTTTTTCTTAAAATCTCTCATAATCATACACCCGCTTCACTTCTTAATAAAATCCGAATAATTCCTGAATATTTAGAAGGTGCGGGATTCATCGGGTAAAATGATAATGAATTGCACCGGATACGTCAATGCGGATTAATCTTTAAAATCTTCCAGGCAAAAATCAGGAAAGTTATCCAGAAGATACGCCCATTCCTTATTAATTCTTTCCTGCGGAAGCTGCCGTTCGAAAAGAAGAACAAAATATTCTCTGTCTGAATGATGTTTGTCCAGTCTCAAAATGGTCCCGCTTCTTCTGATAACTTGCCCATCATGAAACTTCAGAGCGATATTGACTTTGTCTCCTTTTTTCAAGGCTAATTTCTTCGGGATAAAATCCGGAATAAAAAACCTGACGGCCTTTACCGAAAGACCAACCACCTGCGACCGTATATTTACAATTTCAGGAGCCGCCCCTATCGGATAAGCGATTCTGTCGCCCTGACGTTTTTCTTCCTGTCTTCTTTCTGCCGTCCGGCGGTCGGTACCGGGGCGGGAAGCAGCCTTGTGTTCACCTTCTCTTCGCAGCCGTTTTCTTCTATCAAACACTACACCCTCTTAAAAAAACTCCTTTGCTGATTTTAAGTGCGGCGTTTCAATTTTACAAGTATAAAAATCTGCTTAAGTATGCTTTTGACAATCCTGGCAGGCGTAAATCTCAACGGCGTCAGCTCCGCCGGGGCAAGTTTTACAGGCACATCCGCCGGCGAATCGCCGACAATTTGAATATCCTGTTTATTCGTACACCCATAGCCTAATTTTTTAGCGGTTTCAATCAAAGGCAATTGCTCAGGAGAAATGCCTATTAAATCACAGCATACAACCTCCGCGGCAATCGGGTCAACAGATGCGATTGTCCAGCCGAGCTGTCTTGGATTTCCGCTTATCGGGCCGGGACCTTCCATCGCGACAACGCCGTCAATAATCGTTATCACGGGATTCAGCAATCTATAAATATCTATCAGCATCGTGCAAAAATCTTCAAAAGTCGCTCCTTTTTTGTAATGCCATACTGCTTTTGCCTTGCCGCTGACACAGCCGAACATATTTTTAACGGCAATCGTCGCGACAAGCTGCTGATGGGTCTTGAGTTTCGGCAGGTTTATGATTTTATCCGCCTCGAGCGCATATCGGCTGACGCCAATACGAACCGCCGATTTTTCAAGTCTGCGTTTTACAGGTTCGTCAAGTTGTCTTATCGGAACGCCGAGTTTCTGCAAAGGCTCGACAATGCCGAGCGCCTTTGCGCAGGCCGCCGTATTTGCCCAGGCCGGCGAATCCGCAACAAATGGTCTGGCTCCAAAATCGATAAGAATTTTCGCAAGCTCTATAATCACGGCAGGGTCGGTCTGCGTAGCGCAGCTTGCAGGCTTTGGCGCTATCATATTGGGCTTTATCAGAACGCTATCGCCCCTGCTTATGAAAGTCTCAATACCCCCCTGAAGTTCAAAATGCCGTAATATCGCCGACCTGACGGCCTGACCGTCATAATTGGGACACCTCACCAGCGATACTTTTGCTTTGGTCATATTTTATTGTCATTTCGAGCGAAGCCCCTTAGGGGCGGAGTCGAGAAATCTATTAAAAAATCCTTAAAAAATATCACTCATACCAATCCGCACTTAAATCTTTCCATCCTGGATTCATTGAATCAATCAAAGAAACTTTTTTCTCTCGCCGCCATTTTTTGATTTGTTTTTCTCTGGCGATTGCCGAAAGCGGGTCTGATACAGTTTCAACATAAACTAAACGGTTGATATTGTATCTGTCTGTAAAACCCGGTATCAAGTGATTTTTATGCTGATATACTCTTTTCTTAATATCATTTGTCATCCCAACATATAAGGTCTTGCTTTTGCTTGACATTATATAAACACAATAGTTTTTCATAAATTTCCATTACGGTCATTTCGAGCTAAGTAGAAGTATCTAAAAAACAGATTTCTCCACTCCGCTCATCCCTTACGGGCTTCGCTCCGGTCGAAATGACAGTCTTACTTTCCCTGGTATTTTACCGTAAAATCAAAAACCTTCAAGAAAATGTACTTCCGTGGTTTACTGCCGGATTATTTCACGGTATAATTGGTTTTATGAAAGAGCTTTTGAAAAATCTGATTAGGGCAAAATCTACGCTGGACATCGGCGAAGTAAAATGCGCCAGGGTATTGGCCGATTTTTTCACCACGGCAGGCCTCAAACCAAAAGTCGAGGTTTGGGACAGAACCCGTGCAAATATCACAGCCGGACTTAAATCCACAGGCAGGAAACCTTCCCTGTTATTTGTCAGTCACCTTGACGTCGTACCGGCAGATTGGGCTCGTGCTTTTGAGCCGAGCGAGCGTAACGGTAAAATCTTCGGCAGAGGCGCCTGCGATATGAAAGCCGGTATTGCATCGGCTGCTATCGCTATGACTGAAATTTTTAAGTCTAAAATCAAATTGCAGGGCGATGTAATTTTTGCCGCCACGGCCGGCGAAGAAACCGACAGTGCCGGCGTTAAAAAATTTGTAAAATCTGTAAAAAACATATCTCAGCCTGCCGGAATAATCATTCCGGAGCCGACCGATTTCGACCTTGTTACCGCTCATCGTGGACTTCTATGGCTTGAAATTACCACAAAAGGCAAATCGGCGCACAGCTCAATGCCGCAACTCGGTATAAACGCCATAGATTCAATGAGAATGTTCCTGAATGAAATTGCCGATTTCAAAATCCCCGGCACAAATAAACTGCTTGGCAAGGCGTCTTTGAGCGTAAATAAAATCATCGGCGGCTCCGGGGCAAATATTGTTCCTGACTTTTGTTCCGTATGCATTGATATCCGCACTATACCCGGCCAAAATTCCGCGAAGATAATTGCGAGCATTAAAAAAATACTTAATCGGCTTTCAAAACAAAACCCTCACTTTCAGGCTGAACTAAAATGTCTCCGCGATTCAGGTTCGCTCCAGACAAATGAAAAAAGCGGTTTCGTAAAACAGTTAAAACAGCTTTTAAAAATAAAACACCCTAAAGCTGTGCCTTTTACGACCGATGCACCGTATCTTACCGCGTTAAAATCGCCTATAGTAATTTTCGGCCCGGGCAAACCGCAGATTTGCCACAAACCCGACGAATATATTGACATCAAAGACTTGAAAAAAGCGGTGGACCTGTACAAAAAAATTATTCTGCGATTCCTGACTTGATTTTTTATGCGATGGTTTGGCCGAGCTGGTCGAGAATATCCTGCGCCTTTGCGACTTTATTACCGTTGGAACTCTGCCAGTTGACCATAGAATTGTTTTTCAGAGCATCCTCTATTTTTCTGCACGCAAGAATAACCGTTGCGTGATTTTTATTGCCCATCAGCCTGCCGATTTCCGGAAATGACATATCGGTGTACTTCCTGGCAAGATACATACTGAAAGACCGGGCCAAACTTACAGTCCTGTCCTTTCTGGACGAATGTACCTCGGCCGGCGTAATGCCGAAATATGTCGTAACCGCCGATTCGATATCGGAAATATGGACTATCGGGTCTGTTCGGGAAATATGCTCAGCGAGAACTTTCCTTGCCATTTCCGGCGAAATCTTCTCGTTGCACAGTGATGAATAAGCGATAAGTTTCAGAATCGCCCCCTCCAGTTCCCTTATATTCGAGCGGATATTTTCCGCGATATAAGTAACTACTTTATCGTCAAGCTGCTTATTCATCGCGGCAGCTTTCTGGCAGATAATTCTGCACCGCGTCTTGATGTCCGGCGGTTCAATCTTGACTACCATTCCGGACACAAACCGGTTTACAAGACTTTCGCAAAGCTGCCCTATCATTTTCGGATGGGCGTCCGATGCCAGCACTACTTTTTTGCCGGCGAGATTTATCGTATTAAATGTATGCAGGAATTCCTCCTGCGTTGACGGCTTGCTGGCCAGGAAGTGTATATCGTCAATAGCCAGCAAATCCGTTTGCCGGTATCGCCTCCTGAAAGCATCCAGCTTTTTGGTCTTCAAGGCCAGCACAAACTGATTAGTAAAGTCCTCCGCTGACACATAAAGCCAATTGGCTTGCGGCCGGGTTCGGCTCATCATATTGCATATCCCTTGCATCAGATGGGTCTTGCCAAGGCCATATCCTCCATGAATAAACAGCGGATTGAACGGACTTACTTCTTCAGATACTACACTTACCGCTGCGTTGTAGGCCAATTGATTAGATGGGCCTACGACAAACGATTCGAGCGACATCTTTAGCGGCCGGTCTATCGTCTGACGGTCGCTGATTCTGCTGCGAGTCGTTTTATTCTGAGCCTTCTGAACAAGCTCTGCCTGACAATCGAGTTGAGTTCTTCTCTGGTTGTCGGCGAGCTGCGGCTCGATATTAAAAGTAATTTTTTTAGCGCTGCCGCTTATCGCTTCCGCAGCCGCTGCTATATCAGATAAAAAATGACTCTCTATCCAGCTCCCAATAAACGGATTGGGAACGCCAATTTTCAAATAATCATCGGCAATCGTGAACCTGGTCGAATTTTTAAACCAGACTCGGTATTTCTGCTGACCGATCCTTTCAGCAAGAAACTGATTGATTGCGACTATTTCATCCGTGACTGTTGTCTGCATATTAACTTCTTCGGCTTTCACCGTTTCGCTGTAATATTTTTGTACGATAAATAAAAATCCTATTTGAATATACGGCTCGGCAATTGCTAAAGCAACACTGTTTTGTCAATTTTCTTTTCCACATCGCAAAGGATTCTTAAATACCAAACGTTGTGAGAAAAAAAAATTTGTTTTAAACAGGTTTTGCACCGCTAAAAACAAACTTGTGGAAAAAATGTGGATGGAAATGCAAAAAATCTATTGTTTTTTAATAAGTATTGCCGCAAAAGCGCCGTCGCAATCGAATTCATCTGCCCTCGGCAGGAAAATGTGCTGACTTTCAAGTTTAAATCCTTTCGCCTCGGCAAGAAAATCGTCCACAACATCATTATTCTCCTGCTTTAAGATACTGCAGGTGCTGTAACAGATTTTTCCGCCCTTCTTTACAAGCGAAGAGGCGAACTTAAGAAGCTCGGCCTGAATTTTCGCAAGTTCCTCTACCTGTTTTTTGTTCAACCGAAGTCTGACTTCAGGTCTTTTCGCCAGCACACCGGTATTTGAGCAAGGCACATCAACCAAAACCGCATCGGCAGGAGAAAGCCGGTCTATCTCTTTAAGAAAAACATCATAACTCAATACCTTTACCGATGTTATCCCAAGCCGCTGGATGTTTTCGTTAATCTTATTTAATCTCGAATCATCTTTGTCTGTTGCGATTATAACCCCTTTGTCGTCAATGACTTCTGCGATTTGCGCCGTCTTTGTGCCCGGTGCTGCACAGATATCAAATATCTTCCAGCCCGGCTGCGGATTTAATAAAGGAATAACTGAAGATGAGGACAAATCCTGTATCGTAAAAAGCCCGGCTTTAAAACTATCATTTTTGGCAATGTCGCCGGTCTTATTTAACTTAACCATTTTATGCTGTTCCGCTAAAGTACAATCAATCTCCTGCTCTTTTAAAATTTTCAGCAGTTCTTCCGCGTTTAACTTCAGTTTGTTTGGTCTTGCGTAAACACTGGGCCTACGGTTGGACGCGAAACAAATATTTTTCGTCTTTTCATAATCGAATTGTTCGAGCCACTGTTCTATCAGCCATAATGGCAGCGAAAAAGCACAACTCAGGTATTCAGCCTTCTGCTTTTTCGCGTCCGGTAAAATATCAATATTAAATTCACAGCCGGTGTCCGGACTTAACGGCAGGATTTTTTGAGAATCCGCTTTATTCAAATCCGCTGTTCTGTTTTTTATCGAAGCGCATATTTTCCGCAGTACCGCATTTACAAAACCTCCCGCTTTTTTGGAGCCGATTTGCTTTGCCAGGCTGACCGCCTCGTTGACAATTGCGTAATCTGCCTGCTCGGTAAAAACAAGTTCATACACAGCGATTCTCAGGCAATTAAGAATCTTTTCGGGAATATTTTTTATGGGCCGAATTGAGCTTTGCGTAATAAGGCTGTCGATAAATACAGAATTTCTTATTACACCAAACGTGATATCAACAAGACCTGAACGCTCTGCGGTTTTCCCGCTGAATTTCTCGATAAGTTCCGCAGTATTGTGTTTAGCCGCATTGAAATGACTTAAAACTTCCCATGCCGCTCGCCGTGAGCTGAATTGAGAGGCCTTCATCGCCCGTTTTCCTCAAGAGGCACAAAAAAATCACCCGCTACTCCTGCCCTGCCGTTCAAAAACGATTTAAAATCCATAAGTTTCCCCCCATGGGGCTTAATTTCCAGAATTTTCAAACTCCCGATACCGCAAAGAACATCAAAGCCGGCATTAACCAGTCCGGCACGGCCGTTTCGACTCTGTTCCTCCGTAATTTTTGTCCTGGCGATTGTTACCGGACACTTTTTATTATTTTTGGCGGAAACAAAACACGCAGCCGCCCCCGGCCAGGGCCAAAGTCCTCGAACCTTGTTATGAATTGCTGCCGCCGATTGGTTAAAATCTATAATTCCATCTTCTTTTTTCAATTTTGGCGCACTTGTCGCCTCTGAATTATCCTGTTTTGTATAAACAGCCTTGCCCGCCTGGATTTTATCAATCGTTTCTATCAGCACCGGCGCCGCCAGTTTCGCAAGTGCATCGTGAATGGTATCTGCTGTATCGTCGTCACCGATTTTTATTTTTGCCTGCGCCAGTATCTCGCCGGCGTCCATCTTTTGGGCAAGAGTAATAATGCTTATGCCTGTTTCCGTTTCGCCGTTGATAATCGCCCGATTAATCGGCGCAGCGCCCCGGTATTTCGGCAGCAGCGAACCGTGGACATTTATAGCGCCTTTGGCTGGAATTCCTATAATTTCAGGAGAAATCTTCTGCCCGAATGCTATAACCACCAGCAAATCTGGAGCAAGTTTTTTCACAAGCTCAACGCCCTGCGTGCTGTTTATATCCTCAATTGCGATAAACGGTATATTATTTTGCACTGCCCATTGTTCCACATCGTTAGCGCGGAGTTTTCTGCCCCTGCCTGCCTGTTTTTCGGGATGAGTTATGATATGTACAAGCTGATGATTCGATGCCTTTAAGGCATTTAAAGAATCAATTCCAAAACGACCACAACCGCAATAAATTACTTTCATTTTTTCTGCTGCTCGTAATCTTCGCGAAGCTGTTTAAGCTTCCTGCGGGCGGCAATCTTCGCCACAGTTGAAAATCTATTGGCCACAAGAGTGCCGTCCAAATGGTCGCATTCATGCTGAAAAATCCTTGCAAGAATTCCTTCGGCATCCTCAGCAAACTCTTTGCCGTCGAGCCCCTGAGCCTTTATCGAACATTTTGTATATCGTTTAATATTGCCCCAAATCCCCGGCAGAGACAAACATCCTTCTTCCTTTGCTTCGAGAGAACCGGACGGTGTAATAACAGGATTTATATAAACCTTCGCGTTTTCCTTTGTGCCGTCGGGCGAACCGACAAAAATTCTCAAAGACACTCCTGCCTGCGGCCCGGCAAGCCCGACGCCTTTATACTGAACCATTATATCTTTCATTTTCTCGGCGAGAGCGCGGATATTATCGTCAATTTTCTCGACAGGCTGCGCCTTTTCTGTAAGCACCGGCGTCGGCCATCGCGTTATGCAGCATTTTTCAACCTCAACCATCAGCCGCTCCTGTCGGACGTATCGTCAAATTCATTGCCGTCGAACGTATGCCCCAGATAGCTCTTGCGGACAAGTTCGTTTTTCACAATTTCGGCCGGACTGCCCTCGGCGATAACTCTGCCGTGGTCGATTATGTATGCCTTGTCGGAAACCTCAAGCGTCCTTTCGACATTATGGTCCGTTATAAGAATACTTACTCCTGACGCGACTAATCTATGGATTTCCGTTTGCAGTTCCTCGACCGCAATCGGGTCAACGCCGCTGAATGGCTCATCGAGAAGAATCAATGACGGATTTGTAACCATCGCTCTTGCAATCTCAAGTTTTCTCCGTTCCCCGCCGGAAAGAACCCTTGCCTGGCTTTCGGCAACCTCTTCAAGTGCGAAACGCTGGATAAGCTCATCGGCCTTGTGTTTTCGTTCTGCCGCTGTCAGCGACATCGTTTCCAATATAGCCAGCAGATTATCGCGAACGCTGAGCCGCTGAAAAACGCTCGGCTCCTGCGAAAGATAACCCATCCCAAGACGGGCTCGTTTATACATCGGCAGATTTGTAATATCCGTACCCTCGAAAACCACCGCCCCGGCATTTGGGATTATCATACCCATAACCATTCTGAAGGTAGTTGTTTTCCCGGCCCCGTTCCTGCCGAGCAGCCCGATTATGCTCCGCTGCTCAACCGTTATGGAAACCTGGTTGACAACCGTTCTGCCGGAATATTTCTTTACCAGACTATGCGTTTCAAGAAGAATCATATCTGCTCCATTTTTTTCAGACTGTTATTATAACAGCCCTTTCAAGGCCTGAAAACCTTCTTTTTTGACCGGTCCGTTTGCAAATAACATTGACTATTCGGCCGTTTTGCATTTTAATAATACTCTCTAATTATTGAATAGTCCAGATGAAAGGTTTTTGCTTTTAAAGGGAAAAAAACTATGAAGAAAACTATATTTTTACTGGTATTTTTTGCAATATCGTTCACAGCTCAGGCCGCACCTCCAGGGGACGCCGCGATTCGTCCCGGCCCTCAGCCATTCGAGGGGCCCGCTGTGCCGAAAGACCCTAATTATGTGGTTCTGGTGCTCGACGGCAACCAGCTGACAATCGGCCAGATAAATTTTCTCGCTCCCCAGCCTGATTACATCACCGTGAAAAATGTCGCTGATTACTGGCTGAATACCCAGCTTCTTTATGAAGAAGCCGCAAAAAGGGGCATCGACAAGGATGCCAGGATTAAATTTCTCGCCGATATCGCTTATAAAAAATCCATAGCAGGAGAACTCATTCAAAAAGTTCAAAACGATGTGAAAATCAGCGATGAGCAGGTAAAAAAATACTACGATGAAAACAAGGAAACCAACCCTAATCTCAAAGAGCCGAATTATCTGAGTTTTTCGCATATAACCCTCGATACTCTCGAGCAGGCTCAGGCTGTATTTAAAAGAGTGGAAAGCGGCGAGGACATCGACAAGCTCGCAAAGGAATTGTCCACTGCCGGTGACGCCAAAAAAGGCGGTCTCGCTTTTAAATATCAGGAAAAAACCATTCTAAGCAGGTTCGGCCAGGAATTCCTCGACGATCTGGCTAAAGCATCGGAAGGCCAAATCATCGGACCGGTAAAAAACAAGGATGGTAAATACGAAGTGGCCCGTTTTGAAGGCAAATTATCGGCAAAGATAAAAAACTTTGACAAGGTTAAGGACGAAATCAGGTCATTTCTTGAGGACCAGGCCAGAGATAGGGCCGGCCAGGACCTGCTGGATAACTTGCGGAAAAATGCAAGACAAAGATACAAAAAAACAGGCATCCTGACGGAAAGAAGCGCCGCGGAAAATAAAAATACAACTCCCGAAAAGAAAAAATAATTAATTATTGACAGGATTTTTAAAAGCGTTAGTATTATCTTGTGCAATTAAAAAAGGTTGCTTTAAAGACAAAACTTTTTGTCATCCACAAAGCAGCCTTTTTTATTTCCCCCTGATTTTTTGCAGCCACAATTTGAAATAAGCCGCGGCCTTGATAATATTCAGCCTCCGATTAGTGCTTATCACCGTCAGTGTATCGAGAACTTTTTTCGGCTTTCCTATTGCAAGGTAAGCAAGCAATACATTTCTGACAAGCTCCTGATTGGTCGTATCCATCTCAATCGCGTAATCGAGAAATTGCATCGCGTCATCCGTCTGGCCGTCTGCGGCAAGTACTTTCCCCAGATAAAAATAATTTAATGCGTTTGTCGGTTCAAGTTCGGAAACCCTCAGAAAACAATGGGTCGCGTAGTTCATCTGCCCCAGTTCCATCATCATTACGCCTGTCGCCTGTAAAATCTCCGGCTGGCTAACGTCAAGTTCCAGCTCGGCCGCAAGAAGCGAAATCGCCTCGTCTTTTTGGCCTCGCTCCAATGCGAATTGAGCCAGTCGAAATCGCGGACCTGCGATATTTCTGTCTATCTTTAGGGTCTGGAAGTAGAATTTTGCCGCATCCTGCTTTCTGCCGGCATTTAATTCTATCTCGCCAAGATAAAATACCGCCGCTGCGCTGTCGGGCTCGATTTCCAGTATCCTGCGAAACTTCTCAGCGGCGCAAGTCGTATCGCCGCAGTAGAGAAGAAACAGTCCGAAATCAAATATAACTTCTTTGTCGCCGGGATTTTTCCTGAGTTCCTCTATAAAATTCCGCCACGCCGGTTCTTTCTCGCCGAGATTCCAGTAGCACTGTGCGATATGATAATTAATCTGCGGATGGCTTGGCTCAAGGGCCGCTGTTTTCTCCCAGCACCAGATTGCCTTTTTGAAATTGCCCTGGATGAAAAACGAATTGCCGATATTGTAAAAACACAGGGGGCAGGTCTCGTTTATCTGTTGAGCAAGATAAAACATATGCTCCGCCATCTCGTAGTTGCCCATCTCTGTATATGTTATTATCCTGTTGCAGTAGCCCGGCTCGAAATCGGGAGCAATTATTTCAATCTGCTCAAATGCCTCCAGCGCCAAATCATATTGACTTGTGCGGGTATAATCCACCGCAAGGCAGTTCAGCATCTCGATATCTTCAGGATTCAATTCCAGCGCAAGTTTATATTCCTCTATGGCCTGCTCGAATTTATCCATCGCGTCGAGTGTAAGTGCCTTATTGAAATGCCATCTGTCATTGGAAGGATTAATATCCAGCGCCTCGTTCATCGCCAAAAGCGCTTCGTTCATTCGGCCTTCTTCATAAAGCTCGTATGCCTTTGTAGCTTTCTGCTCTGCCTGGTCCCACGAGTTGAACGGGTCGAACTGTTCTGGCTGTTCAAATCCATTGTCGGAATTCATATAATATCCCTATAAATAGACATTTATCCGCAAATCAAATCGGCTTAAGTATCGGTCGCAGTTAGTCCGGAAAATGTCGCTTTGGAAAATTTGCAAAAAATGATTAAATTGTGTGGAAATATGTTGTCTAAGTCCTTAAAATAAGGCAGCTTAGCGGAAAAGGCACAAATTGTGGATATCTTTCGATGCCCCCGGCTTCGGCCTTTTTCTGGAAAATACTTGTCTTTAGTCTTATAATACTTCTGAAATTTTCAAGGTTGCTAAAGGAGTAATCAGTTATGATAAAACAGATACAGGGAAAGCTCGCTGCCGGTAAGGCGAAATTTGCGATAGTGGTCAGTCGCTTCAACGAATTTATCACCTCCAAACTTCTTGCCGGCGCGATTGATGCGCTGCAGAGGCACGGCGCCGAAGACGAGCAGATTACAGTCGTCTGGGTGCCCGGCTCGATAGAAATCACCTCGGCCGCAAAGAAGCTCGCCGCAGGCGGAAAATTCGATGCCGTTATTTGTCTCGGCGCGATTATCCGCGGCCAGACCAATCACTACGAATATGTCTGCCAGCAGGTAAGCCGAGGCGTCAGTCAGATTAACTATGACACAGGCGTGCCGACTATCTTCGGCGTTTTGACCTGCGAAACAATCGAGCAGGCCATTGAACGCGCAGGCACAAAAGCTGGAAACGCAGGCGCTACCGCCGCTGCCAGCGCGATGGAAATGGTTAACGTGCTCTGTCAAATATAAACAGACTCTGCCGGAAAAATTCGGATATTTATGCCTACTGCCGACAAAAGAACCAGGGCGCGAGAGCTTGTAATGCAGGTAATCTGCCAGATGGACGTTCAAGGCGCTGCCGCCATGGATATGCTTGGCGTTTTCTTAACCGAAAATACCGATGACCCTGATATTCGTCAGCGGGCCGAAAAATGGGCGAAAGGCGCTTGGGAATCCATCGCCGAGTGCGATAAACTTATTACTACCGCCGCTGCCAAATGGGAGCTTTCAAGATTAAATCAGGTTGACAGAAGTATCCTGCGGCTCGGGGCGTACCAATTGAAATATTGTCCGGATATACCGGCTAAAGTGGTCATTAATGAGATGATAGAACTCGCCAAAAAGTACAGCGCAGAATCGTCGCCGGCGTTTGTAAATGGTGTTATGGATGCTATTTACAAAAAATTAAAGGCGGACTCGGACACCAAATGCGAAAAATAGTAATGCTCAACCAGAAAGGCGGCGTTGGCAAGACTACTTCGGTTGTCAACATCGCTGCGTCTCTGGCCCAAAGCGGCGCAAAGGTTGTCGCCGCCGATTTCGACCCGCAGGCACATCTCACCATACATCTCGGCATCGAACCGGACAAAGTCGAATCGGGCACATACAAAGTCCTGACCGGCTCAGCGGATTTTGACGATGCCCTTATCGAAGCAAGACCCAACCTCTTTCTGCTCGGATCAAATATTCACCTCGTCGGTGCCGAAAGCGAGCTGGTCAGCGTCGTTGGCAGGGAAACCATCTTCCGTGAGGCCGTCGCGAAATCTAAACAGAATTTCGACTTTCTGCTGATTGACTGTCCCCCATCGCTTGGTTTGCTTACGCTTAACGCACTTGCCGCCGCTGAAGAAGTTATTATCCCCCTTCAGCCGCATTTCCTTGCTCTGCAGGGACTGGGCAAACTTCTGCAGACCATAACCCTCGTCGGCAGAAGAATAAATCCCTCGTTGCGGGTAAGCGGAATACTTTTATGTATGTTCGACAGCAGAACTTCGCTATCGGAAGAAATCAAAAAAGATATCGACAAATTCCTCGACAATGCACGTAATAATCAGTGCCCCTGGAGCAGTGCAAAAATTATTCCCGTCTTTGTCCGCAGAAATATCAAGCTTGCCGAAGCCCCCAGCTACGGAAAAACTATTTTTGAATATGAACCCGCCTGTCACGGCGCCGAAGATTACAAACTTATCGCTGATTTCATCCGTAATGAAATAATCGCCCCCGCCGCTGACAACCGGCAGGACAAAACAGCGCCTTTACATACCCGATTATGAGTCCCGCACCTTCTAAATATTCAATAAATTATTGGTGTCTTTTGAACAGTTTAAAGCTTAACAGCATTACATCCCATTTAATAAATATAGAATATAAAGAAGGTGCGGGATGAGAACGATAAGATTTTTCTGCAATACGATAAATCAGAATACCGATGCAATTCTCGCTGATGCGCAGTTTCGCCACCTCACAAAGGTCCTCAGGCTCAAAATTGGCGATTCCGTTGAGCTTTTTGACGGCAAAGGAGCTATCGCACAGGCAATAATAGAAAAAATCGAAAAAAATCAAGCCGTTCTGACTGTCAAAACTATCAAAAATTATCCGCAGCCGAATCAGCAAAGAATAATCATAGCCTCAAGTATCGCCAAAGGAGAGCGTTTCGAGATACTTGTGGCCAAATGTACCGAACTGGGCGTTGATAGAATTGTGCCGGTCGTTTTTGAACGAACCGTCAAACAGGCGTTGCAGCATAATCGGCTCCAAACAATCGCCGTCGAATCGACGAAACAGTGCCAGAGATTATTTTTGCCCGTAATCGATGAGCCTGAAAATTTCAACGGAGTAATTGAAAAACTGAAAACAGAATATCCAAATGCGAAAACTATTTTCGGCTTGCCGGCTAAAAATGCCGAACCGCTTATAAACCTTGATTTCGGCTCAAATGATATTATAACTTTTATTGGCCCTGAAGGCGGCCTGACGGAAACCGAGGAAAATATGCTTAAAAAAATAAATTCGCAACCTGTCAGGCTTACAGATACAATATTAAGAATCGAAACTGCGGCAATTGCATTCGCATCCATTCTGACCGCGAAAAGAGATTCGGAAAAACAATATGACTGAAACTAAAAATTTAAAAGTTCTTCTGATAATCGCGGTTATGACTTATGCGGCCGTTATGTCTTTCTGGACGCTTACTGATTTCCCGCTGGACAATCACGAGTGTCTGGTTTCAGTAACTGCCAGAGAATTACTTCAGAAAAATGACTGGATTGTTCCGACATTCAACGGTCAAGTCCGCCTGCAAAAAACCCCGCTCTCCTACTGGCTTGTCGCCTCTGTCACGAAAATAACCGGCAGCGTCGATGAGTTTTCGACCCGTCTGCCCAGCGCCGTATTTGCCGTTATTTCCGCCGCTGCGATTTTGTTCTTCACCTCGCAATGGCTGGATTTCCCAATAGCGGTACTATCGACTGCCGTATGGATTTCTACGCTCGGGTTTATCAGATATTCGCACAATGCCCGGCCGGAAATGGCGCTTTGTTCACTGGTTATGATTTCGATGATGAGTTTTTATTCAGCAATGGAAGCCAAATCACGCCGCAGGCAGATTCTTTATATGCTCGTCTTTTGGCTCAGCTTCGCCCTTGGGATGCTCGCAAAAGGCCCTGCCCCGCTGGCGCTTATCGCCCCGCCGATTTTCTGCTATTTCGTCATATTCAGGCAGTGGAACAAAATAAAATTCGCTTTGCCGATAATCGGACCAATTCTATTTCTGCTCATCATCCTGCCATGGCCAATAATGACCTCTTTAAAAACAACCGGCAGTCTGGCCTTCTGGAAAAGAGAATTCGTCGACCGTTTTATGGGCGAGTATGCCGCTGGACATAAGCCGTTCTATTATTATCTGGAAATAATACTTTTGTTCGCCGCCCCGTTTTCTTTCTTTGTGTTTTACGCGGTCTCGGCTCCTTTTTACGCCGTCTGGGAGAAAAAAAGACAGCTTATGTGGTACCTGTGGCTTTGGTTTGTCGTACAGGTTGTAATAATGAGCGTCTCCGGCGGAAAGCGGCAGCACTACATCCTCCCGGCAATACCGGCTTTCAGTATCTTAACCGCAATTTGCCTCTACGATATGATATTCGAGCAGAGGGTATTCAACTTGAAGCAGGTAAAATCGCTTTTCATCGGCCATATAATCGCAGCCGTTGCGGCAGCGGCAGGACTTTTATACTGGGCATTCGTAAAACAAAAATCTTTTATCTGGCCTTCAATTCATATTGCTCTGATGCTCTCCATCGCTCTTGGACTTGTGGTTATTCTGTTCCTGCAAAGACGTAAAATTACGGCAACCATACTGCTTTTTGCCGGCTACTGCGCGATAGTAATGATAACTTTTATTTATTTTTTAGTCCCTATGGATTACGACAATCCCTCAAGAATTTTTTCGTTGGAAATCGGCAGAATTGCCGGACCGGACGCAAAACTCATCGCTTATAATAATGTCTCTGCCCGTACAATTCATTACGCAGGCAGAATCATTCCTGAAATCACCGGCCTCGATAATGTCTATAAAGAATATGAAAACGGCGTATGGATTATCGCTACCGGCAAAGACTATGAGGAATTAATCAAAGACGGCAGGTTCAGCTCTGTTTTTTACCAGCAAATAGCCGAACGCGATGGTTCAAAAGACGTCCAGGGAGCGCTTTTCCACAAAAGTTAAGGCACAAGGGATTTTAGAAAATCCATCTCCTGTACAGTAAGCTGTTGTCCTTTTATTTGTCTGATTCTTTCTATTGTCTGCTCCAGATTAAAGCCGCCCGACTTCAGCATCCACACCGCTGCAAGATATGAAACTCTCTTCTTGCCGGCATTGTCGTGCAAAAGTATAGGAAGGCTGGCTTTTTCATTCATTATCTCCAGAAATTTTTGGCTTGTCGCCGTATCGGGAATCCCGTCGTCCGGAACATTTTTTTCTATCGGCAGCTCTATATACTTTACGCCGTTGCTCCTCATCCATGCTACTTCTTCGTTATACCAGTTCTGTTCACGATTTTCGTCGGTTTTGCGCAAATTTACAAACGCACCGATATGATACTTATATAACAGGCGGGAATAATCCATGCCTCGCGGCTGGCCGCTCGTATAGAGCACCCCGGCTTTTATCACCTGAAAATTCTTTATATGAAAATGTCTTACAAGTCCTATTATGCATAAAACAATTATTAAAACCCATAACCAGACGAAAATAGGATTTTTATCTTTTTTCATTCCGCACCTTCTTATAAATACTTCTGACCGCATAGATTTTTCGGTCAGTCGCTTCAAAATAAACTCTGCTTATCATTTCGCCGAGAAGACCGGTTGAAACAAAAATCAGTCCCATAAGCATAAGACTTATGCCCGCCGCCGTCAGCGGCCCGTGTGCTACAAATATCGGAACGCTGAAATAAAACTTATCGAAAAGAACATAAGTGAAAATAAGACCGGCCGCTATAACGCAGTAAAAAGCAGCCTTGCCGAAAAAATGCAGCGGCCGCGTAATATATCCCAAAAGAAATCGAAGCGTAATCAAATCGAACGCCACTCTGAACGTCCGCGATATGCCGTAGTTGCTCTTGCCGGAAGGTCTTTCTACATTTTTGATTGGTATCTCGATAATTTTCCCGCCGGTAAACGAGACAAGAGCCGGTATAAATCGATGCATTTCGCCGTAGAGCCGCAAATCCAATATTATCTGCCGCTGATATGCCTTAAACGTCGTACCGAAATCGTGAATATCCACGCCGCTCACTTTCGATGCCATCCAGTTCGCCGCCTTGCTCGGAATTTTGCGCATAATCAGATTATCAACCCGCTTCTCACGCCATCCGCTGACAACATCGTAGCCTTCTTCTATCTTTTTCAGAAAATTGGGTATCTCTTCTGGCAGATGCTGCAGGTCGCCGTCCATACTGACTATCACTTCGCCCCGCGTATGGTCGAAACCCGCCGCCAGCGCAGGCGTCTGCCCGAAATTCCGCCGAAGCTGCACTACTACGACATTTTCATCCGCCTCGGAAATGCCTTTCAGCTTTTCAAGCGTCGCGTCGCTGCTGCCGTCATCGACAAGCACAAGTTCATAACTTTTGCCCGTCTGCTTCATCACCTTTGTAAGTCGCTCGTAAAGTTCCTGCACGACCGACTGCTCGTTATACAAAGGCACTACCACCGAATATTTTACACTCGTTTCAGTCATTTCTATTTCCCGTTTAATTTACCATAATGCACAAGTTCGATTCCTGCCTCGCGAAGAATCTGTTTCGTCGTCGGCTCGCACAGCCATTTCAGTTCAACTTCGCGTTCCTTAACCAGCCTCGTATTTGCAAGCCCCTGCGTATAACCCGGATGCGTCATTACTTCCGCCACGCCTTCAAACTGCGTTTTGCCGATTTCCGCCCAGAACTTATCGTCTATCCTGCCCGTATGCAAAACACCGAAGAAAATATCATTCCTGATAAATCGGCTATCAATCTTCCGGCATCTCATCGCCATTTGCCGCAGCAGTATCGCCCGCATCTTGTCGACAAATCCGACCTTCGGCCAATCGCCGTAGCAAACCGTTGCCGGCTCCCACGGCCAGCGTATCGCCCGAATATCGAACCGTTCCGCAAGAGAACATACTATCCTATATATTGGCCCAAAGCAATGAAAGTGTTTATGTGAATCTAAATGGGTCGGCTTTATCCCCTTGTCGATAATCGACTTAATCTGCGCTGCAAGTTCTATTTCCAAAGCCTCCAGAACCCCTTTATTCACAAGACTTCCCATCGCGAGAGTATAAGCCGAGTATTTGAATTTCCCGTCTTCTCCGACAATCGCCCTAACTTCCCGCCCCGCAGAAATTGGCGAACCTTCCGTCGCATTCAGATGAACCCCGACCCCGAGTGATGGCGTCTTTTTCGCAATCGCTATTGCCTCATCAACTGCCGGCATATTAGCCATAATCGTTGCGCTGGTCAGCACTCCGCGAGTATGCGCCTCGAAAACAGCCTTGTTTACGCCTTCACAAAGCCCGAAATCATCCGCATTTATAATCATCCTTGCCGTCATAAGGGCATAGAGTTTACGTTCCAACCGCCACAAGGTCAATTAAAATGAATCCCCCGAAACAACATTGATTGTCTAATTATTTTTAGCTGCTTATCTGAAAACCCAATATGTAGCCTCTTTCCAGAAATAATAACAAAAATATTCCCACAGCGGCGGAGATACTCTTCTTACTTCATAACTCACATGCCCACCATCTACCAGGATTCTGACGTAGTGAAAATAGCCTCCATCTGATTCCGGTATTTCGATGGGTATTGCGCCTCCGCCTCCGCCGGTTACAATATAATCCACTCCATCAATTTTTTCATGTTTGAACATATGATAATGGCCGAAAAAAGCCATATCCACCTTGTATTTTGTACACAGGTCTCTAAATTTGTAAGTCCACTTTTTGCCGTTTTTTACTGCAACCTGCCGACTTTGAAAGTACGGTATAAATGCCGGTTTATGCGCAACAACAAATCTATGTTCATACTTTTGCCCCTCGATAAGACATTTTTCGAGCCATTCAAACTGGCTATCTTTTAATTCGTCGTCCGAACTATCAAGCACAATGAAGTAAGAATTTCTATCGGCGAAGGCAAATTCTTTTTCCCCCACGTATTTTTCAAACAATTTGTTTTCTCTGTTTTCGTGGTTGCCAAGGGCGGCAAAGAGGGGATACTTAATAAGTTTCTGTTCTCTTTTAAAAGCAAGGAACTGCGATAGCTTGCCGGATAGAGTTACATCGCCGGTATCCATGACAAAATCTACTGGTATTTTCCCGGATTTGTCTTCTCTGTTCATGCGAGATATCAATTTTAGAGTAACCGCATCATGGAAAAACAAGCCTGCGTGATTATCTCCGAAAACTAAAAAAGAGAAAACTCCATCCTTGTTATTCTTGAGTTTTTCGATGTTAGACTGATTATTGTCGCCCATTTCCGCGGGAACCCCAAATAGCCAAAAGAAAATAGGCGGAATAAAATAATAAAATACCAGCGCAGCCAATATGACAAAAAAATGTTTTTACGACTTACCTTCTTAAATTTTGATAGTATCATAATAATTGTTCTCTTTTTACAAGTTCCCTAATACAAATTTCAGCCATTTCATCTATATCAGCTTCGGTCGGTCAATCCATGTCGAACCTAGGATACTATACAAACAATTATGAGAATATTATGAGAATTTATTGATAGTCTCTAACGAAATTCTTCTACTTAATATTTTTCGCTTTCCAATTCAACAATAATATTAAAAGGACATCGTTAATTATATCTCGTGGGCATCACTCGCTTCATTCCTTTGAAATCGTGGCAAAGGAAGACCGAATAGATGTTCTCAACCTCACCTACAGTATTTCTCGTTTTCACCAGATGTTTCTGGTACTCCTGGAACCTGTCCTGAAGTTGGTTGGGCATATCTTTGTCGCCCCGCAGCACAAAGATTGCATCGTAGCCAAGCAGATCGTGAAAGGTTGGCCAGACATCAAACTCGTTAATCCGACGATCCAGATTTACACAATAGGTCGTGGGCTGGCCGTCCACGTAAAACGCCAGAAGAGAGGCAGTCATATATCCGTCAGAGAAAATAAACCGCTGGGGCTTGAGGTTTTGGGTCAGGCTGGCTACTTCATGCCCGAGTTGAACAGAGCCGCGGCGGACTTTCTTTAAAGGATCCATGTTGCTGGGAAATGGAATCAGGCAGGCCACATATAAAAAAATTGTTGCGAAAACGGCTATTGCGATTGCCGCGATAGTCAACCTTCGCCGCCAGATATTCAATGCCCAGAAACGGTCCAGAAAGTATGCGCTGAAGCTGATTAGGCCGGTAAGATAACAGCACAAAGCCCAGTTGGCTTGAACTTTGCCCTGGAGACTCTTAATTAGAAATAGGAATAATAACGGAATCGAGAACCAAAAGCTCAGCGGGTCCTGTCGGCGAAGTTTGAACAGTGCCCAGACCATCATTACTAATAGCAGCGGTGTGACTATACCCAGTTGCGAACTGACGAACGCAAGGAAGTTTACCAGCGAAACCTGCAGACCCCCTGATATTTGGGTTTGGCCGATATTGTGGAAAAAATTCACCCAGCCGTGATGCGAATTCCAGATAACCAGGGGCGAAATCACCACCAGGCATAATGCCAAGGCCAAGTACGGCCAAGGGCTTAACAGCTGCCGCCTTGCTGGTGAAAACATCAGCAGAAGAAAAGCAGGCAAGAAGAAGGCGGCCATCGTATATTTGCAAAGTATGCCCACTCCTACGGCCAGCCCCAGCAACACCCAGGATAATAGGGAAGCGGTCTTCCATGCCCAGTGCATCAGCAACAGTGATAACAGCCACATGAAGATAAACGGTGGGTCAATAGTCATGCCGATGCCATAGAAAGCAAAGATGGGGGTTACCTGCAACAGGACTGCCGAAAAGACGCCCACCTTCGGATTGTACATCCGCCTGCCGAGGAGATAAAGAATTAGACTGCTGCCAAACGAAAGAATGATGGCTGAGGCGCGAACGCCAAGTTCTGTGTTGCCCAGTACCATCCGCATGCACCAGATGCAAAATGGTGCGCCCGGCCCTTTCGTAACGTAGCACCAATCCAGATTTCTGGAGCATAGCCAGTAAAGGGCCTCGTCGCCGCTGAGTTCGTTGGGCACGGCTATAACATACCAGATGCGAAAGAGGCTCAGGCTTACGAGGAAGGCCATAAGGTATAGTAGTAGACTATGTTGACCGAGAAGCCTCCATGCAATCATGCCCCCCGCTGCAAAAAACAAGCCAAACAACCAGCATGCCGCGACCTGTCTGGAATCGACGGCAGCACACATAACGGCAAAAATAAGATATGGCACCCCAAGAAAGAGCACGGATTTGACTGCTCTAACTCTGCCTATCGCCTGTCCGGGATATTTTACTGAATTCACGTCGATATTATTTGGTTCAGGATTTTCCATGCAACTAAGTCTTTCAATTACGCAATAATATCAAAATTTTCTCCGAATTACCTAATATATTTTTTACGGATTAGCCGTACATCCTTTTGATCTCTCGCCATTATACTTAAGTATCAGATTCGCCGCCTTAATATGGGGAATTCGGGTCAGAACGAATCCCGCACCTTCTAAATATTCAATAGATCACATTATTTAAAAAAGAAGGTGCGGGACTATTTTTGTTGCAAAAATACGTAATTTGACGAAAATGATGATAGAAATATTATGGTTTTCATTCTTCACAGATACATTTTTAAAGAATTATTCAAGGTCTTTGTCCTTTCGGCTCTGGCCCTTGGCGTTATTATGAGCCTGGGCAGTCTTCTGCGCCCGGTTCAGGAATTCGGCGTAGGTCCCCGTCAGGTCTTCGACCTGCTTGGTTATTTTATGCCGATAACAATGACCTTTGTTTTGCCGGTCGCCGCTCTTTTCGCGACATCGCTTGTCTATGGCAGATTTGCCGCCGACAACGAATTTGACGCCTGTAAAGCTAGCGGAATAAGTCCCGCAATGCTCTTTTACCCGGCTCTTGTATTGGCGATTATAATTGCCATTGCAAATTTACTATTAAGTTTCCACGTTGTGCCCGCTTACGTCCACCGCGCGGAAATGGCTATGAAGGCCGACGCCAAGCAGATACTTTTCCGAAACATCCAGCGGCAGGGCTATTATTGTCTGCCCGGCGGGCAGTTCAGAATTTATGCCGATGCCGCGGACATCAAAAACTCCGGCCTGCTGGGGGTGGTAATTATTGACAACAACAAGAACCGAGAAAGCAAACTCATCACCGCTGAAGCGGCAACTATAAATTTTGACAACACGACGAAAACCAATGATGTAAAGGTTTACGCTAAAAATGCCTTTCAATTTGATGAGCATGGCGGTGTTTTCTTCAAGGCGATTTCAGTGCTCGGCCAATTTGAGTCCCTTATGGCCGACAACGTAGCATTCCGCAACATTGAGCAGATGAATACTATCAAGGTTGCCCCTATAACTTATTATCCGATAGCCGTCTGCGCCTGGAACGCCTACGAACAGCTGACAATCGAACTTTTGCACCAGGAAATTAACAATGTTCTCAATTTTAAAACAGACAACTTCTACCAGTTCCATAACGACCAGTCTCTGGTGCGATTCACCGGCGAAAAATGCACGCTTGACCCCGAACAGAACGCGATAGAGGTTATCGGAAAAATTGTATTATTCGAATACGATAAAAACACAGGCGAACTCACAAAAAGCTATCGCGGCGAAAAACTCTATATCCGTCTCTCCGCCGAAACAGAAACCAGGCCAAGCTCTAAAATCATACTTACTATGCCAAACGCAATCTGGCTTGAACGGGGTGCCGAATTCATAAAGCCCAGATACTCCGCAAAAAATCTCGCCCTGCCGGACTCCATCACCGCTAAACTCTCAGAAGATGTTATTAGTACCGTCGAAAAACATAGTTATCTCTCTGCTCCATCCCAAAAATTCGAGGACCTTCTTAAGGAGATGAAACGAAAAATCCGTGTAACGCTTTTTGAAATCAAGGCTGAAGTCCATTCGAGACTCGTCTTTGGCATAGGCTGTATAACTCTCATTATCCTCGGTACAGAACTTGGCATTAGATTCAGAGGAGGACATCTCCTCACTGCCTTCGGTGTCAGCTCCATACCCGCTGCTGCCCTGCTTGTCTTTATTATGGCTGGAAAAAATATAACGAGAAATCAGAATTTACAAATAGGCGCAGACTTCGGCGTCGGTTTTATGTGGGCAGGACTGTTCGTCCTGTCGGTCTTCGCTCTTATATTTTATAGAAAATTGCTGAAGAATTAAAAATGAATCCCGCTCCTTCTAAATATTCAATATTTCAGATATATCTTTCAAAAAACAGAAAGAATGATATTTTTTATAAAAATGTGCCTTTTAAAAATAGAACAAAAGAAGGTGCGGGATGAAAATCCTTGATAAATATGTAACGCAAAATTTCCTCATAGGCTATCTGATTTCTTTTCTTGTGCTGATGGGCCTGCGAATAATGATAGACCTGTTCGTTAATATCGACGAATTCACTCAAAATGTTCAGCTTACCGCCTGGCAGGTTACCGCGAACGTCATATCATATTACGGCAGGTACAGTTTTTTATACTTCCGCGACTTTGCGGGAATGATAACGGTAGTAGCCGCCGTGTTCTCGCTTGGCAAAATGACGAAAAACAACGAACTTGTCGCTGTAATGGCGTCAGGCGTAAGTCTTAAACGGCTGATAGCTCCCATTTTGTTTTTATCCCTCGCTTTTACCGGCCTGCATGTGGCCGACGAGGAATTTTTCATACCTCCTATGGCCGATAAGCTCGTCCGCTCGCATGACGCGGTTGACGAAACTCTCACTTATGATATGTGGTTTATCGGCGATGGCCGCGGCAATCTTTTCTGCTCGCCGCAGTTCAAGGTCAAAGAGGCCGAAATTCAAAGTCCGACAATAATAACGCGAACAAGGAAAGGTAACTCGCTGCTGTGGGACGTCACAGGCATCATCAAGGCCGATTCCGCCCGGTATGACAATCATTCAAACTCCTGGATTCTTAACAACGGCGTCTTTATGCCGGTATCGCGCCAGCCTGCCGACAAATCTTATCAGACGATAACCGCCTGTCCAAGCGACCTCACACCAAAAGATATCCCCGTAAGGCGAAAATCAGCTCATATGGACCTGCTTAGTTCATACGACCTTATGAAACTTGCCCGCCAGAATCCAAAGGACCTTGCCAGGCTTTACGCACAGAAAAATTTCCGCATAACAGACCCGATAATAAATCTCACTATGTTAATAATTTCTCTGCCGATACTTGTCTGCCGAGACCCCAAAAGCCTCAAATCGGCTGTATTTATAAGTTTCTCTCTGACAGGGATTTGTTATATTATGACCTTCGTGTCTAAAATTCTTGCCTCGGAAATAACGATTGCAGGCAGAATTATGCCGGAATTTTGGGCCTGGCTCCCCATTTTTATCTTCCTGCCCATCGCTTTTATCGAACTGGATTCTATGAAAACCTGACGGTTATCCGTTCGTAAAAATTTGACTTTCAAAATTCATCCCGTTCGCATATACTTGTCGATATAATTATGGTTTTTTCAATTCAGTGAGTGACAAAATGACAGAATTTAAAATAGAACCGGCTGAACGTATTAAAAGATTGCCCCCGTATCTTTTCGGCAGACTCAATACCCTTAAGCTCGCCAAGCGTCAGCAGCAGATTGACATTATCGACCTTGGTATGGGAAATCCCTCCGACCCGACTCCGCAGGTTATCGTAGATAAACTTTGCGAAGCCGTACAGGACCCGCGCAACCAGCGATATAGCGCAAGCAGAGGTATCTATAATCTCAGGAAAGAAGTCGCGATAAAATACGCTAAAAAATATAACGTTGAACTTGACCCGAACAGTGAAGTTCTCGCCTGCATTGGCTCGAAGGAAGGTTTCAGCCATATGTGCCTTGCGCTGCTCGGCCCCGGCGACACTGCTATCGTCCCGGACCCTGCGTTCCCAATCCACATTTACGCTGTCGCCTTGGCGGGAGCAAATGTAGTTACTGTTCCGCTTGGCAATACTCCGGAATCCCTAAAAACCATTCAGGACGCCTGCGAAAAACTCTATCCGCGTCCGAAAGTAATGATTTTGAATTTCCCGCACAATCCTACAGCGATGACCGTTGACGACCTCGGCTACTTTGAAACGGCAGTTGACATCGCCAGAAAATTCAACGTCGCTATTATTCACGACTTCGCTTATGGCGATACCTGTTTTGACGGCTATAAAGCGCCGAGTTTCCTTTCCGTAAAAGGCGCAAAGGACGTCGGCGTCGAATTCTCAACGATGAGCAAGGCTTTCAATATGGCCGGCTGGCGTATCGGCTTCGCTACAGGCAATAAACAAATGATTGAAGCCCTCGCTACGATAAAGGGCTATTACGATTACGGCATTTTCCAGGCCGTTCAGATTGCAAGCATTATCGCGATGCGTCAGTGCGAAAACGACACAGTCGAGCAGAACAAAAAATATCAGTTCCGCAGGGACGTTGTCTGCGATTGCCTTTCCCGTCTCGGCTGGCAGGTCGAAAAACCACGCGCCTCGATGTTCGTCTGGGCAAGAGTGCCTGATGACCAGTTAAAAGGCAAAGGAACTATCGATTTCGCGATGGATTTGGTCGAGCACGCCAATGTCGTTGTTTCGCCCGGCAGAGCCTTCGGCGAAAACGGCGAAGGTTATATGCGAATCGCTCTTGTCGAAAACGAAAATCGTCTCCGACAGGCATTTCGCAACATCAAAAAATACGTCCAAAAAGGATAAAAAATAAAAACCCCGCTAAAATGGCGGGGTTTTTTATTTTACTCAAGTGATATTATAATTCTCTCTCCTCCGTCTTTTACTTCTAACAGTGTTGTTGACTCAACGCCTTGGTCTAATTTCTTAAGCATATCTTCAAGCATCTCTATCAGCATTGTAGAATTCATATCCCCAGGCAGACTTTCATCGAGTTTTATTTTCTGGGCGATTATCTGCAATTTATCTTTTGGCGGCAAAAGCTGCTTTACTATCTTCATTGCAAGCAGAGGTATTCGCACACTTGTTTGGGGCTCCGCATTATTACCTTCATATATATTGATTTTCAGCGATCTTGTAGCATTTGCATTTTTATCAGCCGCGGAACTTCCTGATACTTTTTTCGCCTCGTTATCTGCCTTGTTCTGCCCAACGGTTTTTGAAATAATTTTGCCGTTTTCAAACAAAATCTTTATTTTTGCAGAGCTGTTTAATTCATTTGTCTCTGCAATACTGTTGTCGGTATCAAGAACAATGGACAGTTCATTTACGCCTTGTTCGAGAGAAAAAGGCATGCTCGATTCATTCCAGAACTCACCCGGCTTGATTGGTCCTGCGCCGTGACTGCCTGTTTGAGCTTTGCCATGGAGATTGAGATTATCTTTCGGGTCTCCTCTGAAAAAGTTCATTCTAAACGCAGGTGCCGTTGCAGTGCCGCGATTGCCGATTTTTGCTGTTACTGTATATAACCCGCCTGCCTCATAAGGACTGATATTGAAATCCGCGATATATACATCAACATTTTGCTGTTTTTCATTCTGTCCGGCCGATTTTTGCGAGTTCCCACTTTTTGTCCTGTTGTCTTGTGCATTTATCTTTATCGTGCCGGCTTTGACACTAAGTTCAACGTGCCCCTTGCCGCTGCCGAGCGTTCCATCCAGCGAGGCCCCCTCGTTTTCGTTCTTAACCATAAGCGGCAGCGATGTTCGTATTTTCCCAATATCGACATTGGCTTCAATTTTTGCGTCCATATTCGCAGGGCTGCCGAAATCAATCTTGCCATTGACGACATTTATTTCCGTATGTCCTACCTCTCCGGCATCCTCGGCGTAAGCAAACTTAACCTTACCGTTATTTACGCCAAGCTCATAATGTACGTTACCGCGTATCTGTTCGAAATTAATCTTACCGTCGCCAACATTGACGCTGCACTTTTCAATAAATTCCATATTAGCCGCACTCAAGGAACCTTCCTTAACCTCGGCTTCGAGCGAACCTTTAATATTGGAAATCGCTATCCCGCCCTCATCGACATTGCACTCCAGATTCGCATTGCGCGGTATGGTTATGTTCAGACTAACTTCCACCTTTTTCTCAAGCCCATCGGCCAAGTCCGTTTCGACAATCAGCTTGCCGCCTTCGTTAACCAGATTAACCTTCGCTTGTTTGACTGCTTCCTCATCTTCTTTGTCTATACCTTCGGCTTTAATATTCGCAATAACTTTACACTCGCTTACATCGCTGCCCGTAACCGTAATCGTTCCGTTAGTAATCTCAGCGACAAGCGTTGAACCCTCTGCAAATGGTGCAGATAGTTCTTCTGTTTTTTTAAATTTGTCCTTTTCTTTAGATTTTCCCTTGTCGGCAACATGCATCTCTACCATCATCTCTTTTGCGTTATCCGTAATCGGCTCTTCAGTCTGACCAGTAGATTTTTGCGAATTCTCACCTGTTTTAACTGCATCCTGCCCGGCAGGTTTTTGTGACTCGCTCCTCCCCTTTTGAACGCCTTGCAGCCATTTTGCACCAAGCGCATCTTTGTAGTCTGACTCAACTGTTCCTTCGAGCTCATACCAGGCATTGCTGGATACTAAAAGTAAAGTTTTCACTCTTGCCGAATCTTTATTTGCCTTAATTATCTGCCTGATTTGCTCAACAATCATATGGACAGAATCGCTGTAATTCGTCTCTTTAACAGTCGATTCGAATTTCTCAAATTGCGGCAGTGTCTCTTCCATAATTTTCGCCGCCGACTCAGGCGAATTATTGGATGTTGCTGCATTAAATATCCCGGTCAGAGTCACCATCATATTCCTTATCTGAGCAAGTCTCGTAATTTCGTCAGCCGGCACAGGTTTGCTTTCTGCCTCACTTGGTTTCGGCTCACTCGTCGGGGCGGGGTCTGCCGCAGCCAGAAGTGCAAAATTTATAACCTTTTCCTTTTCACTGCCGATAAATTTTGTTAATAAGCCTTCGACTTGCTTTTTATAGCCGTCAGCCTCGCACTTTACCGCGTGTTCCTCATACCACGTTTTATAACTGTATTCGCCGTCTTCATTGGTAGTAGTGCATTGTTTACCCTCAGCGTATCTTTCAACATCGCCGACTTTTGCTCCTGCTATCGGTTTGCCTGTTTGCGCGTCCGTTACAGTCCCTTTGATTACAAAATCGGCAGACGCCTCGAATTTCGCCATCGGCAGCACACAGGCGGACATCACGCATATCAAAACAAAAATTGTTGCGATTCGCAGCGGCCGATATTTCCAGCTTTTTTTCTCTAACCAGTGCAGCCTGTCCACAAGCCAGCTTGAATTTTCAAATAGTCCTAATAGTCCCAGCCCCGGGTCAACAGGCTGCGCCAATAACTGCCGGGCAGTTTCGAGCAATGTCTTTCGATAGCCCGCGGTTTTTTCTCTCAGCATCCTCGCGACCGTAGCATCGCAGCAAAGCTCCCGCAGATTTTGTATCGGCTTTCTTATCAGCCAAACCAGCGGATTGAACCAGTACGCTATTTGCAGAATCATATAAACCGCGTGCGCGAGCAAGTCCCCTCTTTTTATATGTGCAAGTTCGTGCAAAAATATATGTTCCGCGTCTTCCCTCGTTAAATCCCCAAGTTTATCGGCCGGCATAAGCAGCACAGGCCGAAAAACTCCAAACACCGCAGGGCAGCAAACCTTATTTGTCAAAATTATCTGCGGCACTCTCTTTAGTCCAAGTTTATGTGCCGTCGATACCAACAAATCTTCCAATCTCTCTGGCAGTTTCGATTGGTCTTGCAAATGCTCTCGCCTCAGACTTCTTAATCTTGCAACCAGCCATCCCGACAAAATCGCAACGCCCGCCATCCACACAAAGAAAATATAACTCTTCCACGACAATAACACCGCTGCGGGAGCTGCGGATATCCGAGTAACTTCAACAGCTTGCGGCTTGTTTTGAATTTCAGTTTTTGATAATTCGGATTTAGAATTTAGGATTTGTCCACTGCTTACTGTATTCTGTATCCTGAGTTCCGTGTTCTGTATTTTGTGTTCTGGGTCCGTCAATACCTGTTTAACCATAAATGGAATTTCTGCGGTAAAGCTCATCGGCGAGACAAGCGAAGGCGGCAAAACGAGTTTCACCAGTATCAAAAACCAAAGTGCGTATCGAACCTGAGGCCACACCCATCTTCTTGTCAAAAGCTCAATCACCGCCACGATTGCGATAAGAATCCCAACCTGCCAGAGCATCGCCAGTTCCCATCCGTACCATTTTTCCGCTATCTGATTTAATATCGCTGTCATTTGACACTCTCCTTTTTTCGTTTATCTTGTTCCTGAATTGCTGTTAGCAATTCCTGTTTTTGGTTCTCTGTTAGTTTTTGGTCTTCTACCAGAAAATGCATCAACGGTCCGAACGCCCCATCGAACGCCTGGTTAGCGAGAGATTTCAGCGCGTTGCGTCTTGCGGTGTGCCTGCTGATAATTGGTTCATAGAGACTTGTATTGCCTTTTTTGCTTTCTTTGACCGCGCCTTTTTCCGCCAGCCGCGTCAGAAGTGTTTTTATTGTGGTGTAAGCCCAGTTATTTTCTTTCGGCAGCCTCTCAGCGATGCCTCGCGCCGTCGCAGGATACCTCTCCCATAGCACGTTCATTATCTGCCATTCTGTATCGGTCAATTTCATAGCCGTTTCCTTTCTACAAACATAGCGGTATTCTACTACATCTGTAGAAGATGTCAACTATTTTTTAAAAAAATTTCAACTTTTTTTTCACGCTTTCTGCCATCCGACTTTTCGGCTGTTGCTTTTACCGGACGGACACCAATTTTATGTTAAAATAGGCAAAATCCACTTGACTTTTGCCCTTTTTTTTGTTCTAATAGGGGCAAATAAGACCTTTTCTAAATTGGGGTATTAGTACTGCTTCGCTGAGCAGCTTGCTTTTGATTTTGGCAGACAATCTATTTTTATAGCTGCAGGGTTCAAAAAGAGTCTTTAACCCATTCGAAGACTTCGCAGACAGAGACTGTCTATGCACGCCTGGGGAGGCTGGCAGAACCGGTCTCGTCAGGCTCTTGGAAACGCCCTGCTGCGACCAGAGATTTTCTGGGGGTTCTTCGACAACCGCTATACAGAGATACTGCGCACATTGATGGGCAGGTTCTAAATTGGGGTGACGATTATGAAAAACATAATGGGGGCAATCAAATGAAATTCTATGGGGTGTTTCTAATATGTATTTTAGGCCTCTTGAACTCAGCCTTGGGCTCAGGTAATTATGCCGTGCTCGTACAGGAAAGTCCTATCGGCGCAGGCGTCATTACGCCGGGCCTTGGCATGCAAGACTTCGGTGCCGATGAAACCATTACGCTGACAACCGTTGCAAAATCCGGCTGGAAATTCGTATATTGGCTCGGCGACGTACAGGACCCAACCGCCAACAGAACAAAGCTGAACGTCGATGGTCCGAAAATTGTCATTGCCGTTTTCGAAAGGGATGAATACGCGTTCTCGGCCGATAATCCGCAAGTCAGCGTAGGACCGCCGGGTGTATATCCAAGATCTGATGTCATCGGCGGCGACCTCGGCAGCGGCGAAACTCCGCCAAGCAACCCGCCGA
>CAINDG010000029.1 GCA_903847315.1 uncultured Planctomycetota bacterium
ACAAAAACCTTCCTCGATAATATTAGTATAGTCGAGAGATACTGTTATTCGGCAGAAGACCTTAACGGTGACTGCCTGCTGGATCTGTTGGATGCCCGCGTACTGGCAGAACAATGGCTGTCATGCAATAGAACTCCGTCAAGTGAGTGCTGGAAATAAACAGACCGGCCGGCCACAAAATTTTATAAATTTATTATTAGCCACAGAGAACATAGCCGCTCTGTGGCTAATAAAATATATCTTTATTATTCGTCTGTGGCTATAATACTTTTATGAATATCAAAAAACTCGTACTTTCCTGTTTTGGCATTGGATTTTCTCCGATGGCGCCCGGCACATTAGCCAGTTTGCTGACGCTGCTTATTTTTCTGGCTGTTCATCATTTTTATCCTGCAGCTGCTGTTGGCGGAGCGGTTGTTGTCGTTATGATGATTTTAGCATCTGTTCTTTGCCTGCTTTTTGCCGGCCAGGCTGAAAAACAATACGACACAAAAGACCCCGGCTGGATTGTTATCGATGAAGTCGCCGGTCAGGCGATAGCGCTTCTGCCCGCCGCCATAACAAGCGGAAAAGTTTTGGTCTATGCCATTGCCGCGTTTGTGCTTTTCAGGATTTTAGACATTCTAAAGCCGCCGCCGATACGTGAAATGCAGCAGATTGAAGGCGGACTTGGCATCCTTATCGACGATTTAGTCGCCGGCATTATGGCTGGAACCGTGATTTGTATAATTTCATTCCTTTTTACATTTATTCAATAAGTAGTTGAAAATTCATCTCTTACGGAGTATCATTTCGTAAATCTTTGAAGATTTTTAAAGGATTTTATGGCTGCGGGATATTGCGCGGAATTTTGCAAAAGTTTAAATTCTCGTTACGAGCAGTTGGGTCTGTTTCGGCCGGTCAAACCGAGCCGTTACGAACCTCAGACGGAGCTTATTTATGATTTTGAGCCGGCAGACGCCGGCGAAAAAATTAAAGTTAAACTGGTTGTCGAGCATTTTGTCGGCGGCGGTTTCGCAGGCCAGGTTTACAAAATAAAAATTCTTGAAATAGACAAGCCGCAGCTTTGTACGGATTTGACGGTCGACAAAATCTGCGCGATGAAAATTCTCGTCCCGCCTTCAGGCTTCAGCAGGTTGTTCCGCAATACTCTTTACTGGATTGGTTTCGGCGCTCCGTTCCAGCTCCAGGTCAATCCCGCGGCGGCAAAGGCGGGGGCGTTATGGCAGAAATTTATCCGCAGGGCGGCGAAAATAAAATTCGGCGATGAAAAATCCGTCGTCGATATCTTCGGCACATTCGTTGATGAAAATATCGGCAGCTGCGGCGAGCTGAGCGAGTGGATTAATGGCCGAACGTGGCGGCTCGAAGTGGACGACCATATCAATTTGCTGAAAAAATGGCGAAAAGGAAAACTCGACGCCGGCAAAGTAGGCTCGCCTGAATACCGCGCAAAATATGTCTTTATGCGCGAATTTGTAGAACTGCTTCACGAAGTCGGGGCGCACGAATTTGCCCGCCAGTACGAATGGACGACCTGCAAAAGCCAGCCGAATTGCCTCAAACGTCTTGATACTCAATCTGTGCCGGACAAAGGACTTGTAGCGGTTGATTTCAGGGCGGGTTTAGCTTTGCTGCCGTTTTTGCCGATGAGTCCGGGCGATTTTAAACTTATCTGGCAGGGTGCAAAACGCGGCTCCCTGGTGCAGTTCGACAGGGGCGATTTGAATAAATTAAAAAGTTTCATCGATAGCCACAAAGAAAATTTCAGCGATATGCAGGGATTATTTGACAGGCTTGTTCAGGCTGACGATATTTATCGCAATTCAATGCCAGATATTACGCACAATCATATTCGTCTTTTATCCAGCGGCAAATTGTGGGCGACGATATTCGATAGTGCCGTCGTCGGATGGAAAGTAAAAAATATTGTTGATGAGGATGGTTTTGAAAAACTGAAGAACAGCAGGTTCAAAACATTTATTTTCTTTTTGATTGGCCTGCTGCCGATTTTGGGCGCGGTCTTGCGGAAATTCTGGTGCCATAAAAATTGGCGCAAACACTATATCAGCATTTTGACAAGTGCGGAATATTTCAAAAAGGCTTTCAAGGGCAAATTTATCGAGTTACTCGAAAACTGGCATCGGGCAGGCAGAATTTCGCAGGCGAAAGCGGAAATGCTTTTGCGTCAGCCCTGGCGGATTTTATATCATTTGCCTTTTTTGCTTTTGATTTTTCCATCCTTGCACAGGCTTTTAACCGATTGGCAGTTCGCCAAAGAAAAATTATATTCCATAACGATAAGGCCTGTTAAGCTGTATTTTGATGCCGAACTTCGGCGGCAATGGCTGCTGGACATGATTAAGCAGGGTCAGCACAAGCATATTCTCGCCGATGAAGATGCACAGACGATTTTATCGCAGGTTAACGAGCCTTTCATCGATAAATACCTCAAAAGTCTTGCCGTTCATATCTGCTGCCTGCCGGTAACACACGTTGTAGCCTTGATAGTTGCTGTTATATATGTTATGAAACATCCCAACTTGTCATGGAAAGAATGTGTCGCCTCGGCCGGCGCCATTTTGCTGTTTTTCCAGATAATTCCTGTTTCGCCCGGCTCGCTTGTCCGCGGCCTGTATGTTGTCTATGTGGCTATCAGGGACAGAAGTTTTAAAGACTACAATATCGCCATCTTTTTAGGCTTTTTCAAATATGTCGGCTATCTTGCCTTTCCGATACAGATGACTTATCGCTATCCTGCGCTGGCGAGATTTATGGCGGCACACTGGGCGACCGATGCCGTGCATATCGTTCCGGTCTTCGGAGAAAGAGGAGCATTGTTTGAGCATTCGATATTTTGTATTTTCTACAACTGGCCGCTGACCATTCGCAGACGGATGCAGGCAAGAACGGCCTGGCGCGAAAAATTAACTCCGCGATATTGGCATATACTGCCGATAGCTGTCGCGACTTCGCTTGTACTGAAATTTTTTGTGCAGTGGCATTTCAATACCGCTGTCGTTTTAATTTCTATTATTTGCGGCGCTCTTACTACGATTTACTGCGGCAGGGCGGCGATGTTAAAAAGAATTGCCGCTTCGGCGATGACAGGTTTTCTGGCTGCTGTTTTTTATACTTCTTTGAGTATTTTGCTGAGCGGCGGAGCAGCCGAAAATCCCGTAATTTCCGCGTTTTGGCGGTGTTTTAGCTTTACGATAATATCAGTAATTGGAGCGATTTTGACGGAAATATTACTGCCGGACGTCGAAAACCGTTAAGGATAAGGATTTTACGGATTTTTTATTTGTTTTTATCGGGCTTTTATGCGAAAATATTGCTGTAACTGGTTTTATGGAGTGAGGCTTTATGTCGATTAGTTACAACTCGTTTTGTGACGATTTTTACGTTGATATGTATATAAATACACGCTTTGACCTGCCTTCGGACAGAGACATCCTGCTAGCCTTTTTTGAAAGAATTAAAAAGCAGTTTCCCACGATGACGGCTCTCAACAGGGACGGTACGGAATTTTGTCTTGAAGAGGCTCCCGGCGCCGGACAGAGCCGATGGGTCAGTGTCGATATTGACCGTCTCGGCGCAGGCTGCGTCAACCCCGCATCTTTTCAGCAGGCCTTTGAGCTGCAGAAATTCGTAATCGGACTTGTTCCTTATATGCTCGGCATCCGAAGTCTTGATATCGAATCTCTCGATTTGACTTTCGGAATGGATTTCGATTATGCCGGCAATCATAACGAGATAATTGCCGAGGCTCTTTTCGGCGGTTCGGCTTTTTCGAAAATTTTCGATAATACCGGCGCAGGGCCATTGAATCTTTCACCTTCGGTCATACTTGCACTTGACGATGATTGCTCGACAAGAGCGAGACTTGCGGTTGAAGCCAGGACTGACGAGACTGAGATGCGGAGCGGAAAGTTTGATTCCGACAAACCCATCAGTCTTTATCTGACCGTCAGGCAGTATCCGCGGTCGGGACAGGATTTCGAGATGGAATCTGTTTTTAACAAACTCTGCGGACTGGTGGTTGAATTTATGGACGACAAAGTTGTGCCCAATATTGTGATGCCGCTTACTAATGCGATAGCGCACAGGAGATAAAAGGATTTAAAAATTTAAGGGATTTTCCGGAGACTAAAAAATGGCTGTTGTCGCACCGTTCTGTCAGTACAAAAAAACAAATTTCAAAATATACATCGGTCTTCTGCTGATTTTCGCGGCGTATTTTGCTTATGACGGCTATTACAACAAAAACTTTGCCAGCAAACATACATCGCTTGAAGGAAAACAGGACCCGACGCTTGTCTTTAATCGAAAATCTCCGCCTTATCTGTTGGCGGCAGCGGTAGCTGTGGCGATTTATGCCGGATTGCTATGGGGCAAAAAAATCATCGCCGACGACCAGCAGCTTATCCTAAGTGAAAAGGAAAAAATATCGTACAGATCTATTGAGAGCATTAACAAAACCGATTACGATTCAAAAGGTTATTTTGTAGTTGTTTACAAAGACAGTACCGGCCAAATGCTGCAGAAAAAGATAAGCAACCGAACTTTTGATAATCTCGATGCTGTTCTCCAGCTGCTTGTATCTAAAATCACCGGTTAATCAGAATAGTTTGTGTCCATTCGTATTAGTTCGTGGTTTTTTTATAAGGAATCAATGTGAATACCTGCGTTGTTGGTTTGCAGTGGGGCGATGAGGGCAAGGGCAAGGTTGTTGACATCCTCGCCGAGAAAAGCGATATCGTAGTCCGCTACGGCGGCGGCGCAAACGCCGGCCATACCGTTGTTATCGGCGATGAGAAATTCGCCCTGCATCTTCTGCCGAGCGGCTCTATCAGGCCCAAAACCGTCTGCGTTATCGCCAACGGCGTTGTCGTTGACCCGGAAGTCCTTCTTGGCGAAATTGATTCGCTTGCGAAAAGGGGCATTACTCTTGACGGCAGATTACTTATCAGCGAAAGCGCCCACGTCGTTCTCGATTACCACAAAGCTGAAGATAAATTTAGAGAAGCGTCATTGGGAGATAATAAAATCGGCACAACCGTTCGCGGCATTGGGCCGTGTTATTCCGACAAAGTCGGAAGAAGCTACGCCCTCAGGATGACCGATTTACTCGACCTTGACAATTTGAAGGAAAAACTTGATAAGATTGTAAATTATAAAAATAAAATTTTCGCTGCTCTTTATAATGCCGAGCCGATTAAAGCCGATGAGATTTTTGAAAAATGCAAATTATACTCTCAGAGACTTTCGAAATACGTCTGCAATACTACTGAATTCCTGCATCAGCAGATTGAATCCGGTAAAAATATCCTTTTTGAAGGCGCACAGGGCGCTCTTCTTGACCTTGACCACGGCACGTTTCCGTTTGTAACAAGTTCAAACGCCAGCTCTCTGGGCGTCGGGCCCGGCTGCGGTGTACCAGTCCAGATGATTGACAATTTTATCGGCGTAGTTAAGGCTTATACTACACGCGTCGGCGAAGGGCCGTTTCCGACAGAGCTTAACGATAAAATCGGCCAATACATTCGCGACAAAGGCCACGAATACGGCACAACTACCGGCAGACCTCGCCGCTGCGGCTGGTTCGATGCGATGGTTGTAAAATACGCCGCGAAAATCGGCGGCATAAATGAAATCGCGATGATGCACCTTGATACTCTCGCAGGTCTTGATGAGGTTAAAATCTGCACCGGCTACACTATCGACGGCAAAGAAGTTAAAATGTTCCCATCGAATATCGACAGACTGGCGAAAGTAAAATGCCGGTTTGAAACGCTGAAAGGATTCGGTCAGGAAATAACTAATATCGATAGTTTCGAAAAACTTCCTGCCGAAGCGAAACAGTACGTAAAAACAGTTGCCGATGCCGTTGGACTTCCTGTTAAAATCATCGGCGTTGGTCCCTCAAGGAAGCAGACTATTTTCAGGAAATAAACTTGGTGCCGAAAGAAATACCGGATATTGGCCAGAATCGCATCGCAACGGCGAAACGGCTCGGCATTGAGCTTGAGAGAATTCCCCATCATATCGCCATTATAATGGACGGCAACGGCAGGTGGGCGACTCAGCGGGGGCTTCCGCGTTTTCAGGGGCATCGCCAGGGCGCGCGGGTGGTGGAAAAAATCGTCGATTACTGCGTCGATTTGGGAATAGAGTGTTTGACGCTTTATTCATTCAGCCTGCAAAACTGGAAAAGACCCAAATTAGAAATCAGTTTCCTGATGCAGCTTTATACGCGTTATCTTGTCGGCATAAGAAAAACGCTCAAAGAGCACAATGTACGGCTCGTTCATCTCGGCAGGACAGAAAAACTCCCGCCCAAACTCGTCAGGGAGCTGCATAAAACCGTCGAGATATCGTCAAAATACACAGGTATGATTCTTGCTCTTGCCTTAAACTACGGCAGCCGAGAGGAAATCATCGATGGCGTAAAAAAAATCTGCCTTGACTGCATCGACGGAAAACTGAATGTGGCAGGCATTGATGAACAGATTGTAGCCAATAGTCTCTATACCGTTTCTCTGCCCGACCCGGATTTGCTTATCAGGACCTCCAACGAAAAAAGAATCAGCAATTTTCTTCTCTGGCAGCTTTCTTACGCCGAATTTTATATTATTGATATTCTCTGGCCGGACTTTACTCCTACTGACGTTGACAAGGCGATAATTGAATTTGCAAAACGCGCAAGACGTATGGGCGACATTAAACCTTCTTTAATTTGAAATTTTAATCGGGGATTATTAATGCTCAAATACAGATTAATCTTCGGCACGCTGATGACGATTGGTTTTATCGCTCTGATACTTTTTGACGGCTGGCTGGACGGCAGTTTAAATTCGCAAAAACCAACGGACATACAGGCGACGCTGCTGGCGATTTTTCTGGTTATTGTAGCAGTGCCGGTCAATCTTGAGTTTGCCGCTCTTGCGGCAAACGCCGGCGCGAAGATTTTTCTGCCGATTACAATTACAGCCACTATTTTGCTTTCTACCGGCTGGTACTGGGCCCAGTTTTTTCAGACAGCCGCTTTATTTTTTACTTTCATTATTTGTTTCAGCGCTCTTGCGGTTTTTTTATGGCAGGGCGTCAAATACGCCGGTGTCGGGGCGTTTGCAAACTGCGGGGCCAATCTATTGGCTATAATTTATCTGGGGGTTTTGACCAGTTTCATAATGGCCATAAGGGTCGAGTTTGGCCCTGTCATTTTTTTAATGTTTATTTTTGTTATAAAATGTTCTGATATAGGGGCTTACACGCTTGGCAGACTTTTCGGCAAACACAAATTTTCGCCGGTAATAAGCCCCAAAAAAACCTGGGAGGGTATGGGCGGTGCGGTTCTTTTTGCCGCGGTTGTAGCCTCGATATTTGCTTTGGTTTTTGATATAATGCCGCTCTGGCAGGCGGTGGTTTTTGGCGTTGTCTTTGCCTTTATCGGCCAGCTCGGCGATTTGGCCGAGTCGATGTTTAAACGTGCCGCTGAGCAGAAGGATTCTTCCAATACCGTTCCGGGATTTGGCGGAATTCTCGATGTGATTGATTCGCTGCTTGGCTCCGCTGTTTTTGCTTATTTATTTTTCCGGATATTTTTATAAGGCGTTCGCTTGGAAGTTACTATTCAATTACTTTCGAAAAACAGGCTCGAATTATTCGGCCCTGCTGACGAGCATCTGCGGATGGTTCGCGCCCGCTGCGGCGTGAACATCACGGCGCGGGACGAATCCGTTATCATATCAGGCCAGGAGCAGGCTGTCGAAAAGGCTTCGCAGGTTGTCGAGATGATGCAGAAATACCTGATGAAGTTCGGCAAGCTTAACGCCAATGACGTAATCGGCCTGGTGAGCAAAGTCGAGCTTTGTGTTGAGCCGGACGAAGATTTCGGCGTGTCCGTATATTCGCCGAAAAGGCTTATAAAGCCTTTCACTCGCGGACAGCGCAGGTATCTCGAGGCGATGCTGAATTTCGATTTGACTTTCTGCACGGGGCCTGCCGGTACAGGCAAAACTTATCTTGCAGTGGCCGCTGCGGTCTCGATGCTCAAGAAAAAGCAGATAAGAAAGATTGTTCTTGCCCGTCCTGCCGTTGAAGCCGGCGAAAAACTCGGCTTTCTGCCGGGCGATTTACAGGCAAAAGTAAATCCTTATCTCCGCCCGCTCTTTGACAGCCTTGAGGATATGATGGACTTTTCTCAGATGAGAAAATTGATGGAAATGGATATTATTGAGGTTATTCCGCTGGCGTTTATGCGGGGCAGGACTCTCAACGACGCTGCGATTATCTGCGACGAGGCTCAAAATACTTCTCCGACCCAGATGCTGATGTTTCTTACCCGTATGGGCAGGGGCTCGAAGATGATTATAACAGGCGATATTACCCAGATTGATTTGGATAAAAGCGCGAAAAGCGGTATGCTCGACGCTATGGAGACCCTTGCCGGAACAAATGGCATTTCTCTTATAGGTCTTGACGATACCGACATTGTCCGGCACAATCTGGTTCAGAATATAGTTCAGGCTTACGAAGCGAAAAAGAAAAAGCGTACACAGCAGTAATATATGACGATTCTGAAAAAAAACTTAGGTTCCAGACACCAACAACTCAAGGATACCATTGCCGCTGAGAGGTTTGCGAAGTTTACCGAGATTGTCAATAGCGGTCTGCCGACTGTAGCGTTAATACTTCTGGTTTTTGCCGCCGCCTGTTCGCTGCTGCTGAGTCTTCAGACCGACAGAAACGTTTTTGGCTACAGGCCTGTGCATCAGATAATTTCGATTATTATTTTTGTTGCGGTCTTGTCTTTCGCCGCTGCCGTATATATTTATCGTTATAATTACAGGCTTGTTAAAAGTCCTCTTCGCGCCGTTGCGGCAGCGGGCTTGTTCTTAATCCTGCTTGCCATCACTAAATTCAGCACTTTCTTTCCCGGCAGTATGTATATAGCAGTTGCCGCTGCCGTTACCTGTTCGATAATTCTTACGATTGCTCACAGCCAGCGTTTTGCGATTGTTATGGGCATGTTTTATGCGATGCTGGCCTGTCTGGCTGCCGGTCTTGAAACGGATTTCGGTCTTTTTCTTACTATGACCGCGGGCGTAGTATCGAGCAGTTTTCTGCTGAGGGAAATCAGGACGAGGATAAAAATTCTGCAGGTTGGAGTATTGACTGCCGCCGTGGTCTTTCTCATAAGTCTTTCAACGGACCTTTTTGAAAGCGGTTTTACACGCAGGATTTTTTTCGATGCAGGTATGACTGCCACTGCGGTAGTGTGTGTCGGCGTAGTCATCCAGGCGTTTTTACCCATAATCGAGAGAGTATTTCGGATAGCGACGAGTATGACGCTGCTGGATTACAGCGACGCCAACCAGCCGCTGCTTAAAAAACTTGCGATGGATGCGCCCGGCACTTACAGTCACAGTCTGCTGATAGGTTCTGTCGCCGAGGCCGCCGCCGAGTCGATTGGCGCAAACGGCCTTTTGGCGCGTGTCGGCGCCTATTATCATGATATCGGAAAAATCGGCAAGCCTCGCTATTTTGTTGAAAACCAGATGGGCACGGCAAGCCGGCACGACCAGCTTTCTCCTATGATGAGTCAGTTGATTATCGTCGGCCACGTCAGGGACGGTATGGAATTGGCGGAGGAATATGGATTGCCGGCGGTGATAAGACAATTCATCGAGACTCATCACGGTACGACTTTGATTGAATATTTTTATGAAGAGGCTCGAAAAAAAGCCAACGGTACAGGTACTCTGCCGCCCGAGTCGGAGTTCAGGTATCCCGGCCCGCGTCCTCAGACAAAAGAGGCTGCCATAGTTATGCTTGCCGATTCCGTTGAGGGTGCGGTGAGGTCTCTTACTGAAATCACGCCCACTAAAATCGAAACGACGGTGCACAATATGGCGATGAAACGCCTTCAGGACAGTCAGTTCGACGAGTGCGAGCTTACCCTGAAGGAATTAAGCCGAGTAGAGGAAGCGGTTTCAAAAAGTTTTACAGCGCATTATCACGGCAGGGTAGCTTATCCATCTGCCTCTGCCGGCAAACCTCAGCATCAGCAACAGCATCAGCAGTACACTGCCGAAAACGAGACTGAAAATGCCTAAAAAAAATATCGCCTCATCAGGTATTAAGGTAAATATCTGCATAGGTTGCAAAGCGGTTGCTTTCAATGATAAACATATTATCGACCTCATCCGGCAGACAGCGGAGCATTTCGGCACAAGAAAAGCTCAGATAAATATCGCTGTCCTCGGCGACGAGCAGATTGCCGGCATAAATCGCCGCTTTCTCGATAAGGACGGCGTCACGGATGTTATCAGCTTCGATGTTTCCGATGACCGGAGCGAAGAAAAATTTTTCGATATTGCCGTAAACGCTCAAATGGCTAAAAGACAGGCCAAGTCTCTCGCTCATACTGCCGAGGCTGAGCTTGCCCTTTATATTCTGCACGGCCTGCTGCACAATTTCAGCTTTGACGATGCGACAGTCCGCCAGGCCGCCAAAATGCATCGCGAGGAAGACGATATTCTCAAAAAATTTGGTTTCGGTGTTGTGTATGACGCTGAAAAAAGATAAAGGCTTATGCATCCGCGCGACGGATTATTCCGAGAGTTCGCAGGTACTGACTTTTTTTACCAGGGCCGGCGGCAAAATCGGCGTAATCGCAAAAGGCTCCCGGAGACCCAAGTCGTCTTTTTCCGGTGCAATTGAAGTTTGTACCGTCGGCGATATGGTTTTTTCACTCAAAGACAATGACAAATTAGGTACGCTGACCGAGTTTAACCCGATTTTCTTTGGCCTTGAGATTCGCAAAAAACTTTTCGCCCTTAACTGCGGTTTTTTCGCCGCTGAGCTTCTGAACTTATTTACAAAAGAGCACGACCCGCACCCTGCGCTTTTTGATGATGCCGTATTGTTTTTGCACAAGCTCGACGAAAATCCGGATAATAAGGTTCTTCCGTTTCTGATACTTTTCGAATTTTCCCTGCTCGAAAATACAGGTTCGCAGCCCGCCTGCGGCAGTTGCGCAAACTGCAAAAGAAAATTCGATGCGGATTGGAAACAGTTTTATTTCAGCCCGTCCGCCAGCGGTTTTATCTGCCGGGATTGCGAAGCCGCTTTCACCGACAAAAAGATAATGACTTTTGAATGCGCCTGCTGTTTGAATCAGCCGTCGAAAGTTTTGAATGCTCAGACCGCGGCTCTTGTCGCCGTTGAGGAGATTCTAATTGATTATATTACAGCGGTTCTTGAAAGACGGCCGAAAATGGCTGATATGGTTTTAGGACTTATTAAAAAGCTTTAAAAACTATTTCGCCTTGCTCAAATATTCGCCGGTTTCCGTACTGATTCTTACGACCTCGCCGACTTCTATGAATGGCGGAACACGGGTATTCAGGCCCGTTTCCAGCGTAGCGTCTTTCATCTGATTTGTCGCCGTCGCCCCTTTCGGCTGCGGCGTGGTTTCGGTAACGGTCAGTTCGACCACATTTGGCAGTTCTATTGACACCACATTTCCATCGTGCAAAAGAGCGTCAACTTTCGTATCCGGCTTTAAGTATTTCACCGCGTCTTCAACCATATCTTTTGGCACCGTAGTCTGGTCGAAGCTTTCAGTGTCCATAAGTACAAGTCCGTGCGCGTCGGCGTACAGGTATTGCATTTGGCGTCTGTCCAGAAATGCCTGCTCGATATCTTCAGTTGCGCGCAGCCTTTTTTCGAACATAACTCCGTCTTTAACGCCTCGCAGTTTTGCCTGCACAAACGCGCGCAGATTGCCCGGCGTTACGTGTACCGACTTGGAGCAGATACAAAGTTTGCCTTCAAATACAACGCCCATTCCGGGCCTTAATTCGCTTGCCTTCACTATTGTTTCCTGGATTAAACCTTAATTTTCAACAAAAACAGGAGCGGGGAATATACCTTCTGCACCGCCTTTTAGTCAAGTATAATTTATAATTGCCGATTCTGCGGTTTTCTGTTTTTAAGGATTAAAAATATTATGAAATATTTATTCACCGGCTTCATTTTTCTTCCACTTTTATCATTATACCATATTTTAATCGACTTTTTGTGATGTTTTTTTATAATTACTGCGGAAAATGAAAAACGACTCAAATAAAACCCGGCTTTCGTACCCTGTAATGCTGATAAGGATGTATGCTGGCTTTTTGGTGTTATCCGCGTCCATTTTTGTAATAGCAGGAAGGCTCACTTACTGGCAGGGCTGGCTGTTTTGCGGAATAATCCTTATTTCATTTGTGATTATATCGGTAAAATTTGCATCCAGAAAAGACCTTTTGCAGGAAAGGTTTAAGCCCGGCCCCGGCGTCAAATGGTGGGACAGAATATTTTTTATCTTTCATATAGTTTTTATTATCGCTCTCTTTGAGGTTTCGATTTATGACGGCGGCAGGTTCCACTGGTCGCCGAAATTGCCGATTGTTGTTTACATAGTCGCCTACATCATAATACTGTCTTCTTATTATTTTATTCTTTGGGCTATGTGGATTAACAATTTTTTTTCCCGCAACGCCCGCATCCAGACCGACAGGGGCCATTATGTTGTGCAGAATGGTCCTTACAGTTTCGTTCGTCACCCCGGCTATTTGGGTATGATTCTCTCTTTTCTGTGTATGCCCCTTGTTTTCGGTTCGCTTTGGGGCCTGATTCCCGCGGTATTGGATGCGATTGCTCTTATCACAAGAACATATCTTGAAGATAGGATGCTGCAAAATGAACTGGCCGGCTATTCCGATTACGCCAAAAAAGTTCGTTTCCGTTTAATCCCCGGCCTCTGGTAAAAGAATAAAACAGCGATTTTCTTTTCGCTCACCTGTTCTATTGTTCAACTGTTCTGTTAGTTTCTTGCCGGCCGCTTACAAAATATTTTCTTATACACAAAAGATACGCTATAGTAACCGCAGCCCACAGACCACAGAACCAACTCATATTAGACATATTAAACCGCTTCATAGACTCAAGCTGTTGGGCTGAAAAACCTATCTTGTCATAATAATCCTGCATACTCACACGCGAGAATGTAATAATTATTGATGCAGACCAGCCTATAGTTACCAGTAATAAGACCCACCACGCTTTTATATTCATTTTGTACAAACCCCATGCCGAATATGCATACAGCAAAACCAAAACTAATATCAGGATTGCTCCGGCAGTTCCGTTCAGGATAATTCCAAAAAATGGCAGCGTCCATTTGCAGGTTCCCATCGTGAGCGTGGAAATTGCCCCAACGGCAGTCATCAGGCTTATCGCCAAAACCGGCAAAGGACATTTATCAGTCCAGCGAATTTTCGGGTCTCTGTATTCACAGGTTGCTTTCACATCCCTGCCGCTATAAAACAGAACAAGCAGGCCGGGTATGATTACATAAAAAATTGTCATAAATGTTATCATTCCAATCATTATTCCGGTAACCATAGCCTTAGGAACCTTATCGTTTTCCGACATATTGCTGTACATATTTGGAATAAGCCGTGACATAATATAAATAAAGCCCAGCAATCCGCAGATAAGCCAGAACCATGATGAAATTAATATAAGCGCCCTTGCCCATCTTCTGGCCATAACTGAACCGATTCCCATCCAGATAAACCACACCGCCAGCAGAACATAAAATAAGGCACCGAAAATAATTGCTTTGACATTGGCTCCTTCAGCGGAATTATTATGAGCAGCTGCCATCATCCCGATTATCATAAGAGGTGCAAGCAGCGCGCATAAGCAGCCGAGGATTATTTGAAGGGTTCCGAATACTACAAGTCTTACTTTCCTGTCCTTAAATGCCGGACTTTGTATCATTTCTTCACACTCTGCCATTTTTTTCTCCTTTTGAAAAATGACTTATTTGCGCCTGATTATATACCTTTTTTGATATTTGTCAAAAATTGGTTAGCCCCTGATTTCACTAGGGGTTGTCATTCCCGCGCAGGCGGGAATCCATAGATATTTAGCCCCCGGCTTTGCCGGGGGTTCGTCTAACTGGGGTTTTATGCCGAAAGTGGACATTTTGCACTTGTTTTTGCATAACGAATACACTATAATTAACAAACAGGGATATCAGTTTAAGGAGGTAATGTTACGGAGAAGAAGTTAGCAAAAATTCTTTTAGCAATTCTGCTGTGCGGGTTTTTGCCGGCAGTTTCCAGCGGTCAGTTAATCACTATCGGCTTTACTGGAAATGTCTCATCAGTCTATGATCCGCACAATATTTTTGGCGGACAAACACACGGCGAAGCAACAGGAACATATACTTATGATACTTCAACGCCTGATTCAAATCCGTCTAATTCGTCCGGCTCATACTGGCATTATAATTCACCCTGTGGCGTGTCGGTCAGTATCAATGGTTTTAATTTTCAAACCAACCCTGATAGTGTCCAGTTTCTTTTAGGTATAAGTAATGATAATGGAGGAGATCTTTATTGGTTTCATAGTTACAGTAACTCTCCTCTTCCCAACGGTACACTGGTTGAGACTATTGCTTGGCAACTTCAGAATTATAGCGGCACAGCCATTTCGAGTGACGCCCTGCCGACAACGGCGCCAAATCTTGCCGATTGGAGCGTGAATTATGGTTTGCATATTTCCGGTCCACCCAGAACAGAGTTTGAATTTGAAATAGTTGCAAATATAACTTCTGTTGTGCTTATCCCTGAACCGGCAACGATTCTTTTACTCACTCTCGGCGGTTTGATTTTAAGAAAACACAGAAGATAAAATTCAGACAGCCAAAAAACCCCCACAGTAAAAATCCCTACCATAAAAAATCCCAATGCTGCTATACTCGTATGCAGTATACTGCATACGAGTATAGTAAAAAAACCGTGTCATCCGCGAAACTTGTCCGCCGAAATAGTTTTTGATATTTGAATTTTGGTTATTTGAATTTGTTTAGGATTTAGAAATTAGGATTTAGGATTTTACAACCTTGTTTATCTGCTTAGCAAAAACGCGCAATCGCTACTGCGCGCAAAACCCTCGGAGCCGCAGCGGAGACCCCCGCGTTTAGTTTTCTCGCCGTAGCGAAGGAAACTGCGGGGGCAAAAACCACTGCTCACAAAAGCTTAAAAACACCCAAAACCCCCGAAAAAAATCCGATTTTTTCCGATTTGTAGGCAAAATATTCGAAATCTGTGGCAAAAAATGGCCTCTTTTTTGACCAACTTGCGCGAATTTCAAAAGAAATTGCGATTTTAGCTGAAAAAAATCACCATAACCCTTTATTTTTAAAAAAATAATAAAGAGTTACATCAAAATATCCAACGTAAACAAACGACTTACAATCCAAAAATTTTAAATTTTAAATCTTAAATTTTAAATTGTTGCTGTAATCCCATCCTCATTGATTTTGCATTTTACGATTTCGCCTTTTGGCGTTTTTTTATCGCTTTTGATTGTAATTTCATAATATCTTTCACATTTGCCTGTTTTTTTAACTTCATCTTCTATAAGGACTTCTGCCGTTTCGCCGACAAATTGTTTTCTAAAATTTCCAGCCAATTGTTTTTCCAGTTCCCGCAGTTTCAGTGTCCTTTCAGCTATAACCTGTCTATCTATATGGTCTTGCAATTTAGCCGCAGCCGTGCCGCTTCTTTTGCTGAATGGGAAAATATGAATTTTTGAAAAGCCCGCAAGTTTAGCTACTGAAAGGCTTTGCGCAAAATCCTGTATAGTTTCGCCGGGAAATCCGACGATTATATCAGTTGTTATCGCAGGCCTGTCGAGTTTTAAGTTTATGTTTTCAATGGACTTAAGAAAATCTTTTACAGTGTACTGGCGATTCATTTTTTTAAGTATTTTTTCCGAGCCGGACTGAAGCGATAAATGCAAGTGCGGCATAATGTTATGATTATTTTTCATTACATCGAGCAATATGTCCGTGACATCGGCAGGTTCTAATGAGCTTAATCTAATTCGTTTCAGGTCAGGTACTTGCGCAATTTTCTCAAGCAGGTTTGTGAGCATTTCATTTTTTTCTTCGGGCCAATTTTTTCGTTTTACAGTCTTTTGCCCATAAGCCCCGAGGAAAATTCCGGTAAGTACGATTTCTTTATGTCCTGCTTTTACAAGATGTTGCGCTTCATCTATAACTTTATCGAAAGGCTTGAAAGTTATATTTGGTCTGGTTTGGGGAACGATGCAATATGAGCAGAATCCATCGCAGCCGTCCTGTATTTTCAGGAACGCCCGTGTTTGGCCGTGGAATTTTTCTATAGTTTCCGATTCTTTTAAGGTATTGTTATCAAAAGACTTGCAATCCACGCCGGCATCTGTCAATTGTTGTTTTAGGAGATTAAATAATCCTTCCAGATTGCCTGCGAACAGTAGTTTTTCATCGAGATTTTTGAATTCTGCCGGGTCTGAGTTTACCAAGCAGCTGGAAACGAAGATTTTAGCGTTTGGGTTTTGTTTTTGTGCTTTTCTGACTAATTGCCTGCTTTTTGCCGATGCTATATGCGTAACGCAGCAGGTATGAATAATTATTAAATCGGCTATTTTGAAATCCTGTACGTATAGTAAGTTACAGCTCGTCAGGAACTTTATAATCTGCTGAGCTTCGTACTGATTTACCTTACAGCCAAGAGTATTTATGGCAAAAGTTTGCATAATCTGCGTAATCTGTTATAATCTTCTATCTTTTAGTAATATACGAAACGATAAGTAATTTTAAGCTATCCAATGTTTCAGGAGAAGCTAAAAAATGGCGTCAGGCGCTCGTTCTGTATGGGCAATTGATATAGGCAATGATTCCCTGAAGGCTCTTCGTCTTCAACAGGCGGGAGACCGTGTAGAGGTAACCGGCCTCGATTACATTGAGCATCCCAAAATTCTAAGCGTTGAAGGCATCAGCGAAGAAGAAAAAACCAAGATTATCCGCGCAAGCCTTGCTACATTCGCCGGCAGAAACGAACTTGGCAAAGATGAAATAGCAGTTTCAGTTCCGGGCCAAACAAGCTTCGCAAGATTTATAAAGCTTCCGCCGGTCGAGCCTAAAAAAGTTCCCGAAATAATTAAATTCGAAGCGGTTCAGCAGATACCATTCGATATAAACGAAGTCGAATGGGATTGGCAGCTGATGCCCAAGCCCGACAGTCCAGAGATGGAAGTCGGAATATTTGCCATAAAGAACGAACTTATAAGCAGACATCTGGAAAATTTCAGCGCCGAAAATCTGCGGGTCACACTCGTTCAAATGGCGCCAATGGCTTTGTATAACTACGCACAGTTCGACCGCAGCGAGCTCGACGATGCCGACAAGAAGGCGGTTGTGCTTCTCGATATGGGTACGGGCGATACGAATCTTGTAATATGTACAAAACTGACCGTCTGGCAAAGATGCATACCGCTGGGCGGAAATAATTTTACCAAAACAATAGCCGAAGCTTTTAAACTCGATTTCGAAAAGGCTGAAAAACTCAAGCGAACCGCTCCGGTCAGCAAGTATGCCAGACAAATCTTTCATACGATGAAGCCTGTCTATACAGATTTCGGAGCCGAAGTACAGCGTTCTTTGGGATATTACAGCAGTAGCCATAAAGGAGTATCTTTTACAAAAATAGTGCTGCTCGGCGGCGGCTTCAAGCTGCAGGGGCTGAATAAATATGTTCAACAGACAACACAGCTTAACGTTGTCCGGCCGGATTCATTCGAAAAGCTGGTACCTGCGGCAAATATTTCGAGCGCAAAACTGCACGACAATCTTTGCGACCTGGCGGTTCCATACGGGCTTGGGCTTCAGGCGCTCGGCATTGCAAGAATTAAAAGTAATCTTTTGCCGCGCGGAATTGCTCGCAGAATGATGTGGGAAAGAAAAAGCAAGTTTTTTATAATCGCAGCAGGCATTTTGCTTGTCGCATCATTGCTTGCGTTTATCAAGACAAATCTGGACCTGAAGGCTTGCGTGGACAGCAAATCGCAGGCGAAGAAGCAGGAAGCAACAAATATTCTTCAGCAGGCAAAAAAGGTAGATGCAGAATTAAAGCAGCAGGAAGCAAGATATCCTACCTATGAAGAACAGATAAAAAAACAGGTGGAGGTGTTCAAATATCGTGATGTTGTTCCACTGCTCAATGAAACAATATTTAAATGTCTTCCAAACGCACAGAATAATCCTGAACAATCCGAACTTTATACGGCATATAAACAGGAAGATATTGGGAAAATAACCGCTATACCGCGCAACAAGCGCAAACAGGTTTTTATAACCAGTATTTCGCTTAACTACTACGATAGTCTGGCCTCTGCGCCGCTCGAGATGGGCAGAGCAACAGAACGGACGAACAGAACTGTTGCAGCGCAGCAGCAGGCAGGCGGAGCACTAACGGACGGAAAAGGATTTGTAGTTATCATCGAAGGTTATACGCCTTATGAAAAAATCGATGAACTTATGGATCCCGCAGGTGTCGGAAATGACAAGGGGAAATGGGGCGTTGTGACGCGAATGATGAATCTCAATGAGATGTTTGACGGCAATAGCCCGTTTCAGTTGTTTTTCAAGGATAAGGTCGAACACTTCAGACGTGAAACAGGATTAGTTGATACAGCAGATGGTAGAATGCCGGCAGGCATTGGTATTCCGCAGATAAAATTAAGAGGTTCTGCAGACGAGCAGCAGTCAGAAACTGTACGCGGCGGCAGAGGTCGAGCAGATACTTCAGAACGCGTAACAAGCGAACAAGTCCTCGTTGATCCGCTTACGAAAGAAGAAATGAGCAAAACATTTGACCTTGATGAAAAAGGCAGGAAGAAATATGACACTTTCGCTCAGCCTGTTTTTATCGAAAGAGACAGATGGTTCAGAATTAAAGCTAAATTCCTCTGGAAAGATATCGTGCAATCACAAGGTCAGCCGGCAGCAGGAAAGTAGGAATAGAAAATAGGGCATTTAGAATTTAGAATATAAAAGTAAAAGTTTGTTTGCGATATGAAGATAAAGATTGACATAGTAAAAATATTCAAAAAGAATACCGCGATAATCATACCGACGGCAATAGCGGTGGTAGCATTGCTGCTCTTTGTCCCGACAATTATGATGCGGGGGAAAATAAACGTCAGGCTCCAGGAAAGCGTAAAGTTGGGCAGGGAGGTTGATTCGGCGCTGAAAACCACTGTGTCCGGCAAACAATGTGAAGTCGCTAAAAAGTATCAGGATATGCATCAGGCCGATGCCAACGAAATAGACATACTTGCGCAACAGACGAGCCAGAGAGAATTACTCAGTTATAAAATATTCCCTGAACCAAACGAAACATCGGTACAGATTTTTAATGAATTTAAAAAGACATATATTGCTGCTTTCGCAAAACTTATGAAAGATATGAATGCACTGGATGCTCCGACGGATAATGAAATCCGAAAACAGGCCGGTGCAATCAATATCGCATCGGGGTCTGGATACGAGCAGGATAATTCTCGTGCCGAAAAGGGCGATGAGAGAATCGTGGAGCTTATTTGCCAGCGACGCAGCGATGAAATACCGGTTTATGCCAACCCAAAGGTCTTCAGCGGATACGGATTTTGGGATAAATGGGAGTACAGCGGTACTGAAGATGCATTAAGAGGTTGCTGGTACTGTCAGCTTGCCTACTGGATTCATCAGGATATCGTTGATACTATAAATTCCATGAATTCCGGCTCTACCAGCGTAGCTAACTCATCGGTGAAAAGGCTCCTGGAAATGCGGTTTACCGGTGAGAATAATAAAGACAATGCATTCGAACTGCCTGCTTATGTTACTAATACAGGCGGCGATATAATTCAACCGTGGACCACAAGAAAATGTAATGACAAAATAGATGTTATTCACTTTAGTCTGACCGTAATTGTCAAAGCGGATGATGTTCTTAAATTTATGGCCGAACTATGCAGCGAAAAAGAACATTACTTTGCAGGATATAAAGGCAACCAGGAGCCAAAGAAATACAAGCATAATCAGATAACTATTCTCCGAAGCGATATTGAACCAATTAACAGAAACAGTCCGGAACAGAAAAGATACTACTATGGCCAGAAAGCGGTGGTTCTTCTTAACCTTATATGTGAATATGTTTTTGAACGTCAGGGTTATGATGCTATAAAACCAAAGGTGGTTCAGGGTAATATGGGTGCTTCATCAGGAATAGGAGCGGCGGTACAACAGCAGTCGCAACAGCAACAGCAGGCCCCGCCGCCTTCAGGACAGGGAAAAATGGGAATAGGTGAATAATTATTGGCATGAATAGAACTTAGAATACAAAAGATAGAGTACAGAATATAGCAGTAAAAAAAAGAAGTTGATTTGTCGGAATTCTGAAATTTTAATTTTTAATTTTTGTTAATGTTATGAGCAGTAAAAAAGGAAATATAGTCGAGCTTTTCATTGATAAGGCAATATTAGCTATAGCAGGACTTATCTCTCTTGGTATACTTTTTGTCTTTGTTGTAGGCAATCCAAACTCAATCGAATATGCCGGCAAACACCTGGGCCCGACAGAGATAGATAACCTGATCAGCCAAAAGGCGGTTCAACTGCAGAACCAGATGAAAAACGAACCGAATACAAGCGAACAGTACGAGTCGAAGAAAGATAAATACCTGGAATTGCTTAAGAATTCAATCAAAGACGTTAATGTGGAAATAAGCTTTCCGCTGCCGGGGTACTCGACAGCAACTGTGGCCTCCGCTACGAATCGAGTTTATCGTATCCCGCAGGTCGGGCAGATAGAGAAACCTACTGTGGCAGTGGTAAGAATGGCGGCATTTGTGCCGACAGAAGAACTTTCAGCCACAGTTACATATGATAATATTGAAACAAAGCTTGAGGATATGGACCTTGTAACCGTGGAATCGTCGATTGATGCAAAGAAACTTTATAGCCAATTCCGAGAATCCTTTGCAGCCAAGAGTATACAACAGGAATGGCGTAAGGAACAGTACGCAAAGCCTGTTTTTGCAAAAGTTCAACTCCAGAGAAAAACTCAACAGCCCGATGGAAGCTGGAGCGACTGGACCGAGGTGCCGCTTACAAAAATATGTCATCTTAAGAAAAATCTTGAAATACCTCAGCAAGCCAGCGAATACGGAATGGAGATGGCAATGGTTCAATTTGCCAAGGGTGAATTTCGCAATGAAATACTCCAGCCGTCCGTTTATTACAATGCGATACCCGCTGAACCGTGGATAAGCCCGTCTTTTTATAATGAACGGCAGAAAAGAATCACCAAAGATCAGGAAGATATTCGCCGTCAGGAGATTGAGGCGGAAAAAGGAAGAAAACTTCAGGAAAAAGCAGCCCCATCTTCGCAGAAGCAACAACCGGGAAGACCATCTGCAAGACCTTCACCGTCTTCAGGCGGCCCAGGCGAAACAGGTGCTATCGAAGGTCAGGCACCGGCCAGAGGTGGAGTATCGAGACCTCAGGGTGTCAGGCAGCAGCCGGCTGTAACGAAAAAAGCTCCTGAAAAACCAGTTGTCCGTACCGAGAGGATTGTTAAAACTCAGTCTCAGGATTTCGTGAGCGAAATGAGTAAATTCAATGCTGTCGAGCTCAAGTCTGACACAAATCCCGCCGAAATAGAAAAACTTGTTTTCTGGGCTCACGATGATACTACAAAGCCGGGAGAAAAATATCAGTATCGCATAAGAATCGGAGTATTTAATCCAATAGCGGGTACTAACTGGTTCAGCGAAGAACAACAGAATCTTCGCGATCAGGTTGTGCTCTGGAGCGATTTTGCCAATGTAGATCCAAATGAGGTTGTTGAAATTCCTCAAAGACTTTACTTTTTTGCGACCGACAGTCGGGAAATCGTAAAAGGGGCCAGCGTCGACAAAACTGTTGATATTACGATTGCACGATACACGCTGGGCAATTGGGTAAGCCAGAAGTTTAATGTCAAAAGCGGCGACGAAATCGGCAAAACTGTCGATGCGGCAGGCACCAGGCTTGAACAGGCAGGGGTCAACAGCGATTTTATAGATTTCTCGACCGGAACTATAATGGTTGATACGCGGCGGGTAACAGAATGGAGCGGGGCGGGGTCTCTGCGGTCGCGTGAATACTATGAACTGTTGTACAGCCGCGACGGAAAAGAAATAGAAAAAATGCCTATCAAGGAAAGATACTGGCCTGCCAAAGTAGAAAAGATTTTCAAGGAAATTACAGCGGCTCTTGATGCTGCGCCGGTACAGCTTCTAACCTGGAGTGATGTATCGGGCAAAACAGGGGTGAGACAGCGCGCACCATCGCAAGAGTCTCCTTCCGGTACTGAAACTCCTCAGGGACGATCACCTGGGGCACAACGCAGCCCAGGCGGGCTTGGAGTTGGGGAATAAATCAGTTAGTGCCTGACCATGAAAATATGCAGTGACCGTTGCGTATCAGGCAACTGGAATATTTGCTTTATGGCGGGCTGTCGTTTTTGCGAAACCAGGCAGAATGTAATTTTCAACAACAACGTCCCAGCTCATTTGTTCGGCAAGACCATAGCCGGAATTTATCATTTCGACCATTTCTTCGTCATTCTTGGGCAGTCTTGCGAATATTTCCATCGCGACTTTCTCGCTGACGTAATGTTCAAGCTGATTCCGTACGGTCATATCGATTTTGAGCATATCCTCGATGCTGTTGAATTTCAGGCCGTTAAGGTCAGTGTAATCGGCGATTATTACATTGCGGATTTCTTCGGGGCTGCAAATCTTTCTGATAAAACCTGCGCAGCCGCAAACGTTGCTTAAGACGCATATTCCGCCGAAACTTAATGCCTCAAGCTGAGCTATTCCGAATGGTTCGTAAACACTCTGGCCGAATTCAACGTCAGAGCCTTTTCGGATATCCATAAATTCCATATCTTCCGGCATTCTCTGGCCGCAATACTGCCGTTCGAACCCGAATTGATTTATGAAAATCATTTTTATATTTCTGCTTTTCGCGTTGAACTCCTGTACCGCGGAGTAAAAAGCAGCTTCACCGCCGCTGAGGTCGGGCAGTCCTTCGTGATGCACAACAGGCCAGTGATACTCGGATTCCATTCGCATAATATCGCGAGACCTTCGTGGACCGACTTCGGTGCTTAACAGAAGCATCACGGCAGTTTTGTGCAGTGGACGAAGCTCTTTTTCGATATTTTCCAGAATTCGCAGGTCACGCCACAGCCCTTTGCTTCGAACCAGTCTCGTCACATGCGTAAAAATATAGTCGGGCGCAAAGCCCAGCAGATTCTGGCAATACTGCTGAAGTTTTGCCCTTGAACGTTTCTTTTCTTCGAGACTTATATGATAGGCTGGAATGCCGTTGTATGCCAAATCAATATTGGCTGTTGAAAATTCATGGGCGAGAAATCTGAGTTCGTCCGCGACATAATCACCGACTACAAGAATATTGTCGCAATATCTGGATGCCTCGATAAGAACGTGTTTGAAGTATCCGCTCTGGTCTCCGAAAACTTCCGGCAAAGAAGTTCCCTCTGCCTGAGCAGCCTTCATAACATTGTAGAACATTGTGTCGTGGCCGCTTGTTTGCTCAACGATTCGTCGTACGGTCGCGACCTCATGCGCATAGAAAACTGTTTTGAAATGAGAATCCTTGTCGATTTTTGCGGCAAGGGCGGTAGGAAGCCCCATAAATTCGTGTGCGACGACTATAGTTGACCCTTCATGAGCGGTGGTGCCTATCGCTTTTAACGCGGCAATCGCCGGCGGGGCGAGCCTTACCCATTCTTCATACTCCCAGAGATTCTCATAAACATGACTCATAATACCGAATTCGTTGAATAATCGGCCCTTGAGTTCATTTACAGGAGCTCTGTTTATCTGACGAACATCAATCAGTATGACTTCAGGCATACTTTTTATGCCGGTACGCCTGTCTTCGAAAAGTCTTCTGCCGTAAACAATATCGACATTGAAAAACTTTTCAATGTGTTTAAAAGCGTCGGCATAGCCTGTTTTGACAAAGCCGTCCACGCTTGAATAGAGGACTTCGCCGCCGGGACCGAGACGATTTTGGACAGGACCTTCGGTGGTGAAAAGAGTACTTACAAGTATCGTTCTTCCCGTATTGTCAAGATATGCTTTGCTGGTCAGAATGCCGTCGAGGACGGCGCCGATACCGCCGATTTTGCCGATTGCCTCGTGAGTTACATGAACAATGTTGGTCTTATAATTCATTACGCTGTTTTCCTTGTGTAAAAACTATGCTGTCATTTCATCAATTCGCTACACGGGTCTTCAGATAGCCTTTCTCGTCGAGGTAATCGGTGACTTGTTTGTCGGTATTTTTCGTTTTTTCTTTATCGGCATTGATTGAAACCGGTTTTTCTTTTTTCTCTTTGCTCAAGGTCTCTGCCTTTTCCTTTTTACTTTTTTCCTTTTCATCAGCCTCGTCTTTCGGAATCGTCAGGAGAGGTCTTTGTGTAATTTCGTTATATTTATTCATCTGCTCTTGTGTGGGTTTTTCGCCTTTGTAGATATGGGGCGAAAGAAGTACAAGCAGTTCGGAACTATTCTCGATAGTGTCCGTAGCCTTGAAAGCCAGGCCTATTAAAGGAAGATCTCCGAGAATAGGAAGTTGATTGGTCTGTTTCTGCGTTTCTTTTCGCCGCAGACCGCCGATAACAAGTATCTGGCTGTCTTTCAGCAGTAACGAGCTTTGTATTCTTCTTGTATCAACTGTCGGTACGCCGAGGAGCTTGCCTGTGTAAGCGCTCTGTTCGGTTGCGGTATCCAGGAGAATCGAGGTGTCATCCATCAGCGTTGCCGTCACATTAAGCTTTACTCCGACATTTTTAAACTGCGTGCTTGTCAGCTGACCGCCATTGCTTGTATCGGACTGCTGCTGGTATGGTATTTCTTCAACGGATTCGATAGAAGCGGTTTTTCCGCTTGTAACCATCACGCGGGGACTTGCGAGGATTTCGATGTTATTTTTCTCCTGCAGTGCATGAATCACGTTTCTGATATCGCCGGAAATAAGCCAAAAGTCTGAGCCTGTACCGGTTGTATTGTAGGCTGTACCGTTGGCGACATTGTCTGTAGTGTCGGTTCCGATTGTTGATGATCCTACTGTGCTTTGCAGACGGTTTGAGAATCCCAAATTCTGTCTAAAAGTCGCTGTATTTTTAAGATCATTAGTAAGCATATCCCAACTGATGCCGAATTCAGTATCGTTATTGAGCTTGACATCGACGAGAACGACCTCAATCATAATCTGCTCGGGTTTTCGGTCAACCTTGCGAATTTGCGCAATGATTCTTGCGAGATTTTCATTTGTGTCGCAGATTATCAGCGAATTGCCTTTGGCGTCTGACACCATTTTGCCGTCTGTGGTCAACATCGGCTCAATCGAGGACTTAAGGCTCCCTGCGTCGAGAAACTTCAGCGTTACGGTATCTACAAAGAGGTCAGGTTTTGAAACCGCAGGGCTTGCTGCTGTTGCTGCAGTAGCGGTCTGTTGTTTTGCTGCCGTAAACCGAGCAAAAGGATTGCTCTGTGTTATTGAGTTTATATCTATTTCCTGCTCGCCAGCGGCCTGCACTATTGCGGCCAGACCCATCAGAATTACCGCTAAAAATAACTTTTTATGTTTATTTGTCTTTAACACTTGTATTCTCCTTAACCTTTAATGTGTATATACTTAAAGCAATATCGCAGCTAAGATAACCGCTTGCCGCGTTTTTCATACTGATATTTATTGAATCGACCCAGACCCTGGCAGTTCTGTTCTGGAGTGTATTTAAAAATTTCACTATGTTTCCATAATTTCCCGTAACGCTCATATTGGTCTGATACTGACGAATATCGAGCGAGTTGCTGCCCTTGACGGCAACGTCTCTTGCCGGCGAAAGTTTGAGATTTACAACAAGACAGCCGCTTTTTTCCGCTACCGACTGAATGTCTGTAAGAAAACTTTTTGCCTGGTCGGCATTAAAAAAGGACTGTTTCTGCAATTCAAGCTGACAAGTGAGTTCCTCAAGCTTTTTCTGCTGCTTCGTCAGTTCTTTGTTTATAGATTCGCTTTTCTTTTCTATGGAATCTATGGTGGCGCGATATTCCTGGGCGGCTTTAAGATACTGTGTGTGGGGTTTAATAAACCAGTTGTACGCCGCAAAGGTGCATATAAACATTATTGCCGCCGCCATCGCGTTTCTTTTTGAACAACTTGGATATTTCAGCAACATATTAGTTATCCTTGTACTTTTTTACTTTGCAAGAGAACAAACTATCGAATAATCAATCAGACCGTTACCATATTGTGTATTCTGTTTTGTGTCCGCAAGCTGAGCGGAGCTTACGATTTTGCACGCTGTCAGCCGGTTGATGAAATCGTTGATGGAATTATAATTTATAGCCATGCCTTCAATCTGCACTGTTAGCGAATCTCTTGCCTGCAAATTCTGAATTTGTATTGTTGGGGGAGCGATTGTGCACAATTGGGCCATTACAGAAGCCCAGTTATGCCAGGTTTCTTTCTTAAATATGGTTTTAAGAGCATCTATATCCCCGACAACCTGCTGGGTTTTATCGTTGACATCAGCCCGTGCCAGAAGCAATTGCGACATATCGATATTTGATATACTCTGTTTTTCCCGGTTAATCTTACGGGTGATAGACGTGGATTTATCCAGCAAAAACGTTATATACATAAGTACAAGCAGTAAAATTACGGCGGCGATATTTGCCATAACAAACATCTGGTTGCGGGACTTTCTGATTTCATAGATTTCATCCGGCAGCAGATTGATGTTTATGCCGGAATCATTGACATCGAGTAATTTCATTGCGACGCCTGCCGCGACAGGGGAAAAATCGCTGTTTGTCTCATCTTCGACAATAATGTCGATATGACTCGCGTCAATAGCGGAAATTTCAATGTTCTGACGGTGTAAATGGCCTTTCAATTGCTGTGCAATTTCCTTTGCCTTTGACGAATCCGGGCTGCAGGCTATAAAGATTGGCCAGTTTTTCTGGTCCGAGACCCTTTCGAGTTCATAAAACTGTATAACAGAGTCGATCTGTTCGGCAATCGCTCCGACATGGTCGGTCGAATTGGAAATATCAAAATCAAATTTCTTTGTGCGGAGAAAATCAAACTTCTGGCTGCTGAATACACACAGGCTCATATTGTCGTCGCGCAAAAGAACGAGCATTACATTAGATTGTCTGGCCGGTTTTATAACCTTGTTGTAACAGGCCCTGATAAGGGCAACAACTGCAGGTTCTATCAGTCGAACATCAAGATAATCTTTTTCAAACTCCTTTGTTATTGTACCGAGCGGCTCGGCCGGAGAAGCTCCCACCAGTACGCGTTTCTGCTCCGAACTGCCGGCGGCCCTGAGGGCGCAATAGTCCATCTTGATATTTTTAAGCGGAAGAACGGCATATTGTTTTATCTCGTCATGGATAAATCTCATCGCAGAATCCGGCGATGAATCGGGAAGATTCAGAATCTGGAGCAGTTCAGGTGACAGAGACAGGCACATACCTGCGTCGGAATGCCGTATATAGCTTGCGAGTCCTGATTTTTTTACAGCACTGGCAATAGACTTAAGATTCTCAACTCCGTTGCCGCCGGCGGATTCTTTAATTGCTATGCGGCTATGGCCGACAATAGAAACCTTGCCGAAGTTTCTCTCAAGACTAACAACGTTCACAAAGCCGTTGCATACGTCTATTCCGATGGCTTTTTTGTATTGGTTTAGCCCAATGGCTTTTTTATGACTTGGCTTCTTCATTGATTTATCCTTAATTTATCGATACGAACCACATAAGAACCTGCTGTGCCGCCAATGGTAATATCAGCCCTGACTTTGGATTTAAAACCCTGCGGCGAGGTGCCTATCGAATTAATATCCAATGGCGAGTCTGTTGCCTTAACGGTATAAGAACCGCCGCCGAAGTCACTGGTGTAAGGACCTCGCCAGGCGGAATTGGTTCGCAGTTGACTAAAGGCATAGGCAAGGCCTGCCTCGGCAATCGCACGGGCCTGGGCGGTATAAATTTCATTTCTCATAAGCTGTATCTGTTCGGAATTCATTTCGAGCATACCGACGACAAAAGCTGTCAGCAGCGCTATTGCGAAAACCGTTATAAGCAAAACCGAACCGTTATTTTTCGTCTTTATTTTCATAGTATCTCTGCTCTAAGGTTTTATCTCGTCTGCGCTGTCGGTATTGGCCGGGGCTATTGCTATCGTAAGCATCCTCGCCGCTTTTGCGGAGAGGAGCGAGAAGTTCGAGTTCCCGCTGCTGCCGATAGCTGCCTGTTTGATATATCCTGCGCCACCCGAGACTATGCCGCCGGCAACGCCGCCACTCGCGTCCGCTGTAATTGTGGTATGGCCGGAAAGCAGGGTGGGATTATTTATGGTTATACTGTTATCGTCGAATGCTCCCAGGCGAAGTATCAGACAATTTTTGACCGTTGTTGTTACTGGAGGACTTGATGGAGTAGCAGTGCCGAAAGATTGGCCGGAGTTCGAGGTATTAATTGGATTTGAAGCAGCTTGGCCGCTAAAACGCATTATCCAGCCATAGGCCTGCCGTACCCCTGTCCAGTTGAAAATAGGAGCTGGCTCTGATGCGACTGCGACTTTATACCAGGCCCCCAGCGTTACTTGACCGCCATCGTCGCTGCCTTGGTTAATCGGTGTCCATCCCGAGGGTGTTGAAATGGTGGTGCTGCCGTCCGTAGTAACTGCCGCGATGAGCAGGTCGCCTGTGTTCGTGGCAGGCATTGAGGTGGTTATACTTGTTGGTATCAGTGCAATATCATTACCGCCGGTATGACTTCCTGTGCTGGCATTATACACCTTAGTCAATATGTAATTAGTGGTGCCAACAGTAACGGTAGAATCCCATGCCGCATTATCAAAAGCGCCATATACAGGATTGTTTCCCGTATTATTAACAAGGATAATATCACCTGCTGGAGTGCCGCTCGTTATAGAAACAGTCAGATTCGCAACCGAGGCTGATGCATTTATTGGGTCAATGTAAACATTCCCTGCCTGAATGGCAGTTACTGTGCCGTTTACAATCTGAAATTCGAGAGTACCAGTGCCGGTGTAGAATCCTGTAGGATCGCCTGTTCCAACATAAAGACTTCCCACGGAAATACTCGGGCCGTTGCCCTGGATCGTAAATGTTCCAATACCGCCGGATTCGCCACCGCTTTTACCAACGCTGCTTCCTACAGCCATACCGCCGGTGCTGCTGATAGTACCGCCGCTAATAGTGTAGATGCCGCGTCCATTAACCTTATACCCAATTTCAAGCTTTCCAGTGTTTATCATAACAACACTTCCACCTGTCTGAATAGCTTTACCGTAGGGACCTTGGCCGCCAACACCTGAATCACCAATCCTAAACTCTGTTCCTATGGTGATGCTTCCGCCGGTTTTAATATTAAACGCTATGTTATAGGACGAGTTACCGCCTAAAATAACCTTACCATTGTTAAAAGTACCCGCCGCAACATCCAAGTCGCATGACGTCACATTATTTTTGCAAATCTTGAGGTCACCTTGAGCAGTGCTGCCATCAGGTAATCCTGAACCCCATAAGGCGCCGTTTCCCCAGGAACCTGATGGGCCAACCCAGGTATTAGTAGCAAACGCGCTACTAGCCATAAGACAGACTAACAAAATACTTACTAATTTTAATTTCATTTTCTCTTTTTTTTTCCAAATTTCTTTAACTTTTTCTTACCTTTACTCGGATGCGAATTTAGTCGGTTTGTAATCCCTGTATCTAAGGACATTAGCCAGTTGTTCGATTTCCGCCGCTGTGAGAGCGCGGTCGTAGATTCGCACATCATCGATTATGGCGGCGAGATGACTTTCATCATCGCCCCAATATTCCTCCCAACCGATTGCTCTTACATTGGTTGTTATTGCGCCTCCGGCTTGTGCACCAGAACTTTTTCCCTGGGAATTTCCATCCACAAACAATTCTACTGTATTACCAGTTCTTACCACCGCCACATGGTACCATTTGTCATCATTCACTGGCGTTTTAGATATTACACAGGCCCATTGACCACCGCTATCTTGTCTAACCAAAATCACTGCTTTACCAGGATCACTACAACCACCACCCGCATCTCCCACTGCGAAATCTATATCAGCCCCATCGAGATCTGGATTCCTGAGAGAGACAATCAAGCCATACTCCGCTGTAGTCTTAATCCAGGCTGCTATTGTAAAAGGTTCAGAGTCTTCAAAATTAAGTGATGAATCATCCCCTAAATCGACATAATCATTCGTTCCATCAAAACCAAGCGCGCCGCCGATTGCTCCTCCTGTGGGCATCCAATTCGGATCATTGAAGACCAGTGTCCCATTGTTGTTGTTGCCTGATGAATCAACTGCGGTTGTTCCGCTGGTCTCATCCAGCTTCCACCATCCCACGAGCCCACTCACATTTGCGTTTGTCTGCAGATAGGCAGATGTGGTAAAGGTTTTTGTTGTCCCTGAAACTGTGTTAAAATCTGTTGCCACACTTACACATCGAATCATATTGACGTCAGTTGTCGGCGCATAATTATGGTCAATTGCATAACAGCTAATCTGAAATCTGCTCACAGGTCCTGCCAGTGGTGCTCCGCCGGTGCCGTCGTTGAAATCAACATATCCGCTGTTGAACTTATATTGTTTTTTGACGCCTAAAGTATCTTTAAAAATTATGAAGCCGGTAGTGGTGCCGCTGGGACTGACGCTGAGAATCTGTTTTGCTGAAGAAAGATTTCTGTATAAGTGCTCTTCGAGAACTCTTCCATTCTGAATGATTGTAGAAGACTCTTCGCTGCTTGCCCAGCTGTTTCGTATGGCGCGAAACTCCGGCACTATCGCTGCGAAGATAATCGCCATTAAGGCCATAGCCACTAACATCTCGACCAGAGTAAACCCCCACACCAATTTACACTTTGGTTGATAATTTTGAAAACTGGCCAAAATGGTTTTGGATGTTTTTTTAAGCTTTACCGCCACAATGTAAATTGGTGTGGGGGTAAAGGCCTTTCCGCCTTGGCTGATTAAGTTATGTTTTTCCATACACATTTATACAATTTCCTTACATTGCTGCTCTGCGAAGTAGCTTCTATTCTTCGTAGTAGTCACGCTAAAGGTGTGCCACTGCTAAGGATAAATCGCTACGTAGCACGAGTAACTCTTTTAAAATATCGGCTTATGTAACGACCTTGCTAACTTTAAAGCCTATGCCGCTGCAAAATATCAAAAGCTGCAAAAATCCTTTAACAGCGGGACAGGAATGGATTTTTATCGGACATTGATGATTAATTAGAAAGGATTCTTTGATTCCAACTAATAAGTCCTATAACAAAAACAAAGAAATGAGAATTCAACCGCAGATTTTCAATCTTTAATGAGTTTTACCATCTGCGTGCGATTTGAGTCTGAAGTCTAATCTCAATCTCGTCGTCGTCAAGTACGATATCGGAGTTGTGGTGCAGGCCGACCTCGACTTTAATTGTCTTGAGGTCGCCGCTGCCGCTTACTGTCGTCTTGCCAACGTATGAGCCGCTCAAACCCAAACCCTCGACATGTGGAATGGGAGTGACGATAATGCTGTCAAAGTTATAAATGGATTGTGCCTGAAGCTGATTAATTTTTGCCTGTGCCAGGCAAAGACTTTGTGTTCTTCTTTCAATGATTACGGTATTCATATTTGCCTGTGTAAGAGCTTGTAGTATCGGAACAAGGGCATAAGCCAGCAGGACAGAGGCGACTATAACCTCGGTCAGCGTAAAACCTTTTTGCCGCTGCCGCCTGAATATATTCAACCTGAATTTTTTTACTGTTGTGTACATTTTACCATTCCGGTAGTAGTAACAACAGATATCGCGAAAGTTTTTCCGCCTCCGACAACGGTGAGTCCGCCGCTGCCGCCGGTTCTATTGCCAAGCGGGCCGAACCGGAATGTGCCGGAGCCGGGACTAGTACAGGTACAGGTGACTTTCGCAGGCCCTGATTCAACAAGCGTGCCTGGTATTGTGCCTGATTCAACAACCGTGCTTGTTTGGCCATTGATTACCTGGGCTATCTCGAATTTGGTATAGCTGCCTCCTACCGTATTTTTCATACCAAGTTCAAAACCGTCCTGATTTGTGGCTGCATTGGAAATCGCGAGGGTTCTGCATTGGCGAATTGCGGCGGCTATTCTTTCAGCTCCTGTATTCGATTTGCCCAGGGCAACGACTGCACTCACCATCCGGGGAACGGTAATGAATGTAATTACGCCGATTATCATTACGACAACAACCAGCTCGACAAGCGTAAAACCTTTTCCGATAGTCTTCATATATCTTTGCCAAAATTAAAGGGATGGCACTCCGGCCATCCCTTTATGTTATCCACTTACGGATCCGTTTTTTTAGTACAAACTAAACCCCAGGTAAATCCTCGCCATTAATTATGGCTGCATGAAACTCTGTAGCTGGCGTTCATTGTGTAGGAAGTACTTTTTTGGGAAATCGGGCATACCGGTGGGCCATCCGGGAAATATTTTAAGTTGCCTGTAACTGTAGCAAGTGTCGTCGGATAGACACTATTGTGGTCAGCCGCGTACATCTCAATCTGCGTATTCATCACGTCGACATTTGTATTGCAGGCGTTAGTCTTGGCCGTTTCCGCACTGGCAGTGATTCTCGGTATCGCGATAGCCGCAAGAGCTCCCAGAATCAGAATTACTATGAGTAATTCAATTAACGTAAACCCTTTTCTTGATTTCATTGTTATCTCCTTTTCTAAAGCCTAAATAAAGTTTCTTATCATACTAAACCATAATAAATGTTCGGCAATAAAGCCGGGCTACTTTCTTAAAATCTTTATTTATAAAGCGTTTTTCCGCGATATGGACGCATTTACTTCAAATGAGACATATAATCGAACATTGGCAGATAGACTGCCATCAGTATCAGTCCGATAACTGCACCCATTCCTGCTGTAAGTATCGGCTCAAGCTTGACCAGCAGCAAGTTGGTTGTACGTTCCACATCCTTTTCAAGAAAATCGACACCTTTGTTCAGCATTTGTCCAAGCTGACCGGCCTGTTCGCCCGAGCCTGCCAACTGGACTATTATCGGCGGGAAAATGTCATGGTTCTCAAGTGCTTCGGCAAAGCTGACGCCCGATTGTATTGACTTTTGAATATCCCTGCTTATATAGGAAATTTTTTCGTTATTTGTCACAAAAGCAGCCACCTGAAGAGCTTTTATTATTGGTACACCCGTTACTATCAGCATGGCAAAGCTTCTGATGAAATGCGATACGGTGACTGTTTTATTGAGTTTTCCAAGTAAAGGTATTGAGAATTTTAAATAGTCCCATTTAGATTTTATGTATGCATTTTTACGGATGTAGTTAATACAGAACGGCATAGCAAATATAACCATAATAAGAATAGGCCAGAACTTTCTTAATATAACACTGAGTACGATAAGCGTCTGGGTGGGACCCGGCAGGGGGACTCCGAGCTGGTGATAAATCTTTGAAAAGACAGGTACCACAAACAATACCAGTGCCGTTACTACGACCGTGCACATAACCAAAACGACTATCGGATATGTGAATGCGCTTTTCAGACGGTTTCTCAGCTCGGCCTGCTTTTCAAGATATTTTGCGCTTATCTCGAGACTTTCAGCGAGTTTGCCGCTGGATTCGCCGGCTTCTATCATTCCAAGAAAAAATGGGGAGAATGTATCGCGATACTTGCCAAAAGCGTCGGTAAGCGATGAGCCGATCTCGACATTCTTTCTTATGTCCGTGATAATGAATTTCAGCGACAAGTTATCCGTCTGTTTTTCAAGCGTTTCAAGGCACTGTATAATAGAAAGCCCTGCGCTGCACATACCAGCCAATTTATACGCAAAAGCTACAATCTCCGGCAGTTTTATCCTGGTTGAACCGAGCTTTAAGGCTTTTTTCCTTTTCGCCCGCAGCAGACTGTAACCTATTTTCGTCAGTTCACTGCGAAGTGCACCTGTGCCGTTTACGTTGTCATAAACGCCACTGAAAATATGCCCTGTCTCGTCGCGGGCCGTATATTCATACATTGCCATTAGTCCACCTGCATATCAACAACGCGATATAATTCTTCCAGTGAAGTCGAACCGGCAAGAACGTGCTGGAGTCCGCTTGTTTTTAATGTTTTCATACCCTCACTTATTGCTTTCCGTTTTATCTCGGTATCGCTTTTGCCTGCGATCATCATATCTCGAATTGCGGCTGTAACAGGCAGTATTTCGTATATTGATTTTCTTCCCATGTAACCGGTTTTGGCGCAGTTATCGCAGCCGCTGTTGCGATAAAGAACCATATCCGCCGGGGCATTGGCAAAAAACTGTTTTTTAATCTGCGGGTCGGGCGTATAAGACTCTTTGCAGGATGAGCAGGATGTTCTGATAAGTCTTTGAGCGACGGCGCCGAGCAGAGACGAGGCAATCATAAAAGACGGTACGCCGAGATTTATCAGACGGGATATCGCGCCTGCCGCGTCGTTGGTATGAAGGGTCGAAAGAACCAAATGACCGGTCATCGCGGCGCTGACGGCAATTTCTGCTGTCTCAAAGTCTCTGATTTCGCCAATCAGGATAACATCCGGGTCCTGTCTTAAAATGCTCCTCAACGCAGAGGCGAATGTCAGTCCTGCACGCAGGTTGGTTTGCACCTGCGTAATGCCCGCCAATCTGTATTCGACAGGGTCTTCTACGGTTACAATATTATTTTTGCCGGTATTCAGAAGCTGCAAAAGAGAATAAAGCGTTGTGGTTTTGCCGCTTCCTGTAGGGCCGGTAAGAAGAATCATTCCATAAGGATTATCGGTAAGTTTTCTGATGCGCTGGTTGTCGAATGGGTCCGGGGCGATATTGTTGAGGTTCCACTTGCTGCCGCTTTTGTTGAGAATTCTTATAACAAGTTTTTCGCCAACGATGGAAGGCAAAGAGGAAACTCGCAGGTCGTATTCCTTGTCGTGATGAGTTGTTGTGATATGACCGTCCTGAGGCAGACGTTTTTCGGCTATATCCATATTCGCGAGAATTTTAAGATGACTGATTATTTCCGCCTGCGCTGAAGAGGGGATATCGAGCTCTTTTCGAAGGATACCGTCGATTCTATATCTGACCGCCATATCTTTTTCCTGCGGTTCGATATGAATATCACTTGCTCGCGAGTCAATCGCGCCGCTGAGAATCGACGCTACAAGACTGCTGACAGGGTCATGACTTTCCTGAAGCTGGTCAAGAACTGCCGAGACCTGCTTTTCCTGCTCGGCATTTTTTTTGAGTCTCATCGAGGCAATCGTCTGCTTGGTTACGTTCTGAACGTTGAAATGATAACGGATAGCGCCCTTTATCGCGTTTGGCGTCGCCGCCACGGGTATGACCTTGCAGCCCGTCCGCATTTCTATCTGGTCCCGAATTGCAAGGTTCATCGGCGAACTCATCGCCACGTAAAGTTTGTCTCCTTCCATACGAATACCGATAAGATTCTGCTCGTTCGACAGTTCATAAGGAATCAAATGCGCCGCGATTGGCTCAATCATATCAGGCGAAAGATTTACAAAATCGATTTTCTGACTCAAAGCGATAAGTTTGGCCAGCTGATCGTCGGTGGCGAGATTGTTTTCCTTCAGGTACATTATAATGTTTTTGCCGCTTTGAGCGCACTGCTCATACAATTTGGTAAGCTTTTCTTCATCTGCGATGCCCAGACGGATAATCTCGTCAAATAACGAATTGTCAGTTTGCAATTTTGTCATAAAAAATCTCACATAATATCAACATACTTTTAGCGCATTATAAAAATCGTCATAAACCCCCTTAGGCTTAACGAAGGATTGAATAAGTTGGCTGGTTTCACAAGGACCGATAATACTACGGACCCGAATAATAAACTGTCCCGTCAATGCCGTAGTACTAATATATATGGTTTTTGCTTAAAATCTCTTTTCCGATGGTCGAAAAGGAACTGGCGGAAACTTTTTATAGGAAAAAACTATGCTTGGTCTATTTAAATTCAAAAAGAAAACAGCGACTATTCTCGTAGTGGACGATGAACCCGACCTTATCAGCACGGTCAAAACCCGTCTCGAATGGAACGAGTTCAAGGTGGAAACGGCCGCTGACGGCCAGGAAGGGCTCGAAAAAGCTTCTTCTTTAAGACCTGACCTTATACTGCTTGACTGCAATATGCCTGAAATGTCGGGACTTGAAATGCTTGATCATCTGCGGCAGAGCAGCGAATTAAAGAATATTCCTGTGATAATGTTAACAGCCGTCTTCGCTCCGAATGACATCGCGGCCGCCAAAGAGCTTGGCATATCCGACTACATTACGAAACCGTTCGATTTTTCACAACTGCTTGAAAAAATTTCGCAGATTCTCGATAAAAGATGAGTCCCGCACCTTCTAAATATTCAATGTATTACGCCTCAGGGTATTGGTGCTGGATGTATCGTATATTTCTTTTGAATAACATAAAAAATAAGATTACAGAAGGTGCGGGATGAAACCCCAAGAACCAGCCAGCAACATTCCTTTTGTCCAGCCGCCCGCCGGCGAGACGCTTGAAAACCTTATAGAACACAAACGCAAAAACCTCGAAGCCATCTTCGATGCCGTTCCTGTCGGCTTGCTCCTGCTCGATGAAAACCTCACTGTCGTCAGAGTCAATGATGCAATTCGCAAAATGATAGGGAAAGATTACAGCCAAATAATCAACAGGACCATTGGCAATGCCCTGGACTGTCAAACCATAGCAATAGAGTCAAACGTATGCGGCTCAGGCCAATACTGCAAAAAATGCCCTTTAATACAGAATATTCAGAAAGTTGTTGAAACCTCACAGCCTGTTCACCAGGTTGAATTTCAAAGCCGGACCCATTTTCAGGATAGAGCCGTAAAACCGTGGTTTGCTTTAAGCGTTGAGCCGGTAACCATTGAAGGCCGCAGGCATATTGTCGTCTGCCTTAACGATATTACTGTTAGAAAACTTGCCGAAGAAAAATTAATCGAGACAATGGAGATAAAATCCCAGTTCATTTCAACTGTTTCGCACGAACTTCGAACGCCGCTTACCGCAATCAAAGAAGGACTGAACATTGTCCTTGAAGAAGAAGCGGGAACATTAAATAAAAAACAGAAGCAGTTCCTCGAGCTTTCAAAAAGAAACGTCGAACGCCTCAATGGACTCGTTAACGATGTGCTGGATTTCCAAAAGCTCGAGTCAGGCAGTATGAAATTTGATTTTGCGCTCGGCAATATAGCCGATGCGGTAAAAGAAGCCGCCGAAATAATGTCCCCGATGGCTAAAAAGGCCGGTATCAGTATTACTGTTGAGGTTGAGCCTGATATTTTCAGGTCTGTATTTGACCATAATAAAATAATTTATGCAGTCACCAATCTGCTCAGTAATGCGATAAAATTCACCCCGGCAGGGGGGAAAGTCTCGGCTAAAGTCCAACTGCAAAACGATGAAATTATTATCGCTATCTCCGATACTGGTATGGGAATCCCGAAAGAGGACCTGTCAAAAATCTTTGAAAGGTTCTATCGGGTAAAAAGGCCGGGAAAGGAAATCCCCGGCACTGGACTTGGCCTGCCGATTGTCGCACAGATAATCACTCACCACGGCGGGAGAATAATGGTTGAAAGCGAACTTGACAAGGGAACGACTTTCACGATTTTTCTGCCCCGAAGGCCCCCAGCCGATTTAGACCAGCTCTCCACCGCCGGCGACGAAACAATCGAAAAAACCATTACCCAATAATTATTTATTATCACTGCCCTTTACTGCTTGTCCCGCACCAATTACCTATTCAATTATTTCTATTATCACCACGGTATAATGAATTGGTGCGGGGTTCACCCTTCTCACTTTTCTTACTTTTCACACCCTTCTTACTTTATTCCATCCCCGCTTCGGCGCAGGGTTTGTTATTCCAATTTTAATTTTGTATAGACTATGCCTTCACTTGTTCGAAAAACAACGTGCAAATTATTATCCTCATCAAATTCGACAGAAAAATATTTTTTGAAAATAACGTCCGAAACCATAGTAGCACCGGTTAGGATGATTCTCTCATCACTCCATCTATCATCTTTTTTTGTCTTATAGACAATATTGCCATTATAATCGAGCCAGAAAACATACACATTCCCGGCAGAATCAAGTTTGACCAAAGGGACAAATCCTTTGGCAATTTTAACAGCATTAACAGTTGAATTATTATCACACTGAAAATAATAAATATCCGACGTAATTTTTTGTATATCGTTCTGAGGAGATCCCCGGAAAGGATATTTATGAAATGAAAACACAATAAATGCATTGCTATCATTAACAGCTAATGACAAAGGACCAAATTTATAACTGCCGGGGCCTGACTTTATTTCGTAAATATTACTGCTTCGGACAACTTGTTCCTCTTTAGGATTGTAACATGCATAATATAAAACGACGGGCGAATTTGGTTCTAATACACCATCATGTTCTTTCGGGTGCCTAAGACCTAAACAATGAATCATTTCTACAGTACTTACATATTCCTTGATATTAAAGTCTTCGTACTTCTTGCCTCCATATTTAATTTTCTTATATTCTGAAATTTCACCATTATTTATTTCTGCCAAATAAGGTTTTGCATAACCGGAAATATGTCCACCACCTAAACAACGTGTAAATGCCTCAACTCCCAAAAAAGTTTCCTGATTACTAAGAATATAATATTTGCCCGGCATTTGTGGAACAGGGATAAGGCGTCCGAGAGGAGTATCCTGTAGCTTTATAGGAATTTTAATGTATGCCGCTGGCTTGCCGAATCCTTTTTGAATATCGTATATGTTAATACCTGAATACCTATAACGCTCCGGAGAAATAACAAACGCAAGCATTGCATGGTCATTTTCTACAAACCCATTAAGAAATATGTTGTTTTTTCTGTCTATATCTACTGTTTTTAAATTATTCTGTGTATAGAGAAAAAGGTGTTTTAAATCATCTATTAAGATAGAAGCCTTGCCGTCTCTGGTTAGAAAAATACTAAACGAGTGAAGATAGTAAGAATCAAATCCACCTTCTGGAATGACAACCTTTCTTTCCATGACTGTGGCTCCAAAACTAAGAGTACAGATTACTAAGACAATTAATAAAACCTCTTTTCTTAATTTAATCTCAACCATTTTTCTGTATCCTAAATTAAATACCATAATAATAGGGAACGCCTGCCTATTTTTGAATTTTGCTTTGCCTGCCCTGTGAGATGTCGCAACTATCTCATCGGGGTTCGACGTTAAGTTTTAAATATCTTCGTGTCTTGGTGTCTTAGTGGCTACGGTTTTTATTTCGACGGCTTATTTTTGCTGGCTTTGAATATCTCGTATTCGAGTTCGAACCTTATTTTATGACCTGCTTCCTCTTCAGCCAGTTCTGTTAGGACATCACGAAGTGATTGTTTGGTTACTGCGGGTATCAGGTCGATATACAATTTAAAGGATGCTTTTTCTTTTTGGATTGCCAGCATTAGCAGGCCCTCGTAGTCCAGTTGCATAACTTTTGTCATATCGACCATATAATCGAGTGGTCTGGGGAGGGTATTGCTTTGTGCTGTATAAGGTTTTAATGTAATGCCGAGCTTCATTATTTCCAGTTCGAGTCTTGCTTTATGTTCGAGTTCTTCGACTGCGAACTCGCTGCAAAGTTCACGGAGTTGCGGATTATCCGTATATTGTGAAAGGAGGTTATAGAAGACATTAGCCTCTATTTCTCTGCCGATAGCCGCACGCAGCAGATCTTCTACGCTATCAAGATTTGTCATTTTTTGCCCTCCCCATTGGCAGCGATAAGCTGCCTGTTTTACTTTGGGCAATATCTTATATTATGTGTTTTTTTGTCCTATCCGCGCAAGATGCATATTTTTGTTTTGAATGCGTAATATCGCCGACTTAGCGGAATATTATGCATATTTTCGTTTGGAATGCGCAGTACCGCGAAATCAGCAAGATATCATGCGTCCCATATGCGTAGTACCGCGAAATCAGCAGAATATTATACGTCTTTTTGTCTTGTCTGCACAAGGCCGCAAAATCAACGGAGAGGGCGAGATTCGAACTCGCGGTACGAGCATTCACCCGTACGACGGTTTAGCAAACCGTTGCCTTCAGCCTCTCGGCCACCTCTCCAGGTTCAATTCAATCTTTATATAGTTCTACTTTACACTAGATTCAGTTCAACCCTTATCCAGCTTCAGTTCAACCTTTATTCGGTTTCACTTTACACCCAATCAGGCAATATTGCAAGAAGATTAAAAAAGTAGGGAATAAGGATAGATAATGAAGCGATGGCACTTTTAAGCCTTAGTTCCCATAATACTTATAAGAGGTAATTTCAGCTTTCCCGTCCTACCGTACTTAAGACCTATAAATTCGTAGGAATTCTCTTTTAAGGGCTATTTAATGCAGAACTTGGCGTTTCTTTGCAGTTATTTATTATATTTAAGTAATTAAGACTCCCCTAATTCATGCCGATGAAAAAATCGAAATACGGATGCCCAGAGTCTCTTGTGTAGGGGGACCATGGAAAATAATGGCTAACTAAATTCAAGTTTAAGGAGTGAAAAATGAAAGCGAACAAAGTAATTACAAGAGCCGGCTTCACATTAGTTGAGCTTGCGGTGGTCATTGTGATCATCGGCGTGTTGGCTGCATTTGCCGTACCGAGGTTCAAAGCTTCGGTCGAACGGTCAAAGGCCGCGGAAGCCTTCAACTACCTGTCAGCCGTACAGGCTGCCCAGGAACGTTACCATGCCAGACAGAGCACCTATGCGGACGATGTTAATAGCCTTGACATCAAGTTTACCGCACCGAAGTATTTCACCGTTGGCACTGTTGCTGCGGGCAGAACTTCCGACCTCCAGGATTCCTGGACTTTGACTCTTGTTCGTGTTGGTGCATCAGCGGGTTATGGTGCGTACACAGTAACGTTTACCGAGGAAGGTTTCGATACCAGCCCGACAAAGAGCACAATAATGGCCCAGGACGAAATCAACCCAATGCAGACCTAAGATTGGTCAGAGTTTAATGTCTTAAATGGAAAGAATAATTAGGAGTAAAAAATGAAAAAGGCAATTAAACAAAGTGGTTTCACACTGGTTGAGCTTGCGGTGGTCATTGTGATCATCGGTGTGTTGGCTGCATTTGCCGTGCCGAGGTTCAAAGCTTCGGTCGAACGGTCAAAGGCCGCCGAAGCCTTCAACTACCTGTCAGCCATACAGGCTGCCCAGGAGCGTTATCATGCCAGACAGAGCATCTATGCTGACGAAGTTAATAACCTTGACATCAAGTTTAGCGCACCGAAGTATTTCAGCGTTGGCGCTATTGCTGCCGGCCATACAAGCAGTCTCCAGGATTCCTGGACTTTGACTCTTACACGTATTGGCGCTTCTGCAGGTTATGGTGCGTACATGGTAACGTTTACCGAGGAAGGTTTCGATACCGACCCAGCAAAGAGCACAATAATGGCTGAGGACGAAATCAACCCGATGCAGACTTAATCAGACATCTTGCTGTTGACTTTGAAAGTTAATAAGATTTTTACAAAAAGGGCGGCAACCTAAAAAAGGGAGCCGTCCTTTTTTGTTTTTAATTTTTTATGCCAAAATTTACGGCTCGTTCGGGTCGCGGATATACAGCGTTTCCTGCGAGAACGGAACGTAAGAACTATATTGACTATCCCAATCAAAAGCAAAAGCCTCGCTGTATTCCTGGTCAATATAAACACTGACCTGACCACTATGGTAACGGAATTTGACATAACCAACCGTACCGTTTGCATCGGCAACCCATTTAAC
>CAINDG010000030.1 GCA_903847315.1 uncultured Planctomycetota bacterium
CCAAAGCAAATTATCAGCAGCATGTTTTCCGCGACTTTTCCGCCGCAGATCATCCGCCTGGCGAATCAGTTTCTCCGTAACGCTGAGCTATTAAGCCTGAGCGGCAATCAGGTACATATCGCCGAGATCGAGCACATCTATTACCTTGTGCCGGGGATGCGTAAAGAGCGGTCTTTAGTGCGCATAATCGAAATCGAAAATCCGGCTTCCGCTATTATCTTTTGTAACACTAAAGACACAGTGCATTATCTATCCGTTGTTTTAAAGCGTTTCGGTTATGATGCCGATGAACTTAGTTCCGATTTATCTCAGAGCTTGCGGGAAAAAGTCATGGGACGGGTAAGGCGCGGCGCACTGCGCTTTTTAGTAGCAACGGATGTTGCTGCCCGCGGTATTGACATCCCCGATTTATCTCACGTCATCCAGTATGAACCGCCGGAAGACCCGGAAGCGTACATTCACCGTGCAGGGCGTACCGGACGCATGGGATCAAGCGGGGTCGCCATATCTCTCGTTGCCGAAATGGAAAAATTTAAATTGCAGAGTATCGCCCGGTATTACAATATCAACATGGAAGAAAAACCTCTACCCGATGATGAAGAGCTGGAAAGAGTTGTCACTGAGCGGATAACAGCACTGCTGGAGGCGCAACTGCGCTCCCGCGACAATCTGCAAATTGAAAGGATGCAGCGTTTTCTGCCCCTTTCCCGTAATCTGGCGCAGTCCGAAGATGAATTAGCCCTGATTGCCATGCTGCTCGATGACTATTATCAGCTATCGCTGCACGCACCGCCGGAACAGCCGACAACTGACGGCGAGCAGCCTTCGCCCGCAAAACCAAAACCTCAAAATAAACGCCCGCGGCCTCGAAAGCCACGAGTAGGACATTGAGGATAAACCGTGGACGTCGCTTTTTGACTCAAAAAGCGAAGAAAGGACTAATTAAGTATTTATGTTATCCAATAACTCTCGTTTAATTAAATTTATTGCAGTCTCTTTTATACTATTGACGCTTGCTGCCTGCGCTTCAATATCCAAAGGTTTGTCGCAACAAAAGCCAGCCAGGATTGCCGTTGTTTTGGGCGCAGGAGCATCCAAGGGTTTTTCGCATATCGGTGTTTTAAAAGTTCTTGAATCCCACAAAATTCCCATTCATATGATTGTCGGCACCAGCGTCGGCTCATTTGTCGGTAGCCTGTATGCTTACGGCTATACTCCTTATGAACTGCAAACTATCGCCTTTAGCCTGCAGAAAGATGACATTGTCGATTATATTATCCCGGATAACGGGTTTATCAAAGGAGAAAAGCTGGAAACTTTTGTCAACAATAAAGTTAAATTTACGCCTATCGACAAATTCAAGATACCGTTTTACGCCGTAGCTACCAATATTCAGACCGGTGAGGAAATGGTTTTCGGTCGCGGCAATACCGGCAAGTCTGTACGCGCTAGTTGTTCCATCCCCGGCATTTTTCAGCCCACAGTCGTTGGCGATAAGCTTTATGTAGATGGCGGCGTTGTCAGCCCGCTGGCTATTGACGTCGCCCGCCGCTACGGCGCTGATGTTGTTATTGCCGTAGATATATCATCTAACCTGACATCGTCTGTGCCGACAGGTACTATCGAAACGATTATGCAGGCAGTCGATATCATGCATAATAAAATGTCTGCCATTCAGATAAAAAACGCCGATGTTGTGATTAAACCGAAAGTAGGCGACATTGGTACCAGCGATTTTTCCAAACGCAACGAAGCCATTATGGAAGGCGAAAAAGCTGCCGTAGAGGCAATGCCGGCAATCAATCAAATCATCACCAAGTTGCGCGAAGCCGGACGGCTGCCGTAAATAGCGACTTATATACTGCAACAACTCGAAAGTATAAGAAGGGGAAATGGCAACTGCAAGCAAAGCTCTCCCATAGTTATTTATCTGTAAAATAAGGCAAAACTAAAATTATTTTTAATGTAGTTGCAACAAATCTTCGGGTTTATCAAAAAGATAATCCGGCTGGGCAGTGGCCATTTTCTCTTTAGAGTGCCAGCCCCAGGTGACACCGACTGTTTTTACACCGGCCTGTTTGCCTTCTTTAATGTCGCCGGTTGTATCGCCGATATAAAAAATCTCTTCGGGTGCAATCTGGTATTTATTTATGGCGTAGAGAATTTTATCTTTTTTACTGAGCAGGAAATCTGAACCGAGGACTTCCTGAAAAAATCCGTTATACTGAAACCGCTGCAGCGCTTTTTTAATTGTAGTGGAATCATTGGAGGATATAACCAAAAGTATATTGTTTTTCTGCAATTCTTCGATCACGGGCAACATTGCGGCAACCGCTTTCATCTCATTATAATTAATCTGCGAAAAAATATCGGCGGAAGCTTCGACAAATTCCTTTAAATTCACGCCTCTCTTAGCAAGACATTCATAAAAATTGCCCTCAAACAATTCCAGAAATTCTTCCCGACCGCGCATCAACGGTTTATTAATTTTTTCAAGAACAAGGCTGACGGTTTTTTCATAAATATCGAGCGATTCCACTAATACGCCGTCAAAATCAAAAAGAAATAGTTTCATGACCAGGATTTCCTTTAGATGCAGTGCGGATAGAATTAAGATACGGTTTACGGAGAATTCCTCTTTCGGTAACAATCGCTGTAATGTATCTTGCCGGGGTAAGATCGAAAGCGGGATTATAAACTTTGGTTTTAGCCGGGGCGATTGGCAAGCCACGTAAGTGGGTAACTTCAGTGCCTGACCTCTCCTCAATCGGTATTGTCGCGCCGGTTTTAATAGAAACATCAATTGTGGAGAGAGGGGCGGCAACATAAAAAGGAATGCCGTGAGCCTTGGCCAAAACGGCCAAAGCATATGTTCCGATTTTGTTGGCGATGTCGCCGTTGGCGGCAATTCTATCGGCGCCGACAATTATTTTATCAATCCTGCCCTGCTGCATCAGAAAGCCCGCCATATTATCGGTAATCAATGTGGCGGGAATTTTTTCTTTTTGCAGTTCCCAGGCAGTCAGTCTTGCCCCCTGCAGGACCGGCCTTGTTTCATCCACATAAACGTGCAAGTTTTTGCCTTCCGCTTTTGCTGCGCGAATGACACCGAGCGCCGTGCCATATCCCGCTGTCGCCAGCGCACCCGCGTTGCAATGCGTTAAAATATTATCACCATCGGCAAGAAGAGCCCTGCCATTTTTCCCCATTTGACGATTGATTTCGATATCCTCGGTACAGATGCGTTTGGCTTCGGAGATTAGTTCCTGGACTAAATTTTTGCTGCCGGACTTAATGGAATCTTCCAGATGTTTTTTCATGCGTTCCAGTGCCCAGAAAAGATTTCGCGCGGTCGGACGCGACTGCGCAATTTCAGCACAGATCGCCGAAAATTTATGACGGAATTTTTCCGGCGGGATAGAGGACAATGCTGCCGCTCCCAGCGCCGCTCCCATAGCCGCGGCAACGCCGATAGCGGGAGCACCGCGAACAGTTAAATCTTTGATGGCGGAGATTATTTCCTGATAAGTCCGGCAGGTAATATAGCGCTCGTTTAACGGCAGCGCTTTTTGATCAAGTAAAATTACTGTATTGTTTTTCCAGGCAATTGTCTTAATCATCATCCGGCAAGCATCTTTTTGAGCAGATCATTA